>NZ_JBITEZ010000007.1:0-549455 GCF_044455665.1 Nonomuraea sp. NPDC051191 | reverse complement strand
TTTCAGCCGTTCAAGTCTCTGTCAAATTGACCGGACTTGCTCGACCTGCGGTAATTAAGTCGCGCCCCGCTTCCGGGACAACCCCTCTAACTTACTCCCAGGCCCGATTCTTGTCGAATCGACCTTCCGTGGACGCGGACGTCCGCCGGAGTGGCAGTGTCTGGAGATGGCCCCCGAGTGAGGCCGACGATCAACGCCGTCCTCGTGGGACTGGTGAACTCTATGTACGGCTCCCGGAACCGTCAAATCGGCGGCCCGCCCCTCGCCGACAAGGCATGGTGGGTAGGTATTCCGGCGTGCGAGATCAAGCCGTGCCGAGAGCACTCATCCTCCTGGTGGGCATCGCCGGCGCGGTGATCGCCCTTTTCGGACTTCGCGAGATCAATTCCATCGTCGGGCCTGTCGTGCTGGCGCTCGTGCTGGTCATCGCCGTCGCCCCGGTCCGCAGTTGGCTGGCGGCCCGGCGGGCGCCCATTTGGGTCCAGGTGGCAGTGCCGTTCCTGATCGTGGTGCTGGTGCTGCTCGGCATGGTGGGCATCCTGACGATCTCCGCCACCCAGCTCGCGTCACTGCTGCCGACGTACGCCAAGCAGTTCGAGGAGCTGCTGGCCGCGTCGGAGCACTGGGCCGGCACGCACGGTCTGGGCAACGACGTGCTGGGCCGGGCGGTGCGGGCGCTCGATCCCGGCAGGATGCTGGGGCTGGCGCAGAGCCTGCTCGGCAGCCTGATCGGCGTGCTGTCGAGCCTGTTCCTCATTGTGGTGCTGCTGCTGGCGATGTGCCTCGACGCACCGGCGACGGCGCGGATCCTCACCACCGGGGAGGGGAACAGGCCGCAACTGGTGACGGCGCTGGCGACGTTCGCGCACAAGACGCGGCGGTATCTCATCGTCTCGACCGTGTTCGGGCTGATCGACGCCGTTCTCGACGTCATCGTGCTGTCGTTGCTGGACGTGCCGTTGCCGCTGTTGTGGGGGGTGCTGGCGTTGATCGCGAACTACATCCCGAACATCGGGTTCGTCATCGGGCTGCTGCCACCCGCGCTGCTGGCGCTCCTGCACGGCGGTGTGAAGACGATGGTGCTGGTCGTCGTGGCGTACATCGTCATCAACGTGGTCACGCAGTCGTTCATCATGCCCAAGTTCCTGGGGGACGCGGTGGGGCTCTCGACCACGATGACGTTCCTGTCGCTGATCGTGTGGACGTTCATGCTGGGGCCGCTCGGCGCGATCCTGGCGATTCCGCTCAGTCTTCTGACGCGGGCGTTGCTGATCGACAGCGATCCGAGCGCGAAGTGGGCGCAGGCGCTGGTGTCAGGGAAGATGCCGAACGGGTGAGACCAGGCGGCCCAGCGGGACGCCGCTCAGCCGCTTCACGTCATGGGACAGGTGGGCCTGGTCGGCGTAGCCGGCGCGGACCGCCACCTCCGCCGGTGGCACGCCCGCGCGGGCCAGGGTGAGCGCGCGCTGGAAGCGGACGATGCGCTGGAGGGTCTTGGGCGAGTAGCCGAAGGAGGCGACGCTGCGGCGGTGGAGCTGGCGTTCGCTGAGGCCGAGGGTCCAGGCGACGTCGCGCACGCTGCGGCCCATGCGCAGCGCCCTCGCGATGGCGGGCGCGGCCGGGTCGGGGTCGGGGGCCTCGCGCAGGCGGGCCACGACGGCGGCGCGCATGGCGGCCAGGCGCGCCGCCATGCCGGCGGGGTCGGTATCGGTACGGGCCCTCCACGAGGCGGTCGGCGCACCCTCCCGGCGGGAGGCGGCCCCGGCGGGCTCGAAGGCCGCGCCGCCAGGCGCGAAGGCGTCGGACGCGAGCCCCGTTCCAACGGACGCGAGCGCCGGGCCCGGTGCGAGAGCCGACTCAAGTGCGAAGGCCGGATCCGACGCGAAGGGCTGGGCGAGGGTCGGGTCGGTCAGGACGGTGAGGGCGGGGAGGTCTGGCAGGGGGACGCGGCGGTCGAGGAGCTCGTGGACCGGGACGCCGAAGACGGCCCCCACCGCGCCCGGCCGGAAGCGGACTCCGACGAAGGTGTCACCCGCCGCCATCGGGGTCGGCACCGGCCCGGTGTCGGGGCCGGCCACGAAGAGGCCGCCGGGACCCCAGACGAGGTCGACGCAGGCGTCGGGCACCACGAGTTGCGTGGTGTCGCCCTCGCTGACCTGCTGCCACACGCACACGACACGGCCGGCGAGGTCGTCGCCCGGGTGTCGTTCCGCGTACATGCGTCCAACGTATGCGACGCCACCGACAGAACCGGTTCAGGCGGGCAGGCGGCCGTACGCGCGCAGGGTCTTCAGGTGCTGGACGGTCAGGTAGCCCGCCCATTCGTGCGCCACGATCGGGGTCCAGACGGCCCAGTTCGGGTACCAGCCGCCTTCCTCGTCCTGGCCGCCGGCCAGGGCGTCGAGGTGGACGTCGAGGATGGCGGCGTCGAAGAGGGGCAGGGCCGACGGCGTGGGGGCGAGGTCGAGCGGATAGTGCACCGCGCCGTCGGCGTGGGTGTCGAAGGTGACCGTGGCCAGGACGGCCTCGCGCAGGCGGGCGAATTCGGCCAGCGCCCGTTCCCGGTCGGGGACGTGTTCGAGGAACACGAGGAGGGCGCGGGCCTCGTACGAGGTGGTCTGCGTGAGCGTGGCGATGCGTGACCAGCAGAAGTCGGTCGCGGGCCCGAGCCAGGGGTGGGTGACGCCGTGCTTGTGCAGGAGCCCGGCGAGCGCGGCGGTGGGGTTGAGGTTGCCGGGCGGGTCGTCGTCGGTCTGCCACCAGGGCGCGCGCGGCGTGTCGCGGACGGACGGCAGCACGAACGGCACCCCTCCCCCGGCGGCCGTGATGCCGACCAGGTAGTCGCAGGCGGCGGCGACCATCGGGGAGTCGAAGGCGTCGAGCTCGTCGAGGATCCAGAAGGCGACCTCGACCGGCTGCGGCTGGCTGCCGGCGCCGCGCAGGTCGGGCTCAAGGGCGTTGCCGAAGCCGCCGTCGGCGTTCTGGTGGCAGCGCAGGGCGTCGAGCACGCGGTCGCGGGAGCCGGAGGCGAACAGGGCCTCGAACCGCAGCCGGTCGAGCAGCCTGCCGTGCAGGCGGAGGAAGTGTGCTGCCCGGTCAAGTGTGTCCATGTCGTCCTCCGTCGTTGGGCGCTTGCCTTGGCGAAGCTACCCGACCGGGCGGGACGGGCTCTTGTAGGAATCGGACACGCCGGGGTCACTTCATGTGGAAGACCGGGCCGCGCGGTCGGAAGGGCAGCGGCGCGCCCTGCGGCACGAGGAAGGCGTGCTCGCGGCGGATGCGCAGCACGTCGCACTGGCCGTCGGTGATCAGCAGGATCGGGCCGTCGGGCGGGAAGTCGTCGGCGCGTTCGAGCAGCTTGACGCCGGGCTGGAGGATCGTGCCGCCCCGGCCGCGTACCCTGACCCGGCCGGCGATCTCCTCGACCGGCAGGTAGCCGGCGTCGTAGGCCATGGCGTCGCAGAACACGACCCTGGCCCGCGGCACGTCGCGGGCGGCGGCGTAGGAGGCGATGGCGCCGAGCGCCTTGCCGAGCAGCCTGACGTCCATGGAGCCGGAGGTGTCGAGCACGACGCCGAACGTCTTCTTCCGCACGACCTCCTCGGGCCGTACCCGGCCGGGGCGCGGGATGCCGGGGCTGGAGGCCTGGCGGCGGGAGGCGCGGGCGTACGAGCGGCGCGTCTCCTCGGGCTGGAAGTGCTCGTCGAACCAGCGGGCGAGCTGGGCGTCCCAGGGCAGGGGCGGCTGGTCGAGCGCGCGGATCTCCTGTTCGAGCCCGGCGGGCAGCAGGCCGCGTCCGCTGGAGTGGTGGTAGGCCAGGCCGGTGGACAGGGCGTTGCGGTAGTAGTCGTCGAGGTCGACGTAGTCGTGGGCCTGGCGGGGCGGGCGGTCGAGCACGTCGCCGGCGCCCTGGCCGCGCAGGGTGGCCAGCTTGCGCATGCGCCGCAGGTCTCCGGCGATCCGGTCGTAGACGGCCTCGGCGGACATCGCGCCGAGCGACTGGTCGAACAGCAGCCCTTCGGGCATCTCGCCGACGCCCATCTCGACCAGCCAGCCGTTGATCACGTAGTCGCAGGCGACGTTCCACAGGTACGGGTCGCGCATGCCGACCCGTTCGCCGTGCCGCAGGGCGGCGTGCAGCATCTCGTGGGCCAGCACGAAACGCCATTCGTGCTCGGTGTGCGCGGCCAGCGGGTTGACGTAGATCTCGCCCGCCTCGGCGCTGACCGCGGCGATCGCGATGTCCCAGGCCCTGGCCAGCTCGGCGTCCGAGACGACCCTCATCCCCGCGGCCAGCGCGCCGAGCAGCGGGTACGACGACATGAACCAGCGCAGCGCGTTGTCCCAGGGACCCTTGACGTGGCCTTCGGCAGGGGTGCGCGGCGCGCCCACGCGGTCGAGCGCGGACGTAGCGGACCAGGCGATGCCGATCGCGAACGCGCGCTGGAAGTCGAAGTGCGCGGCGTCCTCCTCGGTGCCGACGTGGAAGTCGGGCAGGCCGAGCGGCTGGAAGCGGGGCGGGACGCCGATCCTGCGCCATCGTTCGGACAGCGTGACCTCGTCCTCCTCGGGCAGCTCGTCGGGCAGCGGCGCGGGGCAACGTCCGATCTTGACCGTGCGGAGGAAACGATCGACCGCCACGCAGCAGGCGGCGTGGTAGGCGGGCTCGGGCAGGTGGCCGTCGACGTCCTTGGGCGCGCAGACGCGCGGGTCGGCGTGGCCGAAGCCCAGGTGGAGCAGCAGGTGGGCGAAGACCCACGCCCACTCCTCGGCGGGGGCGCGGCGCTTGGAGTGGAAGGTGACGTCGCCGTCGTCGCCGACGACCGCCCACGTCTCGGGTGACAGCCGGCAGTCGGCGTCCTCCAGCAGGGTGTTGCGGAAGCCGGCGAACATCGGGTGGCGCTTGACGGCGGCCCAGCCGTTCATGACCTCGGCCCGCCAGGGGTCGACCTTGGGCTTGCGGCGGCTCACGAGCGGGCCGCCATGAGCCGGGGCACGTCCCTGCCGATCTCGACGAGGAACCACGTGGGCAGCGCGGGCGCGCCGTCCGCGTCGTTGGCGATGACGAGCTGGGCGCATTCGAGGGAGATCTTGGCCAGCTCGACGAGCAGCGTCTTGGCACGGAAGCCCAGGTCGCGGCCGCGGGCGGAGGCGCCGCGCTTGTCGGCGGGCAGTTCCTTGATCAGGCGGGCGCGGAAGGTCTCGGCCAGGAAGTAGAGCAGGTCGCGCTCCTCGGGGCGGCGCGGCCAGGGCGCCTCGCCCTTGAGCACGGCGTCGAGGTCGTAGGCGTGCCGGACGGTCTTGACGTAGGCGCGGAAGGCCGAGGCGTGGGCGGTGGTGAGGGTGCCGAAGGCGAGCATCGCGATCGTGTCGTCGCCGACGTCGTCGCCGTAGGAGGTGAGCACGTCGGAGAGCATGTGCCAGGCGCGCGGCGAGGAGAACGGCTCCTCGGTCTTGGGCGGCGGGCTCCACAGGTGGTCGGGGCGCTGGACGAGGTGGTCGACGATCCACGGGTGGATGCCAGCGTCCGCCGCCCACTTCAGCCAGTCGTCGGCCGAGGCGCGCAGGTGCACGTGGACGAGGCGGTTGATCAGGGCCGAGGCCATCGGGCGGGCCAGCGCGTTGTCGGTGGCCCGGTTGCCGGCGCCGATCACGACCGAGCCGGGGGGCAGCTCGTACGCGCCGATGCGGTGGTCGAGGATCAGCGAGTAGAACGCCTTCTGCACCTCGGGCGCGGAGGCGTTGAGCTCGTCGAGGAACAGGCAGTAGGGCTCGTCGCGGGCGATCGACTCCGGGGGCGCGAACCGGCTGCGCCCGCCGACCAGCTCGGGCACGCCGATCAGGTCCTCGGGGGCGAGCTGGGTGCCGAGCAGGGTCACGCACTCCAGGCCGAGCGAGGCGGCGAACTCGCGTACCAGCGAGCTCTTGCCGATGCCGGGGGCGCCCCACAGGAAGACGGGACGGACGACGGCGACGTGCAGCAGCACCTCCGGGAGCTGCGCCGGGGTGACCGTGACCGTTGCCTGCATGCGTCCCAGGGTGACGAACCGGGCGCGGCGCCGCATCACATTTATTCGTTTGCCCGGGTGGCGCGGACCGGCCTACTGTCGGCGCCATGCATTCCACGTTCTGCACGGCGTTCTGCACCGTGTTCATCCGCATCCGCCACGGCCGGGCTCTGGCCCGCTAGCGGACGACTGACACCGCGCGTCCGCCGGCGCGCCCAGGGCCCTTCGAGACCTGTTCATCTCGAGGACCCGAAAGGGCAGTGCTGTGGCGCAGAACTTCGCGCACGGAAACTATTCACACACCCAGAAGAACGTCAGGAACGGCGGGGGCGGCGGTCGCACGCCCACCGACCGGCTCAGGCGTGAGCTCTCGCAGAACTTCCTGGCCGACCGGCACGCCGTGGACCTGATGGTCAAGGCGGCGGCGCCCGAGGGGCTGGTGCTCGAACCCGGCTCGGGGCCGGGCGCGCTCACGCTGGCGCTGGCCGAGGCCGGGGCGCACGTGATCGGGTACGAGCTCGACCCCCGGCTCGCCGGGCGGCTGGCCTCGCTCACGCGCGACGATCCCCGGATCGAGGTGGTCAGGGGTGACTTCACGGCCGCGCGGGCGCCGCGTGAGCCGTTCGCGGTCGTGGGCAACATCCCGTACTCGATCACGTCGAGGATCGTCGACTGGTGCCTGCGGGCGCGGGAGCTGACCTCGGCGACGTTGCTCACGCAGCGGGAGTACGCGCGCAAGCGCACCGGCGACTACGGCCGGTGGAGCCTGGTCACGGTGTCGTCGTGGCCGTGGTTCGACTGGCGGCTCGGCGACACGATCGGCAGGGAGAGCTTCCGTCCCGTGCCGTCGGTGGACTCGGCGATCCTGCGCGTGCAGCGGCGGCCCGAGCCGCTGGTGAGCGATCGTGCCGGCTACCTGGAGCTGGTGGAGCTGGGCTTCGGCGGGGTCGGCGGCTCGGTGCGCGCCTCCCTGCGTACGCGCCACCGAGGGGTGGACGCGGCGCTCGGCGAGGCGGGTGTGGCCCGCGACGCCGTCGTGGGCCACGTGCACCCGGACCAGTGGGTGGCCGTGTGGCGGCGGCTAAACCGCCGTTGAGGTGATCCTCGGCGGGACGGTGGCGACCCTGTCCTGGGCCGTCGACACACGACGGTTCCAGGGCATGGCCAGCAGCAGCACCGGCAGCAGCACGATGGAGGCCCGCGACCAGTCGCGGTGGAGGAACCACCAGTCGTTGGTGCTGAACTGCGTCATGTACAGGTAGCCGTAGGCGGCCCAGAAGGAGACGCCGACGATGGCCGGCCAGGCCCACCTGGTCGGCCTGGCCACCAGGAACGGCATGAACCACAGCAGGTACTGGGCGCCTAGGCGGGGCGTCATGACCATGAAGACGAGCAGGATGGCCGTGGTCAGGTCGATCGGGTCGGCCCGCCGCCACAGCAGCAGGACGACGATGACGCTGCCGTAGATGAGCTTCGTGCCGAACGAGGCCAGCTCCGGCATCAGGGCCCAGTCGCCGCCGGTGAACCACGGCGTGTAGCCCCATTCGCCGACGATCGGGCGGATGTCCTGGATCGTACGGATGACTGCGGGGATCTGGTCGAGCGTGGTGCCCGCGAAGATCGGCGAGGTGACCAGGAAGAACACCGGGACCAGGCCGGTGACGACGAGCGCGGCGATCCTGGCCCGCAGGTGGGGCAGGAGCAGCAGCATGCCGGGGATCAGCCAGATCGGCCAGCTCTTGGCACACAGCGCGAGGCCCATCAGCAGCCCGGCCAGCAGGGCGCGCCGCAGGTCGGCCCGGTCGCCGGAGCCGGGCATGAGGGCGCGGCGCAGCATGCCGCCGCGGCCGAGCACCCTGCGCACCGAGGTGCCGACGCCGTAGGCGGCCACGCCCTGGCGCACCCTGGCGACGACGTCGGTGGTGAGGCCGGGACGGTCGGGGGCGCCGGGGCCGCGGGCGACCACGAACGCGGCCACGCCGAACACGAGCGCGACCGGCTCGACCTGGCCGTGGACGCTGGCAATGAGCAGGGCCAGCGGGTTGAGCGCGTACTGGAGGGCGCGCAGGGACGCCTTGGGGCCGCCGGCCAGCTTGGCGACCAGCGGGATCAGCACGATGTCGGCGACCACGGTGACCAGGCGGCCGGCGTACTCCCAGGGGATGCCGAGCCACAGCAGGATGCCGTAGACGTAGGGGATGGTCGGCAGGAAGTGCCAGCCGCCCTCGCTGGCCAGGACCGGGTCCTTGCCCTGGAGCACCGCCTCGCCGGCGGGCTTGAAGCTCTCCATGAAGTCGACGGGTTGCCATGAGTCGATCGCGGAGGTGTACATGATCAGCACCCGGACGGCGATGCCGACGAGGACGGCGGCCCAGAGGGGCGGTCTCCAGTCGCGCCACTGCGCGACGAGGGCGAACACGACACCGGCGACGAGGACTATCCCCGTGAGAACTGCGTAATCCATGGCGGCCCCTAGCCTGCCGTAACAATCTGAGTGCCGCCACCAGCGCTTCCAATTCTTATCCCCGACATGCGGACACGTAACGCGATAGAACATGACTGTCTGTGTTGAACTTTTTCCATGGGGGGATCGCAGGTCAACCAGGCACTGGTCAGGCTCTATTTCGAGGTGAGGGACGGGGTCCGTGACCCGGTCGCGGCCTGGGCGAAACTCACAGGGAACTCTCAGGTCTACCGCGCCCGGCGTGGCGAACGGCGCGTCCCGCTGGACGACGCCACGGCGGCCGAGCTGGCGGCGGCGGCGATCGTGCACACCGCGTCCGAGCACGGTGCGGACCGGGTGGCGGCGCTGGCCACGTCGCCGCTGGCCGGGCTGGTGGACGGGCTGGGCGGCGCGCTGCTGACCGAGCATCCGTGCGCGTCGGAGCAGGTGCTCGGGCCGCGGTTCACGGGGCCGGGGGCCGAGGACTGGGCGCGGGCGGCGTACGTGCTGCTGTGGGGCGAGAACAACCGGCTGGCCCGGACGGCGGACACGCCCTGGGTGATCGCCGGGCGGTACAAGGGCCAGAAGGTGGTGGCGATCGGCACCCATCCGACCCGGCTGTCGGACGAGACGCTGGTCGTGCGGCCGGGCACGGACGGCGCGCTGGCCATGGCGATGGGACACGTGCTGCTGAAGGAGTTCTTCCTCGACCGGCCGCCGTTCGCCGCGCACGCGATGGAGCACACGGACCTGCCGTTCCTGGTGCGGCTGCGGGAGCGTGAGGACGCGTACGTGCCGGGCGGGCTGCTCGGCCGGGCCTGCGACCGGCTCAGCCTGTACGGCGGCGAGGCGGTGCAGGTGCTGCTGCCGCGCTTCGACTTCGGGCCGGGCGTGCTGCGGCGCGGCGTGCCGGTCGTCCGGGACGGCGGCGAGCTGGTGACCACGGTGTTCGACCTGCTGCTGGCCGCCTACGGCGTGGCGCGGGACGGGCTGCCGGGGGTGTGGCCGCAGGGGTACGGGGACCGGGAGCCGTACACGCCGGGCTGGCAGGAGATCTACACCGGGGTGGCCGCCTCGCGGACCGTGAAGACGGCGCGGGAGCTGGGCGTGACGGCGGAGAAGACCGGCGGGCGGTGCATGATCGTGCCGGGACGGCTGGAGACGCCGCACGCCGACACCGCCTACCGGGCGATGCTGGCGCTGCTGGTGCTGACCGGGTGCGGCAGCGGGTGGGCGCAGCCGGCGGGCGGGGCGGGGATCCCGCTGGTGCCGTACCTGTGCCTGCACGCCTGCGGCGAGGACCGCGCGGACGTGGGCGCGCTGAGCTGGGCCCTGTGCGAGGGCCTGTTCGCGCGCCGCACGTCGCGTTCGGTGCTGCTGGAGGCGGTGCGCGACGGGTGGCCGATGGCCCCTTCGCCGCGCGTGCTGGCCATCCCCCGGCCGATCTACCCGCTGCCGCCGGAGGTGGACCTGCTCATCGGTCCCGACGAGCAGTGCGACCTCGCGCCGCCGGACGCGGGCCTGGTGGCCGAGGCGGTCACCAGGCTGGCCGGGCGGACGTCCCGGGCGGACCCGGACGGCACGCCGGCGGACGGGCGCATGCGCCTGCTGGTCGACCACGCCTGGATGCACGAGTACGGCGAGGCGCTGCCGACCTACCGTCCGCCGGGGTTGGGGGTGCCGCTCAAGCCCACCCAGCTCGTCCGGCCGTTCACAGGCCGTTGAGATAGGCCCGGTGGTTCCGTGAGAACTCGAAGGCGTTGTACCTGTCCCAGTTGATCGACCAGGTCATCAGGCCGCGCAGGTTCGGGTAGACCCCGCGTGGCCGGTAGGAGCCGCAGTTGCTGCCCTTGGCCAGGCAGTCGAACGCCTTCTGGACCTCGGCGACGGTGGTGAACCCGTTGCCCGCGTTGGGCGAGGCGGGCAGTCCGATGGCCACCTGGTCCTGGCGCAGCGGCGGGAACACGTTGCCGGCGTTGCCCATGATCGGGAAGCCGGCCAGCAGCATGTCCGTCATGGCGACGTGGAAGTCGGCGCCGCCCATCGTGTGGTACTGGTTGTCCAGGCCGGTGATCGGGCCGGAGTTGTAGTCCTGCACGTGCAGCAGGGTGAGGTCGTCGCGCAGGGCGTGGATGACCGGCAGGTAGGAGGCGGCCCTGCTGTCGGCCGAGCCGTTCGGGCCGGGGCCGTAGAACTGGTAGCCGAGCTGCACGAAGAACGTCTCGGGCGCCATGGTGAGCACGAACTTGGCGCCGTAGCGGCTCTTGAGCGAGCGCAGCGCGGAGATCAGGTTGACGACGACGGGCGTGGTGGGGTTGGCCAGGTTCGTGTCGCCCTGGTTGAGGTAGAGGGAGTGGCCCTCGAAGTCGACGTCGAGGCCGTCGAGGCCGTACCTGTCGATGATGGCCGCGACCGACTCGACGAACTTGTCCCTGGCGGCCGTGGTGGTGAGCTGCACCTGGCCGTTCTGGCCGCCGATGGAGATGAGCACCTTCTTGCCCTGGGCCTGCTTGGCCTTGATGGCGGCGACGAAGTCGGCCTCGGGCTCGACGTTCGGGCACTCGGCGACCGGGCACTGGCGGAAGCGGATGTCGCCGGAGGTCACCGAGGTGGGCTCGCCGAAGGCCAGGTTGATGACGTCCCACTCGGCGGGGACGTCGGCCATGCGGATGTAGCCGGAGCCGTTGGCGAAGGAGGCGTGCAGGTAGCCGACCATGACGCGCTTGGGCAGGCCGCCGCCGCCCCCGCCGCCGGTCGTGGTGGTGCCGGTGGCCTCGGGGGTGTAGGCCGAGCAGTTGCCGGCCGCGTCGCAGGCCCGGACCTTGAAGCGGTAGGTGGTGGAGGCGCTGAGGCCGGTGGCGGTGTGGCTGGTGCCGGTCGCGGCGACCGGGGAGCCGCCGTCGCGGGAGACCTCGTACCGGTCCACGCCGACGTTGTCGGTGGAGGCCGACCAGGTGGCGGTGAGCGTGCTGCTCGTCGCGCCGCCGACGGTCAGGTTGCCGGGGACGGTGGGAGCCTGGGTGTCTCCGCCTCCTCCGCCGCCGGGTGCGCCGTCCAGGACGACGTCGTCGGCGACGTAGGCGCTCTGGCCGTACCAGGAGTTGAGGTAGATGGTGACGGACGTGGTGGTGGCGCCGGTGGTGAACGTGGTGCGCAGCTGCGTCCAGGTCGAGCCGGGCGAGCCCCAGGTCTGGGGGTCGGTGCCGCCGGTGCCGGTCGCGCCGAGGAAGACGTAGCCGCCCTGCACCCAGGCCGACAGCGTGTACGACGACGACGGCTGCACCTTGATCTGCTGCTGGCAGCGGGCGAGGTCGGCGCCCGCCGGGGTGGCCCGCAGGGCCTTCGTCCCGCCGTGGACGGGCGAGGTGACGGCGGCGGCGCCGGAGGAGGCGCTGCAGGTCCAGCCGGTCAGCCCGTCCTCGAAACCGGGATTGACGGCGATGTTGGCCGCCAGGGCGGGAGTGGCGGTCAGTCCCGCCGTACCGAGGGCGAGCGCGACCGCCGCCACGGCGGTGCGCCACCTGAAGATGCCGCTCATCCGGTGAACCCCTTGAAGATGTTCGTGAACTCGTAGGGCGACTGGGAGGTCCCGCTGCAGGTCGGGGAGACCTGGCCGTTGGGGCAACCGCCGTTGTCGCGGGCGGCGGACCAGAAGCCGACGAATCCGATGTGGTTGCTGTTGGCCCAGGTCAGGAGCTTGCGGGCGTCGGCCTGGGTGGTGGTCATGCCGGTGTCGTTCTTGCCGATCATGGGGGTGACGCCGAGCGCGCGCCTGAGCTGGGCGTCGCTCTTGGCGGGCCAGACGCCCTTCATCTGGCCGAGCGTGGCCTGGGCGGCGGCGGTCATCGCGTCGCCCCAGTTGCCGGTGTAGCCGAAGTTCATCAGCATCGGGTTGACGATCACGTCGAGGCCCTTGGCGGCGGCGTCCTGGAGGATCTGCAGCGAGAACGGGTCCACGCCGTAGTCCTGGCCCTGCACGCGCAGCGTGTAGCTGATCACCGTGCCGCGTTCGGTCTGGAGCTGCTTGAGCGCGGTGTTGACCTTGCTCGCGTCGATGCTCGCCTCGACGTCGACGTCCAGGTGGTTGGTGCCGACGGTGTCGAGCACCTTCTTGTAGGCGGCCAGCAGCGCCGCCGAGGTGCCGCAGGCGTGCTCCAGGTACGGTCCGACCGCGCCGCCGCTGGCCACGACCACCTGGCCGCCCTGGGCCTGGAGTGCCTTGACGTCGTTGAGGATCCGGGTGTCGGCGAGCGGGATCGTGCCGCCCCAGGCCGGGTTGCAGCCGCTGCTGTCGCCGAGGACGAAGGCCAGCGTGTAGTTCTTCACGCCGGTCGCGGCGGCCGCGCTCACCAGGGACGGGCTGCTCATCGTGATGTCGATGTAGGGCGCGTACCTGATGTCGCCGGCGGGCGGGACGGTGTCCTTGGAGGTGCGGCCGCCGGCCGGGGCCGAGTAGGCCGAGCAGTTGCCGGCGGCGTCGCAGGCCCTGACGCGGAAGGAGTAGGCGGTGTCCGGCGTCAGGCCGGTCGCGGTGTGGCTGGTCGTGGTGACGGTGACGGGAGCGGCCTCGTCCCTGGAGACCTCGTAGCGGGCCACCGAGCCGGAGTCGTCGGTGGAGGGCGACCAGGTCACGGTGAGGCTGGTGCCGGTGGGGCCGCCGACGGCCACGCCGCCGGGGACGGTCGGCGCCTGGGTGTCGGGCGGGCCGCCGGGGCCGTCGAGGACGATGTCGTCGGCGGTGTAGGCGCTCTGGCCGTACCAGCCGTTGACGTACACGGTCACGGAGGTGGTGTTCGCGCCGGTGGTGAAGGAGGTCTTGAGCTGGCCCCACTGGTTGCCGGGGGCGCCCCACGTGCTGGCGTTGACGCCGGTGCCGGTCGCGCCGAGGAAGACGTAGGAGCCCTGGGCCCAGGCGGAGAGCTGGTAGGCGGTGCCGGGCTTGACGGTCACGGTCTGCTGGCATCGGGCGAGGTCGGAGCCCTGCGGGGTGGCCTGAAGGGCCTGGGCGCCGCCGTGTGCGGGGCTGGTGACGGCCTGCGCGCCGGCGGGGCACGTCCAGCCGCTCAGGCCGGACTCGAAGCCGGGGTTGGACAGGATGTTCGCGGCGGCGGCCGGGGTGGCGTGCAGGGCGGTGAGCCCCAGCGCGGCCAGGGTTGTGGCGGCCAGCCCGCGCAATCTGATGCGGGGTCTCATGGCGGGTCCTTTCGGGGGGTGCGGACCGCGCGCCGGTGCGGCCCGCCACCGAAGGGGTGGCGGGCCGCCTCAGCGGGTCAGAAACCAGCGGTGATCTTGGTGAACTCCCAGTTCTCCTGGGCGATGCCGCTGCAGTTCTCCGCGACGCCGCCACCCGGGCAGGGACGGTCGCGGTTGACCGACCAGAACGCGAGCCTGGTCAGGCCGTGGGAGTTGGCGTAGTCGCGGATCTGGGTCCAGGTGCTCTGGTTGGTGAGCTCCTGCTGGTCCGACAGGCCGTTCATGCCGGAGATGCCCATGTGCGCGTACGCCTGCGCGTCGGTCCAGCCCTGGGCGGTCTTCAGGGCGTTCTTGAGACCTTCGGCCGCGTTGACGGTGTTCTGGTACATGTTGGCACCGCCGCCGAAGTCGAACGGCATGATCGTGTAGTTGTCGATCGGCACCGCCAGCTCCTTGGCGCGGTTGATCAGGCGGGTGCCGTAGTAGGTCGGGCCGGTGGTCGCGGTGCCGAAGGTCACGGCGATCTTGACGTTCGGGTTGGCCGCCTTGACGATCTTGAGGGCGTTCAGGATGCGGTCCTGGACGGTCAGGTTCTCGAACTCGTCGGTGTTCTCGATGTCGAAGTCCACGACGGCCGGGCCGACGGCGTTGATGACCTTCTGGACCGCGCCGGCGAACAGCTCAGGCGTGGAGCAGTTCGGGCCGAGCTTGTTGCCCTGCCAGCCGCCGAAGGAGACCTGCACGCTGCCGCCGGCCGCCTTGATGGCCGAGATGGCCTGCGCGTCCTGGCCGCCGGACAGCGGGCGCTGCCCGTCCCAGGCCGGGTTGCAGCCGTTGCTGGCCAGGATGAACGCCATCGTGAACGACTTGATGCCGGTCGCGCTCATCACCGTGGTGGGAGAGGGCGGGTCGCCCCAGCCGGTGTAGAGGTAGGGGGCGCCGGGCATCTTGCCGCCGGTCGGGCAGCCGGTCGTGGTCGCCGAGACGTCACGTCCGGCCGACTCGCCCACCGAGTTGTACGCCTTGACCGTGTACGTGTGGCTCTGGCAGGCGCTCAGCCCGGAGATCGTCGTGCTGGTCCCGGTGACGTCGGCCTTCTGGGTCGCGCCCTCGTAGACGCGGTACCCGGTCACCGTGCCGGAGGAGGCGCCCCACGACAGCGCGATGCTGGTGTCGGTCACGGTCGTCGTGACCGTCCCGGGCTGGCCGGGCGCGCCGTTGCCGCCGGGGGTGGTGACGCTGAGCGCGTTGCTGACGCCGGACAGGTTCCCCGCGGCGTCGCGGGCCCGGACGGTGTAGCTGTAGGTGGTCGAGGCCGTCAGCCCGTTGTCGGTGTACGTCGTGCCGGTCGCGGTGCCGACCTGCGTGCCGCCGCGGTAGACGTTGTAGCCGGTCACGCCGACGTTGTCGGTGGAGGCGTCCCAGGCCAGGCCGGCGCTGGTGGAGGTGACGGTGGTCGAGCGGAGGTTGCCGGGCACCGAGGGCGGTGTGGGGTCGCCGCCGCCGCTGCCCTGCTTCCACAGCGCGGGCACGTTCGGCGGCTCCCAGCCGGGCTGGGAGGTGTGGCCCTGGAGGGCCACGTAGTCGACGCCGTTGTAGGTGACGGACGCGCCCGTGGCGTAGGCCGTCCACGGCGCCCAGGCGGCGGCCAGCTGCTGCTGGGCGGCGGCGCTGTAGGCGGTGGGGACGCCCGTGGCCAGGCCGGCCCCCGTGAGGGCGATGGCCAGGCCGGCCACCGAGGCGATCATCCTGCTACGTAATCTCATGGCATTCCCTGAAGGTGCGGCTTGACGGTCTTGGAGAAGGACCAGTTGTTGCTGGCGTCCCAGTTGATGGACCAGGTCATCGCGCCCCGGATGTCCGGGTAGGCGCGCGGCGGCACGAAGGATCCGCAACTGGTGCGCTTGGCCAGGCAGTCGAGCGCCTGGTTGACGAGGGAGGGCGAGACGACGCCGCCACCCGCGGCGCCGGGCCCGGCCGGCAGGCCCAGCGCCACCTGGTCGGGGCGCAGGCCGTTCTCCAGCTGGATGCAGGCCAGGGCGGTCATGAAGTTGACCGTCCCCTGCGAGTAGGCGGCGGCCTGGTCGCAGCCGAGCATGGAGCCCGAGTTGTAGTACTGCATGTTGACGACCGTGAGGATGTCCTTGATGTTCAGGGCGAGCTTGAAGTACTCCATCCCGGTCGACTGCATGTCGATGGTCTGCGGGGCCATCATGATGATCAGGCCGCTGCCCGCCTTCGAGCGCAGCGAGCGCAGGGCCTGGCCCATGTAGGTGGCGTTGAGGCCGTTCTCCAGGTCGATGTCCACGCCGTCGAAGCCGTAGTTCTGCATCAGCGCGTACACCGTGTCGGCGAACTTCGTCGCGGCCGTGCCGCTGGAGACCTGGACGCGGCCGGCCTCGCCGCCGACCGACAGGATGACCTTCTTGCCGCGCTGGTGCAGCGCCTGCACGTCGGCCTTGAACTGGGCGTCGGTGTAGCCGCCGAGCGCGGTGGACAGGCCCGGGTCGACCGAGAAGACGACCTCACCCGCGGTGGAGGTGGCCTCGCCGAAGGCGACGGCGACGACGTCGTACTCGTTGGGCACGGCCGACAGCTTCAGCTCGGTGGCGGCGTTGACGAAGTTGTGCCAGTAACCGGTGAGGAAGTGCTTCGGCAGCGGGTCCGTCGGGCAGCCCGGCGTGGTGAAGGAGGCGGCGTCGCTGGGCGGGCCGTCGCCGGTCGCGTTCGTCGCGGTGACCGTCACCGAGTACGCGGTGCAGGCGGTCAGGCCGGAGAGGGTGGAGGAGGTGCCGGTGACGGTGGCGACCAGGGAGCCGTTGAGGCGGACCTTGTAGCCGGTGGCCCCGGCGACCGCCGGCCAGGTGGCCGTGGCGCCGGTCTGGGACGTGCCGGTCACGGTGATCGGGCCGGCCTTGCCGGGCACGCCGGTGCCGCAGCCCGTGGTGGTCGCGGTCACGGCGTCACCGGCGGCCGACTCGCCCGCCGAGTTGTACGCCTTGACCGTGTACGTGTGGTTCTCGCACGTCCCGAGCCCGGAGATCGTCGCCGTGGTGCCGGTGACGGTGGCCTTGACGGCGCCGCCTTCGTAGACGCGGTAGCCGGTCACCGTGCCGGAGGAGGCGCCCCAGGAGAGGGCGATGCTGGTGTCCGTGCTGGTCGCGGTGGCCGTCCCGGGCTTGCCGGGGACCTCGACGGTCGAGCCGCCGCAGGAGGAGCCGTTCAGCGTGCAGCCGGTGATGCCGGGGAAGCTCCCCGGGGCGCCGTTGAAGCCGAAGCTCGTGCTCGCCCCGGCCGCCAGCGGCCCCGCCCAGCTCGGCGCGGTGAACGTGTAGTGCTGGCCGCTCCTGGTCATGACCGCGTCCCAGGCGGACGGGATGGAGAACCCGGCGGGCACGTCGAACTGCACGTTCCAGGTCAGGGAGGCGGTGGTGCCGTTGACGACGGTGACCTTGCCCTCGAAGCCGGACCCCCAGTCGGCGACCTTGACGAAGGTCGCGGTGGCGGCGGCGGCTTGGGCGGGCAGGGCCAGGAGACTCAGTGCGAGGGTCGCGAGCGCTAAGAAGATCGCGCGAAATCTCACTGTCGATTTCCGTTCTTCTGGCGTGCCGTACGGCTTGCACCGGGGGGTGAGAGCGCAAGCCGTACGGCACGGACCCGTGGAGATGAGACACGGGCCTTTTCGGGGGGTGTTCGGCGCAGGCCGGTGGAACGGGGGCTCATGGAGCTTGCAGCGGCAGTCAGAGCCGACGCGTGCGGGCCGGGCGGCACCGCCGCTCCCGCGGCCAGGAGAGAATGGGGGGGTGGCCACGCCCGCAGCGCCGGGGGCGTGGGAGAAGGGTCGTTCGAGCGGATGTCTCCGCAGCTCAGAAGCGAATCATGCGGGCGGCGAGCGAGTCATGGGCCATCCGATCCATGATTTCTTTTAGGAAAGTTTCCTAAGAGTTGTCGCGATCGTAGCCTTGACACCCATTGCTTACAAGACCCAATCCCGTGACGGCCCGCGACGTGCCGAAACGCGGGGCGCCGGCGCGAACGACGACGCCCCCTCGCCCGGACGGGGATCCGGAACGAGGGGGCGCTTGGGGTCAGGTCAGGGCTGCTGAGTGATCTTGACGTCGTCCACGCCGGCCTCCACCAGGGAGGCCCCCGAGGCGTCGGCCGCGTCGATGAGGATGCGGACCGTCTGGCCCGCGTACGGGGTGAGGTCGGCCGTCGCCACGGCCCAGGCGCCGTTGCGGTTGGCGGCCGCGCCGGCCTGCTGGAGCACGGTGGTCGTGGTGCCGCCGACCACCCGGACCCGGAAGTAGTCGGCGCTGGAGGCGTTCGAGCCGTGCGCCAGGTACCACGACAACGACAGGCTCAGCGTGCCCGTCGAGGGCAGCGTGATGGGCGGCGACTGGATCGAGCTGACGCCGCCGTCGAGGTCGTAGTCACCGGCGGCGGTTCCCGCCAGGCGGCCGGTCACCAGGTCGTTCGTGCCGCTGACCGTGGTGCCGAGCTGCTTGGCGCCCGAGGAGGTGGTCGCCTCGGGGTCGCCGCGCTCCCACGCGCCCGTGGTGGCGGTGTCGGTCCCGGACGGGTTCACCGTCCAGCCCGTCGCCGTCTCGAACGTGTCGGACCAGACCGTCGTCGGCGGCGTGCCGGTGCCGCAGTACTGGGCCTCCTTGCCGATGATCCGGTAGACGCAGTCGGAGTACTCCAGGAAGCGCAGCACGGCCTCCTTGTTGCGGGTGGTCTGCGGGACGATCTGCTCGTCCGGCGGGTAGAAGCCGGGGCTCGCGCCGACCGGATACATCTCGAACGTGAAGCTGAAGATCTTGTACGTGCCCCACATCCAGTCGTCGATCGTCCCGTCGGTGATGTAGAGGTCGCTGGACTGCTCGGGCGTGTAGTTGTTGGTGGCGGCCATGTTCTGGCCGAGCGTGGCGTGGGCGTCCCGGTCGTCCTGGGTCAGGCCGGGGGCCGTGTCGTTGTAGGTGAAGCCGTAGGGCCACAGGACCAGCTCGCTGTAGGTGTGCCAGTCGAGGTTCGTCCTGATCTGCTGCACGCCGCCGACGACCCGGCTGCGCACCCAGTCGGCCGCCGCCTTGACCTCGGGGGCCGACTCGCCGCTCGCGCCGCGGTAGGTCTCGCTGGAGGTCGAGCCCGAGGAGCCGCCGCAGCAGCCCCACTGGTAGGCCCAGTTGCGGTTGAGGTCGGTGCCGACGGCCGAGGAGCCGGAGTTCGGCTGCCGGTTCTTGCGCCAGGAGCGGTAGGTGCCGCTGGCGATGTCGTACTCACCGCCGTCCGGGTTGAGGTCCGGCATGATCCAGATCTCGCGGGTGTCGACCAGGTTCGTGATCCTGGGATCGGTGCCGTAGTTGTCGGCCAGCAGGTGCATGATGTACAGCGCCATCTCGACCGTGAGGTGCTCGCGGGCGTGCTGGTGGGCGGTGAACAGCACCTCGGGCTCGGCCTCGTCCGTGCCCACGTTGTCGCTGATCTTGACCAGGCGCATCGGCCGTCCCTCGTACGAGGTGCCGAACGTGCTCTGGCTCATGATCCCCGGATGCGACGCGACCAGGGTGTTGATCTCAGTCGTCATCTCCGCGTAGTTGTGGTAGCCGGAGTCCGACGGCGGGAAGTCGAACGCCCCGACGGCCGACGGGGGCGCCGGGCGCGGGGCCTCCGCCACCCGGTAGCCGAGCCGCCTGATGGCCGCGAGCTCCGTCGGCGTGGCGGTGACCAGCACCGAGTCCGCCTCCACCTCCTCGATGGCGGCGCCGGTCGCCGCCACGGCGCTGCGCTGCCGCGCGTCGGCCGGGCCCGAGACCCGGTACTGCTTGTTCGCCGGTGGCTCCGCACCGGCCCCGGCGCCGGTCATGCCGGTCAGGCAGACCATGCTCAGGACCGCCAGCAGGGTGAGTAATCGGCGTTTCACCTCGTCCTCCTCGCCCGCGCGGGACTGGGGGGTTTGACCCGCGCCTGAACCGAGAGTGAAGACGAACAGTGCCCTAGGAAAGGCCCAATTTTCCGTCGAACCGGATCAGCGTCTCTTCCAGCGGTTTCCTGGCAAGATCGGGCACTTCGGCATCGGGGGCGGCGTACCCGACGGGGAACAGGATGTAGGGCCGCTCGTTGGCCGGGCGTTCGCAGATGTCGGTGAGGAAGGCCATCGGGTTGGGGGTGTGGGTGAGCGTGGACAGGCCCATGGCGTGCAGGGCGGTGATGAACAGGCCGCAGGCGATGCCCACGCTCTCGTTGACGTAGTAGTGCTTGACCTTGCGGCCGCCGGGGCGCACGCCGTACTTCTCGGCGAAGCAGACCACCAGCCAGGGCACGACCTCCAGGTAGCCCTTGTCGGAGGTGGTCTCCAGCGGCGCCAGCGCCTCGCGCCACTCCTGCGGCAGCCGGCCGCCCTCGTAGTTGCGGCGCTCCTCCTCCTCGGCGGCCTCGCGGATGCGCCGCTTGGTCTCGGGGTCGCCGATCGCCACGAACTTCCACGGCTGCTGGTGCGCGCCCGACGGCGCGGTGTTGGCCGCCCGTACGGCCAGCTCGACGCACCGGTACGGCACCGGCTCGTCGCTGAAGAAGCGCACGCTGCGCCGCCGGTCGGCCAGCGCGTGGAACTCCTCCCCGCGCTTGATCATCTCGTCGGCGTCGTAGCGTTCGGGCCGGTAGGGGACGAACGGATACTGGTGCTCCATAAGATCCGCAGTCTCCGCACGACCGGCGGGTCTGACAACACCGCTCGCCGTATGCTGCCGATCTGACAGCCGAATGGGCTTTTGGGAGGCGAATATGCCGGCACGTCGCCGCGGGCTCGACGATCTGGACCTGCGTGTCCTCCGCCTGATCGCCGACCGGCCGCGCAGCGGGCTGCTGGAGATCGCCCGGCTGCTCGGGGTGGCGCGCGGGACCGTACAGGCCAGGCTGGACCGGATGGCCGCGGACGGGGTGATCACCGACTACGGCCCGAACCTGTCCCCCGCCGCCCTCGGCTACCCGGTGCAGGCGTTCACCACCCTGGAGGTCGAGCAGGCCGCCCGCGAGCACATCTCCAGGACCCTGGAGTCCATCCCCGAGCTGCTCGAAGCCTGCATCGTGACCGGTCCGGGCGACGTGTGGTGCCGCATCGCGGGCCGCGACAACGAGCACATCCAGCGGGTCATCGACCAGATGCTGACGATCCCCGGCGTGCGCAGGAGCACCACGGTCATCACGCTGTCGACCGTGGTGCCGCACCGGGTCCAGCCGCTGGCGGCGGCTGACAGGTAGCTGCCAGGGCGCTGCCAGCGTGCCCCTCGACAGTAGGGACATGACATACGCGATCGAAGCGGAAGGGCTCGTCAAGCGGTACGGCGACAAGACCGCGCTGGACGGCGTCGGCCTGCGGGTCAGGACCGGCACCGTGCTCGGCGTGCTCGGCCCCAACGGCGCGGGCAAGACCACCGCCGTACGCATCCTGGCCACCCTCGCCGCCCCTGACGCCGGCCACGCCACGGTCGGCGGGTACGACGTCGTCACCCAGGCCCGCCGGGTCCGCGAGCTGATCGCCCTGACCGGCCAGTACGCCTCGGTCGACGAGAAGCTGACCGGCACCCAGAACCTCGTGCTCGTCGGCCGCCTGCTCGGCCTGTCCAGGGCCGCCGCCAGGGTCAGGGCCGCCGAGCTGCTGGCCAGGTTCGGCCTGGAGGAGGCGGCGGGCCGGGCGGCCGGCGGGTACTCGGGCGGCATGCGCCGCCGGCTCGACCTGGCGGTCAGCCTGGTCAGCCGGCCCCGGATCCTGTTCCTGGACGAGCCGACCACCGGCCTCGACCCGCGGGCCCGCGGCGACCTGTGGGACGTCGTCAGGGAGCTGGTCGCGGACGGGGTGACGGTCCTGCTGACCACCCAGTACCTGGAGGAGGCCGACCAACTCGCCGACGACCTGCTGGTGGTCGACCGCGGCCGGGTGGCGGCGAGCGGCACGCCGGCCGAGCTCAAGGCGCTGGCCGGCGGCCACCGGCTGGACGTCCGGCCGCTGCGCGCCGACGACCTGGAGAAGGCCGGCTCGATCCTCGGCGTGGCGGCCGTGGACGGGCTGCTCAGCGTCCCCGTGCACGACCTGGCCGCGCCACCCGACCTGCTCGGAAGGCTGGACGACGCCGGGATCGTGCTGGCCGAGCACGCCCTGCGCCTGCCCTCCCTCGACGACGTCTTCCGCACACTCACCGGAGCAAGCTCATGACCACCGCGCTCTCCCAAGGGCTGACGCTCGCCTGGCGCAGCCTGATCCCGCTGAGGAACAACCCCGGCCAGCTCGCCGGGCTGCTGCTCCAGCCCGTTTTCATGATCGTCATCTTCGTCTACCTGTTCGGCGGGGCGGCCGGGGGTGACCGGGCCGGGGCGGTGTCGTACATGCTGCCCGGCGTGCTCGTCCAGGTCGCGCTGATGGCGACGATCACGACGGGCATGAACCTGGCCACCGACATCGGCAACGGCGTGTTCGACCGGTTCAGGACCATGCCGATCGCCAGATCGGCGCCGCTGGCCGGACGGATCATGGCCGACCTGCTGACCCTGCTGATCACCATCGCCATGTCACTGGCCGTGGGGTACGCCGTCGGCTTCCGCGTGCGGACCGATCCGCTGAGCGCGCTGGCCGGGGTCGGCCTGGTGCTGCTCATGGTGACGGCCCTGAGCTGGGGGTCGGCCTGGATCGGGCTGGTGGCCAAGTCGGTCGCCTCGATGCAGGGCATCGCCACGGCCGTGCTGCTGCCGCTCACATTCGGCAGCAGCGCCTTCATCCCCGCCACCGACCTGCCGGGCTGGCTGACCTGGTGGATGGGCGTCAACCCCGTCTCGCACCTGGCCGGAGCCCTGCGCGGCCTCATGGTGGGCGGTCTGGCGGCCTCCGACGTGTGGATCACGCTCGGCTGGGCCGCCGCGCTGCTCGCCCTGTTCGCGCCCTTCGCCCTGCGCGCCTACAACCGCAAGGTCCGGTGATCGAGACCGCTTCGCGGGGCCGGGGCCGGACGGCACGCTCTCCCTATGTGGTGCCGCCGACCAGCGAGTGGAGGTCGTCCAGCGACAACGCCGCGCCCTCGGCGAAGCGGCGGCCGAAGAGCTCCTCGCCCAGTGCCTTCTCGGCCGCCGCGCGTCCCTGCGCGGTCTCGGGCGAGGTGTCCTGCGGGACGAACGCCGACGCGCCGCCGAACAGCACCGCCGCCCGTTCCTGGTCACCCGCGGCCTGCGCCGCCAGCGCGAACCCGGCCAGCGTCATCGACAGCAGCGGGCGGTCCGGGCGGACGTGCCCGAGCACGTCGAGCGCCTGGCGGTGGCGGGCGAGCGCGGCCTCCAGGTCGCCGGCGCGGGCCAGCACCCTGCCGTAGGACGTCAGGTACATCGCCGTGAGCTGCGGCACCTGGGGTGCCGCCGCCACGGCTCCGCTCATGTCCCGGTAGATCGCCAGGCTCCTGTCCAGGTCGCCGCGCCGCGTCTCGTACGCGGCCTCGCCCAGGCCGAGCAGCACCAGCGTCCACGGGGACGTCTCCTCCCCCACCCGGGCCCTGGCCAGGGCCAGGTCGGCGCCCGCGCCGTCCAGGTCGTCCACCCGCAGGCGGACCTGGGCGAGCCGGATCAGGGTGGAGATCGACTCGTCGTCGCTGACCCACTCGCTGGTCAGCGACCAGGTCTCGGCGATCAGGTCGTCGGTCGGGGCGCCGCGCTCGGCCCGCAGGTCGGCCAGCCCCAGCAGCGCCTCGCTCAGCCCCCACCGGTCGCCGAGCCGCCTGAACCCCTCGACCGCCTGCTCCAGCTCCCGTTCCCGCTCCGACGCCGAGCGCATCCGGCCACCGATCATCAGGGCCGCGGACGACAACCACAGGTCGTCGCTGCCGGCGTACTCGCCGAGCAGCGCGGCCGCCTGCTCGTCCCGTCCGGCCGCGGCGGCCATGACGACCCTGCTGATCAGCAGCAGCGGGTGCACGGGCCCCTCCTGGACGGCCCGCTCCACCAGCGTGTCCATCCGGGTCGACAGCTCGGTCATGGCCGCGCGGTCGTTGCTGATCGTCCCGAACATGTCGATCCCGTAGGCGAACATGCAGGCCGTGTACGCCGCGGCGAGCCCCGGGGGCGGCGTGTCCCCGGCCAGGTCGAGCGCCTGCACGGCCCACGCCGCGCTCTCCCGCCGGTAGCCGCACATCCACCAGTACCAGTTGAGCGCCCCGCACAGCCGCAACGCGGGCCCGGCGTCCCCCCGGTCGATCAGCCAGCGCAGCGCCGCCGCGAAGTCGTCGCGTTCGGCCGCGAGCCGCTCGATCCACTCCACCTGCCTGGCGGTACGCAGCTCGGGCACCGCGCGTTCGGCCAGGTCGAGCAGGTGGAGGGCGTGCCGGTCGCGGTACTCGGCGGTCTCGCCGGCCTCGGCCAGGCGTTCCAGGGCGTAGGCGCGGATGGTCTCCAGCATCGAGTAGCGGCCTTCGGGCGAGACGCGTACCAGGGACTTGTCGGCCAGCGCGCCGAGCACGTCGGCCGTGCCGCCGCACACCTCCTCGACGGCCTCCAGGGTCGCGCTGTCAGCGAACACGCCGAGCCGCCTGGCCAGCACACGTTCCCCCTCGTCGAGCAGGTCCCAGCTCCACTCGACGACCGCCCTCAGCGTCTGCTGGCGCGGCAGCGCGGTACGGCTTCCGCCGTCCAGCAGCCTGAACCTGTCGTCCAGGCGGTCGGCGAGCTGGCGTGGCGTCATCGTCCGCAGCCGGGCGGCGGCCAGCTCGATCGCCAGCGGCATCCCGTCGAGCCTGCGGCAGAGCGCGACCACGGCCGCCGCGTTCTCCTCGTCCACGGCGAACGACGGCCGGGCCGCCGCCGCCCGGTCGACCAGCAACCGCACCGACGGGTACGCCGTCGCCTCGTCCGCCCCGGCCCCCACCGGCGGCGGTTCGAGCGGCGGGAGGGGCACCAGCCGCTCGCCCGGCACGTTGAGCGGCTCCCTGCTGGTGGCCAGCACCCGCAGCGCTGGGCACTCGTCGAGCAGCCGCTCCACCAGCACGGCCGCCGCCGTCACCACGTGCTCGCAGTTGTCCAGCACGACGAGCAGGGGCCGCCCGCCCAGCGCCTCGGCGACCTGCTCGACCACGTCGCGGGCCTCCTCGGGCGGCCGGTAACCGGGACGGTCGTCGCGCAGGCCGAGCGCGTCGAGCACGGCCCCGGGCACACCGGCCGGCTCACTGACGGGCCCCAGCTCCACCATCCACGCCCCGGCCGGCCACCCCCCACGCGACTCCGCGACGGGCTCCCCGGCGGGTTCCCCGACGATCCGCCGTCCATCGCGCCATCCGGCCGTCCGGGGCGTGCCGGCCTCCCCGGCCGGCGTGCCGGGGCCTTCCGTCACTGGTCCGCGGGGTTCCGGGGCGAGGCGGAGGGCCGCTTCGGTCGCCAACCTGGTCTTGCCCGCGCCGCCGGGGCCGACGAGCGTCACCAGCCGGTCCCGCCCGAGCAGGTCGGTGAGCCGTCCGAGCTCGGCCTCCCGGCCGATGAAGCTGGTGCGCGGCTTGCGTACGTTTCCCTTGGGCCTGCTCCTGGGCCAAGCGGCCGGAGGCGGTTCGGCCGACAACACGGCCAGGTGCGCGGCCCGCAGCTCGGCGCCGGGATCGACGCCCAGCTCGTCGGCCAGCCGGTGGCGGGTGCGCTCGAACATCTCCAGCGCCTCGGCCTGCCGTCCCGACGCGGCCAGCCCGCGCATGGCCAGCCCGACCAGCCGCTCGCGCAACGGATGCGCCGCCACCTCGGCGGTGAGCTCGACCGGCCGCCCGTCCGCCAGCAGGCGCTCGGCCCTGGCCTCGACCGCCGCCAGCCGCTCCTGCTCCAACGCGGTCGCCACGTCGGCCAGGTACGGGACCGACGTCAGATCCGCCAGCGCCGCCCCCCGCCACAACGCCAGCGCCCGTTCGGGGTCCTCGCCCGCCAGCCGCCGGAACGCCAGCGCGTCCACCTGTTCGGCGGGCAGCGCGAGGGCGTACCCGCCGGGGCGGCTGTCGATCACCTCGTCCGGCCTGAGCGCCGCCCGCAGCCGTCTGACCAGCGTCTGCAGCGCGTTGGCCGCGTTGGCGGGCGGCTCCTGCGGCCAGAGCACGTCGATCAGGCGCTCGGCGGTGACCAAACGGCCCGCTTCGAGCGCCAGCACGGCCAGCAGCGCCCGCAGCCGGAGACCACCGACCGCGACCGGCCCTCCGTCGCCCTCGACCTCCAACGGCCCCAGGATGGATATCCGCACGCACCACATCCTGCCCTGCCTGCGAACATGCTCAGGTAGAGGTTTTTCTACCGCCCTTTCTTCCACGGATAAGTTCTTTCCACCGTCAAGCGCCTGCTGTCCGTTATTTGTCAGCACACAGTGTCATCAGACGCTAACGTTCCGCGCATGATCTCCCTCCAACACGAAGCGCTGCATCGCGTCTTCCGTGACAATCCAGAGCTCTACACGAGCGTCTTCAAGGTGCTCGACATCCCCTTCCCGTCCCCGACCGAGGTCGCGGTGGTGGACACCGACCTGACCGAGATCAAGCCGATCGAGCGGCGCGCGGACACGATCATGATGTTCACGTCCCTGGAGGGACGGCACGTGGTCATCAGCGAGTCGCAGTCGAAGCCCGACGAGCGCAAGACCGCCGCCTGGGCGCACTACATCAGCCACGTGCACGTCAAGTTCAACTGCCCGGTGACGCTGCTGGTGATCTGCCAGGACGAGGCGACCGCCACCTGGGCCGCCGCCCCCAAGACGATCGGCCTGCCGGACTGGCCGACCCTGTCCGTCCGCGCGGTCGTCGTGGGCCCGCACAACATCCCCGTGATCGACGACCTCGCCGAGGCGGTGAACGACGTGGTGCTCACCATGTTCTCGGCGCTCACCCACGCCCGTTCCGGCGAGGTCACTGCCATACTGGAAGTCCTGGCAGACGCCTTGGACACCACTGACACCACCAGCGCCGGACACATCGCCGAACAAACCGAAGTAGGCCTCGGAAACACCGACGCCCGACGAATCTGGAGAGATCTGATGGCGACCAAGACCTACCGCTACCAGTCCGAGTACGCCCAAATGCTCCGCGCCGACGGCGAAGTCCGAGCACTGCTTCTGTTGCTCGACCACCGTGGTGTGGTGGTTCCCGACGCCGCACGGAAGCGCATCATGTCCTGCACCGACACCACCCTGATCGAAACCTGGATCGGCAGGGCCGTCCACGCGACCAGCCTCTCCGACATCTTCGGCGTGGACGACGAGCAGCAGGAATAGGGCTGACGACGCCCATGACCTACCGCTACCGATCCGAGTACGCCGAGATGCTCCGCGCCGAAGGCGAAGCGGTGGGCCTGGCGCGCGGCACAGCCAAAGCGCTGCTGTCGCTGCTTGAGCGCCGTGGTGTGGTGGTTCCCGATGACGTGCGGGAGCGTGTCGTCTCCTGCACCGACTTGGCCGTGATCGAAACCTGGATCGGCAGGGCCGTCCACGCGACCAGTCTCTCCGACGTGTTCGACGACGGCGGTCCGGTCAGGCCTGGAGGAGTGTGAGCACGCCGGCGCCGATCAGGGCGACGGCCCACATGCGGTCCACGTTGAACCAGGCCCGGCGCAGGATCGTCAGGCCGAGCACCTCGTAGACCACCACGGCCACGACGCCGGCCACCACGAACATGGCCAGCGTGTGGAGGGCCGCCACCGCCAGTCCGCCTGAGACGGCGTGGCCCGCGTGGCCCTCCGCCCGCATCCCGGTGAGGACGGGCAGCAGCATCAGGCCCGCGCCGTGGGCCGACGACATCAGGAACGACCACCCGGCGAGCTGGCCGAGCGACAGTCGCATGCCCACCCAGCGGAAGTGGCGGTTGGACAGCAGCCGCCACAACCCGAACGCCACCAGTACCAGCCCGCCGATCACCGGCAGCGCCGCGCCCGTCACCACGGAGCCGGTGGCGGCCACCACCAGGGCGACCAGGGCCACCGACGCCAGGTGGCCCAAGGCGATCACGGGGAGCGACTGCAGCAGCAGGTCACGGCTGCGCTCCTGGAGACCGCGAGCCACCGCGAAGAGCCAGCCCATGGCCGGGTTCAGACCGTGGAAGGCCCCGAGCAGCAGGACGGTCGCGGTGCTCATGGCAGGCATGGTCACGGTCGGCAGAACCTCACCTCGGGCGGGACGACGGGAAGCCGGAACTCGCAAGGGGCAGAGCGACGGAGAGCAGGAACCCGTCAAGGGCGGGACGATGGGGGCGTCGGGGCGGAACCTTGGCCGCGGGTGGGGTCAGGGGTAGCAGTAGGAGTCGGAGGAGGCGTCGCCGCCCTGGAGGCGTACCTGGTGGGGGCGCAGGCCGCGGAAGGCGTCGCCGTGGGGGAAGAAGCGGGTGTCGAAGGTGAAGGAGTCGGCGTCCACCTTGGCGAGCCAGGCTCCGACGCCCTCGGGGTAGAACTGGTCGTCCCAGGAGCCGTACAGGGAGTTGGTGAGGTAGACGCGGCGGCCGTCGCGGCTCACCTCGACCATCTGGGGGCCGCCGCGCAGCGGCAGGCCGGGTTCGGCGGGGTGCGGGGTGCGCCGGGTGATGCCGCCGATGCGCAACGACCCCAGTTCGACCGGCTTGTACGGGTCCGAGACGTCGTACTGCTTCAGCTCCCCGGTGCCCCAGCACGAGACGTAGAGGCGCTGGTCGTCCACGGACAGGGCGATGTCGGTGACCAGCGGCGGCACGGCGGCGAACGGCTGGAGCACCGGCGGCAGCAGGGCGGGATCGGCCGGCTCGGCGGGGATGGTGATGACCTGCCGCGCCTGCCAGCGACCGTCCTCGTGGAACCACAGCCAGACGGAGGCCGACAGGTCCTCCACGCTGGTGACCACGCCGACGAAGCCGTACAGGCGGGTGGGGTCGTGGGCGGGGCGCAGCTCCAGCGGCATCTGGTACTGGTCGCCCAGATCCACCTCCTGGACGTGCTTGCGCTTACGCAGGTCCCAGAAGTGCAGTTTGTGGCCGTACTTGCGGCCGAGCAGCAGTTCTCCGACCACGCCGTCCTCGATCATGGACGGCGTGCCCCACTCGGAGGTGATCAGCACGTCGTGGTTGATGTGCCACCAGAAGTCGTAGGCCAGGTACTGCGGCCCCCGGTCCAGCTCCCACCGGCCGAGCACCTCGAAGGAGGTGTGGTCGAGCACGGCGATCCCGCCGGGCCCCTCGGCGCCGTCCGCGCCGCCGAGCGCCGAGACGTACAGGCCCTCGGGCCCGCAGTGGACGGTGTGCGGGCGGGAGTAGCCCGCCCGCCTGGCCAGGGACTCGGCGTCGATCACCTTGACCAGCTCGGGGCTGACCCGGTCCTTGGTGTCGTAGATGTGGATGCGCGAGGAGCGCAGCCCGGGGACGACCAGGTAGCGCCGCTCGACGTGCGGGTGCGGCGCGTTCGGGCACAGGGCGCTGCTGCAGGCGTTCCAGCCGAAGTGGTGCAGCTCGTCGCCGGTGCCGGGCAGGTCGGTCCAGCCGACGATCGTGCCGTAGGCCGGGGAGGCGGGGTCGGTGTCGAGCACGGCCAGCGCGTCCGGACGCTGCGCCGACCTGTCGAAGGCGGCGACGTAGGCCAGCTTCTCCACGGGGGCCTCGACGGCGTCGCGCGGGGAGGGGTAGAACGTGGGGTCGGGGGTCCAGAGTGCCATGACACCAGATATTCACGAGTATCCCTACTCGGTCAATAGGCATGTGCGTCGCAATGAGCGACCACCAGGCGACTGAATCGGCATATATCACGCGATACCGTTAAGCGTGTTCTTCGGTATCACGGACGTCTGGACCTACGTCGTCGGCGCCTTCTTCATCGTGCTGCTCCCCGGCCCGAACTCCCTGTACGTCCTCAGCTTCGCCGCCCAGCACGGCGTCCGGCAGGGCTACCGGGCCGCGATGGGCGTGTTCCTCGGCGACACCGTCCTGATGGTGCTCGCCGCCGCCGGGGCCGCGTCCCTGCTGCGCGCGACGCCCGTGCTGTTCACCGTCGTCAAGTACGCGGGCGCCGCCTACCTGGCCTGGCTCGGCTTCCAGATGATCCGCGGCGCGGTACGGGCCTGGCGGGCCGGTCCGGCGACGACGGCCGACGCCGCGGCGGCCCCCGTACGTCAGGCGCGGCCGTTCCGCAAGGCCCTGACGATCAGCCTGCTGAACCCGAAGGCGATCCTGTTCTTCCTGTCGTTCTTCATCCCGTTCGTGGACCCCGGTTACAGCGCCCCCTGGCTGTCCTTCCTCATCCTGGGCGCGGTGATCCAGGTCTTCAGCGTGCTCTACCTCACCACGCTGATCTTCTCCGGAACGTTCCTGGCCGCCCAGTTCCGCCGGCACAAGAAGCTCAGCGCGGGCCTGACCTCGGGCGTCGGCGCGCTGTTCCTCGGATTCGGCGCCAAGCTCGCCACGGCGTCACTCGGCTGAAAGCCGGGTTCAAGGGTGGACTGGTTTCGTATGGAACAGCTGGAACGCGTCAAAAGCGGCAGTCCTACTCACCGGGCTCCGGTACGGTAGGCCACCGGCCTTCGGGGTCGCACTCGTCGGTGACGACGACCGGTCCATCCGGCAAGCCTTGACCCCCGAAGCCCGGGTAGACGCTGATCGTCGGCCTATCTGCGGAGCAGCCTTGAACCACCATCCGGTCGCCCTCCCCCGTCTGACCGCGCTCGCCCGTCAGGCGGCCCCCCGCCTGCTCGAAGGCGTGGTCGCCCCCCTGCTGGTGTTCTACCTCGCCATGGTCGTGCTGGGCTTCAAGTGGGCCCTGGTGGCCACGGTCTCCTGGGTGTACCTCGGCGTGGCCTGGCGGCTGGTCAGAGGGGTCAAGGTGCCCGCCACCATGTTCCTGGCCGCGTTCGCGATCACGGTACGGGCCCTGGTGTCGTTCTGGACGGGCACCTGGATGTGGTTCTTCATCCAGCCGGAGCTGGGCACGATCTGCATCAGCATGGTGTTCCTGGCCTCCGTCCGGCTCAACCGGCCGCTGGTGCAGAAGCTGACCCTCGACTACATCCATCTGCCGTCGGCGGTGCTCAAGCACGAGCGGGTGCGCAGGTTCTTCGCCAGGATCACGCTGCTGTGGGCGTTCGTGCTGCTGGCCAACTCGACGCTGAGCATCTTCCTGGCCGTCTACGAGAAGCTGGAGGGCTCGCTGGGCGCGTTCATGGTGCTGCGCACCTCAGCGGTGGCCGTGATCAGCGGGCTGGCGATCACTTTCTCGATCCTCGCCTTCAAGCGCGTCCTGGCCCGGCTGCACGTGGCCCACGCCTGACCGTTCGGCCAGCAGGAACGCTCCGCACATCCCCATGACCAGCCCGGTCAGCATGCCGAACAGCTCGGCGAAGTCCGCGACGCCCGTGCCGCCGTAGGCCAGCGGGCCGCCCGTGGACCGGACGATCATCGAGAACAGCCCCCAGCCGAACAGCGAGCCCGACCCCAGCCAGGCCAGAACCAGCGGCCGCCAGAACGGACCGTTCCCGCGCCGCCTGACCAGGGCCACGAGCGCGGCCGCCCCGCCGACCGCCAGCACGGCCTTCACCCCGTTCTGGATCGCCTGGGCGGTCCCGTCGAACGCCAGGACGACGCGCAGCACCGCCACGGCGGCCGCCGCCAGGAGCGCACCCCAGGCCACCACCTCCTGCAACGACCGGGTCGCACTCGGGAAGGGCGAGCGGACCGGGGTGACGAAGACGGCCGGCCAGCGGTCGCGGGCATAGAGGGAGAAGGCCGTCATGAGGGCCAGGCCCAGGGTGATGAAGCCGCCGTAGACGACCAGGTAGACCCACGTCCGGATGGGGCCGCCGCTGAAGACGTCCAGGCCGCCGACCAGCAGGATCAGCGGGGTCGTGACGGCCAGCACCGACAGCAGGCCGGTGCCCACCCACAGTGGCAGCAGCACCAGCCAGGCGGGCAGCCGCATGCCCCAGCGCATGGTGAAGGCCAGCGCCAGCAGCAGGCCGACGGCCTCCATGGCGAAGGTCAGCGCGTTCATCCCCATCATCTGCCCGCCCTCCATGAGCGCGGGGTCGGAGACGCCGACGGAGTCGCCGGTCAGCCAGAGCGTCTTGATCGTGAGATAGGGCAGCGTGGCGGCGACCGCCACGATCGCGGCGGTGAGCCGGCCGATGCCCGCTCGCTGTTCTGTCATGCTCCGATCGTGCGGCTCAGGCGGGCTCTTCTCCTCCCGAGCGGCGGGGATCCGCCTCCCCCGCGTGGGGGAGCTCGACGGCCAGGCTGAAGCCGTTGCCGTCGGGTCCGGCGGTCAGCGTGGCGCCGGCCAGCCGTACGCGCTCGCGCAGCCCCGCCAGGCCCAGCCCGCCGGACCGGGCGCTGGGACGCGAGCGCGGCGGGCCGTTGCGCACGACCACCCGGTGCGGCGCGACCGACACGGCGACCGCCGCCCCGGGCGCGTGCTTGGCCGCGTTCGTGAGCCCCTCCTGGACGACGGCGTGCGCCAGCTCGGACGACGCCCCCGGCGCCAGGTCGAGGGTGATCGACATGCCGGAGTCCCGGGCCCGGCCGACCAGCTCGGCGACGTCCTCGTCCACCGGGGACAGCGGGGCCGCCTCGGCCTCCTCGCGCAGCAGGCCGATGATCTGGCGCAGCCGCTCGGTCGCGTCGGCCGCCGCCATGCGCAGCTCGCCGGCCGCCCTGACCTGGGCCGGGCCGAGGCCGGGGGCGACTTCGAGCCCGCCGGCGCGGACCGCGATCAGCGCCAGGTCGTGGCCGAGCGAGTCGTGCATCTCGCGGGCGATCCTGGCCCGCTCGCGCAGCCGCGCCTGCGCCTCGACCGACAGCCGCGCCTGCCGCCGTTGCTGGAGCAGGCCGCGCCGGAGCAGCCCCAGCAGGTACGGCACCGCGTACGTGCCGACGAGCCCGGTGCCCATCGACACCCACAGTGCCAGGTCGCCGCCCTGGACCAGCACGACCGCGCACCCGACGGCCGTGATCAGGCAGAACAGGGCCCCCGCGGGCCACAGCCGGGCCATGCGCCGGCCGGTGAGGTAGGCGTACCAGATGATGAACGGCGAGGTGGCGAGCAGCGGGAGGATCTTCACGTCGCGCCGGGGCAGCAGCCACGTCAGGTCCACCGTCGCGAAGCCGTCGGTGAAGCGCCACGGGCCGAGCGGCAGCAGCAGCACCAGCGCCGCCAGCGGCCAGGGCCGGCCCACGAGCACGGCCAGCGCGGCGAGGCCCACCCTGGGCAGGGTCACCATCGCGAACGCGGCAGGGTCGACGAACGGGTCGGGGCCCATGGCGGTCACGAAGATGCTCAGGACGACCCAGAGCAGCAGGTCCGAGACGACCTGACGGCGATTCTCACGGCGCAGACGGTTCACGCACCGACGGTATCCGCCGCCGGCCGGGGCGCGTCCCGCCCGAAGGTCATCCGGCACCCCTGACGAAAGTCAGGGTGGGGCCTGCCGCACCGGTCACGGTGGGGCTAGCTCCACCTGAAAGGCGGATACCTCCTCTCCTGTTTCCGGGGCGCGCAACCGGTTTGATCGTGGGTGTCACACGGAAGTCGCAGGTCCGCCCCTGACGAAAGTAGGGGGTGACGCGTGCCGATGGTCCGATGCGCCACGACCTGCGGAATTTCTACCTTCATGGGGTAGGCGGCCCTGACCCTCCTAGGGGAAGGGCCCGCGTTCGACCGGGGGCATCCCCGATGTCCCCGGTCCGCTCACACCGACAGGCTTTGTGAGTGCCCTGACGATCGGAGTCCACCCATATGTCGCACGCCATTCTCGACCTGGTCCAGCAGGTGATGTCATCGCCATGGTTGTACGTGGCGCTGTTCGCCCTGGCGCTGCTCGACGGTTTCTTCCCCATCGTGCCCGCCGAGACGTCGGTCATCACCGCGGCGGTGTTCGCCGCCTCCGGCCAGACCAACCTGGCTCTGGTGATCGTGGTCGCGGCGCTCGGCGCGTTCGTGGGCGACCACGTGTCGTACCTGATCGGCAACAAGTCGGCCAGGCGGCTGCGGGACAAGAAGGCGTTCGTCTGGGCGCGCGGCGCGCTGGCCGAGCGGGGCGGAATGGTGCTGATCGTGGCCAGGTACATCCCCGGCGGGCGCACCGCGACGACGCTGACCATGGGCGCCGTGGGTCATCCGCTGCGCTCGTTCACGTTCTTCGACGCCATCGCGGCGAGCTCGTGGGCGGTGTACTCCGGGCTGATCGGCTTCTTCGGCGGCATGGCCTTCGAGAACGACCCGATCAAGGGCCTGCTGCTGGGCCTCGGGATCGCGCTGTCGATCACCGGGCTCGTCGAGCTGGTGCGGTGGACCAGGAAGCGGTGCGCCACCCAGCCTTCCCCGGAACGTCTTCCGGCGGACACGTCCGTTTGACCCTGTCCGGCAACCATCCGTCTGAAGGGAGTGAGCAATGAGTGTGCTGGCCGCGGCGATCGCGCTGGTCGGTTCGCTGTTCTTCGCGCTCGGAGCCGCGCTGCAGCAGTTCGAGGCGGCGGGCTCGGCGAAGCCCGCTCTGCTGACCCTGCTGCGCAGGCCGCGCTGGCTGCTCGGCGGCGTCTCCATCGTGACGGGCGGCGGCCTGCACATCGTCGCACTCGGGCTCGGCCCGCTGACCGTGGTGCAGCCGATGGGGGTGGCCAGCCTGCTGTTCGCGCTGCCCATCGCCGCCGCGCTGCACGGGCGCAGGCCCTCCGGCAAGGAACTGGCCGCGGCGGGCGTGGTCGCGGCGGGGCTGATCGGCCTGGTGCTGCTGGTGCCCGAGTCCGACGGGCCGACGTACCTGGCGCCCACGGGCGTACTCACCCTGCTCGCCGTGTCGGGCGTCGCGACGGTGCTGCTGTGGGCGGGCTCGAAGGCGGCCTCCCCCGCCGGCCGCGCCGCGCTGCTCGCCACGGGCTCCGGCGTCCTGTACGGCGCCACCGCCACGCTCATGCGCGTGCTCGTGGACGGCGGCTGGAACTGGTGGTACCTGCTGGCCCTGCCGGTCCCGCTGCTGCTGGCGCTCATGATGCTGCAACGCGCCTACGCCGTCGGGCACTTCGGCGTCTCCTTCGCCTCGCTGCAGATCGCCGACCCGCTCACGGCGGTGGCGTTCGGGGCGCTGCTGCTCGGCGAGCCGCTGCCGTCCGGCATCGCGCCGATCGCGGCCGCCGCCCTGACCGCGGCCGGCACGGTCGCCCTGGCCCGGACGACCCCGCTGGAGGCGCGCAACGACCTCGCCTGACCTGCCCCTCCCTGACCGAAACCCCCTGTTCGCCCCTCGGCCCTCCCCCAGCCGTCCCCCCTTGTGAAAGCGGAGTCACCGTCATGGCCATGCCCCTGCACAACGTCACCGACCACGCTCACCTCGCCCCCGCCCCCGAACGTCCCCGCCGCGTCCTGATCTCGACCGACACCTATCCCCCCGACGTCAACGGCGCCGCCTACTTCACCCACCGGCTGGCCACCGGCCTGGCCGCGCGCGGCAACGAGGTGCACGTGGTGTGCCAGTCGGAGGCCGGCCCGGCCAGCGCCGACGTGGTGGACGGCGTGATCGTCCACCGGCTGCGCTCGGCCCCGCTGCTGGTGCACCCGACCATGCGGGTCACCGTGCCGACCAGGCTCGACCGGCTGGTCGCCGACATCGACCCGGACGTGCTGCACACCCAGGGCCACTTCGTGGTCGGCCGGGCCGCCATCGCCGCCGCCCGCCGCCGCGGCGTGCCGGTCGTGGCCACGAACCACTTCATGCCCGACAACCTCTTCCAGTTCGGGCACGTCCCCGAGGCGCTGCGGACCAGGGCGGGCCGGCTGGCCTGGCGCGACTTCAGCCGGATCTTCAAGCGGGCCGACCACATCACGACGCCGACCCCGCTGGCCGCCAAGCTCCTGGCCGACCAGGGCTTCTCCCGCGACGTCGAGGCCGTCTCGTGCGGCATCGACCTGGCCAGGTTCCACCCGCACGCCGAGCCCAAGTCGTGGGCGCGCCGGCGGTTCGCGCTGCCCGACCGGCCGACCGTCCTGTTCGTGGGCCGCCTGGACGAGGAGAAGCACCTCGACGAGCTGATCCGCGCCCTGCCTCTCGTGCTCAACGAGACCGACGCGCAGGTGGCGTTCGTGGGCCGCGGCAACCAGCGGATGGAGCTGGAGAAGCTGGCCAAGCGCATCGGGGTGGGCGACCGGGTGTTCTTCGTCGGGTTCGTGCCCGACGAGAGCATGCCGCAGGCGTTCGCCGCCGCCGACGTGTTCGGCATGCCGGGCGTCGCCGAGCTGCAGAGCATCGCCACGCTGGAGGCCATGGCGTCCGGCCTGCCCGTCGTGGCCGCCGACGCGATGGCGCTGCCGCACCTGGTGGACGGCAACGGCTACCTCTACCAGCCGGGCGACGTCGTCTCGCTGGCCAGGCACCTGACCGCGATCCTCACCGACGACGACCTGCGCGCCCGCCTGGGCAACGCCAGCCGGGCGCTGGCGCTCACCCACGACGACCAGACGTCGCTGGCCCGCTTCGAGCAGATCTACGACGAGGTGACCCGATGACCTGGCGCACCGTGCTCGCTCCGGTCGCCGGAGCGGTGACGGCGGTGGCCGCCCTCGGCTACGCGCAGGCCGTCCTGCCCGCGCAGCCGCTGATCAGCGACTACGCGCTCGTCCCCGGCGGCATGCTGCCCGTGCTGGTCGGGACGCTCGCGCTGGCCGTGGCCTGCCTGTCGCTGGCGTACGGGCTGGCCGCCCGGGAGCCTGGACGGACCGCCGCCACCCGCGTGCTGCTGCTGGCGGGGGCGGCCGGGCTGATGCTGAGCGCACTCTTCCCCACCGATCCCGGCATGTCGGACATCAGCACTCTGACCGGCGAGATCCACCGCTGGTCGGCGGCCGTGGTCTTCACCGCGCTGCCGGTCGCCGGCTGGTCGCTGGCCAGGGGGCGGACGGCGGCCGTGCGCTGGAGCGCGGTCAAGGCCCTGAGCGTGACCTCGGGGCTGACGCTGGGCGCGTACCTGGCGGCGCACCCGGCCGCCTTCACCTCCTCGCTGATCGGCGGCGGCGCCTACTACGGGCTGCTCGAACGGGGTGTGGTACTGGCCGAGATCGTGCTCGTCGTGTCGATGGCGCTGGCAAGCGCACCGGGCCGCGCGGCCGTACGGATCGAGGGCACGCGGGCCACGGGGGCGCCCGCGCAGCCCGAGAGCCGGCAGCGGCTGGCGGCGTGACCGGAAACCGGGACAGCGGGGACACCGGGGACGCGTCCATACTTCGTCCCCCGTCGAACGGTCCGCGTCCTAGCGTGGACCCATGCTCATCACCCACCACGCCGAAGCCCGTGCGGTGCTCTCCGACAGCCGGTACGTGCCGCCGCCCGTCCCGCAGGACGGCGAGCCCGGGACGCTCGCCTGGCTGCGGGCCCACGTCTCGCGCTTCAGCACCGGCGAGACGCACGCCGAACGCCGCCGCCTGGTCGTCGAGCGCCTGTCCGCCCTGGACCCGCCCGCGCTGAGGACGGCTGCCAGGGCCGCGACCGAGGACCGCGGCGGCGACTGGCGTGGCGTGCCGACGGCCGTGCTGGGGGCCGCGCTCGGCGTGCCGGACACCTCGGCCGTGCCCGCGGCCGCGAGCGGTTACCTGTCGGGCGAGGGAAGCCCGCAGGCCGACGCCGCCGTCGCCGAACTGCTCGGGCTGACCGACCTGCCGGCCGTCACCCTGCTGCTCCAGGGCCACGCCGCCACCGAGGCGCTCATCGAGAACGCGCTCGCCCACGCCGTGCCGGGCGACGACCCCGAGGCGGTGCTGCACGAGACGCTCAGGCAGGACCCGCCGCTGAAGGCCAGCCGCAGGCTCGACACCCGCACCGGCCAGGAGGTCACGATCGACCTGGTCGCGGCCAACCGCGATCCCGAGGTGTTCGCCGATCCCGGCCGCTTCGACGCCTCCCGGGGCCCCGCCCCCCATCTGACGTTCGGGGACGGCCCGCGTCCGTGCCCCGCTCCCGCCCACGCCCTCGCGCTGGCCGCCGGCGTGCTCGACGCGCTCCTCGAAGGGACCGGCCGATGAACTTCCACGACCTGCACCGGCCGGGCGACCCGCTGCTGCTGCCCAACGCCTGGGACTACGGCTCGGCCGCGATCCTCGCCGCGCACGGCTTCCCCGCGATCGGCACCACCAGCCTCGGCGTGTCCGCCGTGCACGGCAAGCCGGACGCCGCCGGCGCGACCAGGGCCGAGACGATCGAGCTGGCCGAGACGGTCAAGGACCTGGACGTCCTGGTCACGGTGGACATCGAGGGCGGGTTCAGCGACGACCCGGACGAGGTGTCGGCCCTGGTGGCGAGCCTGGCCGCGCTCGGGGTGGCGGGCGTGAACCTGGAGGACGGCCGTCCCGACGGCACCCTGCGCCCGGTCGAGCTGCACCGGCGGATCATCGAGGCCGCCAAGGGCCACGGCGTGTTCGTCAACGCCCGCACCGACACCCACTGGCTCGGCACCGGCGACTGGCGCGAGCGGGTGGACGCCTACGAGCACGCCGACGGCATCTTCGTCCCCGGCCTGTCCGACCTGGCGGAGATCGCCGAGGTCGTCGCGCGTACGCGGCTGCCGCTGAACGTGCTCTACCAGCCGGGCGGGCCCACGCTCGACCGGCTCGCCGAGGCGGGGGTGGCGCGGGTGAGCACCGGGTCGCTGCTCTACCGGGCCGCGCTCCAGGGCGCTCTGGCCGCCGTGCTGGGCGCGCAGGGCAAGGACGCCCCCAAGCTGCCGACGTACGGAGAAATCGCCGCACTCCTCCCCCAGGCCCGATAATCGAGACATGCGCTTCGAGATCCTCGGACCCACCAGCGTGCTGGACGAGGACGGCGCGCCCGTGGCGCTCGGCGGGCCCCGGGTGCGCGCCCTGCTCACCCTGCTGGCCCTGAACGCGGGCCGCGTCGTCGGCGCCGGCCAGCTCGTGGACGGCCTGTACGGCCCCCACCCGCCGGACGGCGTGGCCAACGCGCTGCAGTCCCAGGTCTCCAGGCTGCGCCGGGCGCTCGGCCGGGACCTGGTCGAGTTCCACCCGGCGGGCTACCGGCTGGTCGCCGACCCCCAGGACGTGGACGCGCGCCGCTTCGAGCTGCTGGCCCGGGACGGACGGCGGTCGCTGGCCGATGGGGACGCCCGGCGGGCGGCGGCGCTGCTGGGCGCGGCGCTGGAGCTCTGGCGGGGCGTGCCGCTCGCCGACGCGCCGCACGCCGTGTCGGCCGCGGCCGGGCTGGAGGAGCTGCGGCTGGCGGCCACCGAGGACCGGCTCCAGGCCGACCTGGAGCTCGGGCGGCACCGCGACCTGGTCGCCGAGCTGCGCCGGCTCACCGCCGCCCATCCGCTGCGCGAGCGCCTGCGCGCCCAGCTCATGCGCGCCCTGTACGGCAGTGGCCGCCAGGCCGAGGCGCTGGCCGTCTACGACGAGGCGCGACGGCTGCTCGACCGGGAGCTGGGCATCGAGCCGGGCGTCGAGCTGACCGCCGCCCATCTCGCCGTCCTCCGCGCCGACCCGTCACTCGACCCCGCCGGCGCGCCCGCTGTCACGCCCGTGGCCGCGGTGCCCGGCGGGCCTTCCGCGCCGCCGGCCGGAGGGCTCAAGCGGGGGTTGCGGGCGCAGCTCACCAGCTTCGTGGGGCGGGCGGAGGAGCTGGCGCAGCTCGGCGCGCGGCTGCGGGACAACCGGCTCGTCACGCTGATCGGCCCCGGCGGCGCGGGCAAGACCAGGCTCGCCCAGGAGGCGGCCGCCCAGGAACCGGGCGACGTGTGCTTCGTGCCCCTCGCCCACGTGACCGGCGCGGCCGGCGCGACCGGCGTGCCCGGCGCGGTGCTGGTCGCGCTCGACATCCGCGACGCCCTGCGGCACACGCCCCAGCGCCCGGCGATCGACCCGGTCACCCGGCTGCTCACCGCGCTGGCCGAGCGCGACCTGCTGCTCGTCCTGGACAACTGCGAGCATCTGGTCGCCGCCGTGGCCGAGCTCGCCGACGCGCTGCTGGCCGGTTGCCCCGGGCTGCGGGTGCTGACCACCAGCCGGGAGGCGCTGGGCATCACCGGGGAGTCGATCCTGCCGGTGTCCCCGCTGCGCCTGCCGCCGCCCGAGCCGGACGACCCGCTGGCGTACGCGGCCGTCCGGCTGTTCGCCGACCGCGCCGCCGCCGTGCGTCCCGGGTTCGGCGTGGACGGCGGCAACGCCGCGGACGTGGTGCGCATCTGCCGGGCGCTCGACGGGCTGCCGCTGGCCATCGAGCTGGCCGCCGCGCGCCTCCGTACGCTGTCGGTCGCCGACGTGGCGGCCCGCCTGGACGACCGGTTCCGGCTGCTGACCCGCGGCAGCCGTACGGCGCTGCCCCGGCACCAGACGCTCCGCGCGGTCGTCGCGTGGAGCTGGGACCTGCTGGACGACGCCGAGCAGCGCCTGGCCGGCCGGCTGAGCGTCTTCGTGGGCGGCGCCACGCCCGAGGCGGCCGAGCGGGTGTGCGGGGCACCGGAGGAGGTGCTGTTCTCGCTGGCGGAGAAGTCGCTGGTGGAGCACGTCGGCGGCCGTTACCGCATGCTCGACACGATCAGGGCGTTCTGCGCCGAACGCCTGGCCGAGTCAGGCGAGACCGCCGCGATCAGGGACGCCCACACCGCCTACTACCTCGACCTGGTGCTGACCGCCGACCCGCTGCTGCGCACCGCCGCCCAGCTCGACTGGCTGGCCCGCCTGGACGAGGAGAGCGACGACGTCGAGGCCGCCGTGCGCTGGACGACCGAGTCCGGGCAGCTGGCGACCGGCCTGCGGCTGCTGGCGCACGGCACCTGCTACTGGTGGATGCGCGGCCACCGCGGCGCCGTCGCCGGCCTGGCCGCCGGGCTGCTGGCCGCGATCGGCGACGCCCGCCCCGCCGGCATGGAGGAGGAGTACGTCATGTGCGTGCTCGTCACGGCCTGGACGGGCGTGGCCGACGACGACCTGCGCGAGCGGCTGGCCGAGGTGCGCGGGCTGCTGCCGATCACCCACCTGCCGGAGCGGGTGGAGTTCCTGATGATGATGCGGTCGATGTTCACCGGGCCGCCGGGCGACGTCGAGACGATCTACCACGAGCTGCGGGCCTTCACCGAGGGCCTGCCGCCCTGGCAGCGGGCGTTGTCGTACTGCGGCATGGGGTTCGTGCTGCAGATCCTGGGCCGGGCCGAGGAGTCGCTGGCCGCCTTCCGGCGCGCACTGGCCGCCTTCCGCGCGATCGGCGAGCGCTGGGGGACGATCCTGGTGCTGTCGGGGCTCGGCGCGCTGGCCTCCGAGCGGGGGGACTACGCGGCCTCGTACGCGCTGTCGGACGAGGCGCTGACGCTGGCCCGCGAGCTCGACGCGCGGGCGGAGATGGCCGAGGCCCTGTGCCGGCGCGGCGACGCGCTGCTCGGCATGGGCGAGCCGCTGGGCGGGCGGGCCGACTACGAGGAGGCGGCCGAGCTGGCCCGCCGGGTGGGCTCCATGGACGTGCTGGCCTGGGCGGACCTCGGGCTGGCCGAGGTGGCGCTGTCCGCCGGCGAGCGCGGCCTCGCGCTGTCCCTGCTGGCCCAGGCCCGCGCGGAGTGCCCCGACGACTGGTACAGCACCGAGGACATCCGCAACCGCATCGACGCCGCCCTCGACAGGGCGGTCAGCGGACGGTAGGCGGGCCGTCAGCCGCCCCGGCCACCGTGGACGGCATGACGCGCAAATGGGCCTGTCTGGCCATAGCCTGCCTTGCGACACTGTTGCTCTCGGTCGATCTCACCGTGCTGCACCTGGCGCTCCCCCGCCTGGTAGCCGACCTCGGTGCGAACTCGACGCAACTGCTCTGGATCGGCGACATCTACGGCTTCGCCCTGGCCGGCCTCCTGGTCACCATGGGCAACCTCGGCGACCGCGTGGGCCGCAAGCGGCTGCTGCTGATCGGCGTGGCCGGGTTCGGCGCGGCCTCTCTGGTGACCGCCTACGCCCCGAACCCCGAGCTGCTGATCGCCGCCAGGACGCTGCTGGGCGTGGCGGGCGCGATGATCATGCCGTCCACGCTCTCGATCGTCAGGAACGTCTTCACCGACCCGGGCGAGCGGACCGCGGCCATCGGGCTCTGGAGCGGGATGAGCGCGGCCGGGTTCGCAATGGGGCCGGTCGTCGGGGGCGTGCTGCTGGACCACTTCTGGTGGGGGTCGGTGTTCCTGCTCAACGTGCCGATCATGGTGCTGGTGCTGGTCTGCGGCTTCCTGGTGCTGCCGGAGTCGCGCAACCCCACCGCAGGGCGGATCGACGGGCTCAGCGTGGCGCTGTCGTTCGCCGGTGTCGTGACGGCCGTCTACGCGGTCAAGGAGGCCGCCCACCAGGGCCTGGCGCACGCCGACGTCCTGGGGGCGGCCGTGGTGGGCGTGGCGTGCCTGGTGCTGTTCGTCCGGCGGCAGAAGCGGCTGGACACGCCGCTGATCGACGTACGGCTGTTCCGGCGGCGGGCGTTCAGCGCGTCCGTGGGCACGAACCTGCTGGCGATCTTCGCGTTGTCGGCCATGAGCCTGCTGTTCGCCTGGTACCTGCAGCTCGTCCTGGGCTGGTCCCCGCTGGTGGCCGGGCTGGCGCAGATCCCCGGCGGCCTGAGCGGCGCGGTGGGCGGGGTGCTCGCGGCCCGGCTGATCAACCGGCTCGGCAGGAACGGCGTGGTCGCGCTCGGCCTGGCGCTGAACGCCGGCGCGTTCGTCCGGTACGGCATGCTCGGCACCGAGGTGGACTATCTCACCCTGCTGCCCGTGATGATGATCGGCGGGCTGGGGGTCGGGCTCACGTTCACCGTGAATAACGACAACATCCTGGCCACCGCGCCCAGGGAGCGGGCGGGGGCGGCGGCCGCGGTGTCGGAGACGGCGTTCGAGCTGGGCGGCGCGCTGGGCATCGCGGTCCTGGGCACCGTGCTCAACAGCGTCTACCGCGCGAACCTGCTGCTGCCCGCCGGGGTGCCCGGCGAGGCGGCGCGGGAGTCGATCGCCGGAGCCACCGCCACGGCGGCGGCCCTGCCCCCGCAGGCGGCCGAGCAGCTGATGCGCGCGGCGCGGGAGGCGTTCGTGGCGGGGATGCAGGTGACGACGCTGCTCACGGCGGTCCTGCTGGCCGTGGTCGCGGTGTTCGCGCTGACCGGGCTGCGCGGCGTGCCGAAGGTCATCCAGGAAGAGTCGCCGGTCCCTCACTGAGCGCGGGGACGTCCGCCGCGGGCCCGGCGGGCAGCGGGCGCAGGCTGCCGACCCTGGCCAGCACGAGCAGCGCGGCCACCCCGGTGGCCACCGGCGCGACCACGAACGCCCAGGACGCGCCGAAGTGGTCCACGAGCTGCCCGGCGACCGACGACCCGGCCGCGATGCCGAGCGCGATGCCGCCGTTCAGCCAGGTGAACGCCTCGGTGCGGACCTCCGCCGCGACCAGGCCCTCGACCAGGGTGTAGCCGGTGATCACCACGGGGGCGATCACCAGGCCGGCCAGGGCGGCGGCTACGTACAGGTGGGGGACCGCGCCGGCGAGCGTGAACGCGCTGGTCGCGACCGCGAGCAGGGCCAGCCCGCCGACCAGCCGGACGCGGGCGGGCAGCCGCCAGCGGACCGCGCCGTACAACAGGCCGCCGAGCATGCTGGCGCCGGAGAAGACGCCGTAGACGGGACCGGCGGACGCGGGCGCGTGCAGGGCGGTGGTGAGCGAGGTGACGCCGACCTGGAGGCTGCCGAAGACCGACCCCATGGCGAGGAAGGCGGCGGCGAGCAGCGCCACGCCGCGCCTGCGCAGCACGCCCTTGGAGGCGGCGATCCGGACCGGCACCGGCTCGGGCGCGGCCGTCCGGACGGCGGCGAAGACCACCGTGCCGACCAGGATCAGCACGAGCCCGCCGAGCAGCGCGACCACCGGCGAGTACGCCGTCGACAGCCCCACCAGCAGCACCGGGGCCAGCGTGAACGTCAGCTCGTCGGTGATCGACTCGACCGCGAACGCCGTGTTCAGCCTGCCGGTGCCGCCGAGCCGGTGCGCCCAGCGGGCCCGGACCATCGAGCCGACCTGCGGTCCGGACGCGCCGACGACGGCTGCCATGGCGACCAGCAGCGCGAGGTGGGCGTGCGCGGCGGCGAAGGCCAGCAGGCCGCCCATGGCCAGGGCGTGCACCGCGACCTGCGGCAGCAGCACCCGCGCCTGGCCGTACCGGTCGGCCAGACGGCCGGTCTGGGGGCCGATGAGAGCCTGGAAGACGGCGGCGGCGGCGGAGGTGATCCCGGCCGCGCCGTAGGAGCCGGTGGACCATTGGACCAGCAGCAGGATGCCCATCTGGGTCATCGCGAACGGCACGCGGGCCAGCAGCGCGGGCACCAGGAACCGCCAGGCTCCGGGGGTGGCCAGCACGTCGAGATAGGACTTCAAGGGTCTCCGTCCAGATCATGACGGAGACCTCCCGGGGGGAGCACACCGTCGGAGGTGGGCTTCGACCGGGGTAGATACCGGCGCGCGCCGGCCGCCGAGCGGTCAATCAGTTCACTTCAGTCAAACGTGACGAGAGCCGATCCTATTGCAGGAATCGGGCTGCTCACCGCCGGCAGGGTGCGACGGCCGAGAGGGGCCGAGAGGAACACCGTCAGGCGCCAGGGTTCCTCGGGCAGGACCGGGGCGTCGTCGGGGACAGCTCGTCGAGCCGGGAGCCGATCATCCTGGCCACCCCTTCGATGGTCTCGATGCCCACCCCCTCCCCCGGCTGCCCGTCGGTCTGCACCGCCAGCAGCAGGTCGCGCCCCGGCCCGACGACGCGGCCGTAGCTGGTCACCGCCCACGTGTTGTGGGTGAACGGGCGCGGCGTCCAGCCGTTCTTCAACGCCACCCGGTCCACCGGGCGGGCGGCCGCGCTGACGCCCCACGACTGGTCCTTGGCCACCCGTCCCATCAGGCCGAGCACGAGGGCGCGGTCGCGGTCGGAGAGGCCCTCGCCGCCGTTCACCAGCACCTGGAGCAGGCGGATGCGGTCGGCGGGGCTGGTGTTGGTGCCGCCCCAGAAGACGCCGGGCCCGGGGACGGTCTCGTTCAGGCCCATGCGCCGGTAGAACTCGCCCATCGCGCCGCCGACCCGGCCCCACAACGCGTCGGCGGCGCCGTTGTCGCTCTCGATGATCATGCGCTCGGCGAGGTCGCGCTCCTCCTCGCCCAGGGTCCCGTGGCCGAGCACGAGCGCCGTGAGGATGTCCACCTTGACGCCGCTGGCGGTGATCATGTCGTGCTGGTGCTCGGCGCGGCCCAGGGTGAGGCCGCTGGTGAGCTCCAGCATGCTGTAGGCGACCCGTCCGGGGCGTCGGGAGACGTACTGCTCGACGTCGTGCTCAAGCCGGGCGCGGGCCGCCCTCCCGGCCCTCTTGTCCCGAAATTTCAGGACGCATCGGTCGACCTTCGCTCTGACCTTCACCACGCCCGGCACCCCGGGCAGCCGCTCGGCCGAACAACCGGTCACGAACGCCCAGACCACCACCACGACCAGCAATCTCCACCACACCTACAAAACCCCCGCGATCATCACTTCTCGGGGGTTTTGACCACCCTCTGCCCAGTCGCGGCATTGGCCACACCCTGCCCGTCAGGGCAGGAGCACCACTTTTCCGACAGTTCGCCGTCCGGCCAGGTCCGCCACGGCCCGGGCCGCCTCCGCCAGCGGGTACTCGCCGCCCACCAGCGGACGCAGCCGTCCGGCCGCGGTCAGCGCGAGCAGCTCGCCCAGCGGGGGCCCGACCATCTCCCGCCGCCCCCGCAGCGGACGCAGCCAGAACCCGAGGACGGCGAGGTTGCCCGCGGTCAGCCGCGCGGGATCGACCGGCCGGGCCTGCTCGCCCGACGACGACCCGTAACTCACCAGCCGCCCGAAGGGGGCCAGGACGGTCAGCGCCGCGTCGAAGACCGCCCCGCCGACGGCGTCGAGCACCACGTCCGCCGGCCGGTCGCCGTTGGCCTCGATGACGCGCTCGGCGTACCCGTCGGCCGCGCCGTCCACGGCGGCGTCCGCGCCCAGGTCGAGGGCGAGCGACCGCTTGTCCTCGCTGGAGGCGGTGGCGATCACGCGTCCGGCGCCGAACACCTTGGCCAGCTGCACGGCCAGGCTGCCCACGCCGCCCGCGCCGGAGTGGACGACCACGCTCTCGCCCTCCCTGAGCCGCGCCGACGAACGCAGCAGATGCCAGGCGGTGAGCCCCTGGACGAGCAGCGCCAGCGCCTCGCCGGCCCGCAGCGAGTCGGGCACGACCACGACGTCGCCCTCGTCCAGGACGGCCTTGGAGGCGTAGCCGTTGGCGGTGAAGCCCATCACCCGCCGTCCCCGGTGGTCGCGCCCGACGACCTCGCTGCCGGGGATGTGCGGCAGGCGGTCCGGGCTGGAGTAGTGGCCGGAGATCTGCCGCACGTCGGCGAAGTTCAGCCCCGCGGCCTCGACGTCCACCAGCACCTGGCCCGGTCCCACGACCGGATCGGGCACCTCGGCCTCTTCGAGCACCTCCGGGCCGCCGAAGCGGGTGAACTGGATGGCACGCATGAATCCCCCATTCCGCGCGATACCCCCCAGCGTAGACGTCAGGCTCCGGAGCCGCCCGACCGGAGGTGCTCGGCGAGGAAGTCCGCGGTCGCGTCCACGGCCTGCGACACGTACGGCTCGCGGTCGTAGAGGTCGATGTGCTGCTTGGCGTCGACCCAGACGAGCTTCTTGGGCTCGTCGAGCCGCCTGAACGCCTCCTCGGCCCCTGACGGCGGGCAGAACCGGTCGATCACGCCGTGCACGATCAGGGCGGGCTTCGGCGACAGGAAGTCGGCGCCCATCATGTTGTCCATGGTGATCAGCTCGCGCAGACCGGCCCTCGTGACCGCGTTCCGCCAGGAGGAGGAAGCCCCGCGCTCGGTGCCGTAGTAGGCGAACGGCTCGTCGCCCGGCATCGCGGCCCCGCCGTCCTCGCCGTCCTCGCCGTCCTCCGCCACGGCGGGCAGGTACTCGACCGGGCCGCCCAGGTCCTGCCGTTCCAGCACGCCGGCGAACCCGGCCAGCGCCTCCTGGTAGTCCATGCCCGACCGCATCGTGTACGGGTTGTTGTAGGCCCCGGCGATGCCCGCGAACACCCGTACGCGCGGGTCGAAGGCGGCGAACTTCAGCGCGTACCCGGCGCCCAGGCAGATGCCGACGGCCCCGATCAGGTCGCCGTCCACCTCGGGGCGCGACCGCAGCAGCGACACCGCCGCCCGCAGGTCGTTCAGCTTGGCCTGCGGATCCTCGTGCCCACGTGGCTCGCCGCCGGACTCGCCCCAGTTGCGGTGGTCGAAGGCCAGCGTCACGTAGCCCCGGCGGGCCAGCCGCTCGGCGTACAGGCCCGTGACCTGGTCGCGCACCCCGGTGAACGGCCCGGTGAGCACCAGACCCGGCCAGGGGCCCGTGCCCTCGGGCAGCCGCAGGTCACCGGCCAGGGGCACGCCGTCGGCGGCGAACTCGATCCTCATGGTCACAAGTGTGCGCCAGGCCCGCGGCACGCGGGCCCGGCGCCCCCTCGGAACACCGGATCAGGAGTCGAACCCGAGGCCCATCCTGTCGAGCGTGCGCAGCCACAGGTTGCGCCTGCCCTGATGCTGGTCGGCCTGAGCGATCGACCACCGGGTGAACTGGATCACCCCCGACCGGACCGGCTCGGGCGGGAACGGCACCGGCTTCTCCTTGACCATCCGCAGCTCGGTCCGCTCGGTGGCCTCCCCCGACAGCAGGTCCAGCATCACGTTCGCGCCGAACCTGGTGGCCCCGACGCCCATGCCGGTGTAGCCCACGGCGTAGGCCAGCCGGCCGCCGTGCGCCGTGCCGTAGAAGGCGCTGAAGCGGCTGCAGGTGTCGATCACGCCGCCCCAGCGGTGCGTGAAGCGCACCTGGGACAGCTGCGGGAAGGTGGTGGCGAAGTGCTCGGCGAGCTTGACGAAGGTCTCGTCGCGCTGCTCGTACTCCGGCTTGACCAGGCCGCCGTTGTAGTAGACCGCGTCATAGCCGCCCCACAGGATGCGGTTGTCGTCGGTGAGCCGGTAGTAGTGGAACTGGTTGCCCGAGTCGCCGACGCCCTGCCGGTTGTGCCAGCCCACCTCGGCGAGCTGGGACGCGGTCAGCGGCTCGGTCATCAGGGCGTAGTCGTACACCGGGACGACGAAGTGCTTGAGCCTGCGCAACAGGGGCGGGAAGACCCCCGTGCCCAGCGCCACCCGCCGGCCCGTCACCGACCCGTACGGGGTCCGCAGGGTGATCGTCGTGCCGTCGTCGCGCAGCGAACGCACCGGGCTGCGCTCGAAGACCCGTACGCCGAGCCGCAGGCACGCCTCGCGCAACCCCCAGGCCAGCCGCGCCGGGTCCAGCATGGCGCAGCCGCTGCGTTCCCAGAGCCCGCCCAGGTAGGTCGGCGAGTTGACCTCGGCCCGCACCTGACGCTCGTCCATCGGCACGTAGTCGAGGCCGAGCTCGGAGATCAGGTCCAGGTGTTCGGCCAGCGAGTCGAGCTGCCACGGCTCGGTGGCCACGTGCAGCTCGCCGGTGCGCTCGAAGGAGCAGTCGATGCCGTGCCGCTCCAGCGTGCGCTCGATCTCGTCGAGGTTGTCCACGCCCATGCGTTCGAGGCGGCCGATGTCCTCCGGCCACCGTTCCAGGCCGTTGGCCAGGCCATGGGTGAGGGTCGCCATGCAGAACCCGCCGTTGCGGCCGGTCGCCGCCCAGCCGATCCTGCGCCCTTCGAGCAGGACGACGTCCAGCGAAGGGTCACGTTCCTTGGCCATCAGGGCCGTCCACAGCCCCGAGAAGCCTCCGCCGACGACGACCAGGTCGGCGTCGGTCTTTCCGATGAGCCGCGCGCGCGGCTCGGGTCTGGCCGGACTGTCCAGCCAGTACGGCTTGCGCTCCGCGTCAGCCAGCGCCTTCAGCGGATCCACAAATCCCACTTCCCTACGAAGTTCTTAGATTGTTCATTGTTTTTATTGCGGGATCCAAAGGGGTGATGTGATCACGCGCGGGTTCCCCCCGCCGAAATCCGATCTCGCCTCCCTGTTCTTGGTCGGAATACACCAATCCCCCCGCCGGATCGCGGGGGGAAAGCCTGTTGGAGCAGATCCTAGGCGCGGCGTCTGGCGGCCACCGCGTTCGCCACGGCGATCAGGACACCGATCCCGAAGATGAGCGTACCCATCACGTTGACCTGCGGTGGAATGCCGGTCTTCACCGCGCCCACGATCCACAGCGGGAACGTGACGGTCGAGCCGTTGACGAAGCTCGTCACCACGTAGTCGTCGATCGACAGCGCGAAGGAGAGCATCGCGCCCGCGAGCACGCCCGGCATGATCGAGGGCAGGGTCACCTGCCGGAACGTGCCCCACGCGGTCGCGCCGAGGTCCTTGGCCGCCTCCTCCAGCGACGGGTCGAGCGTGATGACCCGCGCCCTGACCGTCACCACGACGAAGGAGAGCGAGAACAGCACGTGCGCCACGATGATCGTGTTGCCGTCGCGCGGCACGTTGCCCGAGACGAACAGCGACAGCAGCGAGGCCCCCATCACCAGCTCCGGCGTGGAGATGGCGGCGAAGACCAGGAAGTTCGTGGCGCCGAGGCCGCGGAAGCGGTGCCGGCCGACGGCCAGGCCCAGCATCGTCCCGATGACGACCGTGATCACGGTGCTGACCAGCGCGATCACGATCGAGTTGCGCAGCGCCGTGGTCAGGTCGGAGATCTCGAAGAGCTCGCCGTACCACTTGAGGGTGAAGCCCTGCCAGCTCGTGTTCGACTTGCTCTTCTTGTCGTTGAAGCCGAACAGGATCATGACGGCGATCGGCGACGACAGCCACAGGATGATCAGCCAGGTGTAGACGTGCAGCAGGCGGTCGCCGAACCTGCCCCGCGCGCCCCTCATCGCGCCGCCGCCTCAAGGACGTTCTCGGTGCCGAGCGCGCGAGCGTAGATGAAGATGCCCACCAGCAGGATCGCCATCAGCGTGAACGACAGCGCCGAGGCGGTCGGGTAGTCGAGGTTGGTCAGGTACTCGGTCTGGATGATGTTGCCGATCATGGTGTTGGCCGTGCCGCCGAGGATCTGCGCGTTGACGGGGTCGGCCGTCGCGGGCACGAACGTCATCAGCACCCCGGCGAAGACGCCCGGCAGCGACAGCGGCAGCACCACCCGGCGGAAGGCCCCGGCTCGGGTGGCGTACAGGTCCTGGGCCGCCTCGACCACCCGCGGGTCGACCCGTTCCAGGGCCACGTAGATCGGCAGGATCATGAACGGCAGGAAGTTGTAGGTGAGCCCGCCCACCACGGCCACGGTCGTGGCCAGCACGTGGAAGCCCTCGGGCAGCACACCCCAGCCCTTCAGCGTCCCGAACAGGATGCCGTTGTCGGCCAGCAGGAAGTTCCACGAGATCGTCCGCAGCACGAACGACACGAAGAACGGCAGCAGCAGCAGGAACAGGTACACCGACTTGCGACTGCCGCCCTTGAAGGCGATCCAGTACGCCACCGGGTAGCCGATCACCAGCATCGCCACGGTGGCCAGGCCGCCGTACAGGAGCGAGCGCAGCAACTGGTCGCTGTACCTGCCGAGCGCGTCGGCGTAGTTGGAGAAGCTGAACGTCATGGCGTAGCCGTCGATGGCGTTGCCCGTCTGGAGCGAGACCGACGCCATCGCCACCATGGGCACGACCAGGAAGATCGCCAGCCACAGCCAGCTCGGCAGGGCGAGCAGGTAGGGGGTGAGCCGTTTCATGGCTATGCCTGGGTGATCGACTGGAAGATGGAGTTGAACACCTGCTCCTGCTGCGTGGTCAGGGTGGTGTACGTGCGCAGCTTGGCGTAGTCGGCCGCCGAGGGGAACATGAGCGGGCTGTCCACCATGTCCTCCAGGGCCTTCTTGTCCTCGCCCTTGGCCGTCGCGGCCTTCTCGCGCAGCAGGTCCTGGACGGCCGGGATCGGGGTGACGAACTGGATGAACTCATCCAGTTCGGCGGCCACCGCGGGCTGGTACAGGTAGTCCATGAGGGTGAGGGCGTCCACGGGGTTGGCCGCGCCCTTGGGGATGAGCATGTTGTCGGTCCAGATCGTGCCGCCCTCGTCGGGCACCACGAACTTGACCGGCTCGCCGGCGAGCTGCCGCTGGAAGATGTCGCCCGACCAGGCCATGGTCAGCCAGACGTCGCCCTTGGAGACCGCGTCGATGTAGCTCTGGTCGTAATATTTCCGGACGATTCCCGCGTCGCGCTGCTGCTTGAGCTTCTCCCCGGCCTTCTTCCAGTCCGCCTCGGTCGACTTCTCCGGATCGACGCCGAGGGCGAACATGCCGAAGTTGCCGATCTCCTGCGCGTCGGCCATCATCCCGACCCGCCCCTTGTACTTGGGGTCGAACAGGGCCTCGATGCTGGTGATGCCGTCCTTGACGTACTTGGTGTTGTACGCGATGCCGGTCACGCCCGAGGAGTAGGGCATCGTGTACTGGTTGCCCGGGTCGTAGGCGCGTTCCTTGTACTTGTCACCGGCGTTGGCCAGGAAGTTCGGCATCCGGCTGTGGTCGAGCGGCACGATGTAGCCGAGCTCGACCATGTGCTGGAGCTGCACGCCGTTGGTCATCACGACGATGTCGTAGCCGAGCGACTGACCGGCGCGGAGCACGGGGTCGGCCTTGCCGAAGAACTCCGCGTTCTCCTGGATGACCTCCTTGTACTCCACGGAGATCCCGGTGGTCTGGGTGAACTTCTTCAGCGGGGCCTGGTCCTCGGGCATGTACTCGGGCCAGTTGGCGAAGACGAGCTTGCCGTGCTTGCTCTGCTTGGCCCAGTAGTCCTTGACGGCGTCGGCCTTCGGAGGGGCGGCCTTCTGGCCCTGGACGCCGCAGGCGGCGAGCGCGAGGCCGGCGGCCGACAGTCCGGTGACACGGAAGAAGTCGCGGCGGGTGCGGGGCTGGGTCATGCCCCTGAGGAGGGCGGGGGTGATCTGGCGGGGGTTCATGGGGTGCTATCAACTTCCAATCACGTAAGAGTGCTGCGCCTCCCACGACAGCCACACGGAGTCGCCCCGCTCCGCGGTCGCCGTCGCGTCATGCGCGTTCTGCTCAAATACGGTCATCTCGGCCCCGTCGGCGAGCTGCACCGCATAGCTGTTGGAGGTGCCCAGGTAGACCATCTCCGTGACGGTCCCGGGGACGGCGCTCAGCCCGCGCCCCGGCTCGTCCGCGCAGATTGTGATCTTCTCGGGGCGGACGGTCACCGTCACGTCGCCCTCGCGTCCCGGCACCAGCACCCGGCCGCCGCCGATCTCCAGCACCCCGCCGGTCACCGTCCCGCTGATCAGGTTGGAGGTGCCGATGAAACCCGCCACGAACGCGGTGGCCGGCCGTTCGTAGATCTCCCGCGGGCTCGCGAGCTGCTCGACCAGCCCGTCGTTCATCACGGCGATCCTGTCGCTCATGGTCAGCGCCTCGTTCTGGTCGTGCGTCACGTACACGAACGTGATGCCGACCTCGCGCTGGATGCGCTTGAGCTCGATCTGCATGGCCTGGCGCAGCTTGAGGTCGAGCGCGCCCAGCGGCTCGTCGAGCAGGAGCGCCCGCGGCCGGTTGACCAGGGCGCGGGCCAGGGCCACGCGCTGCTGCTGGCCGCCGGACATCTCCCGCGGCCTGCGCTTCTCCCGGCCCGAGAGGTCGACGATCTCCAGCATCTCGCCGACCCGCCGCTGGATCTCCTCCTGCGGCGTCTTGCGCTGCTTCAGGCCGAACGCCACGTTGTCCCACACGCTCATGTGCGGGAACAGGGCGTAGGACTGGAAGACCATGTTGACGTCACGCTTGTTCGGCGGGACGTTCGTGACGTCCTTGCCGTGCAGCCTCACGAGCCCTTTGGTGGGCTCCTCGAAGCCGGCGATCATCCTCATGGTCGTGGTCTTGCCGCATCCGGACGGGCCGAGGAGGGAGAAGAACTCCCCCTCGGCGATGTCCAGCGACACACCTTTGACCGCCTGGACGACCTCGCCGTGCGAGAGGTACTCCTTGACGACGTCCTCTAGCTGGATCGCGAATAGCTCGGTCATGTCCAGGCTCGTCCTTATTCGCCGATGTAGTGCATGACGTGCTTGACCCTGGTGTAGTCGTGCAGACCGAACACCGACAGGTCCTTGCCGTACCCGGAGTGCTTGAAGCCGCCGTGCGGCATCTCCGAGACGAACGGGATGTGCGTGTTGACCCAGACCACGCCGAAGTCGAGACGGTTCGACATGCGCATGGCGCGGCCGTGGTCGGAGGTCCACACCGAGCCGGACAGGCCGTACCGGACGTCGTTGGCCTTGGCCAGCGCGTCGGCCTCGTCGGTGAACGTCTGGACGGTGATGACGGGGCCGAAGACCTCGTTCTGCACCATCTCGTCGTCCTGCTTGAGGCCGTCCACGACGGTCGGGGCGAAGAAGTAGCCCTTGTCGCCGACGCGGTGACCGCCGGTGAGCACCTTGGCGTGGCCGGGGACCCGGTCCATGAAGCCCTGGACCCTGGAGAGCTGGTTCTCGTTGTTCAGCGGGCCGTAGAGCGCGTCCTCGTTGGCCAGGTCGCCGGTCACGGTGGCGGCGGCGGCCTCGCTCAGCGCGGCCACGAACTCGTCGTGCACGCTCTCCTGGACGAGCACCCGGCAGGCCGCGGTGCAGTCCTGGCCGGCGTTGTAGAGACCGGCGGTGGCGATGTCGGCGGCGGCCTTGGCGAGGTCCTTGACGTCCTCGAAGACCACGACCGGCGCCTTGCCGCCGAGCTCCAGGTGCACCCGCTTGAGGTCGTCGGCGGCGCTCTTGGCCACCGCCATGCCCGCGCCGACCGACCCGGTGATCGCCACCATGGAGGCGGCCGGGTGGCCCACGACGAGGGCGCCGGTCTCGCGGTCGCCGGTGACGACGTTGAAGACGCCGGGCGGCAGCACCGAGCCGACGATCTCGGCCAGCTTGAGCGTGGAGGCCGGGGTGGTGTCCGACGGCTTGAGCACGATCGTGTTCCCGGCGGCCAGCGCCGGGGCGATCTTCCACACGGCCATCATCATCGGGTAGTTCCAGGGGGTGACCTGGCCGATGACGCCGACGGGCTCGTGCCTGATGACGCTGGTGTGCTCGGCGAGGAACTCCCCGGCCGTGGGCCCCTCCAGCGTGCGCGCGGCGCCGGCGAAGAAGCGGAAGTGGTCGGCCGCGACCGGCGTCTCGTCCTCGGCCATGCGGGCGCGCGGCTTGCCGGTGTTGAGGCACTCGGCCTCGTTGATCTCGTCGGCCCGGGCGTCGATCGCGTCGGCGACCTTGAGCAGCAGGTTCGCCCGCTCACCGGGGGTGGTCCGACCCCACGACTCGAACGCGGCGGCCGCCGCGGCGTACGCCGCGTCGACGTCCTCGACACCGGAGATCGGGGCCTGGACGTAGGCCTCTCCCGTGCAGGGGTCGATGATGTCGGAGAACCGGCCGCTCTGGGCGTCCACGAACTCACCGTTGATGAAGTTCTGCAGACGGGTGGTCAATGCACGACCTCCTCGTTGAGGTGGCTGAGATGCCGCGACTCTTACAGAGCAGTTGCATCTGGACAAGGGATTTCGTGGTGAAGATATCAAATTGCTACGAATTCGCTTGACACACCGCCAAGAACTGACAACATGTCGCACCAGGACGGCAACCGAGCGGGAACGCCCCCGTAACGCCGGACCGCTAGGAGGATTCCTCTGACATGACGACGCCGCCCCGCGTACGACGAACCAACGCCAGTTCCGGGCCCGTCGTGCTCGACGATCTCTCCAAGCAGATCATCGAGCAGCTCCAGTCCGACGGGCGCATGCCGTACGCCGCGATCGGCAAGGCCGTCGGGCTCTCCGAGGCCGCGGTCCGTCAGCGTGTCCAGCGGTTGCAGGACGCCGGGGTGATGCAGATCGTCGCGGTCACCGACCCCCTCACCCTCGGCTTCCCCCGCCAGGCGATGATCGGCGTCAACTGCGAGGGCGACCTCGAATCGGTGGCCGACGAGCTGTCGGCGATCGAGGAGATCGACTACGTGGTGCTCACGGCGGGCTCCTTCGATGTGATCGTCGAGGTGGTCTGCGAGGGCGACGGGCACCTGCTGGAGATCCTCAGCAAGATCCGCGCCATCCCCGCCGTACGGGCCACGGAGTCGTTCGTGTACCTGAAGCTGCGCAAGCAGTCGTACTCCTGGGGCACGCGCTAACCGATCCGCGCCACGGCCCGTACGGGAGCGCCGTCGGCGCCGTCGAGCCGCAGCGGCATCATCCAGACCTCGATCGGCCTCCCCTCGCCCTGGGCGTCGAGCAGCCGGTCGAGGCCGGTCAGGTTCTCCGCGATCACGGCGTGCGCCCCGCACAGGACACGGTGGGCGGGGAAGTCGTCGGCCGGGGTCGGGTCGACGCTCAGCGCGTCGATGCCGACCGTGCGCACGCCCCGCTCGACCAGCAGCGTGGCGGCCTCCTCGGCGAGGAAGGGGTGGCCCAGGTAGGTCTCTCTCCCCCAGTGGGCCGACCAGCCGGTGGCGACCAGCACGATCGGCGCGTCACCGCCGCCGGGCCAGGGCAGGCCGGCCAGGAGCCCGGCCCCGATCGGCGAGCGGGGCGCGAGCCCCCGGGCGTCCGCCACGACGGCGGGCCCGGCGAAGCGCGACAGCGGCAGCTCGCCGAGCGCCGGCAACGCGTCGTCGATGTGGACGGGCGCGTCGACGTGGGTGCCCGACTGGGAGCCGAGGTGCAGGCCCAGCACGTTGACGCCGTCGCGGGCGACGGTGAGCGCGGGGGCGACCGAGACCTCGGGATCGCCCGGGTAGACGGGCATCCCGGTCTCGACGGGCACCGACAGGTCGACGAGTTCCATCACGCCATCGATTCTGCCGCGTCCACGATGGGCAGGATCGGCGTGTCGGCCGAGCGCACCAGGCGCGGGCCCTGCGGGCCGTACACCTCGCGCGGTTCGGGGAAGAGCGCGAGCAGCGTCAGGTACAGCACGGCCGCGACCGCCAGGCCCAGCGGCAGCGAGATGTCCACGCCGCCGGCCAGGTCGCCCAGCGGCCCGACGAACTGGCCGGGCAGGTTGACGAACATCAGCGCCACGGCCGCCGCGAGCAGCCACGCCGTCAGGCCGCGCCAGTTCCAGCCGTGGGTGAACCAGTACCGGCCGCCGCGCTGGCGCCGGTTGAAGACCTGGAGGGCGTCGGGGTCGTACCAGCCCCTGCGGGTCACGTAGCCGAGCATCATGATCACCATCCAGGGCGCGGTGCAGGTGATGATCAGGGTGGCGAACGTGGAGATGCTGGCCGTCAGGTTCGCCGCGAAACGCCCGACGAAGATGAACACGATCGACAGGGTGCCGATGAACACGGTCGCCTGCACCCGGGAGAAGCGCGGGAACACGCTGGAGAAGTCGAGCCCGGTCCCGTACAGGGAGGTGGTGCCGGTGGACATGCCGCCGATCAGCGCGATCAGGCAGACCGGGACGAAGTACCAGGCCGGCGAGATCGCCAGCAGCCCGCCCACGTAGTTGGGGGCGGCCGGGTCGACGTACTCGGCGGCCTTGGAGGCGATGATCGAGGCGGTGGCCAGCCCGAAGAAGAACGGCAGGATGGTGGCGATCTGCGACAGGAAGGCCGCCGCCACCACGCGGGAGCGGGGGGTCGAGGCCGGGATGTACCGGGACCAGTCGCCCAGGAAGGCGCCGAAGGAGACGGGATTGGACAGCACGATCAGCGCCGCCCCGATGAACGACGGCCAGAACAGCGGGTCACCGGCCGCCAGCGTCCCCGGATAGGACGGGTCGAAGTCCCCGGCGAAGGCGAACAGCCCGAGGACGAACAGCAGCGACGCCGCCGCCACCGCGATCTTGTTGACGAACAGCATGAAGCGGAAGCCGTACACGCAGACCACGAGGACGAGCAGGGCGAAGACGGCGTAGGCCACGCCGTAGGACAGGTCGGTGTCGGGCAGGCCGACGAGCCGGTGCGCGCCGCCCACCAGCGCGTCGCCCGACGACCACACCGAGATCGAGAAGAACGCGATGGCGGTCAGCAGCGACAGGAACGAGCCGACGACCCGGCCGTGCACGCCCAGGTGGGCCGAGGAGGAGACGGCGTTGTTGGTGCCGTTGAGCGGCCCGAACAGGGAGAGCGGCGCCAGGATCAGCGCCCCGACCACCAGTCCGAGCACGGTGGCCGCGAGCCCCTGCCAGAACGACAGGCCGAACAGGATGGGGAAGGCCCCGAGCACGCAGGTGGCGAACGTGTTCGCGCCCCCGAAGGCGACCCGGAACAGGTCGAAGGGCCCGGCGGTGCGGTCGGCGTCGGGGATGCGCTCGACGCCGTAGGTCTCGATCTCGGTGATGCTCATGTCTTCTCCTGCATCGCCAGCAGGCTGACGAGGTCGTAGGCCACGTGGGAGGCGGCGACCGAGGTGATCTCGGCGTGGTCGTAGGCGGGGGCCACCTCGACCACGTCGGCCCCGATCAGGCGGCAGCCGGCCAGACCGCGGAGGATCTCCAGCAGTTCCCGGCTGGTGAGCCCGCCGGCCTCCGGCGTGCCGGTGCCGGGGGCGTGAGCGGGGTCGAGCACGTCGATGTCGACGGAGACGTAGAGCGGGCGGTCGCCGACGCGCTGCCGCAGCACGTCGATGACCTCGTCCAGGCCGCGGCGGAGCACGTCGGCGGCGGTCAGGATGCCGAACCCGAGCCGCCGGTCGTCCTCCAGGTCCTTCTTGCCGTACAGGGGGCCCCGGATGCCGACGTGGCTCAGCGCCTCGGTGTCGAGGATGCCCTCCTCGACCGCGCGCCGGAAGGGGGTGCCGTGGGTGTACTCGGCGCCGAAGTAGGTGTCCCAGGTGTCGAGGTGCGCGTCGAAGTGCAGCAGCGCCACGGGACCGTGCTTCTTGGCCGCCGAGCGCAGCAGCGGCAGCGCGATCGTGTGGTCGCCGCCGATGGTGACGAGCTTGGCGTCCAGCTCGTCGGCCGCGGCCTCGATGGTCTCGACGGCCGCGCCGATGTCGAACGGGTTCGCCGCGATGTCACCGGCGTCGGCCACCTGCACGCGCTCGAACGGCGACACGTCCAGCCCCGGGTGGTAGGGCCGCAGCAGCCGGGACGCCTCCCGTACGGCGGCGGGCCCGAACCGGGCGCCAGGACGGTAGGACACGCCCGCGTCGAAGGGCACGCCCACGACGGCCACGTCCGCCCGCTCGACCTGGTCGAGCCGGGGCAGCCGGGCGAAGGTGGCGGGCCCGGCGAAACGCGGGACCCGGGAGGAGTCAACGGGACCGATGTGCATGTCCGTCAGTGTTCGTCACGCTTCTGACCTGCGGCAATTGTTACTCCCACAAAGTAATACGGTGTGTGTTGTGGTTGACCACAAGATGACGGTCGAAGACCTTCTCCGCTCCCCGGCTCTCCAGCTCCGCGTGCTCGCCGGCGAGGCCGGGCTGTCCCGCTCGGTCTCGTGGGCGCACGTCAGCGAGCTGGCCGACCCGACGCCCTGGCTGCTCGGCGCCGAGGTCATCATGACGACCGGCATCGGCCTGCCGCGCTCGGCCACCCGGCAGCGCGCCTACCTCGAACGCCTCGACGACGCCGGGGTCTCGGCGCTCGCCCTGTCGGCCCAGCTCCACGTCCCGCCGCTGCATCCGGCGTTCTTCGAGGCCGCCGAGGAGCGCGGCATGCCGGTGCTGGAGGTGCCGCTCGCGGTGCCGTTCATCGCCGTCTCGCAGGAGGTGGCGGCGGCGCTGCAGGAGGACGCCAGCCACCGGCTGGGCGCCCAGCTCCAGGTGTTCGGGGCGCTGCGCTGGCTGGCCGCGGAGGACCTCGACACCGTCACGTTGTTCAAACGCCTGGAACGCCTGTCCGGCTACGACGTCTACCTGTGCACCCCGCAGGGCCGGCCGCTGCTGCCCGGCGTGCCGGTCCCCTCGCTCGACGTCCTGCCCGCCGAGCCCGACGCGCCGCCCACGATCCCGGGCGGCTTCGCGCTGCCGGTGCCGGCGCCCGGCGGCCCCGCCGGGTTCCTGGTGGCCTTCGAGCGCGAGGGCGCGCGGCCCGCCGGGCTGGCCGTGGTCCAGCACATCGCCACCGTGGCCGCCCTCCAGGTCGCCATGGCCAGGCACGAGCGCGAGACCCTGCGCAGAGAGGGCGCCGAGACGCTGGCCGAGCTGCTCCAGGACGTGCTCGACCCGCCCGCGGCCCGCCGCCGCCTGGCCCGGATGGGCCTGCCGCTGGAGGCCGGGTCGGTGCTGCTCGTCGTGCGTCACGCGCCCGACGACGCGCTGCGCAGGGCGGTGGGCGAGCTGCCGCACCTGATGCTCAGGCGCGGCGACGACCACTACCTGCTGGGGCCGCCCGGCCTGGCGCCGGCGGTCGCCGCCGTGCCCGGGGTGAGCGCGGGGGCGAGCCGCCCGTTCCCGCCGGGCGAGTCGCTGCGGGTCGCCCAGCGCGAGGCCGTGTGGGCCGCCGCGCACGCCGCCGAGTCGGGCAAACCGCTGGTCCACTACGGCGACGACACCACGGGCCGCTGGCTGCCCGACGACCCCTCGACGCTGTCGGCGCTGGTCGACCACGTGCTGGGCGAGGTGCTGGCCTACGACGAGGCCCACGACTCGCGGCTGCTGCTGTCGGTGCGCACCTGGATGGAGCGCAACCGGCACGTCGAGAACGCGGCGGCCGCGCTGCACGTCCACCCCAACACGCTGGCCTACCGGCTGCGCAGGTTCGCCGCGCTGAGCGGACGCGACCTGTCCTCCAGCGCGGCGTTCGCCGAGGTCTGGCTGGCCGTGCGCGCCGCCCGCCAGCTCGGCCTGTGCTGAGCCCTTCCGGTCAGCGGAGCTGGACGGTGGCGATCTCCCATGGCTTCAGCGGCAGCCTGAGCGTGCCCTCCTCCGCCTCCAGCGGCTCCTCGGGGCGGCCGGTCAGACCGGCCCGCCTGGCCCTGGTGAAGGCGCCCCGCACGACGGCCTCCGTGTCCGTCTCGGTGAGCGCCACCAGGCGCAGCTCGTGCCAGTCGTCGCGGCGGCGCAGCGAAGTCATCGTCACGCCCTGGCCGGACACCGACAGCCCGGCCGCCGCCGGGGGCTGCGGCAGGTCCCATTCGCCCCTGCCGGGCACGACCAGCAGGTCGTGCCGGAACCTCTCCGCCTCCGGCGGCACGTCCCGCCAGTCCATGTACGGCATCAGCGCCAGCGACACGGTGTGCGGCCCGCGTGACTGCGCCGCCGGGGTCGGGAGCTGCGGACCGGCCGGCTCGGGGCGCAGCGCGTTGTGGTTGCGCGACAGGTAGCCGACCGAGCGGAGCAGCGTGAGCGCCAGCTCGTAACCGTCGTCCAGCAGCTCGTACTCGGTCACGTGCTCCAGCAGCGCGGCCACGCCGCCGGCGGCCACCCAGCCGGAGGCGGGGAAGGTCGGCAGCGGGGTCTCGCCGCAGCCGCCCTCGCTCTCCAGCCCCCGCCTCACCACCGCGAACTGCCCCTCGGCCAGCGAATGGTCGGCATGCCGGGGCAGCGGCACGTGCAACCGCACCCGATGGTCGGCGCACCGGTTGTCGAACGACACCCGCAGCCGGACGAACGGCTCACCCGCCCGCAGCTCGACCCGCATGGTGACCATGACGTCCTCGGTCTCGCCGGTGCGCGCGGGCGGCGGGAGCTGCGGCGAGAACTCGACGCCCTCGCCCGCCGCCGGCCACAGGTACATCCGGGTCACCTCCACGACGGCCACGAGCGGGCCCGGGCAGATGAGCTCCGTGCTGATCGACACCGGCTCGGACACGACCAGGTCGTCCTTGGGGGGCGCGTGGTTGTAGGTGTCGCCGGAGTCGCCCCCGTCCTCGATGCGGCACACGCCGGTGATCGTGCGGCCGTCCTTGCCGAACAGGCCGAGGGTGCCGTCCGGCTCGATCTCGACCCGCAGCAGGCCGTTGTCCAGCGCGCTCTCGTCGGCCTGGACGGGCAGGACCTCGGTGTCGGAGCCGAACCAGCAGTGCTGATGATGCCGGCTCTTCCAGGTCTCCCCCGGCGGCAAGGAGTACGGGACCCCTTCCTCCCCCGGCAGCAGGTTCGTGTGGCCGAGGGCGGGCACCTCGACGAAGGCCGCGACCGTGCGCCGGACCTCGGCCTCGACGCGGACGTACTCCACGCCGTCGAGCGCGCCGCGCAGCTCGGCCGGGTCGAACGGGCCGATCGGCTCGCGGGCCACGGTGAGGATGAGGGTGTCGTCCAGCACCTCCCAGTCGACGATGTGCTGGCCGTACAGCTCGGTGCCGTGCACGTAGGTCAGCACGGTGGCCGGGTCGATGCGCTCGTCCAGCAGGAGCGTCGGCGCGTACTCCAGGGTGTGGGTGGGCACCGGGAGGCCGGCGGGGTCCACCAGCGGTTCCAGACCGGCCATGTCGACGATCACCACGCCGCTGCGGTCGGCCGGCGTCGGGTTGACGACGAGCACGCCGTGGACCGGCACCGCCGCCGCCAGCCGCGCGGTCACCATGTCGCGGACGGCCTGCCCCAGGTGCTCGGCCTCGGCGATGCGCGCGGCGACCTGCTGGGCGGTCTCGTCCACGCCGCAGCCGGTGACCGAGTCGTGGCCGCTCGCGTCCACCAGCCGCCGCCAGGCCATGTCGAGGAACCGGCCGGGCCACGGGCCGCCCCAGAGCGCGGCCAGGGGCTCGGCGTAGCGCTCGACCATGCGCTCGGCCCGGCCCATGGCCTGCTTCACGGCGGCGCGGACGGAGATGACGCCGGGCAGGATGTTGGCGCGGGCGTGCGAGCGCAGCTCGCCGAAGACCTCGGGCAGCCCCGCGGTGTCACCCGGAAATTTCTCGATATAGCCGGACAAGGTGTCCATGCGGGCGCCGATGGCCGCCACCATCTCCGGCAGCCCGCGCACGGGGGCCGAGTGGTCGGTGCCGTACATGGCCAGCAGCTCGCCCTCGGGGCCGTGCCAGGCCCGCATGGACGTGACGAACTCCGCCGCCCGCCCCTCCAGCCCCTTGACGTCGGAGAACAGGTGGGCGCCGTTGCCGTAGCCGCCCTCGGGCAGGTACTGGGTGCGGATCGCCGTGCCGTCGGGAGCCACCCAGGCGAAGGCGTCGGTCGTCACCGACGAGGGCACCCCGCGGTAGACGCAGGCGTGCTCCAACCCGGCCCGCCGCAGGATCTGCGGCATCTGGGCGGCGTGGCCGAACATGTCGGGCAGGTAGCCGACCCGCATCGCGCCGCCGAGCTTCTCCGCCCCGGCCAGCCCGAGTTCGAGGTTGCGGACGATGTTCTCGCCCGAGCACAGGAACTCGTCGAGCAGGATCTGCCACGGCCCCACCGCCAGCCGTCCGGACTCGACGAGCGCGGCGACGCGGTCCCGGTTCTCCGGGCGGACCTCCAGGTAGTCGTCCACGCAGGCGAGCTGGCCGTCGAGGGTGAAGTGGTAGGCGGGCTCGGCCTCCATGGTGTCGAGCACCTCGTCGAGCAGGTCCACCAGCCTCAGGCGGAAGCGCTGGAAGGGCTCGTACCACTCTCTGTCCCAGTGTGTGTGCGGAACGACCACTATGTCCATGCCGCCGCCTCCCCTCCGATGGGCAGCCGATGCTGGACGGCGTAGCGGGCGGCGATCCGCTGAGCCGTCACGATGTCCTCCAGTGCGCCGCCCGCGTCGGTGATCGGCGGGCTGCCATCGTTCACATAAGCATGGAAGGCCGTCAGTTGTACCTCGAACGCCTCGGTCACCTCGCGGTGCTCGGCGCGGGTCTCGGCCCCGGAGACCACGGTGAGGGTGGTGGGCGCGTTCATCAGGTAGGGGGTGGGGAAGGCCAGCTCGAACGTGCCCTCTTCGTGGTGGATCGCGACGGTCTCGCGGTAGGCGGGGTAGTCGTCCAGGTAGTGCCAGCGGATGTGGAAACGGCCCGCCACGGGCAACGGCCCGGAGATCTCCAATGAGCCGGGCGTCGGCCCCCAGCTCTCCACGTACGAGATCTCCTCGGGCGAGCCGGTGAAGCGCCGCAGCAGCGACAGGTCGTGGCAGATCGACCCCAGGGAGACCGCGTACACGTTGCGCAGCGACTCCGGGGCCGCCTGGCCCAGCGCCCGGGAGACGAGCGCGTCCTCGGCCTCGCGCAACGCCCCGAGCACGCCGGGCTCGACGTCGCCGGCCCGCGTCAGGTTCGCGAACGCCAGCTGCGACTCCCCGCTCGGATGCAGCACGGTCACCTCGACCGACCGGATGGCCGCCGGCCCGCCCAGCTCGTCCAGCAGCGCGGCGGCCCGGCGCACGGCGGGGTCGTACTGCTTCATGTAGCCGACCATCAGCCGTCCCTCGGGCAGCGCCGCCACCTCGGCCCTGGTCAGCGCCAGCGGCTTCTCGCACAGCACGGCGTACCCGGCGGCCAGCGCCCGGCGCACGGTCTCGCCGTGGGAGCCGGAGGCCAGCACGATCACGGCCTCGAAGCCGCCGTCGGACAACATCTCCGCCAGGTCGGTGTGGCGCCGGGGCGCGCCCAGCCGGTCGCCGACGGCGTCGGCCAGCGTGCGCGACAGGTCGCAGACGGCGCTCACCTCGAACAGGTCCCGCCGCCTGGACAGCAGCGGCACGTAGACCGCCTGGGTGACGGCCCCGCACCCGACCAGCGCGATCTTCACAGGCCCAGCTCCCTCAGCCGGTCGCGGTTGGCCGCCTGGTCGGCGATGTTCCGCTCGACCGGCCGACGGCCCGGCATCGTGTCCTGCTCGACCACGATCCAGCCCTCGTAGCCGATGGCGTCGAGCGCCGCCACGACCGCGGGCAGGTCGAGCTCGCCCGCGCCCAGGCGGGTGAAGCCGCCCCTGCCCATCAGCTCGCGCAGGTCGGCGCCGTCGTCGAGGGCCTGGGCGAGGATCTTGGTGTCGCCGTCCTTGACGTGCACGTGCCCGATCCGGCCGGCCCAGTCGCGCAGCGCCGCCACCGGGTCACCGCCGGCCAGCAGCAGATGGCCGGTGTCCAGGCAGAGCTGCACGTCGGTCAGCTCCAGGAGGCGCTCGACGTCGCCGGGGGTCTCGACGTAGGTGCCGAGGTGGTGGTGGAAGGCGGGTTCCAGGCCGCGTTCGCGGCAGCGGTCGGCGGCCTCCTGGACGCGGGCGGCGTACCCGGGCCAGTCGGAGGCGGGCAGCCCGGGGGCGCTCCCGCCGGGCCTGGCGAACCTCTCGGGCGAGCCCGAGCAGGCCAGCGTGGGCCGAGGCGCGAACGGCGCGGGCGCCTCGGGCGCGGCGGTGAACACGTCGAGCGCGGCCTCCAGCGCGGGCAGCCCCCGCCGGTACGCCTCGGCGTCGCCGTAGCGCAGGTCGACCCAGCCGCCGGCGAGCAGCAGGCCGTGCGCCGCCAGCCGGGCGGCCAGCTCGGGGCCGGTGCCGAGGTAGCCGATGGGCCCGGAGTCGATGCCCTGGTAACCGGCCTCGGCCAGCGCGCGGACCATCTCGTCGGGGCCCAGGGGCGGCGGCGCGTCGCTGAGTTCGAAGACGCCGAAGCTCACCGGCGCGTTCGCGACTCTCCTCACTCGCATAGGGCGATCACCTCGTTCTCGTAGGTCTCCAGGCGGTGGCGTCCCTCGGCGGCCGGCAGCAGCACCCGCTCGCCGCGGACGGCCTGGCGGGCGCCACCTGGGCGGACCAGCACCAGGCCGTCGGCGTCGAGCGCGAGCAGTTCGTCGCCCAGTCGGAGCAGCAGTGGCGCGTCCGGCCCGGCCGAGACCGCGGTGCGCCCGGCGCGTACGCCGTCGAGCACCGCGCCCGGCTCCTCGGCCAGCACCCACGTGGTCGGCGCGCCCGGGAGCCCGTCGCTGCCGTCGCGGTGGAAGTCGCTGCCGCCGATCGCCACCACGTCGTCGCGCCAGGCGTCGGCCCAGGCCAGCGGCGCTCCCCAGCGGCGGTCCCACCATCCGGAGCTCCACACCTCGGCCACCCTCGGACGTTCGGCGAGGGGCAGCAGCCAGGCGCAGTCGCCGCCCAGCGGGTGGTTGATGGAGATCAGGCCGCCCGCGCGGCCGGCGTGCTCGGCCCAGGAGTCGGCGGGCCGCCGGAAGTCCACCCAGCCGACCTCGCCGAACACGTTGGCGTGGCCGCGGTCGGTGGTGACCTCCTGGCCGGGGATGAGGGTGACGCCGCGGTCGGTCGCACGCAGCCAGGGGTGGTGGCTGACGGTGTTGTGGTCGGTGACGGCCAGGAAGTCCAGGCCCCGGCCGCGGGCCAGCTCGGCCAGCTCGGCGACGGTGAGCGAGCCGTCGCTGTGGACGGTGTGCGCGTGGAAGTCGCCGGCGAACCAGCGCAGCCCACCGACGTCGGGGACGTCCCTGCGCGGCGGCCGTTCGCCGGGCGGCGGCTCGGCGGCGACCGGCTCGGACGGGGCCGTGCGCAGGACCGAGACCTCCAGGATGAAGTCGAGCCCCTGCGGCGGCACGCGGTGCAGCCCGAGCCACACGTGCCAGGTTCCGGGCTCGGGGTCGCCGGGCAGGTAGCCGGGGGTGGCCCAGTCGCGGGTGATCGTGAACTCGGCGCGCGCCCCTCCCGACCAGCCGCGGAAGCCGTCGGGTGAGCCGCAGCCGAGGTCGAGCACGCCCTGGGACCGGTCGTAGTCGAGCCGCACGGTGACGGCCCCGGACCCGGCGGGCACCTCGAAGGGCAGCTCGCGCAGCGCCCGTTCGAGGCGGTCGTCGAGGCTCCAGTGGCCTTTCACGCCACTCCGCCCTTGCCTGAGGCGGGGCGGAAGGAGAGCTTGGTGGTGTGCTGTTCGTGGTGGACGCCGTTGGGGACGAACATGAGCGAACCTCCTCACCGTCCGACACTACAGAAGTGAGGTGACGGGGGCCCGGCCTGAACGATCATTCCTAACTTAGCGGACATCCTTATGTCATGACAATATGCCATAGTGTCGAGATAGGGTCCGTCCTCTGGAGGTGCGTTGTACGACCTGATCACGATCGGCCGCTGCGGCGTCGACGTCTATCCGTTGCAGACCGGCGTCGGGCTGGCCGACGTCGAGACCTTCGGCAAGTTCCTCGGCGGCAGCCCGACCAACGTCGCCGTCGCGGCGGCACGCCATGGGCTGCGCTCCGCGGTGATCACCGCGGTGGGCGCCGACCCCTTCGGCGCCTACGTACGACGGGCCATCCGCGACTTCGGCGTGGACGACTCCCACGTCAGCGTCATCGAGGGCCCGGCCACCCCCGTCACGTTCTGCGAGATCTTCCCGCCCGACCACTTCCCGATCTACTTCTACCGCGGCGAGCACCCGCCCGACCTGCGTCTCACCCCCGGCCACCTCGACCTCGACGCCATCCGCGCGACCGGCCTGTTCTGGTTCTCGCTCACCGGCCTGAGCAAGGAGCCGAGCCGCGCGGCGCACGCCGCCGCCCTGTCGGCCCGCACCTCCGGCTGGACCGTGTTCGACCTCGACCACCGCCCGGCGCTGTGGGAGTCGCGCGAGGCCGCCCGCGCGGCGGCGCGCGAGGCGCTGCCGCACGCGAACGTGGCGGTCGGCAACCTCGACGAGGTGGAGAACGCGGTGGGCGTGCGCGACCCGGAGGCGGCGGCGAGGGCGCTGCTCGACGCCGGGGTCCGGGTGGCGATCGTCAAGATGGGCCCGGCCGGGGTGCTCGCCCGCACGGCCACCGAGACCATCGTGGCCGAGCCGGTCGAGGTGAAGGTGGTCAACGGCATCGGGGCCGGGGACGCGTTCGGCGGCGCGGTCTGCCTCGGGCTGCTGCGCGGCTGGCCGCTGGAACGCACGATCCGCTTCGCCAACGCCGCCGGGGCCTTCGTGGCCGCCCGCCTGGCCTGCGCCGACGCCATGCCCACCACCGACGAGGTGCACGAACTGCTGGACGAGGTGCCCACGTGAGCGACCTCACGCTGCCGGGTACGGCCCGCTACGAGTGGCTCACGCGCGTCCGCGCGACGCGCCCCGAGGAGATCGCCGCGGCCGCCGCCCGCCGGCGACGCCGGAGGATGCCCGAGGCGGACGAACGGCTGCTGATCATCGCCGCCGACCATCCGGCCAGGGGCGCCCTGTCCGTACGCGACCGCCCGCTGGCCATGGGCAGCCGCCACGACCTGCTCGACCGGCTCCAGACGGCCCTGGCCCGGCCGGGGGTGGACGGCATCCTCGCCTCCCCCGACGTCCTGGAGGACCTGCTCCTGCTGGGCGCACTGGAGGGCAGGCTGGCGTTCGGCTCGATGAACCGGGGCGGCCTGCAGGGCTCGGTGTTCGAGCTGGACGACCGCTTCACCGGCTTCGACCCCGAGGCCATCGACTCGATGCGCCTCGACGGCGGCAAGATGTTGTGCCGCATCGACCCCGGCGACCACGCGACGGCCGCCACCCTGGAGTCGTGCGCCCACGCGGTGACCGGGCTGGCCCGCAGGCGGCTGGTGGCCATGGTGGAGCCGTTCTGGGCGGCGCGCTCGGAGTCGGGCGTGCTGCGCAACGACCTGTCCCCCGACGCCGTGATCCGCTCGATCAGCGTCGCCCAGGCGCTCGGCGCCACCTCGGCCCACACCTGGCTGAAGATCCCCGTGGTGGCCGAGATGGACCGGGTGATGGCCGCCACCACGCTGCCCACGCTGCTCCTCGGCGGCGACCCGCCCGACATCGGCGCGGCCTACGCCGACTGGCACCGCGCGCTGGCCCTGCCCGGCGTGCGCGGCCTGGTCGTCGGCCGCGCCCTGCTCTACCCATCGGACGACGACGTGGCGGCTGCGGTGGACGGCGCCGCCGCCCTGGTGAGAGAGGCACACGCATGACCTACCTGCCCTACGGCAAGGCCGCCGGCGGCCCCTGGTCGGTGGAGATCACTCCGTCGCTGGCCGGATGGACGTACTCGGGGCTGCGGGTGGCGGACCTGACCGGCGCGCCGCTGGAGTTCGACACCGGCGAGGAGGAGATGATCGTCCTTCCGCTGGCGGGGTCGTGCACGGTCGAGGTCGCCGGGGAGACGTTCGTGCTGGCCGGGCGCGGCTCGGTGTTCGAGGGGCCGAGCGACTTCGCGTACCTGCCGATCGGCGTCCGGGCCACGTTGAGCGGCTCGGGACGCATCGCGCTGCCGTCGGCCCGCGCGACCCGGGTGCTGCCGCCGCGGCACGTGCCCGCCTCCCGGGTGCCGGTGGAGATCAGGGGCGCGGGGCAGGCCAGCCGGCAGGTGAACAACTTCTGCGCCCCCGGCGTGTTCGACTGCGACAAGCTCATGGCCGTCGAGGTGCTGACGCCGGGCGGCAACTGGTCGTCCTATCCGCCGCACAAGCACGACACCCCCAACCCCGGCGAGGCGGTGCTGGAGGAGGTCTATTACTTCGAGGTCGCCGGCGACGGGCTCGGCTACCAGCGCGTCTACTCCTCCGAGCGGGGGCAGGTCGACACGCTGGCCGAGGTCTCCTCCGGCGACGTCGTCCTGGTCCCGTACGGCTACCACGGGCCCTCCATGGCCGCCCCCGGGTACGACCTGTACTACCTCAACGTGCTGGCGGGCCCGGCGGAGGAGCGTTCGATGGCGTTCTGCGACGATCCCCGGCACGCCTGGATCCGTTCGTCCTGGTCGGGCCAGGACATCGACCCGAGACTGCCGTTCGGGGGGCGCGCATGACCCGGTTGACCGTCGCGCAGGCCGTCGTGCGCTTCCTGGCCGCCCAGTGGAGCGAGCGGGACGGCGTGGAGCGCCGCTTCTTCGGCGGCTGCTTCGGCATCTTCGGCCACGGCAACGTCGCCGGGCTCGGCCAGGCGCTGGCCACCGGCGGCGAGGAGCTGCCCTACCACCTGGCCCGCAACGAGCAGGCCATGGTGCACACGGCCGCCGCCTACGCCCGGACCGCCAACCGGCTGGCCACGCTGGCCTGCACGACCTCGATCGGCCCCGGCGCGACGAACATGATCACGGGGGCGGCCGGCGCGACCGTCAACAGGCTGCCCGTGCTCCTGCTGCCCGGCGACGTCTTCTCCACCCGCGTCGCCAACCCGGTGCTCCAGGAGCTGGAGGACCCGCGTTCGTACGACGTCTCGGTCAACGACTGCTTCAGGCCGGTCTCGCGGTACTGGGACCGGATCAACCGTCCGGAGCAGCTGCCGGCCGCGCTGACGGCGGCCCTGCGGGTGCTCACGGACCCGGCCGAGACCGGCGCGGTGACGCTGGCGCTGCCGCAGGACGTGCAGGCCGAGTCCTGCGACTGGCCCGAGGAGCTGTTCGCCCGCCGGGTGTGGCACGTGCCGCGCCCGCGGCCGGACCGCGCCGCGCTGGCCAGGGCGGCCGAGCTGATCAGGTCGGCGGCCCGTCCGCTGATCGTCTCGGGCGGCGGGACGATCTACAGCGAGGCCACCGCCGAACTGGCCGCCTTCGCCGAGGCGCACGGCATCCCGGTCGCCGAGACCCAGGCCGGCAAGGGGTCGCTGCCGCACGGCCATCCGCTGGCGATGGGCGCGGTGGGCGCGACCGGCACCACCGCGGCCAACGCGCTGGCCCGCGAGGCCGACGTGATCATCGGGATCGGCACCCGCTACAGCGACTTCACCACCGCGTCGAGATCGCTCTTCGCGGCGGACGCCAGGTTCGTGAACGTCAACATCACCGCCTTCGACGCCGCCAAGCTGTCAGGGCTGCAACTGGTCGCCGACGCCCGGGAGTGCCTGACCGACCTGACCGCGGCCTGCGCCGGCCGGCGCCCCGACGACGCCTACCTGGCCAGGGCCGCCGAGCTGTCCCGCGACTGGGACGCGAGCGTGGACCGCGCGTACTCCCTCGACGGCTCCCCGCTGTCGCAGGCGGCGATCATCGGCGCCGTGAACGCGGCGGCGGGCGCGGACGGCGTCGTGGTGTGCGCGGCCGGGTCCATGCCGGGCGACCTGCACAAGCTGTGGCGGCCGAGCGGCCCCGGCAACTACCACGTCGAGTACGGCAACTCCTGCATGGGCTATGAGATCGCGGGCGGCGTGGGCGTCAAGATGGCCGCGCCGGAGCGCGAGGTGTTCGTCCTGGTGGGTGACGGGTCGTACCTGATGATGGCGCAGGAGCTGGTCACCGCGGTCGCCGAGGACGTGAAGCTGGTCGTCGTCCTGGTGGACAACTCGGGTTTCGCCTCCATCGGGCGGCTGTCGGAGAGCGTCGGCGCGCGCCGCCTGGGCACGTCCTACCGCTCCCGTACGGGCGGCCCGCTGCCGGTCGACCTGGCGGCCAACGCCGCGAGCCTGGGCGCGGCCGTGCTGCGTCCGGAATCGCTCGCCGACCTGCGCAAGGCCCTGGAGGAGGCCCGCTCGTCCGCCGGGACGACCGTCGTGTACGTGCGCACCGACCCCATGGCCGACGACGCCCCCTCCTCGCAGGCGTGGTGGGACGTGCCCGTCGCCGGGGTGGGCGCGGCGGCCGAGCGGGCGGCGTACGAGGAGGCCAAGCGGTCGCAGCGCGCGCACCTGAGCCCGCCGTCCTGACCAGGGTTGCCCTCGATCACCGCCGGGAAGGCCACTGACCAGGCACGATCGGGGGTTGGACATGAGGCCGTGGCGGGTGCTGGGGTGGATCGCGATCATCGCGGTCGCCTTCTTCTGCCTCTATCACCTGCGCACGGTCGTCATGTCCGTGATCATCGGCGTCTTCCTCACGGCGCTGCTGCACCCGCCGGCCCGCTGGCTCACCTCCCGCGGGCTCGGCCCGGCGCTGGCCACCACGATCGTCTTCGTCGGCGGTCTGCTGCTGGCCGGCGCGCTCATCGCGCTGCTGGTGCCGCCCACGGTGGACAGCCTGAGCGAGATGCGCACCAGCCTGGGCAAGGCGTTCGGCGACCTGCACGGCCTGGCCGCCCGGTTCGGGCTCGACGACCAGCGGCTGCTCGCGCAGGCCAGGGAGTACGTGTCCAAGCAGGGCAGGCAGATCACCAGCGGCGCCATCGCCGGGGTCAGGACGGCCGGCGAGATCGTCGTCGGCGCGGTGCTCGCGGTCATCCTGTCGGTGTACTTCGTGCACGGCGGCGAGCGGCTGTTCGCCTGGATCGTCGATCTCGTGCCCGAGGGGGCCAAGGCGCGCTGCCGCGACACCGGCACGTTGATCTTCGCGGTGATCGGGCGCTACATCCGCGGGGTGGCGATCGTGGGCGTGGTCGACGGGTTCTTCATCGGGCTCGCGCTGTGGATCCTCGGCGTGCCGATCGCGCTGCCGCTGGCCGTGCTGACGTTCGTGGGGGCGTTCCTGCCGGTGGTGGGGGCGTTCATGGCCGGGCTGCTGGCGGCGGTGGTGGCACTCGTGGCCAAGGGGTGGCTGGTGGCGCTGATCGTGGTCGCGGTGACGGTGGCGGTGCAGCAGCTCGAAGGGCACGTGCTGGCGCCGCAGGTCTACGGCAAGGCGCTCGACCTACCGGGAGCGGTCATCCTGGTCGCGATCACGGTGGGCAGCGTGATCGCGGGCATCACCGGGGCGTTCCTGGCCGCACCGGTGACCTCGGTGCTCGTCGCGCTGCTGCGGCGGCCCGCGGCCCATCTGATCACTCCCGGGCCGCGCTGACCTCCTCAAGCTGCTCACGCGACCACTCGATCCGCCCCTCCCGCAGGTCGGCGATGACGGCGCGGAGCCAGCGGGCCTCGGCCGCCGTCACCTCGCGCAGGTATTCGCACTCCAGCATCGTGACCCGCGGCAGGCCCTCCTCGGCCAGGCCCGACTCCAGCTCGGCGAGCGTGCGCTCCACGGCCGCCGCCCGCCGCTCCAGCGCATCGGCCAGCCCGCCGGGGCCGAGCAGCATCGCGTTCGCCAGCGCCGCGGGGAACTGCGGGAACTCCTGTTTTGGACGGCTGAGCATGTCGTCCATCCAGGTCAGCAGCCGCTCGCGGCCAGCGTCGGTGATCTCGTAGACCGTGCGCTCCGGGTACTGCTGGTCGCGCCCGGTCTCCCTGACCCTGATCAGCCCGGCCTCGCCCAGCCGGTCGATCGTGCGGTAGAGCCCGGCCCGCTGGCCCACGTTGACCACCAGGTCCTTGCCCCACTGCTTGAGCAGCCGCTGGATGCCGTACGGGTGCAGGGGCTGGTGGTTCAGCAGGGTGAGCACGGTCAGAGCGAGCGGCGAGCCGCGGTCGAGCGCCATGGGTTCACTTTATCGTTCGGCGAGACTAGTTGACTTGCTACTAGTTGCAATGCAACTATCGAGCCCATGACCACAGCAGACCGCCCAGAGGGCGTCATGACCGAAATTCCCGTGCTGATCGTCGGCGGCGGCTACGCCGGGCTCACCGCCGCCCTGTTCCTGTCGCACCACGGGGTGCCCTGCGTGCTCGTCGACCGCCACCCCGGCGTGTCGCTCCTGGGCAGGGCGCGCGGCATCACCCCGCGCACGATGGAGATCTACCGGCCGTTCGGCCTGGAGCAGGCCGTCAAGGAGGCCGGACGGCCCTTCGACGAGGAGGGGGGCGTGGCCCGCTGCGCGACGCTGGCCGGCGAATGGCAGTGGCTCTTCGAGGGCGGCTCCTCCCGGGCGATGCCCGAGCTGACCGCGGGCGAGTACGGCATGGCCGACCAGAGCACGGTCGAGCCGGTCCTCGCCGAGGCCGCCCGCGCCCGGGGCGCCGACCTGCGCTTCGACACCACGTGCCGGTCGGTCGAGCCCGACGCCGACGGCGTCACGGTGGTGACCGAGGACGTTCGCACCGGCGAGCGCCGGACCCTGCGCGCCCGCTACCTGATCGCCGCCGACGGCTACCGCGGCACGATCAGGGAGCAACTGGGCATCGCCCGCGAAGGGCACGGCGTCCTGCGCAACTACCTGTCCTTCGTCTTCAGGGCCGACCTGTCGGAGCTGGTCACCAAGCGGGCGCTGTTCTGGATCCTCGGCGCGCCCGGCGGGACGGCCTCGGGCGCGATGGTCTCCCACGCGCTGCCGAACCATTGGGGCATGGCCCTGACGTACGACCCCGCGTCCGAGTCGCCGGCCGACTTCACCGACGAGCGGCTGGCCGCCTCGGCCAAGGAGCTGATCGGCCGCGACCTGCCGGTGGAGATCGTCAGCAGGGCCGCGTGGGAGGAGGCGGTGGGCGTCGCCGCCCGCTACCGCGAGGGGCGGGTCTTCCTGGTCGGCGACGCGGCGCACGTCTGGCCGCCGGCCGGCGGGCTGGGCGCCAACTCGGCCGTCCAGGACACGCACAACCTGGCCTGGAAGCTGGCCGCCGTGCTCGACGGCCGGGCCGGCGACGCGCTGCTCGACACCTACGAGGCCGAACGCCGCCCGGTGGCCCTGACGCTGGCCGACCTGACCGTACGCAGCCAGGCGGCCAGGTTCGGCCCCGGCCAGGAGGACGACCCGCTGGACCACGTGCTGGCGATCTTTGGACAGCGCTACCGGTCGTCGGCCATGGTCGGAGCCACGCACGAGACGGTGCTCGGCGACGCGGTGGCCCAGGGCGCCCGTCCCGGCACCCGCGCCCCGCACCTCTGGCTCGACCGGGACGGCGTGCGCATCGGCGTCCACGACCTGTTCCACGACGCCTTCGTCCTGCTGTGCGGCCCCGGCGGCGCCGACTGGGCGCGGGCCGCCGGCCCCGGCGTACGGGTCCACCAGGTGGGCGCGGACGTGCTCGACGTCGAGGGCGCCTGGGCCGCGCGCTACGGCGACGCCGCCGCCGTCCTGGTCCGCCCTGACGGCTACGTGGCCTGGCGGGCCGACGGGCCGGCGGTCGAGGGCGAGGTCGGCAGGGTGCTCGCCCAGGTGCTCGGATCCGGCACATGACCGTCATATGGTGAGTCATGCGATGGATCACGTTCGACTGTTTCGGCACCCTCGTCGACTGGCGGCACGGCATCGGCAGCAGCCTTGAGCTGATCGCGCCCGGCAGGGGGGAGGAGCTGCTGGAGGCGTACCTGCGGCACGAGACCGCGGTCGAGACCGAGACGCCGCGGGCCCGCTACCGCGACGTCATGGCCGAGGCGCTGCGCCGCGCCTGCGCCGACGCCGCGTTCCCGCTGAACGACGACGACGCCCGGGTGCTGGGCGACACCCTGCCCTACTGGCCGGTGTTCGGCGAGGTCGGGGAGGAGTTGTCGGCCCTGCGGGCGGCGGGCCGGCGGCTGGCGCTGCTGACCAACTGCGACCGCGACCTGATCGCCCAGACGCTGCGACGGCTGCCCGTGCCGTTCGACGCGGTGGTCACCGCCGAGGACGCCGGGGCCTACAAGCCGGACGAGGCGCACTTCGAGCACTTCAGGAAGGCGTACGAGCCGGCGGAGTGGGTGCACGTGGCGCAGAGCCACTTCCACGACATGGTCCCGGCGCAGCGCCTCGGCCTCCGCCGGGTGTGGATCAACCGGCACGGCGAGCGGCCCGCCGACCCGGAGGTCGTCCGGGTGATCCTGCCCGACCTCCGCGGCCTGCTCGCCGCCGTCGAACGGGCCTAGCGGGGCTTGTCCAGGATCTCGGCGACGCCTTCGAGGAAGGAGTCGACGTCGGCGATCAGGTAGCCGGCGCGGAAGAGCACGGTCGAGAACCGGGCCTCGCGCACCTCCTCGGCGGTCACGGCGAACTCGGTCGTGCCGCGCAGGGTGGCGACGACGCGGTCGAGGAAGGCGTCCACCTCGTCCTCGTCGTAGCCGGTGCCCATGCGGCCGGGGCGGAAGGCCACCCGTTCGACGCGGGCGGCCTGGGTCTCGAACCACTCCTCGCGCAGCAGTTCCCCGGTGGGTTCGGCCATGGCCGGCCGTACCGGGCGCTTGGCCTGGGTCTCCAGGGCCACGACGAACGCCTCCAGCGCGAAGTCCACCGCGGTCTCGTGGTAGCCGCCGCGCTTGGCGCGGAAGGTCGCGGCGCGGACGTCGTCCGCGGTGACGGGCTCGACCATGTGCGGGCCCCTGCCGAGGGTCGACTCGATGCGCACGATCAGGGCGTCGACTTCCACGGGGTCATAGCCTGAACGCATACCCATGACGCGCGGAAAGCGGTTCAAGCCCACTCCTCCAGAGATGTGCCGGGGTGTCTCCATTGTGAGGGCCTTTATCCCCGCCCTGCGCCCTGACATATAACGTTGCAGCACCATGCGACTGTTACAGGTCTCCTTCCGCTACCGGAGACGTCAGCCGTTCATCCTCGAAGAAGCCGACGCGCAGCTCGCACCGGGCGACGTGATCGAGCTGACCGGGGTCAACGGGGCGGGGAAGTCAACCTTGCTGCGGCTCCTCGCGGGGCTCGCGCGGCCGACGCGGGGGCGCATCACCGACCGTCCCGGCGTCGTGGGCTTCGCCCCCGACCGCTTCCCGACGTCCCAGCCGTTCACGGTGACCGCCTACCTGAACCACATGGCTTCCGTACGCGGCGGCGCGCGGTGGCGGCCCTGGGCCGAACGCCTGAACATGGGCCACCTCCTCGGCCTGCCGCTCGGCGAGCTGTCCAAGGGCAGCGCGCACAAGGTCGGCCTGGTCCAGGCCCTGATGGCGGACCCCGGCCTGCTGATCCTGGACGAGCCCTTCGCCGGCCTGGACGCCGACGCCCGCGAGACGCTGCCCGCCATCGCCACCGAGGTCGCCGGACGCGGGGGCATCGTCATCGCCAGCGACCACCAGGGCGGCCTGCGCGGCCTTCCCGGGCTGCGCTCGTGGTCGGTCGTGGACGGCCGGCTCAAGGAGGCCACCCCCGCGGCCACCGGCCACGAACGCGCCCCGGAACGCCCGAGGGTCACCGTGGCGGTCAACCTGCCCGCCGACGAGCTCCCGCTCTTCCTGACCAGGATGCGCGACAAGGGCTACCAGGCGGGCGAGATCGAGGACGCCCAAGCCCTCCCCCACCCCGCCGAGGAGCCCGGATGATCGCTCTGGCCGTCTTCCGCCTGGCCGCGTACGTGCGGTCGCACCGCGTCCACCAGGCGCTCCTGCTCACCCTCGCGATGCTCGCGATCGTCTACGGCAGCCGGGCGCCCAAGGGCACGGAGGCCGCCGTGCTGGCCGACGGCGCCGTGCTGATCATCCCCATTCTGGCCTGGGCCACGCGAAGCCTGCTGGACACCGAGCCCGACCGGCAGCGCGAGCTGTCCGCGATCATGGTGGGCGGGCGCGGCAAGGAGGTCGCGGCGGGGCTCGTGGCGAGCCTGGCCGCCTGCGCCGGGCTGGCCGCCCTCGGGCTCGGCTGGGCCGTCCTGCTCGGGCTGAGCGAGCGTCCCGGCCGGGACGTGCTCGGCGCGGCCCTCGTCCTGCACGCCCTGGCCGTGCTCGCCGGGACCGCGCTCGGGGCGCTCACCAGCCGGGCCGTGCTGCGCTCCCCCGCGGTCTCGATCATGTCGCTGGTGCTCGGCTTCCTGGTGATGCTGCTGCTCAGCGCGTCCCCGGCGTACTGGCTGACGGTTCCGCTGGTGGTCTGGATGCGGACGGCCGGGTCCGGTGAGCTACTCGACCAGCTGCCCCAACTGGCCGCGATCTCCCTGGTGTGGTGCCTGGCGGGACTCGCCCTGTATGCCTGGAGGCGCCGTAGGGTAGGTTAGTGAGCATTCACTCACCCCCGAGGAGGCAACGGTGAAGGTGATCTGCCTGGGTGACAGCATCACCCGTGGGCAAGTGAGCGTCGACTACGTGGCCATGCTGCGCGACCGGCTGCCCGGCGAGACGGTGATCAACGCGGGCGTCAACTACGAGCCGTCGTCCGAGCTGCTCAAACGCCTCGACGACGTCGTGCGGCAGGATCCGGACGTGGTCACCGTGCTCATCGGCACCAACGACGCCAACGCCACTCTGAGCGAGAAGCGGGCGAGGGCCCTGCGCAAGCGCTGGAAGCTCGCGGAGAACCCCACGCCCGCCGCGTACGCCGCCAACCTGACGGCCATCGCCGCCCGCCTGCAGAACGAGACCATGGCCCGCGTGGCGCTGATCTCCCCGCCGGTCATCGGCGAGGACCTGAACTCGGTCCCGGTGCGCCGCACCCAGGAGTTCGCCGAGATCGTCAGGACGGTCGCCGCCGAGCAGGGCGTGACCTACCTGCCGCTCAACGAGCGCATGACCGCCGACCTGGAAGGCACCTCGCCCCGCACCCACTACCGCCCCGAGGGCAATCAGGCGCAGACCGCCGCGATGCAGCACTTCCTGCTCGGCCGCAGCCTGGACGCCATCTCCAGCGGCCGCGGCCTGCGGCTCACCACCGACACCGTGCACCTCAACAGCCGGGGCGCCGCCATGATCGCCGACTTGGTCGAGACCTTCGCCGCCCGCTCGACCGCCACGAGATGAACCGCCCCCGCCGACCGCCGCGAGGTGAAGGCGCGCTGATCGGTGGCGGGGCCGGACCCTACTCGGCCGCGGCGAGCTGGCCGCAGGCGCCGTCGATCTCGCGGCCGCGGGTGTCGCGCACGGTCACCGGCACCCCGTGGAACTCCAGCCGGCGCACGAACGCCCGCTCGTCCTCCGGCCGGGAGGCCGTCCACTTGGAGCCGGGCGTGGGGTTGAGCGGGATCAGGTTGACGTGCACGAGCTTGTTCCTGACCAGCTTGCCGAGCAGGTCGGCCCGCCACTCCTGGTCGTTGACGTCCTTGATCAGGGCGTACTCGATGGAGATGCGGCGCTTGGTCCTGGCCGCGTACGACCAGGCCGCGTCGAGGACCTCGGCCACCTTCCAGCGCGTGTTGATCGGCACGAGCGTGTCGCGCAGCTCGTCGTCGGGCGCGTGCAGGGACAGCGCCAGCGTGACCGGCAGCCCCTCGTCGGCGAGCTTGCCGATGGCGGGCACCAGCCCGACGGTCGAGACCGTGACGCCGCGGGCGGAGATGCCGAGGCCGTGCGGCGCGGGCTCGACGATACGGCGCACGGCGCCGATCACCTGCTTGTAGTTGGCCAGCGGCTCGCCCATGCCCATGAAGACGATGTTGCTCACCCGGCCGGGCCCGCCCGGCACCTCGCCCGCCGCCAGCGCGCGGGCCCCGGAGACCACCTGCTCGACGATCTCGGCGGTGGACATGTTGCGGGTCAGGCCCGCCTGGCCGGTGGCGCAGAACGGGCAGTTCATGCCACAGCCGGCCTGCGACGACACGCACATCGTGACCCGCTCGGGATAGCGCATGAGCACCGACTCGACCAGCGCGCCGTCGAACAGCCGCCACAACGTCTTGCGGGTCGTGCCGCCGTCGGTGGTCAGCTCCTTGACCGGCGTGAGCAGCGTCGGCAGCAGCGCCGACAGCTTGTCGCGGGCCGCCGGGGACAGGTCGGTCATCGCGGCGACGTCGGTGGTGTGGCGCTCGAAGTAGTGGCGCGAGAGCTGGTCGGCGCGGAAGGCCTTCTCACCCAGCTCGGCGACCGCGGCCCGGCGCTCGGCCATGGACAGGTCCGCCAGGTGCCGCGCGGGCTTGGCCCGCCGCGGCGCGACGAAGGTGAGCTGGCCTGGCTGCTGGGACACGTTTCTGCCTTTGCTCGGGGGACTACCGGGATTTCTCACCGGCCAGGTTAGTGAACGCCGGCCGCGGAGGCGGCATTCCTGATCACGGTACGGCTCGCGTCAGGGTCGCCGCCCGATCTACAGTCATCTCGTATGGCGATTTTCCGGTCGGCATCTGGCGAGGGTGGGACCGAGGTCGTCCTCGCCGCCGGTAACCCCTACGGCAGCCGCACGCTCGTGGTCGAGCGGGACGAGGACTCCTCGGTAGCTTACCTGTGCTCGCCGGAGGGCGCCGTCCACGGAGCGGTCTGGCTGGCCAACCATCGGCCGGCCCCGGCCGTGGTCGACCTGGCCCGGATCAACTCCGGCCTGCCCCCGCTGATGCCCAGGAGCAACACGACGCATCCCGAGGGACGCAGGCCGCTCGGGCAGCTGTCCGCCCTGTGGTTCGAGGAGGGCGACGGCGTGGCCCTCTACGAGGACGACGACCTGCTCGCCGTCATCCCCGGCTGGGCCGACATGAGCAGGGGCATGCCCGGGTACGCCCGCGACGCCGTGGGCGAGTCGCCGTTCGCGTGGGCGCTGTCGGAGGCGCTGGAGGGGCTGCGACCGCGCATCTCCAACGCCACCTCCTACTGGCGCTGGCGGCACGGCGAGGGGTCGTGGCCGTCGTTCCAGCAGTTCGTCATGGGCCATCTCGACCGGGTGCTGGGCCCGGCGGGCCGCTACTGGGACGCCAGCGGCGAGCGCCTGCCGACCGTCGGCATCACCGAACGGCCCCCGTACGAGGGCCGCGAGCCGACCGTGCTGTCCACGGTGGGCATGAGCTGCCAGCGCATGCCGACGGTCGAGCAGTGGATCGACCGCCCCGACGCCTACGCCCGCATCGAGCTGGCCGTGGCCACCCGGGACGACCCCAGGGACGCGGCGCTGCTGCTGGTGTGGCTGGCCCAGTATCCGTGGCACTCGGTGACCTGGCTCGGCCACGGGCACACGGCCAAGTGGTACCACGAGCCGTCGACGTTCCCGCTGGGGCCACAGTACTCGGGGGTCCTCATGCGGGCCGACCCACCCGACATGCCAGACATGTCGGGGTTCGCGTTCGGCGGGGAGGCCGTCCGGTGGTTGTGGCTCACCCCCGTGACGACGGAGGCGTTAGAGGAACAGCGTCAGTAGCAGCCAGACCGGCACCAGCGTGGTCACCAGCGAGTCGAGGCGGTCCATCAGGCCGCCGTGCCCCGGCAGGATCGTGCCGAGGTCCTTGATGCCGAGGTCCCGCTTGATCATCGACTCGATGAGGTCGCCCACGGTCGCCAGCAACGCCGCCAGCGCTCCGATCAGCGCGCCCAGCCAGAGCGGGCCGTCCAGCAGCCAGGTCACCAGCCAGCCGCCGACCAGCGTGCAGGCGATCACCGACCCGGCGAAGCCCTCCCAGGTCTTCTTCGGGCTGATGACCGTCATCTTGTGCCTGCCGAACAGCACACCCGCGACGTAGCCGCCGATGTCGCTGGCCACGGTCACCGCGATGAAGATCAGCACCCGGTCGCGTCCGTCGGGCGGCGCGAGCAGCAACGCCACGAACGCCGCCAGCATCGCCGGGTAGAACAGCGTGAACACCGAGGCCGTGCCGTCGCGCACGTAGCCGTCGGTGCCGTCGCTGAACATCCGCCACACCAGCAGCACGAACGCGAACACCGCGAACGACCCCAGCAGCCAGAAGGGACCGCCCCAGTACGCCCCGGCCTGCATGGCCACCAGGCCCGCGAGCACCGGGACGGCCGGGACCTTGATCCCGCGCGTGGCGAACGCCTTGGTCAGCTCCAGCACGCCCACGCCGACGCACACCACGACCACCAGGAGGAAGAGCTCCTTGATCGTGTAGAGGGTACCGAGGACCAGTGCACCCAGCCCCACACCCACCGCGATCGCGGCCGGCAGGTTCCTTCCGGTACGGCTGCCGCCGTCGGGACCGGTGCCGGCCGTACGTTCTTCCACAGACACTCTCCATAGCCACGGCCCCCGCCTTCCGGCGAGGGCCGCGAGGCGTGCCGCTCAGACTTCGAGCAGCTCGGCTTCCTTGTGCTTGAGCAGCTCGTCGATCTTGGCGACGTGCTTCTGGGTGAGGTCGTCGAGTTCCTTCTCCGCCCGGCGGACCTCGTCCTCGCCCGCCTCGCCGTCCTTGATCATCTTGTCGAGGGCCTCCTTGGCCGTACGACGGATGTTGCGGATCGACACCTTGGCGTGCTCGCCCTTGTTCTTGGCGACCTTGATGTACTCCTTGCGGCGCTCCTCGGACAGCTCCGGGAACGTCACGCGGATCACGTCGCCGGTGTTGGTCGGGTTGACGCCGAGGTCGGAGTCGCGGATGGCCTTCTCGATCGCACCCATCGCGCTCTTGTCGAAGGGCTGGATGATGACCATGCGCGCCTCGGGCAGGTGGAACGAGGCCAACTGCTGCACCGGTGTCGGAGTGCCGTAGTACTCCGCATTGATCTTGTTGAACATCGCGGGGGTGACCCGGCCGGTCCGGATGGTCGCGAAGTCCTCCTTCGCGACCGAGACGGCCTTGTCCATCTTCTCCTCGGCTTCGAGGAGGGTTTCGTCGATCACAGCGGCTCCCTGTCTACTAGCTGGCGGTGTCGGGCTAGAGCTCCCTCATTTGCCTGCGGGACTCACCAGCGTGCCGATTTTCTCACCGCGTACCGCTCGCAGGATGTTGCCCTCGCCCATCAGGTCGAAGACCACGATCGGCAGATCGTTGTCCTTGCACAGGCTGATCGCGGTCGCGTCCATGACCGCGAGGTCGCGGAGCAGCACCTCGCCGTAGTCAAGGTGGTCGAACCGGACCGCGTCGGGGTTCTTGCGCGGGTCGGAGTCGTAGATCCCGTCGACCTGCGTGCCCTTGAGCAGCGCCTCGGCGCCGATCTCCAGGGCCCGCTGGGACGCCGCGGTGTCGGTGGAGAAGTACGGCGAGCCGAGACCCGCCCCGAAGATGACCACGCGGCCCTTCTCCAGGTGCCTGATCGCGCGGCGCGGCAGGAAGGGCTCGGCGACCTGCTGCATGGTGATGGCGGTCTGGACGCGGGTCTCGACGCCCCGCCTCTCCAGGAAGTCCTGCAGCGCCAGGCAGTTGATCACCGTGCCGAGCATGCCCATGTAGTCGGCCCTGGCGCGGTCGATGCCGCCCTGGGACAGGGTGGCGCCGCGGAACATGTTCCCCCCGCCGACGACGACCGCGACCTGCACGCCCTCGCGCACGGCCTCGGTGATCGAGTCGGCCAGGTGGTCGACGACGGCCGGGGCGATGCCCAGCGGGTCGTCTCCGGCGAACGCCTCGCCTGACAGCTTCAACATCACCCGCTTCCACCTCAGTGGACTCTGCGGGCTGGGTGATGAGGAAGCCGCCGTCCGTGTGGATTCGTGGGCTGACTCCCGGTGGTCCTGCACGGCGGCGGCCTCCTTCATAGGGTGGAACTCTGGGCAGGCAGTTTGCTCAAGCCTAAGCCTGGCCGACCTTGAATCGGACGAAGGCGAGCACCTCGACGCCGTTCTCCTCGGCGTACTTGCCCACGCTCTTCTTGTTGTCCTTCACGAAGGCCTGCTGGACCAGGGTGAAGTCCTTGTACCAGCCGTTGACGCGACCCTCGACGATCTTGCCGATGGCGGCCTCGGGCTTGCCCTCCTCGCGGGTCATCTCCTCGAAGAGCTTGCGCTCCTTCTCGACGACCTCGGCGGGGACGGAGTCGGCCTTGAGGTACTGCGGGGCCATCGCCGCGGCGTGCTGGGCGATGTCCTTGGCGACCTCGGCGTTCGGCTTGTCGAGCTGCACGAGCACGCCGACCGCCGGCGGCAGCGCCGGGTCGGTCTTGTGCATGTACGCGCCGATGTAGCCGCCCTCGAGCACGGCGAAGCGGCGGATCTCGATCTTCTCGCCGAGCGCGGCGTTGGCCACGTCCAGGTGCTCCTTGACGGACTTGCCGTCGAAGGAGGAGTCGAGCAGCGTCGCCACGTCGGCGGGCTTGCTCTCCAGGATGTGCGCGACCACACCGGCGGCCAGCTCCTGGAAGCGCTCGCCCTTGGCCACGAAGTCGGTCTCGCAGTTGAGCTCGAGCAGGGCGGCGGAGGAGTCGCCGTCCTGCTGGAGGGCGACGAGGCCGTTGGAGGCCGTACGGGCCTCGCGCTTGCCCACGTCCTTGGCGCCCTTGAGGCGCAGGAGCTCGATGGCGCGGTCGAAGTCGCCTTCGGACTCCTCAAGCGCCTTCTTGCAGTCCATCATGCCGGCAGCGGTGATCTCGCGAAGCCGCTTGACGTCGGCCATGTTCACGGAAGCCATTGCTCTTATTCCTTGTGGGATTTCGTCGTCGTCGTGGGATCGGGGTGGACGCCCTGGGCGCCCTCCCCTGGTCGGTGCGGCAGGAGCGTGCCGTACCAGGGCCTTGTCGTGCGCGGGTCGTGCGCGGGTCGTGCGTTCTGCCTCGGTCTTGCGCGGTCTCAGGCTGTGATGCTCGGTTGCGGACTGTCGTGCCGGGTCGTCCTTGGACGATGCCCGGACGCCGAACTTCCGCCGACAGGCCGGCCTTCCACCCGCCCCCGGACTCCCGTCCGACCGGCTGGGCATTCACCCGGCCTTCCGGCCATCCGCCCGATCGCCCCGGGTTTCCACCTGGCCTGCCTGGCTTTCACCTGGCCTGCCCGGCTGTCGCCCGGGACTCCACGTCAGCAGGACGGGCTCCGCCGGTGGAGCGCCGCTCCGCCTCGCTCGGCATACTGCCCAGCGAGGCTCGGCTTATCGCTCCGGCCCGATGGTCATCCCCCTCGGCTCACCGCCTCGGTTCCCGATGGCCACCCGGCCTCGCTCACCGCCTCGGCCCGACGCCACCCTGCTTCGGCTTACCGCCTCGGCGTGGTGCCGTCCTGCCCGGCTTGCCGTCCCGGCTCGGCCGTTTGCCCAGTCGAGACGCGTACCTTGCCCTTCCAAGCCTCAGCCCTCACAGGACCCGGGCCCTTCCGGAACCCTCGCCCCTCACGGGACGGGGCCCTTCCGGAACCCTCGCCCCTCGTAGGACCTCGGCCCTTCCGGAAGCCTCACCTGCAACCGGACCTGGGCCCCTTTCGGAGCCTCAGCCCTCGCAGGACCTCGGTTCCGCTCGCCCTCGCTCAGCCGGGTGCCCGCCCCGCGCCGCGGTCTGTGACGACCTGCGGCGCGGAACCGGCGCCTGTGCCATGCCCGGCCTCACGCCCGAGCCCGGCGGCCGGGTCTCAGGCCTGCGGCTCGGACTCGGGCTTCGCCTCGGCGGCCGGAGCGTCCTCGGCCGGAGCCTCGGCAGCGGGGGCCTCCTCAGCGGGGGCCTCAGCCGGAGCCTCCTCGGCCGGAGCCTCGGCGGCGGGAGCCTCTTCGGCGGCGGCCTCAGGAGCGGCCTCCTCAGCGGCGGCCTGGCCCTGGCCCTGCTCGATGAGCTCGCGCTCCCACTCGGCCAGCGGCTCGGCGGCGGCCGGCTTCTCGTCGCCGCGGGCGGCGCCGGAGCGAGCCATCAGACCGGCGGCGACACCGTCGGCGACGACCCTGGTGAGCAGGCCGACAGCGCGGATGGCGTCGTCGTTGCCCGGGATCGGGTAGTCGACCTCGTCGGGGTCGCAGTTGGTGTCGAGGATCGCGACGACCGGGATGCCAAGCTTCTTGGCCTCGCTGATCGCGATGTGCTCCTTCTTCGTGTCCACGATCCACACCGCGCTGGGCACGCGGCCCATGTCACGGATGCCGCCGAGCGTGCGCTCGAGCTTGTCCTTCTCGCGACGGCGCATGAGGAGCTCCTTCTTGGTGAGCCCCGAGCCGGCGACGTTGTCGAAGTCGAGCTCCTCGAGCTCCTTCAGACGCTGAAGCCTCTTGTGCACGGTGGAGAAGTTGGTGAGCATGCCGCCCAGCCAGCGCTGGTTCACGTAGGGCATGCCGACCCGCGCGGCCTGCTCGGAGATGGCCTCCTGAGCCTGCTTCTTGGTGCCGATGAACAGGATCGTGCCGCCGTGGGCGACGGTCTCCTTGACGAAGTCGTAGGCACGGTCGATGTACGACAGCGACTTCTGCAGGTCGATGATGTAGATGCCGTTGCGCTCGGTGAAGATGAAGCGCTTCATCTTCGGGTTCCACCGACGGGTCTGGTGGCCGAAGTGAACGCCGCTCTCGAGCAGCTGTCGCATGGTGACGACGGGGGCCATGTGATGGTCCTCCAGGTCTGGGCGCCCTGCGGATGGGCGCAGTTCTCGGTTGTGCCGCGGCAGCGCGTTGTCTACCGCCCTGATGCCCCAAAACCGCTCCAGCCGGGCCGAGGCCCGGACCGAGGGTGCGGTCCGCAACGGGGCATGCGAAGTCGGCCTGTTGCCACAGGCCATCGAAAAGTCTACCTCCCACACCGCCCCAGGCTGACCGTCTGAGGTCAAACCGACATTCCGGGTACGGCTCAGCCCGCACCGTGGTCCTCCGTGGGCAACCCCGGCCACGTCCTGGGGGCGACCGGAAAGAGGCTGATCTGCGCCTCGGCGACCCTGGCCCCGCTCGGCGCCTCCTCCGGGCTGCGCCGATGAGCGATGTACGGCTCCAGCAGCTTCTCGATCTCCGCATTCAGCCGTCCGAGCTCGCTCGCGTCGACCCTGATCCGGGTGCGGCTGAAGCGGATCACGTCGCGCCATTCGTCCGGCTCGTGCTCGCTCCTGGCCAGGGCCCGGTCCGCCTCGTCGCCGGCCTCCTTGCGGAACGCCTTGATCAGCAGGGTCTTGGCGTCACGGACCTCCGGCTGGTCGTCCGGCAGCACGCCCACGCTGAACGGCTTGTGCGTCGATCTCCACAGCCGTTCGCGTCCGTCGCCCCTGGGCGGGGCGTCCTCGACGAAGCCGTACTTGGCCAGCATGCGCAGGTGGTAGCTCGCGGCGCTGGGCGTGATCCCGGCGATCTCCGCCACCTCGGTCGCCGTGGCACTGCCCTCCACGCCGAGCCGGTTGAGGATCAGGAGCCTCGCCGGGTGGGCCAGCGCTCGCATCATCTTGGGATCGCTGAGCCTCTCCATGTCCTGCGTCATGTGCCAAAGGTACCCGCCGGCAGATGTGAAGCATTCCCTTTACAACTCTGAAGGGATTCCTTCATACTTATGAAGTCTTCCTTTCACATCTGCCCCCGCACTCCCCGAACTCGGCACCCCGGAGACCCTGAGCATGGACACGACGCCCCCAGTCCCCCTTCGCAAGCAGCGCGACTACCGCCTCCTGTGGAGCGCCCGCACGATCTCGATCACCGGCTCGGAGGTCTCCAAGCTGGCCGTCCCCCTGACCGCCATCACGCTGCTGACCGCCTCCCCCACCGAGATGGGGCTGCTCACCGCCGCCGCGCCCCTGCCCGCCCTGCTGTTCGGCCTCCAGTCGGGCGCCATCTCCGACCGCCTCGCCCGGCACCGCCCGCTGATGATCGCCTGCGAGCTCGTGTCCTGCGCGGCGGCCCTCACCGTCCCGCTGGCCTGGCTGTTCGGCGTCCTCACCGTGCCCTGGCTGGTCATCGTGGCCCTGGTCATCGGTACGGCCGGCGTCATGTTCAAGTCCGCCAACTTCCCCTACATAGCCGCGGTCGTGGACCCGTCGCAGCGCACCGAGGCCATGGCCGGCTTCCAAGCCTCGTACTCGGTGGCCTCCGTGAGCGGACCAGGCCTGGCCGGCATCCTGGTCCAGACGCTCACCGCGCCGTTCGCCGTACTGGCGGAGGCGCTGTCCTTCCTCGCCTCCGCCTTCCTGCTGCGCTCGATCCGCACGCCCGAGCACAACGAGCCCAACCGCTCGTCCAGCATGTGGCGCGACATCGTCGAGGGCCTGCGAACCAGCCTCACCAACCGCACGCTCCGAGCCGTCCTCGGCGCGGGTGTGACGATCAACTTCTTCGCCATGGCGTACATCGCCGTCTACATGCTCTACATGGTCAACACGCTCGGCATCCCCAAGGGGATGATCGGCTTCCTCACGGCCCTGAGCGGCCTGGGCGGTCTCCTGGGCGCCTGGCTCACCTCCCGCCTGGCCAAGCGCTACGGCGAGAACCGCGTCCTGCTCGTCGCCGTCCTGTTCTTCCCGCTGGACATCCTCGCCGTCGGCGTCGTGGACGGTCCCCTCTGGGTGAAGCTCACCGTCCTCGGCCTCACCGGCGTGATGACCGGCGTCATCGTGGTCGCCTTCTCCACCTGCATGGGCGTGATCACACTCCGCGACACCCCCACCGCCCTCCGGGGCCGCGTGAACGCCACCATGACCTTCGCCGTGCAGGGCGTCCTGGCCCTCGGCGGGCTGACCGGCGGCGTACTGGGCGAGTTCATCGGGCTGCGACCGGTCATTCTGCTGAGCGCGGCGGGCATCGCCCTGAGCACCCTGTGGATCTGGCTCTCCCCCCTACGCCCCAACAGTCCTCAGAAGCAGCACCTCCACACCCCGCCCCCTCCCTCTCAGCCCTCCCTCCCCCACGCGCTGACCCACCTCATCGAATCCAAGCGCCGCTCCCTCATCTAGCCCCTCGACCGCGCCCGATGAACTCCACAGCACCGCACAACGCCCCGCACCCCCCTGGCCTCCCGCCGCCACGGCTCTCCCCCCCCTGAGGCTCCTCGCCCCCGCCACCACAGACCCTCCCCCAGAGGCTCCTCGCCCCCGCCGCCACAGATCCTCCCCCTGAGGCTCCTCGCCCCCGCCGCCACGGCCCTTCCCTCTGAGGCTTCTCGACTCGACGCCACGGACCCTCCCCTGCGTCACGGTCGCGCGGCGCTCAACAGCGCCCGTTCTGGTGACGCCGACGGCGCCGTTCTCCGCCCCCACCCATCGCCACCACCTCTTGCCCCCACAGCTCCCCCACCCGCCCCCCTAACTGGCTGCTACCGCCGTCCACAGGAGGCTCACCCCCGCTCCCTTCGTCCACAGAATCCCGCTCGCCTCGACCTCCGGAGGGCGCCCCCGACAAGACTCCCCGCCATGTCCCCTCACCCAGCACCCCCACCGCCGGAGCCCTGCCCCCGGAACAAGGCACGCCAAGCCCTGACCGCATTGGCCATGCTCACAACGGTGATCAGCATCACGGCCATCACCACCCCGGTTCCTCCGGCAAGGGCCACCCCACCCGCCTGGCGCTGGCCACTCGACGGCACCCCCCGCATCCTGCGCCGCTTCGCCCCGCCCTCCGCCCCATGGCTGGCCGGACACCGAGGCATGGACCTGGCCGCCCCTGCCGACACGCCCGTCCTGGCCGCCGGCACAGGCACCGTCCACTACGCAGGCTCAGTAGGCGGAAGAGGGGTCGTCACCATCGACCACCCAAGCGGCCTCCGAACGACGTACCTGCCGATCACCGCGTCGGTGAAGCAAGGCGAGCCGATCATGATGGGCGCCCGTCTGGGAGTCGTACAAGCCGTACAGGGCCACTGCCAGGAGCCATGCCTGCACTGGGGCCTCATCCAAAGCTCCCGCTACCTGGACCCGCTGCTCCTGTTGGGCCACGCCTCCATCCGCCTCCTCCCCCTCTGGCCCACATCCACCACGCCCCCAGTCACCCCACCCCTGCTGCCTCCAACCCCCAAGGCACGGTCCGAAGCGCCCCTCACCTTCCCCTTCGCCCCCACTGAAAGCTCTGCGCCCAACACCACAACCTCGCCCACCAGCGCGCCCCAGCCCCTGCCTCAGCCCCTACCTCCGCCCCCGCTCCTCGTCCCCCTACACCCGTCCCTGCTCACGCTCCTGGGGCACCACGACTCCCCTTCCGCCCCGCAGAACCCACCCCCATCCCCCAACGCGACCGCCCTGCAAACGCTCGCGCCTGTCGCACTTCCGGGCACCGAACCTCTGATCATCACCCCTGAAGCCACCCCCTCTCGTACCGAGATGCGCTCCAGCAACCTGCCCCTCCGCACCCGATGGGCCTCAGCTCCCAAGCAACCGTTTGATCCAACCGAGCGCCCCACCACACCCCGCAAACCCGACATCCAGCTCCTCGCACATGCGGCCTCCCTGTCCACAGCCACAGCAGCCGGACTGGGCACTCTCCTTGGCGCCGTCCTCCTGATCACGGCCCTACGCCGCCGCCGACGCCTCCACAAGAAGCCGCACAGCCCAAGAACCGGCCAACCCGGTCAACATCGCAAGCCCCCACGATCGGAAGGAGCACACAGACGCCCGGATCCCCCCTCACAGCGCTCCTCCTGAAGCCCGAAAACCCACCAAAAAAAGAGACCTTCGCCCTCAGCGCTCCAACGCTCGCGTATACAGCCCCAAGCTCACGCCGAGACCCACAGCTGTCACTCCGAGAACCGCATAGCTCCCTCCAGAGCGGCCACGATGCTCCTTCGCCCCGGAATGACACACGCGACCCGCCAACCCTCATCGGGGCACGCTTGAGTCTCCGAACCGGACCAAGCCCCTCCCCCAGAGTGACTCCTTCGCCCCTCGTCCCCCTCACCGCCGCCGGCGCCATCGCCGCCGCGGGCGCCATCGCCGCCGCGGGCGCCATCGCCGCCGCGGGCGCCATCGCCGCCGCCAGCGCCGCCGGACCCTCGGACCACCAACTCGCGAGGCGACAGGCTGCTCTGCCGAGTTGTGGCTTGAAGTAGCGCACGAGTCGCACAACCCCGTGGAAGTTGTGAGTCGCGTGTTGCAACACGCCGTCCGTTGCAAAGTGAGTTGTGGCTGTTCGTGGCGACCAGGGCGCCCCGCCCCTAACGAGCAGCGCCGATGAAGTTCGTGGCCGCATGGGAGGCCAATGTCACTGGCTGCCCGGCCATCGCTTCCCTACATGCGAGACACCTCCCTGCGTCGCGAAGGGAAGCTGATGAAGCGACAACCACGCCTTGGTCCCCCTCTGGGCACACAGGGGCGACCCATGTCTTCTTTTCGTACGCACTCCCAGCGGGTGATCCCTCTTCCCCTGCTCCGCTGCGGGAAAGTCGGCTCCCCCTGCTCCGTTGCAGGAAAGTCCGGCGATGCGCGCGCCCTGTGATCTGGAAGACGCTGGGCCATCTGGGATAGGGCCGGCGAAATGGGGTGTCCCCTATACCGGCACAAGCCAGGCTCTTCAAGCGTTCAGCGCAGGCCCCCCTCGTCTCCGCACGCCTCCTGTCCAGCTGTACTCGCGCGTCTCCTGTCCAGCCGTACTCGGACCCCGGCGCTCCGCGGCCAGGTGGATCACCGCCTCCTTGTCTCTCCGGGCCGTCGTACGTTCACGATCTGCGCCCGCGGAGGCACGTGCCTGCACTCCGTCGCTTCTCATCCCTCCAACAGCTCTCGCATTGGCGTCACCGCTGTGTCTCCACACCGCCGGGTCCTCAGGTCGATGTGTCGTCATGCCTAAGGTGTCGGCGTCGCCTGGGCGGTGCGCGTTGAACCCACCTGCGTCCGTGAGCTCAAGCTTCGACGCCCAACGGCCCACTCGCTCCCTCGTCTCCCAGCGGGTCAGCGAAGGCCACAGAGCGAAGGGTTTCTGGGGCGAAAGGCCGCAGGTCGCCAAGGTGGAGGGTTGTGAGGGGACGGAGGGCCGTAGGCAGTCAGTGGGAACGGTGTGAGGAGGTCAGTGAGGAGGGGCGTGAGGGATTTGTGAGCGGACGGTTGCAGCCCTGGTTTCATCGATCAGGCGCGGGGGTGGGCTTGGCGGTAGGCGGTGCGGAGGCGGTCGATCGAGACGTGGGTGTAGATCTGGGTCGTGTTGAGGGAGGCGTGACCGAGCAGTTCCTGGACGCTCCGCAGGTCCGCTCCCCCTTCGAGCAGATGGGTTGCCGCGGTGTGCCGCAGGCCGTGTGGGCCCATGTCCGGGGCGCCCTCTGTCTGGGCCAGTCGCGCGTGGACCACCCGCCGTACGGTGCCCGCGTCGATCCGGCCGCCACGGACGCCGAGGAAGAGGGCCGGCCCGGAGCGTTCTCGAACCCAGATGGGGCGTCCGTTGATGCACCATCGGTCCAGGGCTCGAAGGGCCGGTAGTCCGAACGGCACGGAACGCTCCTTTCGTCCCTTGCCCAGGACCCTGATGACGTGCCGGTCCCGGTCCACGTCGTCGACGTCGAGCGCGCAGAGTTCACCCACCCGCACGCCTGTGGCGTACAGGAGCTCCAGGAGAGCCTGGTCTCGGAGGTCCTTGGGGTCGCCCGTGGAGGCGGGCGCGTTCAGGACGGTCTGGGCCTGCTCCTGGTCGAGCACGGCGGGCAACGGGCGTGGCGCCTTGGCGCTGCCCAGCAACAGCCCGGGATCGGCGGCCAGCCAACCCCGGCGATGGCAGTACGCGGTGAAGGTGCGGACGCAGGCTGTTCTGCGGGCCAGCGTGGCCCTCGCCTTGCCGGCTCCGTGCTGGTCGGCCAGCCAGGCTCGCAGCTCGCCGATGTCCAGGCCGTCGAGCCGACCGCGAAGGTGGTCGAGGAGGGCGGTGATGTCGGAGAGATAGGCACGCACTGTGTGCGGAGAGAGGTCGCGTTCGAACCGCAGGTACCTCTCGAACTCCGCAAGGACTTCGTCGGCATTCAGGTCGGGGTTCAGGCTGTCGTTCAAGTCGTTGTCCAAGGCTTCCCCACTGTCCGCGCGGACATCCACCAGTCGTATCACTGCTCGCTCATGCCCGGCTCAGTACGGTGCCCACCGGGCCGCGTCGGCAACCCCACCGTCCCAGTGATCGCGCACGTCCCGCTACAGGCGCTGACGGCGGCTCGGCTGCGCGTCGCGCCGTCCACATGTCGGTCACCTGCGTGCGACTCATCCCATGAACTCGTGCGTGACCGGTCAGAAGGGGGTTGCGAGTTCTTGGGGGTGGGGTGGGGGCGGAGTGTCGTCTTCCGCGGGGGGAGGTGGGTCTGTGGCTGGGGCTTCGTTGGCGGGAGGCGGGGCCAGAGCCATGGTTTCAGGGGCTTTCAGGTAGCTGGTTGTGGTTTTGCGGAGGCGCCAACCGCCGGCTGCTCGTTCTATGTAGCCGGCCGCGGCCAGGCCGCCCAGGGCGCTCAGCGTGATGTCCATGCTGACGCCGGCCGAGACAGCTATCGATGCGGGACCGGCGCCGCCGCGGGTGGGGATGGCGTCCAGGACTCTCTTGGTGGATTCGCTGAGACGGTCACGGGGGACGACTGGGGTTCTCGTCTGTTGGGCCAGGTCGTCGCCTATGACGCCGACCAGGTCGATCATTTCCTCTGGCGTCGTGACGCAGACCGCCTTGCGTTCGCGCAGGAGTTTGTGGCACCCGGCCGACAGCGCGGACGTGGTGGGGCCAGGCACGGCGCCCAGGTGCCGATTGAGGGTGAGCGCGTGGCCTGCGGTGTTCAGGGCACCGCTGCGCAGGGCTGCCTCCACCACGGCCGTTCCTCTGGTCAGGGCGGCGATGAGACGGTTCCTGATCAGGAAGCGAGCGCGGGTGGGGTGGACGCCGGGCGGACATTCGCTCATCACGACACCCTGGTCGCGAACCTTGGCGAACAGGTTCTGATGGCCGCTCGGATAACAGATGTCCACTCCGCAGGCCAGGACGACCACCGTGGGCGACTCGGCCAGCAGGGCACCTTTGTGCGCCGCGCCGTCCACCCCGTACGCGCCGCCGGAGACGACGGACCAGCCTGCCTCGCTGAGGCCGATGCCGAAGTTGGCCGCGATGTGCAGGCCGTACTGGGTGGCCGCTCGCGCTCCTACGACGGCCACGGATTTGAGACAGGCGAAGCGGAGGTCGGCCGAGCCGTGCAGCCAGAGGCCGAGGGGACGGCTCGGGCCGAGGTGGTCCAGCTGCGTGGGCCATTCGGGATCGCCGGGGATGATCAGCCTGGCTCCGAACCGCTCGCCGGCTTCCAGGTCGGCGGCGGGCTTCGAGGCCGCCAGCCGGACGAACCAGGCGTTCAGCCGCCCCGGCAGGTCACACGGACGTTCCTGCCGCGACTCCTGAGCGGTGAAGGCCGGGGGAAGTGCGCGCTCGCGGATCGCCTCCACCGCGCCGGAGGCACCGAGGTGCGCCACCAGACGGCCCATGGCCGTGTCGCCCACGTCGGCGGCTCGCATGAGGGCCGCACGTGCCACATGCTCCGGACTGGTCACATTGCCTCCTGATGATCTTCATGGGCGTGTGGGTGGCCGGGGTCACGGTCGTACTCCGAGCCAGAAGCCGAGGGCTGCGGTGGTCTCGTCTTCTTCGGGGCGGTCTTTGCCTGCGAGGTCGGCGAGGGTCCAGGCGACGCGCAAGGTGCGGTCGAGGCCGCGGGCGGTGAGGGAGCCCGAGTCGAGACAGGAGGTCATGGGCTTCATCGCCGCCTCGGAGGGACGGAAGTCGGCATGGAGGACGGAGGAGGGGATCTCGGCGTTCGTCCGCCAAGGGGTGTGGGCCAGGCGTTTGACGGCGCGTCGGCGAGCCAGCAGGACGCGTTCCGCCACCGTCTCGCTGGACTCGACGAACTGACGGTCGGCCAGAAGCTCGCGTCTGGACGAGCGGGCGACCGTGACCTTCATGTCGATGCGGTCGAGCAGGGGGCCGGACAGTCGGCCCAGGTATCGGCGTCTGGTGGTGGGCGAGCAGCGGCAGGTGGCGCCGGCCTGGTCGTCGGCCTGGGCGCAGGGGCACGGGTTCGCGGCCAGCACGAGCATGAACCGGGCGGGGAACGTGACCGAGGCCACGGATCTGGACACGGTGACGCGCCCGGATTCCAGCGGTTGCCGCAACGAGTCGAGGACGTGACGAGGGAACTCGGGAGCCTCGTCCATGAACAGCAGGCCCCTGTGGGCGAGGGACACCGCGCCCGGACGGACGACCGTGCTGCCGCCGCCGATGATCGCGGCCGCCGTCGCCGTGTGGTGAGGGCTGACGAACGGCGGACGGCTGATCATGGGACTGTCGGGCGGCAGCAGACCCGCGACGGAGTGGATGGCCGTGACCTCCAGGGCGTGGTCGAGCTCCAGGTCCGGCAGGAGAGTGGGAAGGCGTTCGGCCAGGAGGGTCTTGCCGGTGCCGGGCGGGCCGACCATCCACAGGTTGTGGCCGCCGGCCGCACACACTTCCAGCGCTCGGCGCGCCACGGGCTGGCCGACGACGTCCGCCAGGTCGACGGCGGGCTGTGTCACGGGCTTGGGCGTCTCGGCACGCCCATGGGCCTCGGGTTCGGGCGGCTTGTCGCCTTTGCGGAGCCACTCGACCAGCTGACGCAGATGAGCCACCGGGATCACCTTCACGTCGGGGACCAGACCGGCTTCACCCGAGTTCTCCGACGGGACGATCACCGTGGCCTCCTCGTGCGCGGCCGCGGCGCCGAGGATGGACGGGAGCACGCCGCGTACGGCCCTGATGCGGCCGTCGAGGCCGAGTTCGCCCAGGAAGAAGGGCTCGGCGATGCGCTCCGCCGGGACGACTCCGGAGGCTCCCAGGATGGCCATGGCGATGGCGAGGTCGAACTGGGAGCCGCGTTTGGGGAGGCTGGCGGGGAAGAGACTGACGGTGATGCGGGCGTCCGGCCACGGGTAGCTGCTGTTGACCACGGCGGAACGCACCCGGTCGCGGGCCTCGCTGAGCGCCGTGTCGGGCAGGCCGATGAGGTGGATTCCGGCCAGGCCGTTGCCCACGTCGGCCTCCACCTCGACGCTGCGGCCGCTCACCCCGACCAGTGCGACGCTGCGGGTCCGGGCCACGGTCATCTAGATCGCCCCCCGGATGTGGCGCAGGGCGAAGTTGCCCGCGAAGCGCTCAAGGGCGATCACGTCGATGCGCACGGCATCGAAGGAGCGGGACTGCGCCGACAGCCATTTGGCCGCCAGCATGCGGAGCCGGGCCAGTTTGGTGTGGCTCACGGACTCCAGGGCTGTGCCGTGGGACCTGCTCGATCGGGTCTTCACCTCGACGACCACCAGGACCTGACCGTCGACGGCGATGATGTCGATCTCGCCGCGGCGGCAGCGCCAGTTGCGTTCGAGGATCGTCATCCCCTTGGCTTCGAGGTAGATCGCGGCCAGGTGCTCGCCTTCTTTGCCGAGCTCGTCTTTGGGGGCCATGCGGCCGTCTCCGTTCATCCGTCCGTCGGGGTTGTTCGGTGACCGACCTTGGCGGATGGCGAGGGGATCGGAAGGAGGCGAACGGGATTCTGGGGACAGCCGGGGGATGACGGTGATGGCCTGTGGATAACTTCGCGCTACGGGGTGCTCTCCCGCCTCGGCGCGCGACACCGGTGCGCTGGCCTCAGGGATGAGGGACGCCGGCGAGCGCCCCAGGGCGGGCCGTAGGACGCCAGAACCCTAACTCCGGGACGGCGGAGAACGCCGGAGCGCCCTACGCCGGGACAAACGACGCCAGCGCGCCGCAGGGCGGGTTGAGGCACGCGCGCCGCAGGGCGGGTTGAGGCACGCGAGCGCTGCGACGTGGCCGACCGCGGGCCAGACGCTGCGCGCTCAGCCCGGTGTGGCGCCCCGGGAGAGACGGCTCCCGGGAGCGCGCCAGCAGCCGCACGGCTCGATCAGGCGGCGATGGACGGATGTCTCTGCGGGCCGTTGCGGCGCTGCCATCGACTGACGTGTGGCAGGTGAGGGATGGCGCGTGGAAGACGGCACCTACGTGAACGGTGATGTTGCCGTGAAAGGAGGGGACGGCAAGCCCCGCCCCCCGCGGCCAGACGCCGTCGGCGCCCAGCGCCGACGGCCCCCGGTTCTACCCCGAGAACCCTTCCTTGGGCATCTCCAGGTCCGCCTTGGCCAGCTCTTCCACGTTCACATCCTTGAACGTGACCACCCGCACGTTCTTCACGAACCGCGCCGGCCGGTACATGTCCCACACCCAGGCGTCCTGCATCTTCACATCGAAGAAGACGTCGCCGTTCTCCGCGGTACGGACGTCGAGGTCGACCGAGTTGGTCAGGTAGAACCGACGCTCAGTCTCCACGACGTATGTGAACAAACCGACGACATCACGGTATTCGCGGTAAAGCTGCAGCTCCATCTCGGTTTCGTATTTTTCGAGATCCTCTGCGCTCATCGCGGTCCTCCTGTCGTACCGGTCCCCCGGTTCGCCTGCTCAGGCAACCCCGGCCCCCATCTCATTTTCACCCATGCCCCTGGCCACCGTGACGAAGGAGTAACGGTGTTCGGGGCACGGGCCATGCCTCTCCAGTGCCAAACGGTGTCCTGGCGTGACATACCCCTTGTGCTCGGCGAAACCGTACTGAGGAAATCTTCGATCCAGATCGACCATCAGGCGGTCCCTCGTCACCTTGGCCACGATCGACGCGGCCGCCACGCAGGCGGCCACCTGGTCCCCCTTCCACACCGCCAGGGACGGTGCGGGCATACCGGGCACCGGGAAGCCGTCCGTGAGGATGTACTCCGGGTCACACGGCAACTGCGCCACGGCCCGCCGCATTCCCGAGACGTTGCTCTTGTGCAGCCCCCGGGCGTCGATCTCCGCGGCCGGGATCACCACGATGCCCACGTGGGCGGTGGCGACGACGCGGTCGTACAGACGCTCGCGCACCGGCGCGGACAGCAGCTTGGAGTCGCCGAGACCGGCGATCTCCCTGCGCAGGACGACGGCGGCGACGACCAGCGGCCCGGCGCAGGCGCCGCGGCCCGCCTCGTCGACCCCCGCGACCGGGGTCAGCCCACGGCGGGCCAGCGCCCGCTCATAGGCGTAGAGTCCGGAATCGCGCCGGACGACGCTCGGTCGAGGGCGGAACGCAACTGTCATGACACTCGCAGCGTACGCCCCATTCGCCGCAAACCGCGACCGAAAGCCCCTTACTTGACCTTGTCGAAAGTCTCGGGTGTGGAGAACAGGTAGCCGCGCGACAGCGGCCAGTAGCGGACGACCGCCTTGCCGATCACGTCGTCGACGGAGATGAAGCCGCCGCCGGGCTCGTCCATGTGGGCGCGCGAGTCCGCCGAGGCGGTGCGGTGGTCGCCCATCAGCCACAACTTGCCGGCCGGGACGGTGACGTTGAACTTGTCGCCGCCGCCGAAGTCGCCGGGGAAGAGGTAGGACTCCTCGTCGAGCGGCGTGCCGTTGACGAGGATGCGGTGCTTGGAATCGCAGCACTCCACCTTGTCGCCGCCGACGCCGATGACCCGCTTGATGGTGTCCTCGCCGGTGCGCCAGCCCTTGAAGACCACGATGTCGCCGCGCTCGGGACTGCCCGCCAGCTTGTTGACGAAGACCCGGTCGTTGATCAGCAGGGTGTTCTCCATCGACTCCGACGGGATGTAGAACGACCCGATGACGAACGCCTGCAGCAGCAGCGCGATGCCGACCCCGAGCACCAGCAACAGGACGGTCTCCCGGAAGCCGCCCTTTTTCTTCTCTTTGGCCACGCCCTCCGCCTTCTTGGTGACGGCCATCAGCGCTTCCTCCCCAACCGTCGCCGACGAACCAGGACCAAGGGTACGGCCAGCCCGAACCCGGCCACCAGCGGTACGGCGCCACCGAGTGCCTGCAGCGCGGGTTGCGCGAAGGTGTCGGGTATGGACAGCACGCCCGCCCGGTTGAACGGCCAGACGATCACGAAGGCCCGGCCGATGACCTGACCTTCGGGAATCGAGCCGCCGCCCTGGTCACCGGTGTGGGAGCGCGAGTCGAGCGAGACGGAACGGTGGTCGCCCATCACCCACAGCCGCCCGGGCGGCACGGTGATGTCGAAGAACCTGTCGGACGGCACATTGCCCGGATAGAGGTAGCTCTCCTCGTCGATGGCCGTGCCGTTGACCGTGATGCGCCCCTTGGAGTCGCAGCACTTGACGTGGTCGCCGCCGACGCCGATGACCCGCTTGATGTAGTCCTTCTCGCCGGGCACGACGCCGAAGGCCGTGCCGACCCAGCGGAAGAAGGCCCCGATGGGGTTGGACGGCTCCTCCATCTCGAACTCGCCGTCCCAGGAGTCGACGCCGGAGAAGACCACCACGTCGCCGCGCTCGATGTCACGGGTGTGGTAGACGAGCTTGTTGACCAGGACCCTGTCGTTCTTGAGCAGGGTGTTCTCCATGGACTCCGACGGAATGTAGAAGGCCTGGATCACGAACGTCTTGATGATCAGGGCCAGCACGAGGGCCACAACGACTAGAACGGGCAGTTCTTTCCAGAACGACCCCTTCTTCTCCTTGTCGCCTTTTGCTGGCTTCTGAGTCTCTTCGGCGACCACGTCCACCTCGTCCTCGACAGGGCGGCGCGAGGCGCCGTACTCCTGGTCTTCGCTTGTCATCGCTGACGAGCCTAGATGATGGAACGGCTCGACAAGCCTCGACCGACGTTACACCCAAGGGCGAGTCGCTCCACATAAAGGAAATGGCCCCGCAAAGCCGAAAGGCCCGTGCGGTGCACGGGCCTTTCGGGAAAAGATTCGGGTTACTTCGCGGGGGTCGCCTCGCGCTTCTCGCGGATACGGGCGGCCTTGCCGCGCAGGTCGCGCATGTAGTAGAGCTTGGCGCGACGCACGTCACCGCGGGTCACGAGCACGATCTTCTCGATGACCGGGCTGTGCACCGGGAAGGTGCGCTCGACGCCGACGCCGTAGCTGACCTTGCGGACCGTGAAGGTCTCGCGGGCGCCGCTGCCCTGCCGCCGCAGCACGAAGCCCTTGAAGACCTGGATGCGGGAGCGGTTGCCTTCGACGACTCGTACGTGGACCTCGAGCGTGTCACCGGGACGGAACGCCGGGACGTCGCTCCGAAGGGTCGCCTTCTCGAGCTCCTGGATCTTCGTGTGCATGAGAGCAGTCCTCAAGTCCTCGCGAGCACGCGGAGGTCCACCCGGCCGGAGCTCGCGGCGGACACGCCTGCTGATTTGATGAACCCGGGACCGTTACCCGGGCATGACGGACCAACCGTATGACGGTCGGCAGCGATTCAGTTTGCCACATCTTCCGGCCGGACGCGAAACGACAGCTCTTCGAGCAACTTCCTGTCGTGCTTGTCGAGCGTCTCCGGATCGAGCGCCGCCGCCAGTTCCGGCCGGTTCGCCACGGTACGCCGGAGCGCCTCGTCCCGCCGCCACCGGGCGACTTTTCCGTGATGTCCGGACAGCAGCACGGCGGGAACCTCGTGCCCGCGCCAGACCGGCGGCTTGGTGTAGACCGGGCCTTCCACCAGGTTCTGCATCGAACCAGGAGCGAAGGAGTCGTCGACGGCCGACTGCGCATTGCCCAGCACGCCGGGCAGCAGCCTGCCGACGGCCTCGACCATCACCAGCACCGCGACCTCGCCGCCGGCCAGCACATAGTCGCCGATGCTGACCTCGTCGACCCGCAGCCGGGCGCCGTACTCGGCCATGACGCGCGAGTCGATGCCCTCGTAGCGCCCGCAGGCGAACAGCAGCCACGGCTCGGCGGCCAGCTCCTGGGCCAGCTCCTGGGTGAAAGGCCGACCGCTCGGCGTCGGCACGATCACCCGCGGCGTGCCGTCGCCGATCACCGAGTCGATGGCCTCGCCCCAGACCTCGGGCTTCATCACCATGCCGGGACCGCCGCCGTACGGCGTGTCGTCGACCGTCCTGTGCACGTCGTGCGCCCAGTCGCGGAGCTGGTGGACGCGTACGTCGAGGGTGCCGCGCTCGCGTGCCTTGCCGATCAGGGAGACGTCGAGCGGGGCGAAGTACTCGGGGAAGATGGAGATGATGTCGAGGCGCATCACAGCAGGCCCTCTGGCGGGTCGACGACCAGGCGCCCGCCCGTCAGATCGACCTCGGGCACCAGGGCCTTCACGAACGGGATGAGCGCGTCGTCCTGCCCGCGCCGGCGTACGACCAGCAGGTCCTGGCCGTGGTGCAGCACGTCGGTGATCTCGCCGACGGGCTCGCCCGACACGGTCTCCACCGCCAGCCCGACGAGCTGGTGGTCGTGGAACTCGTCCGGGTCGTCCGACGGCTCCACCTCGGCGGAGTCGATGACCAGCATGGTGCCCCGGAGCTCCTCGGCCCCGTCGCGCCCGTGAACCCCCTCGAACGCGATCAGCAGCACACCCTTGTGCCAGCGGCGGCTCTCGACGACGAGCGGCCCCCTGCTCGCCGGGTCGGTCACGACGGACGCGCCCTCGGCGAAGCGCAGCTCGGGATCGTCGGTGCGCACCTCCACGGTCACCTCGCCGCGTACACCGTGCGGACGGCCTATCCGGCCGACGACCAGCTGCACGTGAAACCCACCTTCTCCTAACGCAAGCGCCCCCATCGGCCTTTCAGGACCGATGAGGGCGCGAATTCCTGACGCTAACGGACTGCTTCGTCCAGGTCGAGCAGATCGACCCGTACGTACTTCCCGTCGGCCAGGGCGTTCACAACGGTGCGCAGCGCCTTGGCGGTGCGTCCGCCGCGTCCGATGACCTTGCCCAGGTCCTCGGGGTGCACCCGGACCTCCAGGACGCGCCCGCTGCGAATGCGGCGAGCGCGGACCCGGACATCGTCAGGATGTTCGACGATGCCCTTAACGAGGTGCTCGAGAGCCTCCTCGAGCACGTCAGCCCTCGCCCTCGGTCGGGGTCTCGGCGGCGGGGGCGACCTCGGCCTCTTCCTTCTTCTTGGCACGCTTGGGCGCCGTGGTGGCGGCCGCACCGGTGTCGCCACCGGACAGCGCCTCCTTGGCCGCGGCCTCGTAGAGGGCGTGACGGTCGGGCGCGGGCTCGGCGACCTTCATCGGCGCCGGGGCGGCCTCGCCCTTGAACTTCTGCCAGTCACCGGTGAGCTTGAGCAGCTTGAGCACCGGCTCGGTCGGCTGCGCGCCGACACCCAGCCAGTAGGCCGCACGCTCGGCGTTGACCTCGATGCGCGAAGGGTTTTCCTTCGGGTGGTACAGGCCGATCTCCTCGATCGCCCGGCCGTCACGCTTGGTGCGGCTGTCGGCGATGACGATTCGGTACTGAGCGTTGCGGATCATGCCGAGCCGCTTGAGCTTGATCTTGACTGCCACTGGTGTGGTCTCTCCTGCATTCGAGCGTGGGTGAACGGCACCTCATCGAGTGGGGCACGATGAGACGACGCTCCAGGGACAGGCGCGGCCGGCGGGAGATGAGAGGGCACCCACCTGGTCACGATGTTCCAACATGTCATTCTGCCAGACCGCGGACACTGCCTTCGACCAGTACCGGCAGGCCGCGGCAAAGGCTCGGCAAGGGCCGCGTGTCACCTCGTCCGACTTGATCAACTTCCCTGCGGAATGAGTTGGGTGACCACCACGACCCATCCGCTGCTCACCCGCCCGCGAGTGCTCACCGCCGGCGTGTCCGTCCTGCTCACCGGCGCCTTGTTCGGGCTTACGGCCACCGCCGCGGCGGGCGAGTTCGCCAACGCCAATGGTATGACCCTGACCATCACCGAGATCCCCGAGGTGGGCCAGCCCGGCTTCTCGGGCACCTGGGGCACCGCCTCCGTGGGGCCCGACCCGGGCGTCGACAACGGTGACTGGAGCGACCCCGACAACGTCACCCAATTCACCGACCTCGCCAACGAACAGCTCCAGGCGAGCGGCCTCGACGCGCCCGATGTCTGGGAGGCCAGCGCCTCATTGGTCGTCGACAACCTCTATCTCAACCAGAACGCCTCTGAGCCGCTGCTCGTCACGGGGAACGTGTCCACGCACGCGCGGTGCACGCCGCCGGCTCCGGCGATGTCGTCCACCCTGGTGACGCCCGGGTCCGTCACAGTGCTCGGCGTGCCTGTGGAGGTGGGGACCACCGAGGTTCGCGCGACGGGCGAACAACTCGGCTACCCCGGCGGGGGGGGGGGGGGGGGGGGGGGGGGGGGGGGGGGGGGGGGGGGGGGGGGGGGGGGGGGGGGGGGGGGCCCCCCCCCCCCCCCCCCGCGGCCGCCCGCTCCCCTTTCCGGTGGCGGGGGGGGTGGTTGTGTTTGCTCGCCCCGCCCCCCCCCCCCCCCCCCCCCCCCCCCCCCCCACGACGCGACCTCCGCCGAGGCGGACATGACGATCTCGATCTCGGCTGACCTGCGGAGCGACGACGGCGCCACCATCTACGAGGGGCCGCTGACCGAGGTCGTGATCGGGCGGGTCGAGGTCAACTGCGTCCCCAACCAGCCCACCCCGACGCCCACGATCACGCCCACGGTGACCCCGACGCCCACGCCTACCGTGACACCCACCGTGACACCCACACCCACGGCGACGCCGACACCCACCGTGACACCCACACCCACCGTGACACCCACACCGACCGTGACACCGACACCCACCGTGACACCGACCGTGACGCCCACACCTACGGTGACTCCGACGCCCAGCCCGACGCCCACCCATGACTGCACTCACCGGCCGCACAAGCCGCACAAGCCGAGCTACTGGCCCCCTTGCGGGTGGCCGCATGATCCGCACCACCATGGCGACCCGAGCGGCCATCAATGGCCCGCCGACCACGACGACGAGTTCGGCCTTGCGCCCGAAGACGCCTGGATGACCCACAAGTCGCCGCTCACCGGCCTGCCGATGTGGATGCCCGCAACGGCCGCCTCAGGGTGGCTCCTGATGGACCCCGCCCTGCAGTGGATGCTCCTCTGCCGTTAAGAGCGGGCCGACCGCCCCACATACGCGCACCCCGCGACCGATGTCGGTCCGGGGTGCGTCGGGTTTCAGGAGCGCGGCAGGCAGGGGCGGGCGTCGCCCGCCCCGATCGCCTACTTCTGGCCGGGCAGCCTCAGCTTCGACGGGTCGAAGCCCGGCGGCAGCTCGATGCCGGGCGGGAGCTTGCCGCCCAGGTTCCCCAGCACTCCCCCGGCCTTGGGCGCGCCGCCCTCGCCGTCGGGGGACGAGGACGCCGACTTCTCCAGGCCCGCCTTGCGCGGGTCGCCGCTGACGCGCCGCCCCTTCTTGGCCTTCTTCTGGGCCTTGGACGCCTTCCCGCGCCCGCCGGGCATGCCCGGAAGGCCCATGCCCCCGGCCACCCGCTTCATCATCTTCTGCGCCTCGAAGAAGCGCGTGACGAGGTTGCTCACGGCGCTGACCGTGACGCCGGAGCCGGCGGCGATGCGGGCGCGGCGGGAGCCATTGATGATCTTCGGGTCCTGCCGCTCGCCGGGCGTCATCGAGCGGATGATGGCGGCGATGCGGTCGAGGTCGCGGTCGTCGATGGAGTTGAGCTGGTCACGCATCTGCCCCATGCCGGGCATCATGCCGAGCAGGTTCTTGATCGGGCCCATCTTCTGGACCATCATCATCTGCTCGAGGAAGTCGTCGAGCGTGAAGTTCTCGCCCGAGGTGAGCTTGCCCGCCATCTTGGCGGCCTGCTCCTCGTCGAACGTCTTCTGCGCCTGCTCGATCAGGGTGAGGATGTCACCCATGTCGAGGATGCGGGAGGCCATCCGGTCGGGGTGGAAGGCGTCGAAGTCTTCCAGCTTCTCGCCCGTGGAGGCGAACATGATCGGGCGGCCGGTGATGTGCCGCACCGACAGCGCCGCGCCGCCGCGGGCGTCGCCGTCGAGCTTGGTCAGCACGACGCCGTCGAAGCCGACGCCGTCCATGAACGCCTGGGCCGTGGTGACGGCGTCCTGGCCGATCATGGCGTCGACCACGAACAGGACCTCGTCGGGGCGGACCGCGTCGCGGATGTCGGCGGCCTGCTTCATCATCTCCTGGTCGATGCCCAGGCGGCCGGCGGTGTCGATGATGACGACGTCGTGGTTGAGGCGCCGGGCCTCGTCGATCGAGCGGCGGGCGACGGCGACCGGGTCGCCGACGCCGCTGCCGGGCTCGGGCGCGAAGACGGCGACCTGGGCGCGCTCGCCCACGACCTGGAGCTGCTGCACCGCGTTGGGCCGCTGGAGGTCGGCGGCGACCAGCATGGGCGCGTGCCCCTGCTCGCGCAGCCACCGGGCCAGCTTGCCGGCCAGGGTGGTCTTACCGGCGCCCTGGAGACCCGCGAGCATGACGACCGTCGGCGAGGTCTTGGCGAAGCGGAGCCTGCGGGTCTCGCCGCCGAGGATCTCGATCAGCTCGTCATTGACGATCTTGACGACCTGCTGCGCCGGGTTGAGCGCCTGGGAGACCTCGGCGCCGCGGGCGCGCTCCTTGACCTGGGCGACGAACGTCTTGACCACCGGGAGCGCGACATCGGCCTCAAGCAGGGCGATGCGGATCTCGCGGGTGGTGGCGTCGATGTCGGCGTCGGACAGCCGACCCTTGGATCGGAGGGAGGAGAAGACCGATGTCAGCCGGTCGGAAAGCGTCTCGAACACGTGGTTGGCCAGTCCTCGAAGCGAATGTACGTCTAAGACTTCAGCCTATCCGCTCTCCTAGCCGCTCCAGCCTGGCACGGCCATCCGGACGGTCAACGCGTGCTCGACGAGGTTGATCAGAGCACTTTTGACCGAGTCCTTCTGGCGGGCGTCGAGGCGCACCAGCGGGATGTGGGGGGCCAGCGTGAGGGCGTCCCGGACCTCGGAGTCGCTGTGGGCGTACGTGCCGTCCCAGCCGTTGATCCCCACGATGAAGGGGAGCTGCGCCTCCTCGAAATAGTCGATCGCGGGGAAGCTGTCGGCCAGGCGGCGGGTGTCGACCAGGACGACGGCCCCGATGGCGCCGCGGACCAGGTCGTCCCACATGAACCAGAACCGGTGCTGTCCGGGCGTGCCGAACAGGTACAGGATCAGGTCGCGGTCGAGCGAGACGCGGCCGAAGTCCATCGCGACGGTCGTGGTTGACTTCAGCGGCGTCATGCCCAGGTCGTCGATCCCCGCGGAGGCGTCGGTCATGACGGCCTCCGTGGTGAGCGGCATGATCTCCGAGACCGCGCCGACGAACGTCGTCTTGCCCACGCCGAAGCCGCCGGCCACGACGATCTTCGTCGAGGTCAGACCGGGGCTAGAGCCTGCGAAGTCCACTGAGCACCCTTTCCAGCAGGTTGACGTCCGGCCTACCCGCGTCCAGCGCGGGCTGGTGCACCCGCACCAGGCCCTCGGCCGCCATGTCAGCGATCAGAACACGCACCACCCCGAGCGGGATCCGCAGCAGCGCCGACACCTCGGCCACCGACCGGACCTGGCGGCAGAGCTGGCTGATCGCCTTGTACTCGGGGGTGATGTGGGAGAACTCCCGGTGCTCGGCGGTCGCCGACGAGACCAGGGCCTCCATGGCCAGCTTGACCTTGGGCGCGGTACGCCCGCCCGTCACCGCGTACGGGCGTACCGGCGAGGCCGGGTCCGAGCTGACCGGCGGCTGGGGCTCCCAACCGCCGCTGTTCCAGGAATCCGTCACCTACATCACCTGGTCTGGCTGGCGCGCAGTTCCGCACGCACCGCCGGAGTCAGCACCTGACCGGCGCGATCCACCATCAACGTCATCTGGTACGCCACCAGCCCCATGTCACAGTCAGGGGCCGCCAGCACCGCGAGACACGAACCATCACTGATCGACATGATCAGCATCAGCCCGCGCTGCATCTCCACGATCGTCTGGTTGACCGCACCACCCTCGAACACCCTGGCCGCACCCTGCGTCAAGCTCACCAGCCCCGACGCGATCGCAGCCAGCTGATCCGCCCGGTCAGCCGGAAAACCCGACGAGGCCGCAAGCGGCAACCCGTCGGATGACACGACCACCGCGTGCGCGACCCCCGGGACGGTACTGACGAAGTCGGTGATTAACCAGTCAACCCCGCGTGCCGCGTGGCTCAGGTCATTCACGCGCCCTCCTCCCTACTGTCGTTCCTAGAGCCGGATTGGTATGTCCTGCCCTCGCTGATGTCGTCCCGCGCTGCTCGGAAGCCCTGCTGGAAGCTCGACAACCTGCTGCGCACCCGGTCCGGCGAGACCGACGGCATGGGAGCCACGCCCTTGGGCGCGGACGCCGTGTCCGCCGATCCGGGCACCAGGTTGGCCTTGGGCACCCGCTTGGGCAGCCCGGCCGCCGTCGAGCCGTCGCGTGCGGGCTCCACCACGGACGCCGCCGCGCTCCAGCCGGCGTCGGCCTTGGCCGAACCCCAGGTGGCGCTGGGCTCGCCCTGGTCGAACCAGGCCGACTCCACCGCGGCGAAGATCGGCAGGTACTCGTCCCCGCCGGAGGCGGGCTTGACGACGGGGATCGGGCCGGTGGCGGCCGACTCCGTCTCGGGGTAGTCGTACTTGGGCGCGGCCAGCGGCGTCTCCTGCGGGGCCGACCAGGGGCGCGACTCCTCGGGCGGCAGGCCGCGCTGCGGCGGCGCGTGCTCCCCGGTGACCGGGCCGCGCGAGGACACCCAGACGTCGGACGACGAGTCCGGCAACCAGTCGGAGCCGGTGTTCGTCGACTCGGTCGAGGGCCACTGCGGCATGGCGGACGGCATCGAGGACGGCGTGGAGGACGGCATCGACGAGGGCAGCGAGGCCGGCATCGACGGCCACGACCCTCCGGCCGGCTCGGACGGGTACGACGGGTAGGACGGGTGCCCGGGGGCGAGCCCGAAGCCCGTTGCGCCGGGCCACTGCTGGGCGCCGGCGGCGGGCTGGGACGCGGCGAAGGCGTCCTCGCGGCCGGCGGAGGCGGCGGTGTTGCCGCCCGCGCCGGCGACGGCGGCCGGCTGCGCGCCGAGCAGCGACTCGGGGATGAGGACCATGGCGGTCAGACCGCCGGAGCCGTGCGGGCGGAGCTGCACCCTGATGCCGTGCCGGTGGGCCAGCCTGGCGACCACGAACAGGCCCATGCGGCGGGAGACCGACACGTCCACGGTGGGGGCGTCGGTCAGGCGCTCGTTGGCCTGGACCAGCTCGTCGCCGGTCATGCCGATGCCGGAGTCGCTGATGGAGAGCATGATCCCACCGCCGTCGATCCTGCTGCCGGAGACGGGGACGCGGGTCTCGCGCGGGGAGAACGACAGCGCGTTCTCCACCAGCTCGGCCAGCAGGTGGATGACGTCGTTGACGGCCTGGCCGGCGATGGAGACGCCCTCGGGGACCTCCAGGACGACGCGCTCGTAGTTCTCGACCTCAGAGAGGGAGGCGCGGGCGACGTCGACCAGCTTGACCGGCTGGCTCCAGCGACGCGGCGGGTCCTGACCGGCGAGAACCAGCAGGTTCTCGCTGTTGCGCCGCATACGGGTGGCCAGGTGGTCCAGCTTGAACAGGTTGCCGAGCCGCTGCTCGTCCTGCTCGCCCTGCTCCAGGCCGTCGATGAGGGTGATCTGCCGCTCGACCAGCGTCTGGCTGCGGCGCGACAGGTTCACGAACATCGCGTTGACGTTCGAGCGGAGCCTGGACTCCTCGCCGGCCAGTCGGACGGCCTCGCGGTGGACCTCGTCGAAGGCGCGGGCGACTTCACCGATCTCGTCCTTGGAGTTGACCTCGATCGGCGGGACGTGCAGCTGTTCGGGGCTGACGTCGGTGTTGCGGAGCTGCCTGACCAGGTCGGGCAGCGTCTGGCCGGCGATCTTCAGGGCGTCGCCGCGCAGACGGCGCAGCGGGCGCACCAGCGAGCCGGCCATCAGGGCGGTGATCGCGAGGACCAGGACGAGCAGGCCGGCCACGATGCCGATGTTGATCGCGGCGAGCTGCCGGTCGCTGCTGGCGATGTCGGCGCTTCGGGTGGCGATCTGCTCCGACAGCGACTTCTGCACGGTGTGCAGGCGCTCGACGGTCTCGGTGATGGACTGGAACCACTGGTCGGTGTCGTCCCTGGTCGAGGTGTCGAGCCGGCGCAGCGACTGGTTGGCGTTGTGCAGCAGTACGGCGCGGCTGGCGTAGAACTCGGCGCGGCCGATCTTCAGGCTGGCGACGGTGTTGTCGTAGAACTGGCGCTGCGCGGGCGTGGCGACGGCGCGGAAGGCGTCGCGCTCGCTGTTGCGGCGGGATCGGGCGTCGAGGAAGGCGTTGTACTCCGGCTCCTCGAACGCGCCCCTGATCAGCGCGCTGGTCAGGAGGCCACGCTGCTTGGACGCCTCCTCCTCGGCGCGGGCGACGGCGCGCAGGGCCGCGCTGGTGGCGATGATCTCCTCGTCCGTGGAGCCCTGGCCCAGCTCGTCGTAGAGCTGCAGCAGCTCGGCGATGGCCTCTGAGTACTTCTCGCTGGTGGGCAGCGGCGGGAGCTTGGTCTCGGCGACCGTCTTGCGCATCGAGGGGATCTGGCTGAGCCGGACCCGGATGTGGTCGAGGGCCTTCTTGCCGAGGTCGGACAGGGACGCTTCCGACTTCTTCGCCGCGTCCAGGGTGCTGGCGATGCGCTTGTCGACGATCTCGTGCTGGCTCTTCAGCCGCTGTTCGTCGGAGGCCCCGCGGTTGGTGGCGACGTGGCGGGTGGCCAGGTCGCGTTCGAGCCCGAGGTCGCGGGAGAGCTCGCCGAGCTGTGCGACCAGGGTCCCCACGCTGCTGATGTCCTGGTACTGCTGGGCGCTGGCGATCGACGTCGTGACCCGCAGGGCGCCCAGGATGACGGCGATGACCGTGGGGATGGCGATGAGGGCGATGAGGCGGGTACGCACGCGCCAGTTGCGCAGCGCGAACGGGCTGCCCGCCTTGGGCGGGTGGGCCTGCTGCACCTCGCCGTCCGCGGCCTTTTCCGGGGCGTCCGGAGCCCTGCCACGACCGGGTCCGGTCGTTTTTGTCCTCACTGGTGGCAACCTCTCGCCGTGGCCTGCTTCAGGGGGAATCAGCGGCTTCGTCACGCGGACGAGTGATCGCAGGCAAGTTCGAGGCCCAATTTGAGCACAAACCTCATACTTAGGCCAACGTTTCAGCCGTTTTCAACCGTTCCACATCGCACTCCCTTCACGTCGCATGCCATCGCACACGGAGCGCAACCACCGTCCCAATCCGGACAAATCACCACTAACCATACTTAATCTCTAGATTTACATCTATAACGTTGATTTGTCATATTTTCGCGATAAACCTACATATACGCGGCATAGCGCTGTAGATCCGAACTCTGCTCCGGTACGCTTCACGCCCGGCATCCCGTGCCGATCTCCGGAACTTCCCCCTGGTAGGAGAACCCCCCCATGACACGCACCATGCGCGGCCACGCCATTGTCGTCGGCGTGGCTCTGGCGCTCACCCTTGCCGGCTGCGGCGGAGGCGGCGGCGAAACCGCGAACACCTCGGCCAACAGCAAGGGGCTGGAGAAGACCACCATCAAGGTCGGCGCCCTCCCCGTGCCCGACGCTGTCTCGGTCTATCTCGCCAACGCCAAGGGCTTCTTCAAGGAAGAGGGACTGACCGTCGAGCCGCAGACCATCACCGGTGGCGCAGCGGCGCTGCCGCAGATCGAGAGCGGCGCCCTCGACATTTCGCAGACCAACTACGTCTCGACCTTCCTCGCGGTGAGCAAGGGCAAGAAGATCAAGCTGGTCGCGGACATGTACCAGGCCGCGCCGAACACGTTCAACATCATGGTGCCGAAGGACTCCCCCATCAAGACGGTGGCGGACCTGAAGGGCAAGACGGTCTACGTCAACAACCTCAACAACGTCGCCACCCTGGCCGTGGAGACGCAGCTCAAGGTCGCCGGCCTCACCAAGGAGGACGTCAACTTCGCCGAGAAGCCGTTCCCCGACCAGGGCAACGCGCTCAACACCGGGCAGGCGGACGCGGGCTGGATGACCGAGCCCTTCGTCACCGCCAACCAGAGCGCCTTCGGCTTCCGCAAGCTCGCCGACACCATGACCGGCCAGACGGAGGACCTCCCCATCGCCGGCTGGATGGCCACCGAGGACTGGGTGCAGAAGTACCCCAAGACGCTCGCCGCCTTCCAGCGGGCCATCGCCAAGGCGCAGCAGCTCGCCTCCAGTGACCGCAAGGCGATCGAGGAGACGCTGCCGAAGTACACCAAGATCGACGCCAAGACGGCCTCGGTGATCACGCTCGGCACGTACCCGAGCGAGCTGAACGAGAACCGTCTGCAGAAGGTCGCCGACCTGATGCTGGAGTACAAGTACCTCACCAGCCCGATCGACGTGAAGTCGGTCATCGCCGCCCCTGCAAGCTGATGAACTCCGCGCGTCTGCTCCGCGGCGCCGCCGGCGCCGCGGGGTTCCTCATCGCCGGTGAGCTGGTCATCCGCTTCGCGCTGAGCGACGGCGTGATCTTCCCGGCGCCCTCCGTCATCCTGTACGAAGCCGCGCGTCTCCTCGCCGACCCGGTGTTCCTGGAGGGTCTGGCCACCACCCTCGCGAACTGGGCGCTCGGCCTGCTCATCGCCATCGTCGTGGCCGTGCCGCTGGGCGTGCTGCTGGGCGCGGTGCCGCCGGTGGAGCGGGCGATCCGGCCGCTGCTGGAGTTCATGCGCCCGATCCCCTCGGTGGCGATCATCCCGCTGGCGATCCTGCTGATCCCGGTGGACGGCCTGATGAAGGTCTCGGTCATCGTCTACGCGTCGATGTGGCCGATCCTGATCAACACCCTGTACGGCATGCAGGACGTGGACCCGCTGGCCAAGGAGTCGCTGCGCAGCTTCGGCTTCGGCCGGCTCGCCGTGCTCGGCCGGGTCAGCCTGCCGAGCGCCGCCCCCTTCGTCGCGACCGGCATCAGGATCGCGGCCGGCATCGCGCTCGTCCTCGCGGTCAGCGCCGAGCTGCTGGCCGGCGGCACGGCCGGGATCGGGGTCTACACGATCCAGGCGGGCAGCGGCAACCGGATGGACCTGATCATGGCGGCGACGTTCTGGGCCGGGGCGTTCGGGGTGTTCGCGAACCTCGCCCTGCTGGCCGGCGAACGGCGGCTGTTCCGCTGGCACCGCGTCCGGATGGGAGCGTCGGAATCGTGAGGCGGCTGTCCAGGCTCTGGGTGGTGCCGGTCGTGCTCGTCGTCTGGGAGCTGCTGGCGCGGCTCATCGGCGACAGCGACTTCCCGCCGCCGCTCACCATCGTCACCAGCATGTACGAGATGTGGTTCTCCGGGCCCGTCTCCCACCTGTTCCTCACCGAGGACGCGGTCGGCAACATCCTGCCCAGCCTCGGTCGCATGTTCAGCGGCTGGATCCTGGCCTCGCTGCTCGGGGTGCTGCTCGGCGTGGCGCTCGGCCGTTCCAAGGCGGCCACCGACTACGTGGACGCGCTGTTCGAGTTCGGCCGGGCGATCCCGCCGCCGCTGCTGCTGCCGCTGTTCGTCGCGCTGTTCGCCGGCACCGCGCACGCGCAGCTGAGCATGCAGCTCGCCACGATCGTGTTCGGCGTGATCTGGCCGGTGCTGCTCAACACGATCGAGGGCGTCCGGGCCGTGGACCGCACCTACACCGAGACCGCCACCGTGTTCGGGCTGTCCAAGGGGCAGCGCCTGCGCGTGGTCGTGCTGCCCGCCGCGTCGCCGAAGATCTTCGCCGGGCTGCGGCTGAGCCTGTCGCTGGCGCTGATCCTCATGGTGATCTCCGAGCTGTTCGGCAGCACGGACGGCATCGGCTACCAGCTCCTGCAGGCCCAGCGCAGCTTCGACGGCCCCGGCGTGTGGGCGACGATCGCCCTGCTCGGCATCCTGGGCTACCTGGTGAACGGGCTGTTCGTGCTGGCCGAGCACCGCCTGCTGGTCTGGCACCGGCAGGCCAACCGCAACGTCTGACTTATCGGGAAGGACCCCATGTCCCACTCGGATGACCTCCTTTGGGGGGCCGTGGCCGACATCTCGCGCTTCGCCGCTCTGCTCACCATGGCGGAGCTCGGCCTGGCCGACCATCTCGCCCACGGTCCCCTCAGCACCACCGACCTGGCCGCCCGCAGCGACGCCGACGCCCCGCGGCTGCGCCGCGTCCTGCGGGAGCTGGCCGGGATGGGCGTCGTCCGCGGTGCCGGGCCGGACGTCTACGACCTGACCGAGCGCGGCACGGCGCTGCGCTCGGACGTCCCGGACTCGGTGCGCTCGTCGGTCCGCATGCTCGGCGAGGAGGGCTTCTGGCACGCCATGGGCAACCTGCCCGCCACCGTGCGCGACGGCGGCTCGGCCTTCGTCGCCCGCTACGGCCACCTGTACGAGTACCTGGCGGCGAACCCGGGAGCGGGCAAGCTGTTCGACGACTACATGACCGCCCGCGCCATCCCCTTCACCGAGGGCCTGGCCAAGCGGTACGACTTCCCGGCCACCGCGACCATGGTGGACGTGGCCGGCGGCAAGGGCCACATCCTGGCCACCGTCCTGCACGCCAACCCGGACATGCGCGGCATCCTGTTCGACCTGGAGCACGTGGCCGGCCGGGCCAGGGAGCTGCTGGCCGCCGAGGGGCTGGGTGAGCGGAGCGAGGTCGTCACCGGCGACTTCTTCGCCGAGGTCCCGGCCGGCGGCGACGTCTACCTGCTGGCCAGCGTCCTGCACAACTGGGACGACGAGGACGCGGTCACGATCCTGCGCAACGTCCGCCGGGCGATGAACCCCGACGGCCGCGTCCTGGTGCTGGAGGTGGCGTTGCCCGACGACGAGGCGCCGCACCTGGGCAAGGACATCGACATGCGGATGCTGGCGATCTTCGACGGCGGCACCGAGCGCAGCCGTGAGGAGTACCGGGCGCTGCTCGACCGGGCGGACCTGCACCTGACCGAGGTCGTCGAGCTGGGCTCGGGAGCCAGCCTCATCGAGGCCCGGCCCCGCTGAGCGGAAGGGCGGCGGCGGGCCTGATCAGCCGCCGCCGCTCCAGCCCGGCACCGCCATCCTGATCGACAGGGCGTGCTCGACCAGATGGATCAGAGCGCTCTTGACCGAGTCCTTGGAGCGCGCGTCCAGCCGTACGAGGGGGATGTGGGGGGCCAGCGTGAGGGCGTCGCGCACCTCGGCGTCGCTGTGCGGGTACTGGCCGTCCCAGCCGTTGACGCCCACCACGAACGGCAGTTGCGCCTCCTCGAAGTAGTCGATCGCGGGAAAACTGTCGGCCAGGCGGCGGGTGTCCACCAGCACGACCGCGCCGATCGCACCGCGCACCAGGTCGTCCCACATGAACCAGAACCGATGCTGGCCCGGCGTGCCGAACAGATAGAGGATCAGGTCGCGGTCGAGCGAGACGCGGCCGAAGTCCATCGCCACGGTGGTGGTCGACTTCAGCGGCGTCATGCCCAGGTCGTCGATCCCCGCGGAGGCGTCGGTCATCACCGCCTCCGTGGTCAACGGCATGATCTCCGAGACCGCGCCGACGAACGTCGTCTTGCCCACCCCGAAACCGCCGGCCACCACGATCTTCGTTGAAGTCAAGCCGGGGCTAGAGCCTGCGAAGTCCACTGAGCACCCTTTCGAGCAGATTAACGTCCGGCCTACCGGCGTCCAGCTGTGGCTGATGCACGCGGACCAGACCTTCGGCCGCCATGTCGGCGATCAGAACACGCACCACGCCCAGCGGGATCCGCAGCAGCGCCGACACCTCGGCCACCGACCGGACCTGCCTGCACAGCTGGCTGATCGCCTGATACTCCGGCGTGATGTGCGAGAACTCCCGGTGCTCGGCGGTCGCCGAGGACACCAGGGCCTCCATCGCCAGCTTGACCCTGGGCGCCGTCCGCCCACCCGTCACCGCGTACGGGCGGACGGGTGAGGCGGGGTCGGGGTGCAGCTGCGACTGGGGCTGTGGCTTGGGCGGAGGCGCCCAGCCGCCGCTGTTCCATCTCTGGTCCGTCACCTACATCACCTGGTCTGGCTGGCGCGCAGTTCCGCACGCACCGCCGGAGTCAACACCTGACCGGCGCGATCCACCATCAACGTCATCTGGTACGCCACCAGCCCCATGTCACAGTCAGGGGCCGCCAGCACCGCGAGACACGAACCATCACTGATCGACATGATCAGCATCAGCCCGCGCTGCATCTCCACGATCGTCTGGTTGACCGCACCACCCTCGAACACCCTGGCCGCACCTTGCGTCAAGCTCACCAGCCCCGACGCGATCGCAGCCAGCTGATCCGCCCGGTCAGCCGGAAAACCCGACGAGGCCGCAAGCGGCAACCCGTCGGACGAGACGACCACCGCATGTGCCACACCGGGGACCGTGCTGACGAAGTCGGTGATCAACCAGTCGACTCCGCGCGCCGCGTGGCTCAGGTCGTTCATGCGCCCTCCTCTCTTTCACCGTTGTGGGGTTCACCGTTGTAGGAGCCGCGGGGGCCGGGCTGGAACGCCTTGCCCCCGGTGATGTCGTCGCGGGCCGCCCGGAAGCCCTGCTGGAAGCTGGACAACCTGTTCCGCACCCGGTCCGGCGAGACCGAGGGCATCGGCAGCACGCCCTTGGGCGAGGCGGAGGTGTCGGCCGAGCCCGGCACCAGGTTGGCCTTGGGCACCCGTTTGGGCAGGCCGGCCGCGGTCGTGCCGTCGCGGGCCGGTTCGGCCACGGCCTCGGCCGCGGTCCAGCCGGCGTCGGCCTTCGTCGAGCCCCAGCCGCCCTCGTCGCGCCCGAACCAGGCCGACTCGACGGCGGCGAAGATCGGCAGGTAGTCGTCCCCCGCGGAGGCGGGCGGCACGGGCGGGATCGGGCCGGTGGCCGCCGACTCGGTCTCGGGGAAGTCGGGCCGGGGCCGCTGGAGGCCGTCCGGCTTCCAGGGTGGCGGCGGCTCGGCCGCGGGACGTTTGGACAACCCGCGGTCGCCGTTGTGGCGCGGCGGCGACCAGATGTCGTGGCTGTCGAAACCGCCGCCGTGCGCGTCGGAGGGCCAGCCGTCGGACGGCCACTGCGGCCAGTTGCCCCCCGCCTCCGGGTTCGACGGGTACGACGGGTGCGCCGGCCCCATCTGATAGGTGGGCCGCGGCCAGTCCTGTCCGGCGGGCGGCGGCGCCTGCGGCCAGTCGGACACCGGCGTGAGCGGCGTCTGCGGCCAGTCGGCCCCCGGCGCGGGCGGCGCGGGCGGCCAGTCGGCCCCGGCGGAGGAGGCGATCGCGGGCCAGTCGGGCTCGGGCGGGGCCGAGACCGGCGGCCAGTCGGTGGCCGGCGGCGCCGCGTGCGGCCCCACGTACGGCTCGCTCCCGGACGTGCTCTCGGCGAGCGCCGGGGGCTGCATGCCGGCGAAGCCCGGCGCCTGCGTGCCCAGCATGTTCTCCGGGACGAGCACCATGGCGGTCAGCCCGCCGGAGTTGTGCGGGCGGAGCTGCACCCTGATGCCGTGCCGGTGGGCCAGCCTGGCGACCACGAACAGGCCCATCCGCCGCGAGACCGACACGTCGACGCTGGGCGAGTCGGTGAGCCGGTCGTTGGCCTGGGCCAGTTCCTCGGGGGTCATGCCGATGCCGGAGTCGGTGATCGACAACATCACGCCGCCGCCGTCGATCCTGCTGCCCGACACCGCCACCCGCGTCTCGCGCGGCGAGAACGACAGCGCGTTCTCCACCAGCTCGGCCAGCAGGTGGATGACGTCGTTGACGGCCTGTCCGGCCACCGACACGCCGTCGGGCACCTGGAGCACGACGCGTTCGTAGCTCTCGACCTCCGACAGGGAGGCGCGGGCCACGTCGACCAGCTTGACCGGCTGGCTCCAGCGACGCGGCGGGTCCTGACCGGCCAGCACCAGCAGGTTCTCGCTGTTGCGCCGCATACGGGTGGCCAGGTGGTCCAGCTTGAACAGGTTGCCGAGCCGCTGCTCGTCCTGCTCACCCTGCTCCAGACCGTCGATCAGGGTGATCTGCCGCTCCACCAGCGTCTGGCTGCGGCGCGACAGGTTCACGAACATCGCGTTGACGTTCGAGCGCAGTCGCGCCTCCTCGCCGGCCAGCCGCACCGCCTCGCGGTGGACCTCGTCGAAGGCGCGCGCCACCTCGCCGATCTCGTCGTGGGTGTCCACCCCGATCGGCGGGACGGGCCCGACCTTGCCGTCCCCCGCCTCGCGGAGCGCCCGCACGGTCTCCGGCAGGCGTTTGCCGGCGATGTCCAGGGCCTCTCGGCGCAGCCTGCGCAGTGGCCTGATGAGCGAGCGGGCGATGAAGGTGATGATGATCAGCACCACGATCAGCAGGATCATGATGAGCACGCCGGAGATCAGTGCGGAGCGGTTGGCCCCCTCCTCCAGGGCGCGGGCCCGCAGGATGACCGAGGAGGCCAGCGACTTCTCCACGCTGCGCAGGGCGTCGATCTTGCCCGTGCTGACGTCGAACCAGGTGCCGACGTCCTTGTCCGGACGTACGCCGATGCTCAGGGGCTTGGCCTCGACGGACTGGGCCATGGCCCGCAGCCGGAACAGGTCGGTCTGGTCGACGTCCCTGCCCACGACGGTGTCGCGGTAGAGCTCAAGCTGGTCGAGGCTGGCGAGGGTGGCGAACAGGGTCTCCTCGCTCTCCTCGCGCGCCTTGGCGTCGGAGAGTGCGTCGAGCTCGCCGCTGTCGAAGCTCTTCTTGTCCAGGGCGCTGGCCAGGATGCCCCGCTGTTTGGACGCCTGTTCCTTCGCGCGCGCGATGGCGGCCATGGAGCTGGCGCTGTGGGAGATGTCGTCGTCCACGGCGACCTGGCCCACCTGGTCGTGGAACTGCAGGAGGGTGGAGATGATCTGGGAGTACTTCTGGATCATCGGCAAGGGCTGGATCTTGCCCTTGACGGCGGTGTCGCGCAGGGTCTGGATCTCCTCCAGGCGGCGCAGCACCGGGCGTACGGAATCGGCGTGGGTGTCGGTGAGGGCGCCGGCCCGCACCTTGGCCTCGTCGATGAGGTTGTCGACCCCGCTGTAGGTGGTGCGGAGCTGGGCCGCGCGACTCTCCGGACGGCCTTGCGCGATGTAGAGGGCGGTCTCGTCCCGCTCGAAGGCCAGTTCGTGCGTGACGGCGCCGAGCTGCTCGCTGAGCTCGGCGACCTCTCTGAGTGTCTGGTACGTGTCGGCGTCCCTGAGGGAGGTGATCACGTTCAGCCCGCCCAGGCCCACCGCGACGGCCGTGGGCACGACGATCAACGCCACAAGACGCGATCTGACGTGCCAATTACCCAATCCGAACCTGTTAGAAGCTGGTTTGGGCAGCCGTCGCTTCTGGCGCCCGTGCGGCTCGCGGTCAGCGGAAGCTTCAGCGCTCTGCGTTCTCACTTGCCTCGCAACCTCTCGCCCCGGAGGGGAATTCTCGAAGACCATGCAGGTAAATGCACGTGGGGCAATATGTACAATCGAGATGAGGGCCATTTGAGCACAGGTACCGGTCAGGACCAACCACCTATAGTGCCCATCTGAGGCTTATATCCCGGATTGTCCAAATATTGTGACAAAATTGGTAGACCGCCGTTTACCTGCAAAAACGGGCAGCCGAAACGTGTTCCGCAAGCCCCCTTCCGCCCGCGGAACGATCCATATCAGTCAGTCTCAGTAGTAACAGACGCCCCGGGCGCCACCCTCTTTCACAAAACGGACAAAGTCATCTCACGCCTCTTTTAACGATAGAGCGGCAAACGGACATTGCAACCACAGGAGTCATTTTCTTGATAATGACTGCCAATGTGGTGCTACGGTCGATTCCTGCTTGTTCGTCAGGCACTCAGCCCCGGGGGCAGTTCAGCCACCCGGTCCCCCCGGCTCGATGTCTTGAAGGGAGTCCCTGACATGAGGCTTGGCCGCTCCGCCAAGGCCGCCATCATCGGGTTCGCCGTGACTTTAGGCGCCGTAGCGTGCAGCACCGGCGGCTCAACCACCGCCAGCGCCCCGCCCTCCGCCTCCGCGAACGGCGGCGGCGGCGCCTTGGAGAAGACGAAGCTCAAGATCGCCACTCTGCCCGCCATCGACAGTGCCGCCATCTACGTCGCCATCGACCAGAAGCTCTTCGAGCAAGAGGGGCTCGACGTCACCCCGCAGGTCGTCCAGGCCGCCCCTGAGGCGATCCCCATGCTGGTCAACGGCGAGATCGACGCCATGTTCGGCAACTACGTGTCGATGTTCCAAGCGCACGACAAGGGGGCGATCAAGATCCATGTGCTCGCCGAGGGCTCGCGGGCCGCCCCCGACTCGCTCAGCATCATGGCGCTGCCCAACTCCCCCATCAAGACGCCGAAGGACCTCGCGGGCAAGACGATCAACGTCAACGTCCTGCACAACTTCCAGGAGCTCGCGCTCACCCAGGTGCTCAAGGCCAACAACATCGACCCGGCCACGATCAAGTACGTCCCCGTGACCTTCCAGAACATCATGGCCTCGTGGAAGAACGGCCAGATCGACGCCGCCTACCTGGGCGAGCCGCTGGTCACCGCGGCGACGTCGCAGATGGGCGCCCGCAAGATCCTCGACCCCGCCTCCGGGCCGGCGGCGGAGTTCCCGATCTCGGGATACATCAGCACCCAGGACTGGTACGACAAGAACCCGAAGACGGCGGCGGCCTTCCAGCGGGCCATCCACAACGCGGCCAAGCTGATGGAGAACAACCGTGAGGTGGTGGCCAAGGTGCTGCCGAACTTCACGCAGATCGACGCGCCCACGGCGGCGACGGTCACCTTCCCCTACTTCTCCAGCTCCGACAACCCGGTACGGCTGCAACGCGTGGCCGACTGGATGTGGGAGGCCAAGTGGCTGGGCAAGGAGATCGACGTCAAGGCGTTGATGTCGCCGACGACATCGGGGTGAGCACCACCACGACGGGCGTCGTCATCCGCCGTCCGGCCGGCGCCGCCACGCGGTGGTCGCGCCGGGCGGCGGGGGCGGCGGGCTTCGCCGTCCTCGTCGAGCTGCTGAGCCGGTCGGGGCTGGTGGACGCCGAGGTGCTGCCGCCGGCCACGCGGATCGTCGGGCGCGGCGCCGCGCTGCTCGCCGATCCCGCCTTCCGCGACCACGCCCTGACCAGCCTGCTCGCCTGGGCCATCGGGCTGGGCCTCGCGGTGCTGGTCGCGGTGCCGCTCGGCCTGCTGCTCGGCAGCGTGCCGGTGATCGACGCCGCCACGCGCTCGGTGGTGGAGTTCCTGCGGCCGATCCCGTCGGTGGCGCTGATCCCGCTGGTCGCGCTCGTCATCGGCACCGGCCTGCAGCTCCGCGTCACACTCGTGCTCTACGCCGCCATGTGGCCCATCCTCTACAACACCATGTACGGCCTGCGCGGCGTCGACCCCGTCGCCAAGGAGACCATGCGCTCCTATGGCTTCGGCCCGCTGTCGGTGCTGCTGCGGGTCAGCCTGCCGTCGGCGGCGCCGTTCATCACGACGGGCGTGCGGCTGGCGGCGTCGGTGGCGCTCATCCTGACCGTCAGCACCGAGATCGTGGCCGGGCGCGGGGAGGGCATCGGCGTGTTCATCTTCTTCGCCGGGATCGCGGTGCCGGCCAGGATGACCGACATCCTGGCCGGGGTCTTCTGGGTGGGGCTGTTCGGCGTGCTGGTCAACGCCCTGCTGGTGGCCGCCGAGCGGCGCGCCTTCCGCTGGCACCACGCGCGGCTGACGGAGGGCGCGTGACCAGGGCCCGCCGCGGGCCGGGGGCGCGCAATGCTACACGCGGGCCGGGGGCGCGCAATGGTACACGCGGGCCGGGGGCGCGCAACGGCACGCGCGGCACGGTGTTCCGGGTGGTCGTGCTGGTCGTGCTCGTCCTGGGCTGGGAGGCGGGCACGCGGCTGGCGGGCAGCGCGTTCTTCCCGCCGCCGACGACGATCGTGGGCCGGATGCACCAGATGTGGTTCTCCGGGCCGCCCGGCAGCCTGTTCCTGACCGGCGAGGCCGTGGACAACGTCCTGCCGAGCCTGGGCAGGATGGCCGCCGGGTTCGCGGGCGGGGGCGTGGCCGGGGTGCTGCTCGGGCTGGCGTTCGGGTTGTCGGCGCGGGTCTACGACTACCTCGACGGCGTGCTGCAGTTCCTGCGCGCGATCCCGCCGCCCGCGCTGGTCACCGTGTTCCTGGTGGTGTTCGGGTTCGGGCTGCGCATGCAGCTCGCGTTCATCGTGTTCAGCGTCGTGTGGCCGGTGCTGCTCAACACGGCCGACGGCGCGCGGGCGGTCGATCCGCTGCACCTGGACACCGGGCGGGTGTTCCGGCTGTCGCGGACGGAGCGCCTGCTGCGGGTCGTGCTGCCGTCGGCGCTGCCGAAGATGTTCGCCGGGCTGCGGCTGGCGCTGTCCCTGTCGCTGATCGTGATGGTCTTCGCCGAGCTGCTGCCGGGAGCGTCCAACGGCATCGGGTTCCAGCTCACCACCGCGTACTCGACGTTCGACCTGCCCGCGATGTGGGCCGGGATCGTGCTGCTCGGCGTGCTGGGTTACCTGCTCAACGAGCTGTTCCTGGTGGCCGAGCGGCGGGTGCTGGCCTGGCACCTCGGCGCGCAGCGGCTCATGGGGCAGTGAACGTGCCGGCGTCGACCGGGCGGCTGCGCGGCGGTTCGTAGGCGCCCGAGTCGATGCCCCACGACGCGACGGAGAGCGGCATGATCTCCACCCATACGGGCTCGTACCCGGGTTTCAGCCGTTCGCCGCCTGTGGAGTGCACCCGCCCGACCCCCTGGACCAGGACGCCGCGCGGCCCCTCCTCGGTGAAGTCGTCCACGACGAGCGACACCTCGGGGTTGCTCCTGACGTCGGCGCGGTACCGCCGGGGACGCACGCCCTCGGGCAGCATGCGGGAGCCGACCGCGATCATGCCGCGGTCCGGCTGGAGATGGATCCGCACGGGCACGACGTGCGGCGTTCCCCCGGCCCCCGCCGTGGCCAGCCGCGCCAGGTCGTGCGCGAGCAGGTAGGCGAACTCCCCGTCACTGAATCCGCGCATCACACACCTCACACCAGATAGGAACGAGATTAGTGGGACAAACCTGTTCTTCAGCCTGCAAAGAGAGAGAAACTTAGCGTCATGTTCCCCGTCAGGGGACACGGGTGATCGGATCGAGACCACTGGGGGCGACGTGCGGACGATGGTCGTGGGCGGCGGCATCGGCGGGCTCACCACGGCGCTCAGCCTGGCGGCGGCCGGGCTGGAGTGCGTGGTCGTGGAAGCGGCCGCCGCGCTGAGGCCGCTCGGCGTCGGGATCAACCTGCAACCGCACGCCGTACGGGAGCTGACCGAGCTCGGGCTGGCCGGCGAGCTGGCCGCGCTGGGCGTGGAGACGAGCTTCATGACCTTCGCCGACCGGCACGGCAACGTGATCCTGGCGCTGCCGCGCGGTCGGTCGGCCGGCTACCGCTGGCCGCAGTACAGCATCCACCGGGGCGAGTTGCAGATGGCGCTGCTGGCCGCGGTCGAGGAACGGGTCGGCCCGGTGCGGACGGGCGTCCGCCTGGAGGGCTTCGAACAGGACGGCAAGAAGGTCCTCGTCCGGCTCCGGCAGGGCGGCGAGCTCCTGGAGGAACGGGTGGACGTGCTCGTCGGCGCGGACGGCGTGCAGTCCACGGTACGGGCGCTGCTGCACCCGTCGGGCGATCCCCTGCTGTGGGCGGGCATCCGGATGTGGCGCGGGGTGGCCGAGACCGATCCCGTCCTGGACGGCGCCACGGTGCTCGTGGGCGGCTCCAACCGGGCCGGAAAGCTCGTGACGTATCACATCTCGGCCGGAAATCCCCGGCTGGTCAACTGGGTGGCCGAGGTCAAGGTGGCAGAGCCAGGCGTCGTCGCGGAGGCCGACTGGTCGCGCGAGGGCCGGCTGGAGGAGGTGTCCGCCCACTTCGCGGACTGGCGGTACCGTCCGGTGGACGTCCAGGGGTTGTTGTCGGGCTCGGCCCGCATCCTGGAGTACCCGATGGTGGACCGGGATCCGCTGCCCGTCTGGGGCGAGGGCCGGGTGACGCTGCTGGGCGACGCCGCCCACCCCATGTACCCGATCGGCTCGAACGGCGGCTCGCAGGCCGTGCTCGACGCGCGGGTGCTGGCCCGGTGCCTGGCGACGTCCGGCGACCCGGCCACGGCGCTCAAGGCGTACGAGGAGGAACGGCGTCCGCCCACGTCGGCGCTGGTGCTGGCCCATCGGGCGCTGCCGATCGAGGATACGATCGCGCTGGTGACCGAACGCGCGCCCGACGGGTTCGCCGACATCGCCGACGTGCTGACGGAGGCCGAGCTGGCCGCCATGGCCGGGGCGCAGCGGCGCATCTCCGACGCCGACGTCCGGGCGCTGAACGAGCGGGGGTCGTGGAGCGTGGGCATCCCATGACAGCCGTGAAGACTCAAGGGTAAGATCCGACACCGAAGAGCCATACCGACATTTCCGGCTTCCCGAGTCGGTCCTCCGCTCGGGGCCTCGCCCCCTAGGACATCCATGCTCGAGATAGAGAACCTCTCCCACGTCTACGGCGGCGGTGGCCCCAACGCTCACCACGCCATCGAAGGGCTGAACCTGAGCGTCGCCGCGGGCGAGCTGCTGTGCATCGTCGGGCCGTCGGGCGCCGGGAAGTCCACCCTGCTGCGCTCCATCGCCGGGCTGATCAGGCCGACGGGCGGGGAGGTCAGGGTCGAGGGCGAGCTCGTGCGGCAGACGCCGGACAACCTGGCGGTGGTCTTCCAGGACTACAGCCGCTCGCTGTTCCCGTGGATGTCGGTGGCCGACAACGTGGCCCTGCCGCTGCGCCGCCGGGGCATGGACAAGCGGCAGCGCCGCGAGGCCGCCCAGGAGGCGCTGGAGTCGGTCGGGCTCCAGGGCGCCGAGAAGAAGTATCCGTTCCAGCTCTCGGGCGGCATGCAGCAGCGGGTGGCGATCGCGCGGGCGCTGGCCTACCGGCCCTCGCTCATGCTCATGGACGAGCCGTTCGGCTCGGTCGACGCCCAGACCCGCGAAGACCTCGAAGACCTGGTGCTGAAGGTGCGCGGCCACCACCAGATGACGATCGTGCTCATCACGCACGACATCGACGAGAGCGTCTACGTCGGCGACCGCGTCGTGGTGTTGTCGAAGGCGCCCGCGCGCGTGGTCGGCGACCTCAAGGTCGACCTGCCCGGCCCGCGCGACCAGATCACCACCCGCGAGCACCCTGACTTCGTCCACCTGCGCGCCGAGGTCGGCCGCCTGGTGCGCGGCCACGCCACCGCCGCCGACCCTGTCGCCGAGCCCGCCGCCGAGTCCACTTCCGACCCGGACGCCGAGCCCACTTCCGAGCCCGCCGCCGAGTCCACTTCCGACTCCGTCGCCTGAGCCCGCCGCCCGGCCGTCCGGGGCGCGCGCGGATCGATGGGCGCGCGCCCGGGGCTCACGTCTATACCGGCGTGTGCGAGTGGCGGGTGAGCGCGTGCTCCACCAGCGTGATCAGGGTGGATTTCACCGTGTCGCGCTGACGGGCGTCGAGGCGGATGATCGGGATGTGCCCGCCGACGGACAGGGCCTCCCGGATCTCGTCCTCCGCGTGGGCGAACTGACCGTCCCAGCCGTTGATGCCGATCACGAAGGGCAGCTTGGCCTCTTCGAAGTAGTCGATCGCGGGGAAACTGTCCGCGAGACGGCGCGTGTCCACCAGGACGACGGCGCCGATCGCACCGCGCACGAGGTCGTCCCACATGAACCAGAAGCGGTGCTGTCCGGGGGTGCCGAACAGATAAAGGATCAGATCGCGATCCAGCGACACACGTCCGAAGTCCATCGCCACGGTGGTGGTCGTCTTGTTCGGCGTGAGCGAGACGTCGTCGACGTGTGCCGATGCGTCCGTCATGACCGCTTCCGTGGTGAGCGGCAGGATCTCCGAGACCGCTCCCACGAACGTCGTCTTCCCCACGCCGAAGCCCCCGGCCACGACGATCTTCGTCGAGGTCAGACCGGGGCTAGAGCCTGCGAAGTCCACTGAGCACCCTTTCGAGCAAGTTGAGGTCCGGCTTTCCCGCGTCCAGCGCAGGCTGGTGCACGCGGATCAGGCCCTCCGACGCCATGTCGGCGATCAGCACCCGGACCACACCAAGGGGCTGGCGTAAAAGGGCGGAGATCTCGGCAACCGACCGGACGTTCCGGGTCAGCTGAATGATCGCCTGATACTCCGGACTCAGTAGGGAAATGTCTTGGTATTCCGACGTCACGGAGGACACCAAAGCCTCCATGGCGAACTTCATCCGCGGCGCGGTGCGCCCCCCGGTCACGGCATAGGGCCGTACCAGGGAGCTCGGCTTCTGCGGACGAGGGGCCGCCGGATGCGGCGGAGTGCTATCACCAGCCCAACCCTGACCTGACACCATGATCTCCTGTCACCGCCCGCTAGCGGGGGCGGGCCGCTTGCAGCTCAGCGCGTACGGCCGGGGTGAGCACCTGACCTGCCCGCTCGACCAGCAGCGTCATCTGGTACGCCACGAGGCCCATGTCACAGTCGGGAGCCGCGAGGACGGCCAGACAGGACCCGTCGCTGATGGACATGATCATCAAGAGCCCGCGCTGCATCTCGATGACGGTCTGGGTCACCATGCCGCCCTCGAAGACCCGCGCGGCGCCCTGCGTCAAACTGATCACACCCGAGGCGACCGCGGCGAGCTGGTCGGCCCGGTCCTTGGGGAAACCCTCCGAGAAGGCCAGCGGCAGGCCGTCGGACGACACCACGACGGTGTGCGCGACGCCTGGCACGTTGTTCACGAAGTCGGTGATCAGCCAGCTGATGCCACGCGCTCCCTGGCTCATCTCTCTCATTTGTCCTCCTCATTCTCTTCTCCGCGGGTGAACGCGCGGCCTTGCCGCACTCCCTGCTGGAAGCTGGAGAGCCTGCTGCGCAACCGCTCGGGCGAGATCTGCGGCGGCGGTGACGTGGGCTGCGGCTCGGCGAGACTGGCCGTACCGGGCACGAGGTTGGCCTTGGGCACGCGGCGCGGCAGGCCCGAGGCCGTGATGCCGGACTGGGCGGGCTGCGCCGCGGCCTGGGCCGCCTGGAAACCCGAGTCGGCGGGCGAGGACCACGACGCGCCGGCGCCGGACTGGCCGGGCTTGCGCTGCGGCAGCCCGGACCGGCCGGTCGCCGGGGCGGCGGGCGGCGCCGCGGGCGGCGCGGACGCCGGGGGCTCGGCGGGCACAGCCGGGTGCACGGCGGTGATCTCGTGCTCGGACTCCTGGTCCTGGCGCAGCTGCTCGGGGTCGGGCCTGCGGAACCAGTCCGAGCCGACGGACGAGAAGATCGGCAGGAACTCCTCGCCCTGCTCCTCCAGGGGCGAGGTGCGCACCACGGGGAGCGGGCCGGTCATGTCCTGCGAGGAGTAGTCACCCTGGCCGAATGGGCCGAAAGCGCCCGGACTGCTCTGCTCGTACTGGTCGGCGGGCTTGGGCTCCTCCGCGCCGAACCCCTGGAGGTCGCCGAACGCCGAGCGGTAGGGCTCCTCGCCGTACGGCGGGGGGCTCGGCCGGTCGACCGACTCGAACAGGGACCGCCGCGGCTCCTCGCCGAAGGCCGACTGGCCGAGCGAGGTGTCGCCGAAGGACGGCGAGCCGAAGGAGGACCAGCGGGGCTCCTCCTTCCCGGCCTGCGGCGGCTCGGTGGCGAAGGACGGCCAGCGGGGCTCGTCGTCCTGCATCGGCGGCGGCTGCTCGGCGAAGGAGGGCCAGCGCTGCTCGCCCCACGGGGACTGGGCCTGCGGCTGCGGCTCGGGCTGGGCCGCCGGCGGCTCCTCCGCGAAGAACGGCTTGGGCTCGTCGGAGTAGAACGGCTTGGGCTCGTCGGCGAAGAAGGGCTTGGGCTCGTCGCCGAAGGACGGCTTGGGGTCCTCGGCGAACGAGGGCCAGCGCGGCTCGTCCCGGCCGGGCTCCTCGCCGAAGGATCCCCAGCGGGTCTCCTCCTGCGCGGACTCGTCGGCGAAGGACGGCCAGTTGCCGGTGCCCGGCGCGGGCAGCGAGCCCGGCCACTGCGTGTCCAGCACCCGGTCGGCCGAGGCCGGCGCGGAGGCGTGGCCGCCGTTCTGGCTCGCCTCGTCGGGCTGGGCGGGCACGCCGAACTGGCTCGGGTCGAACGTGGTGAACGCCTCGTACTGGCTGCCGGCCTGCTGCGGCATGCCGGCGCCCCCGCTGATGAGCATGTCGGGCATCATCACCAGCGCGCTCAGGCCGCCGGTCTCCCGCATGCTGAGCTGGACGCGGATGCCGTGGCGCAGCGCCAGGCGGCCGACCACGAACAGGCCCATGCGGCGGGAGACGCCGACGTCCACGACGGGCGGGTTGGCCAGGCGCCAGTTGGCCTCGGCGAGCTCTTCGGGGCTCATGCCGATGCCCAGGTCGTTGATGGAGATCATGACGCCGCCGTCGGCGGCCACGCTGCTGACCTCGACCTTGCTCTCGCGGGGCGAGAAGGAGATCGCGTTCTCGATCAGCTCGGCGAGCAGGTGGACGGCGTCGGTGACGGCCGGGCCGACGATCAGCGTGCCGGACGGGATCTTGATCTGGACCCGCTCGTAGTTCTCGACCTCCGACAGCGAGGCGCGGGCGATGTCGACCAGCGGCACCGGCTCGCTCCACTTGCGCGCGGCCTCCTGGCCGGCGAGGACCAGGAGGTTCTCGCTGTTGCGGCGCATGCGGGTGGCCAGGTGGTCGAGGCGGAACAGGTTCGCGAGCCGCTGCTCGTCCTCCTCGCCCTGCTCCAGGCCCTCGATGAGCTGGAGCTGCCGTTCGACCAGCGTCTGGCTGCGGCGGGAGAGGTTGACGAACATGGCGTTGACGTTGGCGCGCAGCTTGGCCTCGTCACCGGCCAGCCGGAGCGCCTCGCGGTGGACCTCGTCGAAGGCCCGGGCCACTTCACCGATCTCGTCACGGGTGTTGACGCCGACCGAGGGCACCTCGGGCACCTGCGCGCCCTCACCGGACTCGCGCAGGATGCGGACGGTCTCGGGCAGCCGGGTGGTGGCCACCTGGAGCGCCTCGGCGCGCAGCCGGCGCAGCGGGCGGACCAGCGAACCGGCCACCCGGGTGGTGATGATCAGGACGAGCAGCAGCAGGACGAGGATGGTCGCGCCGCTGATGATGGCGTTGCGCTGCTCGGTGTCGCTCAGCTCACGGGCCCTGGTCACGATCTTGGTGGCCAGGGAGTCCTCGACCTTGCGCATGGCGTTGCCGGCCAGCGTGGTGCTGTCGTACCAGCGGCTCAGGTCGCGGGCGGAGGTGACGTCGAGGTCCTTGATCTGGTTGTACTCACGGATCTGGGCCAGGGCGCGCTGCCGCATCGCGTCGGCGCGGTCGATGTCCGAGCCGCGCATGCCCTTCTGGTACGCCTTCAGGTCGGCCGGGTCGGCCTCCCGCTCGAAGGCGGCGAGCTCGGCCTGCTGGCGGCTCCACGAGCCGAGCAACTCCGACGGATCGTCGTAGTCGAGCTTACGCTCAAGGAGCGCGATCATGAGAATGGTCTGCTGCCTGGAGACTTCTTCCTTGACCCGCTCCAGCGAGCCGAGGGCGGCCACGTCACCCTGGAGGTCGTCGTCGTTCACGCCGTCGCCCAGGTCGCCCAGGATGCCGGAGAAGACGCCGATCATCGTCGTGTACGTGGTGATCGCGGCTCGCGAGGGCGCGCCGTCGGCCACCATCGACGCCCGGAGGCTGTCGAGGCCGGCCAGCCACCGGCGCATGTTCTCCACGCCCTCGCGGATACGGGCCGAGTGCGCGGCGTCGATGGCGTTCGCCGAGGCCAGCACCCGCTTCTTGGCCGCGTCGACGGCCGCGCGCTGGGTCTTGAGCTGAACGAACCGTCCGGACTTCGACTGGTCGGTGACGTACCACGCGGTGAGCGTGCGTTCCTTGGCCAGCTCGTGGTTGAGTCCGCCGATGCGCTGCACCAGCTCGGCGACCTGGGTCAGCCGGCGGTACTCGGAGCTCGTCCCGATCGCGTTGGCGAGCTGCACACCCGCGAGGAGCACGCCCACGATGGTGGGGATGAGGATCAGCGCGATCAACCTTGAGCGCACACGCCAGTTCCCCAGCCGGAACCTTCCGCCTGTGTACTCCCCTGACCTCGTGTGCCTGGGGTTTTCCGTCCTCACTGACTCTCGCTACCTCTCGCCGGTACGTGCTCGAAAGAAAATCAGACACGCGTGTGGCGCATGGGATTCTGTCCGGCTGGGTAATTGGAACACAGTCCGTACCAGACGGCCAACCGTACATTTCCCACTAAATGCGCCCAAAGCGACACTTTGGGCGACATATCGCCGTACACGTTTTCAGGCGGGCCGGAACGAATCCCGCTCCACGGGTGCCGCGTGCTTGACCATCAGGTGACGCGTCACCGAATACTCCTGCACCGCCTCCTGGCTCATGTCCTTACCGAACCCGCTGCCCTTCACGCCGCCGTGCGGCGCCTCGCTGGCGATCGGGAGATGATCGTTCACCCAGGTCACGCCCACGTCCAGCCGGTGGGACACGCGCATTGCCCGCGCGACGTCGCGCGACCACACCGACGAGGCGAGCCCGTAGGGGGTGTCGTTGGCCAGCCGGACGGCCTCGTCCTCGCCGTCGAACGGCAGCGCCACAAGGACCGGTCCGAAAAGTTCTCCCTGGACGATCTCGCTCTCCTGTGCGACATCGGTCACAAGCGTGGGCGGGTAGAAGAACCCGGGCCCCTCGACGGGCGCGCCGCCGTGCACGATCCGCCCGCCCGAGCGTGAGACGAAGCCGTGCACGCGCTCGCGGTGGGCGGCCGAGATCAGCGGGCCGATGTCCGTCGCCGGGTCCCAGGGGTCGCCCACGGTGATCTCGGCGAGCGTCGCCCGGATGGCCTCGACGGCGTCGTCGTAGATCTCGCGGGCCACGTACACGCGGGTGGCCGCGGTGCAGTCCTGGCCGGTGTTGTACGTGGCGCCCATGGCCACGCCGCGGGCCATCTCGGCCAGGTCGGCGTCCTGGAAGACCAGGGCGGGCGCCTTGCCGCCGAGTTCGAGGTGCACCCGCTTGAGCGTGGCCGCCGCGCCGGTCATGACCGCCCGGCCGGTGCCGGTCGAGCCGGTGACGCTCACCATGTCCACGCCCGGGTCGGTCACCAGCGCCTGGCCGACCTCGGCGTCGCCGGTGACCGCCTGGACGAGCCCCTCGGGCGCGCCCGCCTTGGCGAACAGCTCGGCCAGGCGCAGCGTCGTGCGCGGCGTCTGCGGCGCCGGCTTGATGACCACGGCGTTGCCGGCGGCCACGGCCGGGCCGACCTTCCACACCGCCATGACGAACGGGAAGTTCCATGGCGCGATCGACCCCACCACCCCGACGGGCCGGCGCAGCAGCACCGAGGTGTAACCGGCGCTGAACACCCCGGCGCCCGACCCTTCGAGAGAGCGGGCGGCGCCGGCGAAGAAGCGCAGGTTGTCGACGGCGAAGGGCAGCTCGCCGTCCCTGAACACGGCCGCCGGCTTGCCGGTCTCCTCCACCTCCAGCCTGGTCAGCTCCTCGGCGTCGGCCTCCACCAGGTCGGCCAGGCGCAGCAGCAGCCGCTGGCGCTCGGCGGGAGTGGTCTGCGCCCACTCCTCGTACGCGCCCCTGGCGGTCCGGACGGCCGCCGCCACGTCCGCCACCGGCGTGTCCGGGATCTCGGCGCACGGGAGGCCGGTGGCGGGGTTGATCAGTTCACGCATGGAATGTCCTCGAAATCCCTACTGGCCGAGCTGTTCGATCAGGTCGGCGGCCTTGCGCAGGCCGTCACGGCCGCGGATCTCCTCGCCCGCGGCGGCGAGCCTCGCGCGCATCTCGGTGTCGCCGAGCAGGCGCTCCACGGCGCCTGTCAGCTCCTCGTCGGTGAAGGTGTAGGTGGAGAGCCTGACACCGTAGCCCAGTTCGTCCACGCGCTGGGCGTTGTCGTACTGGTCCCAGAACAGCGGGAGCACGATCATCGGCTTGCCGAAGTGCACCGCCTCGGTGGTGGTGTTGTTGCCGCCGTGCGTGATGACCAGGTCGCACAGCGGGATGATCTTCGTCTGCGGCAGGAACTCGGCGCCGTACATGTTGTCGGCGAGCCTGATCTCCTCGTGCAGCGGGCCCTTGGAGACGATGTACTGGTGGCGCGTGCCGGCCAGGATGTCGATCACGCGCTGCATCAGCTCCACGTCGGAGGAGCCGAGCGAGCCGAGCGAGAAGTAGATCAGCGAGCCGTCGTTACGCTCGTGCTCATCGTCGCGCCCGCTTCGCTCCTCGTTGGCTCCTCCGTCGCTCTCTCGTCGCGAGCTCCTGCGCTCGAAGGGCAGCGTGAAGTCCTCGTCGGTCTCGCGCACCGAGGAGTCGAGCCGCTGCCAGCTCGGGCCGAGCGGGCGGGCGTCGGTGTAGTCGAGGATCTCGGGGAAGACGTAGAGGTTCAGGTCGCCCTCGTGGATGAAGTCCAGGTCGGGCAGCGGGGCCGTGCCCTGCTCGACGCACCACGCGTTGAAGGCCGTCCAGATCTCGCGGTGGGTGCGGTCGTACTCGGCGCGGAAGGCGTCCCACTCGGAGCGGTCGTCGGCGGGCAGGCCGGAGAAGACCGGCGCGACGTTCTCGCCGCGCACCTCCAGCGGGTTGCAGGAGACGATGCGGACGAACTTCTTGCCGGCCGTGAGCAGCGCCGGGAACGTGATCACGTTGTCCTCGACGATCACGTCCGGGTTCACGCGCTCGATGATGGCCTTGAGCTGCGGCTCGCAGTACTTGGCGCCGTCGATGAGGGAGTCCCAGATCGGCTTGGTGACGGTGTCGAGCTGCTCCAGCGTGCTCTTGCGGTACTCCGGCGCGGTCTCGCGGATGAAGTCCTTCCAGAACTGACCGGCGTCCTGCTCCTCGGCGTTCTCGGCCGGCGGGGCGAGGTCGACGAGGTCCTCCTCGAAGCCGAGCGCTTCGAGCTTGCCCTTCCAGGAGGATTCGGCGGCGAAGACGACGCGGTGCCCGCGACGACGGAGAATGTCGCCGATGCCGATGCTGTTGTTCGTGGGGCCGTACGCGCTCTCTGGCATGAACAGGATGGTGAGGGACATCGTGAACTCCGGGGGAACTCGTCAAATTGAAGAGGAATTCAAATACTCATCTAGCGTGAAGCGCAAGTTAAGTGCACTATGGTCACGGCCGATCTGAATGGTGACCAAACGCACGGGGGGTGGTGGTCGTGGCCCAGCGCAAAAGCCGTAGTGACCGGCGCATCGACTTGATCGAGGCCGCGCGCCGAGCCATCATCCGTCATGGAATCGACGGAGTACAGCTCTCGCACGTCGCCGAGGAGGCCGGCCTGACCTCCGGAGCCGTGCTCTACCACTACCCCGACCTGGGCGAACTCCTGGTCGAGGCGCAGCACGCGGGCATGGAACGTTTCTACGAGCTGCGCATGCGCCGCCTGGCCGACTTCACCGACCCGGTCGAGAAGCTGGTCGTCACGATCCGGTCGGGGTTGCCGACCGGGCCGCTCGACCCCGACGTGCGCCTGCTCAACGAGCTGGGCGGCGCCGCGGGCCGGCACCGGGTCTACGGCGTGCTGCTCACCTCGCTGTACGACCGCCAGGTGTCGATGTACCAGGCGATCCTGGACACGGGGGCCGCGCTCGGGGTCTTCCGGCTGACGGCCGACTCCGTGACCGTCGCGCGCAACCTGGTGGCCCTGGAGGACGCCTACGGCTACCGCATCACCGCCCGCCACCCGCTGATCGGGCCCGACGAGGCGGCCGAGCTGATCCTGTCGTACGCGCGGGCGGCGACGGGCAACGACCTGGCTCATTGATCGACCGTCATGATGACGGCGTCCTGGGTCTCCCAGCGCACCTTCACCTTGGCGCCGGGCTGCACCGTGCTCGCTCCCTGGACGGCGGCGAGCACGGGTTTGGCCCGTCCCGGCACGTCCACGGAGATGTGTGAGACGCCGCCGTAGAAGCTGACGTCCAGGACGCTGCCCTTCAGGCCCCTGGCCGCGTTCTCGTCGGCCAGCTCGATCTTCTCGGGACGGACCGCGAGCAGCGCCTTGGTGTCGGCGGCGAGCTCGTCGAGCGGCGTTCCGGCCAGCATGCCGAACTCGTCGCTCTTGATCCCGTCCAGGCCGGTGTAGACGCCCTCGAAGAGGTTGTTCGCCCCGACGAAGTCGGCCACGAACGGCGAGCGCGGGCGCTCGTACAGGGCGACGGGGGCGTCCACCTGGCGCACGGTGCCGCTGTCGAAGACCGCGATGCGGTCGGCCAGCGACATGGCCTCCTCCTGGTCGTGCGTGACGACCACGAAGGTGATGCCGACCTCGTGCTGGAGCCGCTTGAGCTCCAGCTGCATGTCCGCGCGGACCTTCTTGTCCAGGGCCGACAGCGGCTCGTCGAGCAGCAGCAGACGCGGCCGCTTGACGATGGAACGCGCCAGCGCGACCCGCTGCCGCTGTCCGCCGGACAGCTGGGCGGGCTTGCGCGAGGCGTGCGCCGACAGGCCCACGGTCTCCAGCACCTCGCCGACGCGCTGCTTGATCTCCGCCCGGGGCAGCTTCTCGCGCTCCAGGCCGTAGGCCACGTTCTTGGCCACGGTCATGTGCGGGAACAGCGCGTACGACTGGAACATGAGGCTGATCGGCCGCCGGTTGGGCTGCTTGGCCAGCAGGTCCTCGTCGTCGAGCGTGACCGTGCCGGCGTCGGGCGACTCGAACCCGGCGATGATGCGCAGCAAAGTGGTCTTCCCGCAGCCGGACGGCCCGAGCAGGGCGAAGAACTCGCCCTGCTCGATCTCCAGCGAGACGTCGTCGAGCGCGGTGACGTCACCGAACCTGCGGGTGATCCCGTCAATCCTGAGCACGCGATCTCCCGATCTTGGTCATCCGCTGCCCGGCGATCACTGCCGTGAAGCTCACGAGGAGCAGGATCGCGGCCAGCGCGTTGATCTTCGGGGTCACCCCGAAACGAACCATTGAGTAGATGACGATCGGCAGCGTCGGCTCGGCGTTGCCGATCGTGAAGAAGGCGATCACGAACTCGTCCAGCGACAGCGTGAACGCCAGCAGCGCCCCGGCGACGATCCCGGGCAGGAGCTGCGGCAGCGTGATCTTCATGAACGTGACCACCGGCCCGGCCCCCAGGTCGCGCGAGGCCTCCTCCAGCGAGGGGTCGGCGCCGGTGAGCCGGGTGCGCACCACGGCCGCGACGAACGCCATGGAGAACAGGGCGTGCGCGAGGGTCACCGTGGGCAGCCCGAGCGCGAACTGGGCGTCCCACTGGGCCAGGAAGTTGTTGATCAGGGCGTACAGGACCAGCAGGCCGATCCCGAGCACCAGGTCGGGCAGCACGGCCGGCATGAGCGCGACCGCGTCGAGGATCTTGGACCTGGTGTACCGGGCCAGGCCGACGGCCAGCAGCGTGCCGAGCACGGTGGCGATCGCCGTCGAGCCCAGGGCCACGATCAGCGTGTTGACCAGGCTGTCCCGGACCTTCTCGTCGGCGGCCAGCTCGCCGTACCACTTCAGGCTGAAGCCCTCGAAGGTGTAGGCCGACTTGCCGGAGTTGAAGGACATGACGACCAGGACGATGATCGGCACGTACATGAAGACGTAGGTCGCCCAGAAGGGCACGTACAGCAGCTTGGGCCTACGCACGGCGGGCCGCCCACGCCTGGACGAGCAGCAGCAGGACCAGTAGGGCGATCAGCGCCAGCACCAGCGCCGAGCCGAACGGCCAGTCGCGCGCGGTCAGGAACTGGTTGCGGATCAGGTTGCCCACCATGATCGACTTGCTGCCGCCGAGCATCTCGGGGATGACGAAGTTGCCGAAGCTCGGCACGAACACGAACATCGCCCCGGTCAGCGCGCCGGGCAGCGTGAGCGGCAGCGTCACCTTCCTGAACGTGGTGAACGCCGAGGCCCCGAGGTTCGCCGACGCCTCGCGCAGTTGCGGGTCGAGCTTCTCGATCGAGGAGTACAGCGGCAGCACCATGAGCGGCAGGTACGAGTAGAGCAGGCCGACGACGATCGTGCCCTGGGTGTAGAGCAGCTCCAGCTTCGTGCCCAGCAGGGAGTTGATCAGCCCCGGGCCGCTGAGCATGATGATCCACGCGTAGACGCGGATGATGAAGTTCGTCCAGAAGGGCAGCACGATCGCCACCAGGGCGATCGTCTTCCACTTCGGCGGGAGCTGGGCGATCAGGTACGCCGTCGGGTAGCCGAGCAGCAACGCGATCAGCGTGGCGATCGCCGCCATCTTCAGCGAGTCGCCGACGACCCCCAGGTAGAGGGAGTCGAACAGGCGCTGGAAGTTCTCCAGCGTGAACTCGTAGAAGATGCCGCCGAAGCGCCCCCGCTGGAAGACCGTGTAGCTGAGCACCAGCCCCAGCGGCACGAGGAGCAGCACGACCAGGTACGTCAGACCTGGCGAAAGGAAAACGAACGCGCCCAGCCGGCGACCCCGCTTACGGGACACCGGCCGGGCCTTGACCTCGGATCTCACTGCACCAACGACTATCCGGCCGTGACTTCCTGCGACAGGCGGCTGAACTTGGTCGACGCCTGCCCCAGGTCGATGATCGACTCACCGTTGAGCAGCTCCGCCGGCTTGATGTCCAGCAGCGAGCCCTTGGCGATGGTCACCTTGTCCATGGCGGCCTTGTTGGGGACCTTGTAGTTGATGTTCTCGGCCGCCCAGCGGTGGATCTCCGGGTCGAGGATCATGTTGATGAAGGCGTGGGCCGCCTCCTTGTTCTTGGAGGACTTCATGATCACCATGGTGTCCACCCAGAGGTCGCTGCCCTCCTTCGGCACCACGAACTTGATGTTCTGCTTCTCGTCCGTGGTGGGGCACCAGCCGTCCCACGCCTCGACCATGATCGCCTCGCCGGACTTCAGCTTGTCGCCGAAGGTGGTGTCGTCGTAGGAGAGCAGGTGCGGCTTCTGCGAGACCAGGAGCTCCTTGGCCTTGGCGATCTCCTCGTCCTTCTCGGTGTTGACCGAATAGCCGAGCGACTTGAGCGCGGGCAGGACCAGCCAGCGCTCGGTGGTCATCATGGTGACCTTCTTCTCGGCCCAGGACGCGGGCTTGAGGATGTCGTTCCAGCTCGTCGGCGGCGTCTTCACCAGGTCGCTGCGGTAGCAGATGCCGGTGGTGCCCCAGGTGTAGGGCACCGAGTACTTGTTGCCCTTGTCGTAGGAGAGCTGGGTGGCCTCGGGGTAGAGATTGGCCAGGTTGGGGATCAGCTCGGCGTGGATGGGCTCCAGCAGGCCCTGGGCGTTGAGCGCCTGGGCGTACTGACCGGACACGAACGCGACGTCGATGCCGCTGTCGCCGGAGGCGGTCAGCTTGGCCATCGCCAGCTCGTTGGTGTCGTGGTTGGTGATCGCCATCTCTTTGACCTTGAGCTGCTGCTTGACCTTCTCGGGCAGCTCCTCGGGCGTGTAACCCGGCCAGACCGTCACCTTGAGCGACTGCTTGGTCAGGTCGGCGTTGGGCTGGAGCTGCTCTGCCTTGGCCGCGGTCGTGCCGTCTGAGCTGGTCGACGACTCACCGCCGCACGCCGCGACGGCTAGCGCGAGGCCGGCCACCGCCACGGCGGCCGGAAGACGACGGGTGAACCGGTTACGGGACACGGCCGCTACTCCTTCTGGTGCTGAGGATTGAGGGGTCGCGCGACCTTACTGGACACGGCAGACCAGAGCAGGAGTGTTGCAGCAGAAATCAACATGAGCAAGACTTTTCCCGACATTGCTACCAGGAAGTTTGATCAGAGTGTTGAATCTGGATTCAATAACGGAGTCGCCTCATCCCGGTCCGTGAGGGGCCTCTCACCTCGCGTACGGACCGCCTTTGGGCCGCGCTCTTCGCGCCATCTCTCCCAGCCGTAATCTAGCGGTTCGGGAGCGTGCGGTACCTGGCGGGGGCTCAAGAATCGGGCGAAGGATCAGGATCCGCCCAGGGCGGGATGAGGGGCGTCGCCGGGCCGGGCCGGTCCGATCGACTTCGCCGCCACGGTCCCCGTCGGACCGGTCGGGACGAGCCGTCCGCCCGCAGGCGCCCCCCTCCGGAAATCCGGAGTGACCACCTCGATCAGGACAGTACCCTCCTGCCTGGCGAGGCGGCATTTGCGCTAATGCGATGACCCGCTCCGATTACCGGCGGCCGGACCAAGTTGCAGCCGATATCAACATGAGCGAGACTTCCTACCCACACGTCGATCGGGAACCATGGGCAATCTGTTGAACTGGGATTCAATTGTGCGTCGGCTCGCTGCCCTCGCGGAGGAGCCCGTCTCCGACCGGGACCACGGCCTGTCCACGAGCCTCCTGCGCGCGCTGGCGCACGACCCGCCGTCCCCGTTCGCCGTCCGCCGGTTCCATGACCTTCCCGTCCTCGCGGCGACGGCCGCCGAGCGCGGTTTCGGGGCGCACGTCGACCAGACCAACCACTCGGTCGTGGTGGACGAGCGGGTGGTCGTGAAGTGGCTGACCCCGCCGGTCCCGCTCCCCCACCCGACGCCCGAGATCTTCGCCCATCTCGTCGAGGTCGGCTTCGCCGGCACCGCGCCTCCCTACCTGGCCCTGACCCGCGCGTCGGACGCCGGCGAGGAGCTGCTGGCGCTGGTGACGGGCTACCTGCCCGAGGCGCGCGACGGCTGGGAGTGGTGCGTGGACGAGGCCGAGTCGGGCGGCACGGAGTTCGCCGGCGAGCTCGGCCGCCTGGCCGCCGACCTGCACGTGGCGCTGGCCACCCTGCCCGGCGGCTCGTCCGGGCGGCAGGCGGACCCGGCGGCGCGCGCCGCGGACGCGCTGGCCGAGGCCCTGGCCCTCACCGACGGCGCCGACGGCGAGTGGCTGGCCGCGCGGGCCGCCGATCTGGCCCGCGAGCTGGAGCCGCTGCGGGCGGGCATCACGGGCCCGTCGATCAGGATCCACGGCGACCTGCACGTGGGCCAGATCCTGCGGTGGCGCGAGGGGTACGCCGTGATCGACTTCGACGGCAACCCCACCGTGGCCGACACCGCCGCCCGTCAGCCGGCCGCCAGGGACGTCGCCCAGCTCACCACCAGCCTGGAGCACGTGGCCCAGGTCGCGATCGTCCGCCGGGGCACCCCGTCCGCCCACGCCGCGGCCTGGGCGGCGAAGGCCCGCGCCGGCCTGCTGGCCGCCTACCGCCGCCGCCTGTCCGACAAGGGCCGGCCCGACCTCCTGGACGAGACGCTGCTGCGCCCGTTCGAGGTCGAGCAGGAGTGCCGCGAGCTGATCTACGCCGCCCGCCACCTGCCCCGCTGGCGCTACGCCCCCATGGGCGTGCTGCGCACCTGGTACCCCGAGGAGAACCTGCCGTGAATTCCGAGCTCTACCTGGCCGACCTGGAAGCCAAGCCCGCCGCCCTGGCCGCCCTCGCCGACGGGCTGCGCACGGCCGACCCCTTCGCCGGGCTGCCGGAAGGGGTGCGCCGGGTGCTGTTCCTCGGCATGGGCAGCTCCCGGTACGCCGCCGGGGTGGCGGCCCTGCGCCTGCGCGCGGCCGGCGTGGACGCCTACGCCGACTACGCCTCGGCCGCGGCGACCTACCCGGCCGGTCCCGGCACGCTGGTCGTGCCGATCTCGGCCACCGGCGGCAGCCGCGAGACCCTCGACGCGCTCGCCCGCTACGCCGGGGGCCCGTCGTACGTGGCCGCGATCACCAACGTGCCCGGCTCGCCCGTCACCGAGGCGGCCGACCTGGTGGTCCCCATGAGCGCGGGCGAGGAGCGCGGCGGCGTGGCCTGCCGGACGTTCCAGCACACGCTGGCCCTGCTGCTGGCGCTCGAAGCCCGCCTCACCGGAGCCGGACGCGACCTGCCCGCACTGCTCGACCGGGCCGCGGAGGCCACCGGCGACCTGCTGGACCGCCGCGACGACTGGCTCCCGCCGACCCTGGAGCTGCTCGACGGCCCCGACGGCGTCTACACGATCGCCCCGGCCGAGCGGCTGTCGTCGGCCGAGCAGTCGGCGCTGATGCTCCGCGAGGGCCCGCGCCGCGCGGCCGACGCCTGCGAGGCGGGCGACTGGTCGCACGTGGACGTCTACCTCACCAAGACCCTCGACTACCGGGCGCTGCTCTTCCCCGGCTCCCGCTACGACGGGCAGGCCATGGACTGGGTGCGCGAGCGCGGCTCCACGGTGATCTCCGTGGGCGGCGAGGTGAAGGAGGCCGCGGCGGCGATCCGCTACGCGCACGACGACGACCCCGACGTGGCGCTGCTCACCGAGACGCTGGTGGCCGAACTGGTGGCCGCGCACTGGTGGAACGCCCAGTAGGCACGGGCGTCAGAGGCGGCGGAGCCCGCTCAGGACCCTTTCGAGCAGCCTCCTGTCCGGCAGGCCGGCCTCAAGCTGCGGCTGGTAGATCTTGACCAGCCCGTCGGCCTCCATGTCGGCGACCAGCACCCGCGCGACGCCGAGCGGGACGGCCAGCAGCGCGGAGATCTCGGCCACCGAGCGCACCTGGCGGCACAGCTCGCTGATGGCGCGAAACTCGCGGGTGTAGGTCATGCCGAGCCGCGCGGAGGTCGCCGACGAGACCAGCGCCTCCATGGCCAAGCCGGTGCGTGGCGCCGTCCTGCCGCCGGTGACGGCGTACATGCGCACCAGCGAGCTGCGCTCGGGCTCCGGCTCACGGTCATGCCACGATGCCAACGTCCACTCCCATCACCAGGGGCGCGCGGATGACAACTCCGCCCGTACGGCAGGGGTCAGCACCTGCCCCGTGCGTTCCACCAGAATCGTCATCTGGTACGCCACCAGGCCCATGTCACAGTCGGGCGCGGCCAGTACCGCCAGGCACGAGCCGTCGCTGATGGACATCACCAGCAACAGCCCGCGTTCCATCTCCACCAGGGTCTGGGTGACGCCGCCGCCCTCGAAGACCCGCGCCGACCCCTGCGTGAGGCTGACCAATCCGGCCGCGATGGCGGCGAGCTGGTCGGCCCGGTCCTTGGGGAAGCCGCGGGAGAAGGCCATCGGCAGCCCGTCGGCGGAGACGACCACGGCGTGGGCCACGCCGGGCACCTCCTCGACGAACGCGCTCACCAGCCAGTTGATGTCCCTGGCCCCCTGGCTCAGCTCCTTCATCAGTCCTCCTCTAGCTCGGCGCGGCCCTTGCGCACGCCCTGCTGGTAGCTGGCCAGCCTGTTGCGCAGCCGGTCAGGGGACAGCGGAGGAACTGGTGCGGGCGGCGGCTGGGGGACAGCGGTGCCCGGCACCAGATTCGCTCGCGGCGTGCGCCTGGGCAAGCCGGAGTTCGTGGTGCCGCTCCTGGCGGGCTCGGCGGTCGTGTTCGCCGCCTGCCAGCCCTGGTCGGCGGGCGATGACCAGGACGGGTCCCGCCGGTCGGCGGTCGGCGCGGCCTTGCTGAACCAGCTGCTCTCCTCGACCGAGGCGAAGATCGGCAGGAACTCGTTCGTGGCCGCCGGCTCGGCCGGTTCGGGGCCCGTGGCGAACGACGGGTACGACGTGCCCTGCGCGTCCGGCTGCGGCAGCTCGACCGAGTGCGACGCGGTCGAGGTGAACCACGACGACTCCGACGCCGCCCCGGACGGGGACGGCGACGACTCGGCCGGCGACGCGGGCGGGAACGGCATGGCGTCGAACGACGGGTGCCCGTAGGCGGGCATCGGGGCCGTGGGCGGCGCATACGGCTCGGGACTCTGGAAGGGCTCCGCGCTGTGGAAGGGCTCGGCGCTCTGGAAGGGCTCGGCGTTGTGGAAGGGCTCGGCCCGTCCGCGCTCCGGCCGTCCCGCGCCCGTCATGGCGGCCTGGACGCCGCCGGCCATCGAGCCGTGCGCCGCCATCGAGCCGTGCAGGGGCCCGGCCGTCGCGCCCGGGACGGCGGTGAGCAGCATCTCCGGGATCAGCACCATCGCGGTCAGGCCGCCGATGTCCTGGCGGCGGAGCTGCACCTTGATGCTGTGCCGCAGCGCGAGCCGCCCGACCACGAACAGGCCCATCCGCCGCGACACGGACACGTCCACCACCGGCGGGTTGGCCAGCCGCCAGTTGGCCTCGGCCAGCTCCTCGGGGGTCATGCCGATGCCGTTGTCGGTCACCGAGACCATCAGCCCGCCGCCATCGATGCGGCTGCTGGAGATGATCACCTTGGTGTCCCTGGAGGAGAAGGAGACCGAGTTCTCGACCAGCTCGGCCAGCAGGTGCACCACGTCGGTGACGGCCTGCCCGGCGATGGCGACGTCCGACTGCACCTGGACGCTGACCCGGTCGTAGCTCTCGACCTCGCCGAGCGCCGCGCGCACGATGTCCATGAGCTCGACCGGCTCGCTCCACTTGCGCGCGGCCTCCTGGCCGGCCAGGACCAGCAGGTTCTCACTGTTGCGGCGCATGCGGGTGGCCAGGTGGTCGAGCTTGAACAGGTCGCCCAGGCGCTCGTCGTCGCGCTCGCCGCGCTCCAGGCGCTCGATCAGGGTGAGCTGCCGTTCGACCAGGGTCTGGCTGCGCCGCGACAGGTTGACGAACATGGCGTTGACGTTGGAGCGCAGCCGCGCCTCGTCGCCCGCCAGCCGCACGGCCTCGCGGTGCACCTCGTCGAAGGCGCGGGCGACCTCGCCCACCTCGTCCTTGGAGAAGATGCCGATGGGCGGCACCTCGGCGTTGACCGCGCCGTCGCGCGACTCGCGCAGATGCTGGACGAAGTCCGGCAGCCGGTGCCCGGCGATCTCCAGCGCCTCGCCGCGCAGCCTGCGCAGCGGCCGGACCAGCGACCTGGCCACGCCGGTGGTGATCAGCAGGACGGCGACGAGCAACGCGAGCACCGCGCCCGCGATGACCAGCGCCCGCTGCTGCTCCTCGCCGCTGAGCGTACGGCTGCGCGCCACGATCCCGGCGGCCTGACGCTGCTCGACCGTGCGCATGGAGTCCACGACGACGTTGGAGGCGTCGAACCACTCCTTCGCGTCGTCGCGCTTGGCCAGGTCCAGCCCGCGCAGCGGCAGCGAGGCCGACGCCCTGATGAGCACGAGCTCGCGCAGGAACAGCATGCGGTCGGCGCTGCGGCCGTTCACGGTCTCGTCGAAGAAGCGGCGCTCGTCGGCGGTGGCCTCTGCGGCGAAGCCCTGGCGCTCGGCGTTCTCGCTGGACAGTTCGCCGAGGAAGCGCTTGAGCTGGTCCTGGCCGAAGGCGCCCTCGACGAGGACGGTGGTCAGCAGCGCCTGCTGGTAGGAGACGCTCTCCTTCGCCCGGGCCAGGCCGTCCAGCATGCGGGTCTGGCGGAACAGCTCGTCGTCGGAGCTGCCCTTGATGAGTTCGGTGTGGATGGAGAGCAGCTCGTTGATCACCGTCGTGTAGAGGTCGACGGCGGGGCCGGGGAGCAGGTTGGCGTCCAGGGCCTGCTGACGCAGCGAGGTCAGGTCGTCCAGGCGGCTGAGCATGTTCTCGATCTGGTCGGCGGTACGGCCCTCGACGTCGGCGAGGATCTGCTGGGCGGTGCCGCGTACCTCTTTGATGGCGACGTCCACCTGGTCCATCTGGGACTGGACGGCGCCGATCCCGACGACGGGCCGGTTCCTGGCGATGTACCAGGCGGTCTTGGCCCGCTCGCCGGCGAGCTGGTGGGTCAGGTCGCCCACCTGCTCCGAGAGCATGGCTAATCGGTTCGTCCGGTCGTAGTCGGCGGCGGCGCCCGTCGAGGACAGCACCTGGACGCCGCCCAGCAGCACGGCGGCGGCCGTCGGCACCAGGATGAGGGCGACCAGGCGCGCACGTACGCGCCAATTGCGCAGGCGCCAGTTGCCTTCGGCGGCCTGCCTCTCGCCCAGCTGTGTTGTCACCGAACGCACCTCGCCCGAATCGGCGTATTTGTCAGGGCTGTGCCCCTTGAGAGAAATCAGCAAGTGCGGGTAATTGGAACACATCCTAAGCGGGCGTGGCCACCCGCACATATCGGGACGCAATTCAACTTCTGTGTCCAGTGAGACGAGAAGCTGGAGCCCCATCTCGCTCTCCGTCCGGCCAGAAATAACCCGCCATCTGTTTATATGTCCACATATGGGCGATTAGCGCGTTCCAAGCACATAACACCGGAGGAGCGGCCAGGTCTCTCACGGGTCACAGCGTTGAGATTTGCGTTATTCACCGCATATGTTGAGCCCCCGGCAATCGAGGAGGCGAGGGTGCGGGATTCTCCCGACAGCGCGGCTATCAGCGTCGACGGGCTTTGGAAGATCTTCGGATCCAGGGCGCAAAAGGTGCTGGACAGCGAGGACAGACACCTCGACCCCGCCGCGATGCGAGAGAGGACCGGCTGCACCGCCGCCGTCCGCGACGTGAGCTTCGAGGTGCGCCCCGGCGAGGTCTTCGTCGTCATGGGCCTGTCGGGAAGCGGCAAGTCCACCCTCGTACGCTGCCTGACCCGGCTCGTCGAGCCCAGCGCCGGCGAGATCAGGATCGGCGGCGAGGACGTCGGCCGCGCCTCCCCCGCCCGGCTGCGCGAGCTGCGCCGCCACCAGGTGAGCATGGTCTTCCAGCATTTCGGGCTGTTGCCGCACCGTAAGGTCGTTGACAACGTTGCCTATGGTCTGGAGATCCAGGGCACCGCCAAGGCGGCCAGGCACGCGCGGGCCGCCGAGATCCTCTCCCTCGTGGGCCTCGACGGCCACGCCGACGCCTATCCCGACCAGCTCTCCGGCGGCATGCAGCAACGTGTCGGCCTGGCCCGCGCGCTGGCCGTCGATCCCCAGGTGATGCTGTTCGACGAGCCGTTCAGCGCGCTCGACCCGCTGATCCGGCGCGACATGCAGGCCGAGGTGATCCGGCTGCACCGCGAGGTCGGCAAGACGATGGTGTTCATCACCCACGACCTGTCCGAGGCGCTCAAGCTGGGCGAGCGGATCGCCATCATGCGCGACGGCTCGATCGTGCAGCTCGGCACGGCCGAGGAGCTGGTGGGCGCGCCGGCCGACGACTACGTGGCCGACTTCGTCCGGGACGTGCCGCGCAGCCACGTGCTGACGCTGCGCTGGATCCGCCGCGATCCCGAGCCCGGCGAGCCGCTGGACGGCCCGCAGCTCCCCGTCACCACCCTGATCAAGGACGCCATCGCCGCGGCCTCGGCCTCCTCCCGCCCGATCCGGGTGATGGACGGCGACGAGCTGGCCGGCGTCGTGGACCGCGTGGACCTGCTGTCCTTCCTGGCCGGCGAGGACGCGGCGGTTAGGGCAGGCGCGTGAGCACCACCGCGGTCAGCGCCCCCGGCAGGCTCAGGATCCCGAGGTGGGCCGGTCCGGCCGGGGTCGCGGTGCTGTTCGCCGTGGCGTACCTGCTCTTCCGGGACACCGGCACGCTGCCGCACGACAAGGAGGCGCCGCAGTTCCTGGCGGTCACCGACCTGCGCGAGTGGATCGACGACCACCGGAACGAGAGCCCGCTCTTCCTGTACTTCCTCAACTACATCCGGCTGTTCGTCGACGGCGTCTACACCTTCTTCCAGACCGTCCTCACGGCCCTGAACTGGCCGGGGCTGATCGGCGTCCTGGGCGCGCTCGGCTGGCTCGCCGGTGGCCGGCGCGTCGCGCTGCTCGCGGCGGCGGGCGTGGGCGCGTTCGGGGTGCTCGGGCTGTGGCAGTCGAGCGTGGACACGCTGGCGCTGGTGGCGGCCTCGGTGCTGTTGTCGCTGGCGGTCGGCGTGCCGCTCGGCGTGTGGGCGGGGTTGTCGGCGCGGGTGCGCCGGGTGCTGACGCCGGTGCTCGACGTCATGCAGATCATGCCGACGTTCGCCTACCTGGCGCCGCTCGTGCTGTTCTTCCACATCGGCGCGCCGGCCGGGGCGATCGCGACGATGATCTACTCGATCCCGCCCGCGATCCGCATCACGGCGCTGGCCGTCGAGGGGGTCTCCGCCACGGCGGTCGAGGCGTCGGCGTCGCTGGGCGCCACCCGCCGGCAGACCCTGTTCAAGGTGCAACTTCCGCTGGCCCGCTCGACGATGGCGCTGGCGGTGAACCAGACCATCATGATGGCGCTGTCCATGGTGGTGATCGCGAACCTGATCTCGGCCCCCGGCCTGGGCGGCGACATCATCCGCGGCCTGTCGCGGGCCCAGGTCGGCATCATGCTCCCGGCCGGCCTGGCGATCGTGGTCATGGCCGTGGTGCTCGACCGCATGCTCATGTCGGTGGCCCGCCGCCAGGCGCACGCGAGGGCCGGCCGGCTCGACCTGGTGGTCGCGGCGGCGCTGGCCGGCGTGGGGGTGGTGGCCGGGTTCGCGCTGCCGGCGGGCTGGCCGGACGGCCTGACCGTCACCTTCGCCGGCGCGGTGAACGACGCCGTGCGCTGGGCCGAGACGACCTGGTACCCGGTCACGACGTTCGTCAAGGATCTGACCTCGGCCGTCCTGCTCAACCCGCTGGAAGGCCTGCTCATCTCGGCACCGTGGTGGCTGATCGCCCTCGCGGTGCTGGCGCTGGCCTGGCGGGTGAGCGGGTTGCGTCCGGCGCTGACCGCGCTCGGCTGCCTGCTGGCGATCGCGCTGCTCGGCGTGTGGGAGCACGCCATGCAGACGATGACCACGGTCGCGGTGGCGGTGTTCGTCACCCTGGTCGTCGGCCTGCTGCTGGGCGTGGCCGCGGCCCGCTCGCCGCGTTACTCGGCGATCCAGCGCCCGCTGCTGGACGCCGCCCAGACCATGCCCGCGTTCGTCTACCTGCTGCCGGCGCTGGCCCTGTTCGAGACGACCCGGTTCACCGCGATCTTCGCCTCGGTGATCTACGCGGTGCCGCCCGTGGTGCGCCTGGTCGAGGACGGCATCAGAGGGGTGCCCGCCACGGTCGTCGAGGCGGCCGCGTCGGCGGGCTCGACCCCTGGCCAGCTCTTGTGGAAGGTGCAGCTCCCGATGGCGCGACGGGCCATCCTGCTCGCGGCCAACCAGGGCATCGTGATGACGCTGGCCATGGTCGTCGTCGGCGGCCTGGTCGGGGCGGGCGCGCTCGGCTACGACGTGGTCGTCGGCTTCTCCCAGCGCACGGATTTCGGCATGGGCTTCGTGGCGGGCATCGCGACCGTCCTGCTCGGAGTCATGCTCGACCGCATCACGCAGGGCGCCGACAGGCGCCCTTCCCCCCGAAAGAGGAAGCGCACATGAAGATTCGCCTGCTCGCAGGCCTGCTCGTTGTCGGCCTCACCGCCGTGGGTTGCGGCGGTGGCGCCAAGGTGGAGACCTCCCCCAGCTCCGCCGCCCCGTCGACCGGCGCCACCTCCGGCGCGGCGACGACGGGCACCGTCAAGATCGCGATCAACCCGTGGGTCGGGTACGAGGCCAGCGCGAACGTCGTCGCCTACCTGCTGAAGAACGAGCTCAAGTACGACGTGGAGCTGCCCGAGATCAAGGAGCAGGTCGCCTGGGAGGGCTTCGAGACGGGCGACGTCGACGTCATCATCGAGAACTGGGGTCACCCGGACCTGAAGAAGAAGTTCATCGACGAGAAGAAGGTCGCGCTCTCGGCGGGCTCCACCGGCAACAAGGGCGTCATCGGCTGGTACGTGCCCAAGTGGATGGCCGACAAGTACCCGGACATCACCGACTCCAAGAACCTGAACAAGTACGCCGACCTGTTCAAGACGTCGGAGTCCGGTGGCAAGGGCCAGCTCCTCGACGGCGACCCCAGCTACGTCACCAACGACGAGGCCCTGGTCAAGAACCTCAAGCTGAACTACAAGGTGGTGACCGGCGGCAGCGAGGCGGCCCTGCTCAAGGCGGCCGAGCAGGCGCAGGCGCAGAAGAAGGCGCTGCTGTTCTACTTCTGGACGCCCCACTGGCTGTTCGACAAGGTCGAGCTGACCCGGGTGAACCTGCCCCCGTACACCGAGGGCTGTGACGCCGACGCCAAGAAGGTCGCCTGCGACTACGCCGAGCTGGACCTCGACAAGATCGTCAGCAAGAAGTTCGCCGACACCGGCGGCAAGGCGTACGAGCTGGTCAAGAACTTCAGCTGGACCAACGAGGACCAGAACGCGGTCGCCAACGACATGACCAACAACGGCCTGACCGGCGAGCAGGCCGCCAAGAAGTGGGTCGAGGCGAACACCGCCAAGTGGCAGGGCTGGATCCCCAAGTGACCCCTCTTGACCGTGCCCCCTCCGGCCGCGCGCCGGAGGGGTCGCGGTCGCGGAGACCTCTCATGCGAACCAAGAAGCTGATCGGGCCGCTGCTCGCGGCCCTGCTCCTGACGTCCTGCTCCGGCGGCGCCCCCGAGACCGGGGCCGCGCCCAAGGGGACGGTCAACCTCGACGTCCACGCCTGGGTCGGGTACGAGGCCCAGGCCGCCGTCCTGGCCTACCTGCTCGAACACGAGCTGGGCTACAAGGTCAACACGCGCAAGATGAACGAGAGCGATTCCTGGCGCGATTTCGAATCCGGCAAGGTCGACGTGATCGTCGAGAACTGGGGACACAACGACCTGAAGAAGGAGTACATCGAGCAGAAGAAGGTGGCGCTGTCGGCCGGCCTCACCGGCAACAAAGGTGTGATCGGTTGGTACGTCCCCGAGTGGATGGCCAAGAAATATCCCGACATAACCGACTATCGGAACCTGAACAAGTACGCCCCCCTATTCCGGACCTCCAAAACCGGAAATTTGGGTCAGGTGCTCGACGGGGATCCGGCATTCGTCACCAACGACGAGGCTCTCATCAAGAACCTCAACCTCGATTACAAGGTCGTCTACTCCGGCAGCGAGGACGCCCTGATCAAGGCCGCGCAGTCCGCGACGAAGAATCGCACGCCCCTGCTCATGTATTTCTACGAGCCGCAATGGCTGTTCACCAGGGTCAAACTGGTCAAGGTCAACCTGCCCGCGTACGCGATCGGCTGCGACGACGTGCCCGCCAAGGTCGCCTGCGACTACCCGCCGTACCTGCTGGACAAGATCGTCAGCAGGCGGTTCGCCGAGCGCGGCGGGAAGGCGTACGAGCTGGTGCGCAACTTCACCTGGACCAACGACAACCAGAACGCCGTGGCGAGCGACATGCTCAACGGCAGGAAGTCCGCCGCGCAGGCCGCCCGGCAGTGGGTGGAGGAGAACAAGATCGTGTGGAAGGACTGGATCCCGCGTTGAGCTTCGACTTCGTCATCGTGGGCGGCGGCTCGGCCGGCTGCGCCCTGGCCAACCGGCTGAGCGCCGATCCGTCGGTGTCCGTGCTGGTGCTGGAGGCGGGCCGGCCGGACTACCTCTGGGACGTCTTCATCCACATGCCGGCCGCGCTGATGTTCCCCATCGGCAGCCGGTTCTACGACTGGAAGTACGAGTCCGAGCCCGAGCCGCACATGAACGGCCGGCGCATCTACCACGCCCGCGGCAAGGTCCTGGGCGGCTCCAGCAGCATCAACGGGATGATCTTCCAGCGCGGCAACCCGCTCGACTACGAGCGCTGGGCCGCCGATCCCGGCATGGAGAACTGGGACTACGCCCACTGCCTGCCCTACTTCAGGCGCATGGAGAACTGCCTGGCCGACCCCGGCTCGCCGTTCCGGGGCGACGACGGCCCGCTGAAGCTGGAGCGCGGCCCGGCCCGCGGCCCGCTGTTCGAGGCGTTCTTCGAGGCCGTCCAGCAGGCCGGTCACCCCCTCACTGACGACGTGAACGGCTACCGCCAGGAGGGGTTCGCCGCCTTCGACCGCAACGTCCACCGGGGCCGGCGGCTCAGCGCGGCCCGCGCCTACCTGCATCCGGTGCGCCGCCGTCCCAACCTCACGGTCAGGACGCGGGCCCACGTGGAGAAGGTGCTCTTCGAGGGCACGCGGGCGGTGGGCGTCCAGTGCGGCGGCGAGCGCATCGAGGCGCGCGAGGTCGTGCTGTGCGGGGGCGCGATCAACACCCCCCAGCTGCTCCAGCTCTCGGGGGTCGGCCCGAAGGCGCTCCTGGAGTCCGTGGGCGTCAAGGTGGTGCACGACCTGCCGGGCGTCGGCGAGAACCTCCAGGACCACCTGGAGGTCTACGTCCAGCACGCCTGCACCCGGCCGGTCTCGCAGCAGCCGTCGCTGGCCATGTGGCGGCGGCCGTTCATCGGCGCCGACTGGCTGTTCCTGCGGCGCGGCCCCGGCGCCACGAACCACTTCGAGGCGGGCGGGTTCATCCGCTCGAACGACGACGTGGCGTACCCGAACCTGATGTTCCACTTCCTGCCGATCGCCGTGCGCTACGACGGCTCGGCCCCGGCCGGCGGCCACGGCTACCAGGTGCACATCGGCCCGATGTACTCCGACGCCCGCGGCTCGGTGCGCATCCGGTCGGCCGACCCCCGCGACAAGCCGGCGCTCCGCTTCAACTACCTCTCGACCGAGCAGGACCGCCGCGAATGGGTGGAGGCCATCAGGCACGCCCGCGCCATCCTGTCCCAGCCCGCCTGGGCCGGCCTGGACGGCGGCGAGCTCTCCCCCGGCCCGGACGTCAGCACCGACGAGGAGATCCTGGCCTGGGTCGCCAAGGACGGCGAGACGGCCCTCCACCCGTCGTGCACCTGCAAGATGGGCGTGGACGACCTGGCCGTGCTGGACCCCGGCACCATGCGCGTGCACGGCCTCGACGGCCTGCGCGTCGTGGACGCCTCCGCCATGCCGTACGTCACCAACGGCAACATCTACGCCCCGGTCATGATGCTCGCCGAGAAGTCCGCCGACCTGATCCTCGGCAACACCCCCCTGCCTCCCGACCCCGTGGACTTCCACCGCCGCGCCTGAGCCGTCCTCACCGGTCCATGCGCTGGTACAGCCGTACCGACAGGACGAAGAAGACGACGGTGATCGCCGCCGGCCACAGCACGGCCATCGGCACGGCGTGCCGGGCCACCCACGAGTCGCCGCCCCAGCCCGGGTTGCCGAACAGCTCCCTGGCGGCGGCGACCGTGGAGGAGAGCGGGTTCCACTCCGAGATCGCGCCCAGCCAGCCGGGCATGGTGCCGGGCGCGACGAAGGCGTTGGACAGGAACCCGATCGGGAACTCCAGCGTCTGGATCGCGACCACCGCGCCCGGCTCCCGGGTGAGCAGGCCCAGGTACATGCCCGCCCACAACAGGGAGAAGCGCAGGAGCAGCAGCAGGCCGACCGCGCCGAGCGCTCCCCCGGCACTCGCCGGTCGCCAGCCCACCGCCAGGCCGCAGAGCAGCAGCCCGCCCAGGATCAGGACCGAGTTGAGCAGGTCGGCGACGGCCCGGCCGATCAGCACGGCCGACGGCGCCATGGGCATCGACCGGAAGCGGTCGGTGACGCCCTTGGCGACGTCCGCGGACACGGCCATCATGGTGGAGCTCAGGCCGAAGAGCATCGTCATGCCGTACATGCCGGGCATGAGGAAGGCGAAGTAGTCCGCGCCCGCGGGCACCTCGACCGCGCCGCCGAACAGGTAGCCGAACGCCAGGGTGATCACCACGGGGAAGAGCACCCCGAAGACCACCGTCATGGGCTGGTTGGCCCAGTGGATCAGGTCGCGGCGGGCGACGGTCCAGCCGTCGGCCAGCGCCCATCTGAGTGCGGTCATCGGTCGCCTCCGGTGGTCGTCAGGTTCAGGAAGACCTCGTCGAGGGTCGGCCGGCGCAGCGCGACGTCCTCGGCCTCGATGCCGGCCGCCGCCAGCGCGGGCAGGACCCGGGTGAGCGCGCTCACGCGGTCGGCCACCGGGGCGCTGACGTGCCGGGTGTCCCGGTCGAGCTCGGCGGCGCCCGAGGCCGTCGCCGAGAGGATCGCCGCCGCCTCGTCGAGCCGCGCCGGGTCGTTGATCACCACGTCGAGCCGATCGCCGCCGAGCTTGGACTTCAGCGCCTCAGGAGTGCCCTCCGCCACCACCCGGCCGGAGTCGATCACCGCGACGCGGTCGGCGAGCTGGTCGGCCTCCTCCAGGTACTGGGTGGTCAGCAGCACGGTCGTGCCGCCCGCGACCAGCTCGCGCACCGCGCTCCAGATCCCGGCGCGGCTACGCGGGTCGAGGCCCGTGGTGGGCTCGTCGAGGAAGAGCACGGGCGGCGCCAGGATCATGCTCGCGGCCAGGTCGAGGCGGCGGCGCAGGCCGCCGGACAGCTCCTTGGCCGGGCCGTCGTGCTCGGCCAGGCCGAAGCGTTCCAGCAGCTCGGCGGCCCTGGCGCGGGCGGCGGACGCGCTCAGGTGGTAGAGGCGGCCGAACAGCTCCAGGTTCTGGCGGGCGGTCAGGATCTCGTCCACGGCCGTCTGCTGGCCGACCAGGCCGATGGCGGCGCGGACCCGGCGGGGCTCGGCCGTCACGTCGAACCCGGCCACCTGGGCCCGGCCGTCCGACGGGCGCAGGAGCGTGGTGAGGATGCGGACGGTCGTGGTCTTCCCCGCGCCGTTGGGCCCCAGCAGACCGTAGACCGTGCCCGCGGGCACGTCGAGGTCGATGCCGTCCAGCGCGGTCTTCGTGCCGTACGTCTTGCGCAGGCCCTGGGCGAGCACTGCGGACATGGCCACCTCCCGATTGAATCGTACGGCGTACCGTACAACATACGATCGAAGACGGCAACCGTACGGTGTACCGTACGAGGGTGACAGTTGAGTACCCGGGCAAGGGCGATCCGGCGCGCAGTCTGGCGTTGCTGTGGCGGACGAGCGAGCGGGCCAGCCGCAAGGGCAAACCGGAGCTGGGCGTCGGGCGCATCGTCCGCGCCGCCATCGACGTGGCCGACGCCGAAGGGCTGCAGGCGCTGTCCATGCGCCGGGTGGCGGAGAAGCTGGGCGTCGGCACGATGTCGCTCTACACGTACGTGCCGGGCAAGCCGGAGCTGCTCGACGTCATGCTCGACACCGTCTACGGCGAGACCGCCCGCCCCGAGGACGTGCCCGGCGGCTGGCGCGACCGGCTGGAGCTCATCGCCCGCGAGAACTTCGCCCTCTACCTGCGCCACCCGTGGCTGCTCCAGGTGGCATCGAGCCGCCCGGTCCTCGGCCCGAACGTCACCGCCAAGTACGACTACGAGCTGCGCGCCATCGACGGCATCGGCCTGACCGACCTGGAGATGGACTCGGTGATCACACTGGTCACCGGCTTCGTGCACGGCACGGCCAGGGGCGCGGTGGAGGCCGCCCAGGCCGAGAGCCTGACCGGCATGACGGACCAGCAGTGGTGGGCCGCGCACGCGCCCTTCCTCAGCCGGATCTCCGACCCCACCCTGTTCCCCACGGCCTCGCGCGTGGGCCAGGCGGCCGGGGAGGAGCTCCAGGCGCCCTACAGCCCCGAGCACGCCTTCGAGTTCGGCCTCCAGCGCGTGCTCGACGGCGTCGAGGTGCTGGTCAACAGCAGGTCATCGCCCTGACAGCGCCTGCTCGTAGGCCAGCAGGGTGCGCACGAACGTCTGCCGCTCCTGCGGCGTCAGCGGGTCGAGGGCGGCCCGCCAGGCCGTGGCGCCGTAGCCGAGCCATTCGGTGATCGCCTCCTGGTGGGCCGGGGCGATGCTGACGATCGTCCGGCGCCGGTCGGCGTCGTCCTCGCGGCGCTCCAGCACGCCCTTCCTGCTCAGCTCGCCCACCATCAGGCTCACGGTGGCCGGCGCCACCTCCAGCCGCCCGGCCAGCTCGTTGACCGTCGTCGGACCGTCGAACAGCAGGTAGGCCAGCAACGACAGGTGCCGGGGGGCCAGCGACAACGACCGCAGCGCCTCGGGCACCTTGAGCCGCTTGGCCCGGCCCACCATGCGCGGCATCAGGAGCAGCAGCGTCCTGATGCCTTCGTCCACGCTCAAGCCGTCGGTTGACATCGCCAATACCTTGCTGCCTAAATTAGCTTTGCTTGCAAAGCAAAAACGTCGTGGTCTGAGGCAAAGGATAGTGACGTGGACGAGCGGGTGCGGGCCTTCGGGGACGAGCTGGTCAAGGTGCACGAATGGTTCAGGGGCGAGCTGGCGAAGCTGCGCGCGGGCGAGGCGGTGACCGACGACCTGCGGGCCCACTGCCTGACCTTCTGCGACGCGCTGAGCTTCCACCACTCCGGCGAGGACCGGGTGGCGTTCCCGTTCCTGGAGGGGACGCGCCCGGAGCTGAAGGGGCCGCTGGACCGGCTGCGCCGCGAGCACGAGGTGATCGCGGCGCTGGTCGAGGAGCTGCGCGCGGCCGGCGACCCGGCGACGATCGAACGCGTCGCCGCCGAGCTGGAGGCCCATTTCGACTATGAGGAGCGGGCGCTGGTGCCCGTGCTCAACTCGCTGGAGAGCGTCCCGTGGGCGGTCGGCGACTAGCGGACGGGGGCCGCGCGCAGCCGTACGACGTGCTCGACGAGCGAGATCAGCGTCGACTTGACCGACTCCCTGTTACGCGCGTCGGTGCGCACGATCGGCACGTGCGAGCCCAGAGCCAGCGCCTCGCGCACCTCTTCGTCGGTGTGCATGAACTGGCCGTCCCAGCCGTTGATGCCCACCACGAAGGGCAGCTTGGCCTCTTCGAAGTAGTCGATCGCGGGGAAGCTGTCGGCCAGACGGCGGGTGTCGAGCAGCACCACCGCACCGATCGCGCCGCGGACCAGGTCGTCCCACATGAACCAGAACCGGTGCTGTCCGGGCGTGCCGAACAGGTACAGGATCAGGTCGCGGTCGAGCGAGAGGCGGCCGAAGTCCATGGCGACGGTCGTGGTCTGCTTGTTCGGCGTCAACCCGAGGTCGTCGATGCCCGCGGACGCGTCGGTCATCACCGCTTCCGTGGTGAGCGGGAGGATCTCGGACACCGCCCCCACGAACGTCGTCTTGCCGACGCCGAACCCACCAGCGACGACGATCTTCGTCGAAGTGAGCCCGGGGCTAGAGCCTGCGAAGTCCACTGAGCACCCTTTCGAGCATGTTGAGGTCTGGTTGTCCCTGGCTGAGGCGTGGCTGGTGCAGGCGGACGAGACCTTCGTCTGACATGTCCGCCACAAGCACCCTCGCCACGCCCAGCGGGACGCGGAGCAGGGCCGAGATCTCGGCGACCGACCGGAACGTCCTGCACAACTGCATGATGGCCTCCTGCTCGGGGGTGAGCATGGCCATCTCGTCGTCCGGGATCGACATCGATGAGATCAACGTCTCCATCGCGAGGTGATACCGCGGCTCGGAACGGCCGCCGGTCACCGCGTAAGGACGGAACAGGGGCTCGTCGTCCCCGGTCCCGTCACTGCCGTACACGGCCCTCTCCCATCAGTTCCATCACATCACCGGGTCCTTGCGGCCTGGAGTTCGGCGCGCAGGGCCGGCGTGAGCGCCTGTCCCGCTCTGTCTACCAGCAGCGTCATCTGGTACGCCACCAGCCCCATGTCACAATCCGGACCCGCCAGCACCGTCAGCACGGAGCCGTCGCTGATCGCCATGACCAGGAGCAGCCCGCGCTGCATCTCGACGACGGTCTGCGACACCGAGCCGCCCTCGAACACCCTGGACGCGCCCACGGTCAGGCTCAGCAGGCCGGCGGAGACCGCCGCGAGCTGGTCGGCCCGGTCCGGCGGGAAGCCCTCGGAGGCCGCCAGGCACAGGCCGTCGGCGGAGACGACCACGGCGTGCGCGACCCCCGGAGTGTTGCGCACGAAGTCGGTGATCAGCCAGTCGAAGCGGTTCGCCTCATGGCTCAGCATGGTCACGCATCCTCCCCAGCGGGACGCTTACTCACTCTGTTCCTCCTGTCCACGTACTTCCTGGCGGCCCCGCCGCACACCCTTTTGGTAGCTGGCCATGCGGCTGCGCATCCGGTCGGCTGAGACCGGGGGCGCCGGCGGCTGCGACTGCTGAGCCTGCTGCTGAGCGGGCTGGCTCGCCGTGCCGGGGACCAGATTGGCCTTGGGGGTGCGCTTGGGGAGCCCCGCGGCGGTCACGCCGCCGAGGCTGGGCTCGCTGGCTTTGGCCGCCGCACGCCAACCGGCGTCCGCGGCCGTCTGCCACGCTTCCTCCCCAGAGGGTACGGCTTGCGCGGGCCTCGCCTCACCGCCGCTTTCGCCGGACGAGGGCGCCTCGGGCGCCGACTCCCCCGGCGGCCTGCGGAACCACGCGGACTCCACCGACGCGAAGATCGGCAGAAACTCCTCCTGCTCCGGTTCCATCGGCGAGACGTCCACCGAGGGAGCCGGGTCGGGACGGCGCACGTCGTTCGTCCCGTAGTTCGTCGCGTACGGCGGCGGCGTCGGGAACGCCCCTCCGTTCGCCGGGTACGACGGGAACGAGCCGTTGCCCGACGACAACGACGGGTAGGCCCCCGAGTCGAACGGCGACGACTGCCGCCGGTAGGAGCCACCGTCGGTGTCGGCGGTGAACCCGTTGACCGGACGGCCCGGGTCGGAGTTGAACCCGTTGCGGCCCGGGTCGGAGTTGAACGCCCCGAGCCCCTGCCTCGGCGCCGGGCTGTCGAAGGACGACGGCCCGGAAGGCGCGTCGAAAGGCCCGGACGGCCCTGAAGACGCGCTGTCGAAAGGCCCGGGCTGCCCTGAAGACGCGCTGTCGAAAGGCCCGGGCTGCCCTGAAGACGCGCTGTCGAAGGGCCCGGGTGGCCCGGACGGGGCGCCGCCGAAGGCCCCCGACGGCCCCGGGCCGAACCTGGCCGGATCGCCGGGACCCGGCCGCGAGCCGTTCGCCTCGACCGAGTCGAAGCTGCCGAACGACCGGAACGAGCCGTTCTGCGAGGGCGGCGTCACCGTCCCGCCGCCGAACGCCGGACGCTGCGGCAGCGGCTGCTGCGTGCCGTCGGCGATCAGGGTGGGCGGCAGCAGCACCATGGCGATCAGGCCGGCGCCCTCGCCCTTCCTGAGCTGCACCCGGATGCCGTGGCGCAGCGCCAGCCGGCCGACCACGAACAGGCCCATGCGGCGGGAGACCGACACGTCCACGACCGGCGGCTCGGCCAGGCGGCGGTTGGCCTCGGCCAGCTCCTCCTCGGTCATGCTGATGCCGGAGTCGCTCACCGACAGCAGCGCGCCGCCGCCCTCGATGAGACTGCTGGAGACCAGGACCTGGGAGTTGCTCGGGGAGAACTGGATCGCGTTCTCCACCAGCTCGGCCACCAGGTGGACGAGGTCGTTGGCGGCGCTGCCCTGGACGGACGTGGCCCGGTGGACCTTGACCTGGACCCGCTCGTAGCCCTCGACCTCCGACAGTGCGGCGCGCACGACGTCGACCAGTTTGGCCGGCTGGCTGCGCCGGCGGGTGGCCTCGTGGCCGGCGAGGACCAGGAGGTTCTCGGAGTTGCGCCGCATGCGGGTGGCCAGGTGGTCGAGCTTGAACAGGTCGGACAGCCGGCCGCCGTCCTGCTCGCCCTTCTCCAGGCCGTCGATCAGCGAGATCTGCCGCTCGACCAGCGTCTGGGTACGGCGCGAGAGGTTGACGAACATCGAGCTGATGTTGCTGCGGAGCTCGGCCTCCTCGCCCGCCAGGCGCACGGCCTGGCGGTGGACCTGGTCGAACGCCCGCGCGACCTCACCGATCTCGTCCTGGCCCTCGACCTCGATCGGACGCACGTCGGTGCTGGCCTCGCCCGAGACGCGGAGCTGGCGCACCACGTCGGGGAGCCGGAAGCCGGCGATCTCCAGGGCCTCCGTGCGCAGCCGGCGCAGCGGGCCGACCATCGAACGGGCGATGGCCACGGTGAGCAGCAGGACGACCAGCAGCAGCGCCAGGATCAGGACACCGGCGATGATGGCGTTGCGGATCTCGGCCTCGCGCAGCTCCTGGCTGCGCAGGTTCACCTTGTCGGCGAGGTCCTTCTCGATCTCGTGCAGGACGCCGATCGCGACCTTGTTGTCGCCGAACCACTGCTCGCGGGCGTTGGACCGGGAGGAGATCAGGTTGTCGGCGATGCGCACGCCCGGGGCCCGGCCGCTGGCCAGGGTGACCGCGCGGGCCTTGGTGAGCTGGACGTTGACGTACTCGTTCTTGCCGGTCAGCAGCTTCGACAGCTGCAGGCCGATCTCGACACCGGCCTCGGCGCCCACGGTGGCGATGTCGCTCTGCTCGCGGGCGTTGGAGGCGATGAACCGCTCGACCTCCTTGGCGTCGACGCCGTCGACGTTGTAGGAGTTCTTCAGCAGCTGCACGCGCTGGCGGGACATCTCCTCCTTGGCCTGCGCGAGCGCGCTCAGGGCCCGGAAGTGGCCGATGATCTGGGAGTCGTCCGACAGCAGTGCCAGCTCGTCGTGCAGCTTGAGCAGGGTGTCGGTCAGGAAGTCGTACCGGATCGTGTCGGCCTGGCCCTCGGCGCGGATCTTGGCCAGCCGGTTGAGGTCGTACTTGGCCTGGCCGGCGGCCTTGACGACGCGTTCGCCGTAGGAGTCGTCGATGGCGTCGAGGTCCTCGCGGACGCTCGTGACCAGCTTGTCGACGGCGCCCTTGTACTCGTTGAGCTCGCCTGCCTTCGACTTGCGCAGCTTGGGATAGGCCCCGATCCAGCCCCCCGTGTCACGCTCCAGGCCGAGTGCCTGCACCAGGTCCCTGATCCGGCCCGCCTGCTCGGCCGCGGTGGCCGTGCGGTCGTAGTCGCCGATGCTCTGGACCGAGCCGACCACACGTGCTCCCCCGAGCACGACGCCGGCGATGGTGGGCACGAGGATGAGCGCCGTCAGACGCCATCTCACGCGCCAGTTGCGCAGGCCCAGGCGAGGCAGCGACCGCTTCCCGCGGTCCCGCCTCGCGGCATGGCCGCTGTCGGAATTCCCCGTGATCACTGCTTTCGCTACCCCTCAATCGTCCCGTTCAACGACGGGTGTTCAAGCCGTCCACAAGGTATCCGCAGTATCCGACTTAACAGGCATTTCGGACACAATCGTTACATATGTGACCGACAGTTGTTCACTGTTGGTTATCGCAGTGCGGCCAGCACCTGATCGTGAACTTGAACTCGCTGCGCGCCGTCGCTGAGGGTGCGACCGGCGCGGTCCACGACATAGAAGACGTCCACCGCCTCCGCGCCGAGAGTCTCCACGCGGGCGGCTCTCACGTCAAGACCACACTCCCCGAACGCCCGTCCGATGCGCCACAGGAGCCCCGGCCTGTCATGGGCCCTGACTTCCACCACGGTGGCCGTCGCGGAGGCGTCGTCGACCAGTGTCACGCGAGGTGGAGCCACAGGTACCCGGGGCGGCCGTACGGACCTGGCGCGGCGGGCCAGCCGCTGCTCGATGTCAAGACGGCCGGCAAGGACGAGCCGCAGATCGGCCTCCAGCGTGGCCGGGTCGGGCGGGGAGCCGTACTCGGGCACGACGGCGAACTCGATCACCGCCGTGCCGCCCGCCGACGCGGCCGACGCCGAGCGCACGACCATCCGGTGGGCGGCCAGCACCCCGGCGGCGCTCCACAGCAGCCCGGCCCGGTCGGGGGCGACGACCGTGACCGCCCCGCCGTTGACCCGGACCGCCCCGCCGCCGTGCCGGGCCAGCGCGGCCTGCTCGGGCGAGATCGAGGGCGCCCTGGGCGGCGGCGAGCCTGACAGCACGGACCTGACCCGGCGGACGAGGTCGGCGACCAGGCCGGCCTTCCAGGCATTCCAGGCGGCGGGCCCGGTCGCGTTGCCGTCGGCGACGGCCAGCGCGGCCAGCAGGTCGAGCACCTCGCGGGAGCCGACCGTGGCGGCGACCTTCTCGATCGTGACCGGGTCGTCCAGGTCCCTGCGGGTGGCGGTCTCGGGCAGCAGCAGGTGGTGGCGTACGACGGTGGCCAGCGTCTCGACGTCGCGCGCGGGCAGCCCCATGCGGCGGGCGAGGTCGCGGACCACGACCTCGCCCGTCGCCGAGTGGTCGCCCGGCCAGCCCTTGCCGATGTCGTGCAGGAGCGCGCCGATCAGCAGCAGGTCGGGACGGGAGACCTCGCGGGCGAGGCCGGCGGCGTTCGCGGCGGCCTCGATCAGGTGCCGGTCCACGGTGAAGCGGTGGATGGGATTGCGCTGCGGACGATGCCGTACGCGCTCCCAGTCAGGAAGCAGCTTGACAAGGACGCCGGCCTGGTCGAGCTCCTCCCACACGGGCACGGCGGCCCGTCCGGCGCCGAGGATCGACACCAGCGCGTCGCGCGCCTCCTCGGGCCACGGCACCGGCATCGAAGCCGACTGAGCGGCCAGGACGGACACCGTCGCGGGCGCCAGCGGCAGCCCCGAACCGGCCGCGGCGGCAGCCGCCCGCAGCACCAGGACGGGGTCCCTGCGCGGGTCGACACCCCTGGCGAGCACCACCTCCCCACCGTGCTCGACCACACCGTCGGCCAGCGGACGGCGCCCCCGCGGCACCGGCCCTGACAGCAGCTTGTCAACCGTCCGCCAGGTGGCGTCGAAGGCGTGGGAGACGGTCCGGCCCGCCTCGGCGAGCCTGCGCATGAGGGCCTCGGCGTCGAGCAGGCCGAGCAGCCCGGCCACGGCGTCCTGCTCCTGGAGCACCAGCCGGTCGGCGCCGCGCGCGGTGACGACGTGCAGCGCGTGCCGCACGTCGAGGATGAACTCGTGCGCCTCGCGCGCCCGCGGTCCCGGCGCCGAGGCCACCCAAGCCGCCGCCACGGCCTGCATCGCCTGGACGTCGCGGAGCCCGCCGCGGCCGTCCTTGAGGTCGGGTTCGAGGAGGAAGGCCAGCTCGCCGCTGACCTGCGCCCGGTGGTCGGCCGACGCGCGCAGCTCGCCCAGCCTGCGCCGCGAGTCGGTCCGCCACTCGGCCAGCACCGCCTCCCTGGCCTTCCTGGTCAGGTCGGGGTCGCCGGCGACGTGCCTGGCCTGGATGAGTCCGAGCACGGCCTTGAGGTCCTGCCTGGCCACGGCCACGGCCTCCGCCACGGTCCGCACGGAGTGGTCGAGGCCGACGGCGGAGTCCCAGATGGGGTACCAGATGCGGTCGGCGATCCGCGCCACGTCGGCCCGCCCGTCGTGCAGCAGGACCAGGTCCAGGTCGCTGCCCGGGGCCGGCTCGCCGCGCCCGAGGCTGCCGACGGCGACCAGGGAGACCTGGTCGCCGTCGCTCGCCGTCCTGAAGAGGTCCTTGAGCCAGCGGTCGGTGTCCGCGGTCCGCTCCTTGCGGGCCGCGGCGTACGAGCGCGCCTCTCCTCTCACAGGGCCTCCGGCCCTCGCTCTCCGGTGCGTACGCGCACGACCGTGTCGACGGGCACGGACCAGACCTTGCCGTCGCCGATCTTGCCGGTGTGGGCCGCCTTGACGATGACGTCGAGGACGTCCTCGGCGTCGTCCTCCTCGGCCAGCACCTCCAGGCGCACCTTCGGCACCAGGTCCACCTGGTACTCGGCGCCGCGGTAGACCTCGGTGTGGCCGCGCTGGCGGCCGTAGCCGCTGGCCTCGCTGACCGTCATGCCCTTGACGCCGAACTGCTCCAGCGCCGCCTTGACGTCGTCGAGCTTGAACGGCTTGATGATCGCGGTGATGAGCCTCATGCCTCCACCTTCTTGGGAGCCGGAGCCGGGGCCGGGGTGAGCGGACCGTTCGGGGTGGTCACGCCGGACGCGTAGACCGTGCCCAGGTCGTACCCGGTCTCGGCGTGCGTGGTGACGTCGATGCCGGTGAGCTCGTCCTCGGCGGAGATGCGGAAGCCCATCGTCCTGTCGATGATCTTCCCGACGATCCAGGTGGCGACGAACGAGTAGCCGCCGATCGCGACCGGGCCGAGCACCTGGAGCCCGAGCTGGCCGAGGCCGCCGCCGTAGAACAGGCCCTTGCTCTGCTGGTCGAGGAAGGGATAGGCGGCCAGGAAGCCGAGCGAGACGGCGCCGATGACCCCGCCGACCAGGTGCACGCCGACCACGTCGAGCGAGTCGTCGAAGCCCAGCCGGTACTTCAGGCCCACGGCGTAGGCGCAGACGGCCCCGGCCACCAGCCCGATGACCATCGCGGCCCACGGGTCCACGAAACCGCAGGCCGGCGTGATGGCGACCAGGCCGGCGACCGCGCCGGAGGCGACGCCGAGGCTGGTGGCGTGGCCGTCGCGCAGCTTCTCCACGACGAGCCAGGCCCCGGCGGCGACCGCGGTGGCGATCTGGGTGTTCATGAACGCGAGCCCGGCGGTGCCGTCCACGGCCAGTTCCGAGCCGGCGTTGAAGCCGAACCAGCCGAACCACAGCAGGCCCGCGCCGAGCAGCACCAGCGTGAGGTTGTGCGGCCGCATCGGCTCCTTGCGCCAGCCCTTGCGCTTGCCGATCACCAGGGCCAGGGCCAGCGCCGCGGCGCCGGCGTTGATGTGGACGACGGTTCCGCCGGCGAAGTCCTCGATGCCCATGGTGTTGAGCCAGCCGGTGCCCCACACCCAGTGGGCGACCGGGAAGTAGACCACGGTGGCCCAGACGACGGTGAACAGGATCCACGCGCCGAACTTCGCCCGGTCCGCGATCGCGCCGCTGATCAGGGCGACGGTGATGATGGCGAACGTCAGCTGGAAGGCCGAGAAGACCAGGCTCGGCATGCCGGTGCCGTCGTCCTTGGTGGCCGTGTCGACCAGGCTCTGCAGGCCCAGGGCGTCGAAGCCGCCGACGATGTTGTTGAGCACCGTGCTGCCGTTGTCGGTGAACGCGATCGAGTGCCCGAACAGCACCCAGGCCACGGTGACCGTGATGATGGCGCCGAACGACATCATCATCATGTTCAGGACGCTCTTGGCCCTGGTCATGCCCCCGTAGAAGAACGCGAGGCCCGGAGTCATCAGCAACACCAGCGCGGTGGCCGCGAGCATCCAGGCTGTGGTGCCGCTATCGATCTTCACGACGCGACCCTCCTTACATGTGACGTGTCGCCACAGCGTGTTCGGCCGGGGTTTCGTGGCTCGACCTGGAGTGTTTCGCGTTCGTGAATCTCGTCGGCACGGTGTTTCGGGTACGTTTCGGCCCCTTCACATGCTTCGAACCGGCCATGAGATACTTAGGATTGCCTAACCTAATAGATCAAGGAATCCCTCATGCGTCTCCGGCTTCTGGCCCTGCTCCCCGTCCTCGCCCTGGCCGCCTGCGGCACCTCGACCGGCACGCAGGACGCCGGCCCCACCAGGACGGTCAAGCACGCCATGGGCGAGAGCAAAGTTCCGATGACCCCCAAGCGGGTGGTCGTGCTCGACACCGACAAGCTGGACACGATGGTCTCCCTCGGGATGGCCCCCGTCGGCGCGGCCCAGGCGGGCGAGAACCAGACCTGGCCGGAGTACCTCGGCTCGGCGCTGTCGGCCACCAAGCCGGTCGGCACGCTCCAGCAGCCCAACATCGAGGCGATCATGGCGCTCAAGCCGGACCTCATCCTCGGCACGAAGTTCCGCCAGGCCGCCTTCTACGACAAGCTCAGCAAGATCGCTCCGACCGTGTTCACGGAGAAGGTGGGCATCACCTGGAAGGAGAACTTCCTGCTGGACGCCGAGGCCCTGGGCAGGAAGGAGCAGGCGTCCGGGCTGCTGTCGTCCTACGAGCAGCGGGCCAAGGAGGTGGGCGCGAAGTTCTCGAAGCTCTCGGTGAGCATCGTGCGCTTCATGCCCACCGAGATCCGCATGTACGGCCCCGAGTCGTTCAGCGGCATCGTGGTCGGCGACGCCGGCGTCCAGCGGCCGGAGGTCCAGCGCCTGGCCGACCAGGACGACAAGCGCTTCGGCAAGCTGAGCCAGGAGAACATCGCCAAGGCCGACGGCGACGCGATCTTCTACAGCGCCTACGGCGAGGCCGCCGCCAAGTCGCAGGCCACGGTGACCGGCGGCCCGCTGTGGAAGAACCTGGCCGCGGTCAAGGCCGGCCACGCGCATGACGTGGACGACGAGATCTGGATGACCGGCATCGGCGTCACCGCCGCCGGCAAGATCCTCGACGACCTGGAGAAGTACCTCAGCCCGCTGGCCTGACCGGGTCGCCCTGGACGATCCGGCCGGGGCGCAGCACCCGCGCGTAGACGCCCGCGCACGCCTGGAGCCCGGCGTCGAGCACCGGGACCCGGTTGTGCCGGGCGACCACGCGCAGCGCCTCGGTGTCGCGGCCGAGCGCGCCGTGGGCCAGCGTCGGCACCGCGCAGCGCGGGCTGGCCACGATGACCTGGAGCACGACCTCGTGCCCGACGTGCAGCTCGCGCCCCACCCAGTCGTTCTCGGCGAAGCCCTCCACGTCGGTCCTGATGATCAGGTTGGGCCGGTAGCGGAGGGCTTCGACGTGCCCGCGCGGGCTCAGCTCGCCGATGCGGTCGATCGTCGCGGTGGAGATCAGGTGCAGGGGCGCGAAGTCGAAGAACGTGCCCTCCGGCGAGGCCCCGCCCAGCGTGCCCACCGTGTACGGCACCTCCGCCTCGATGCCCTCGGCCAGCACCCGCTCGGGCACCGACCGCTCCAGCTCGGCCCCCTCCGGCGGCACGTCGATCAGCCGCACCTCGCGGCCGAGCAGCTTCGACAGCTCCTCGTCGCCCGGCGCGCGGGCGCCTTCGACGGTCAGCAGGTCGCGCCACAGCCTGGGGTTCTTGGCACTGGCGATCTTCCCCGTGGCGACGTCGAGCACCGCCCTGGCCCGGTCGCCGGTCAGGCCGCGCTCGGTCACCTCGCTCTCGGCGATCTCCTCGCCCAGCATCGACTTGACCGGGTAGCGGCGCAACGTTTCGACGTACATGATCCGGAGCCTACGGCCGGCCCCAGAAACGGCGCAGGTGGGGGACCAGCTCGGCGGCCCGCTCGTCGGGGAAGAACAGCCGCCCGCCCTCGATCTCGACGACCTCCTTCACGCCTGGGATCGTGTCGCGCAGCCAGTGGGCCCAGCTCACGTCGAAGAACGTGTCGCCGGTGCCCCACACGACCAGCGTCGGCACGGTGAGCACGGTGAGCTGGGGCTCGATGGCGACCAGGTCCGCGGCGTCGATCGAGGCCAGCAGGCGTTCGAAGGCGCGGCCGCCGCCGGGCTTGGCCAGGATCGGGCGCAGGTAGGCGTCGACCAGCGCGGCGGGGTCGTCGATGCGCTCGTAGCCGGCGCCCAGGGCGGTCCGGGCCAGCAGCTCGGGATGGTCCAGCACGGCGGCCACGAGCCCGGCCAGCTCGCCCCTGACGGCCAGCTCGACGGTGTCCTTGAACGCCTCGGGCGGGGTGTTGGTGTGCACGTCGCAGTTGGTGAGGGTGAGCGAGCGCAGCCGCGCGGGGTGGCGCACCGCGAACACCTGGGCCACGGCGCCGCCGGTGTCGTTGGCCACGAGGTCCACCTCGTCCAGGCCGAGCCCGGCGCACAGCTCCTCCACGGCCTCGGCCAGCGCGGGGATGGACAGGTCGTCGCGCGGGTCGCTGCCGCCGTGCACGGGCAGGTCGATGGCCACGCAGCGGCGTTCGTCGCGCAGCTCGGCGACGACGTTGCGCCACAGGTACGAGCTGGTGCCCACGCCGTGCACGAACAAGGCGACCGGGCCCCGGCCGACGTCCATGTAGGTGATGCCGTCCACGTCCACTCCTTGGGATTACAGACCGACTGTCGGTCTAGAAAATTACCGACCGTCGGTCGGTCTGTCTAGAGTGGGGGCATGAACCTCAAGGCGGAGCGCGGCGCGGCCACCCGCGACAAGGTCCTCGCCATCGCCACGCGGCTGTTCGCCGAGCGGGGCTACGACGACACGTCGATCGAGACCGTGCTGCAGGAGTCGGGGCTGAGCCGCGGGGCGCTCTATCACCACTACGCGGGCAAGGACGCGCTGTTCGAGGCGGTGCTGGAGGCCACGGAGTCGGCCGTCGGCGTCAAGATCGCCAAGGCGGTGCGCGGCATCGGCGACCCGGCGGCGGCGCTGCGGGCGGGGGCGCTGGCCTGGGTGAGGCTCGCGGGCGATCCGGTGATCCGGCGCATCGTGCTCATCGACGCGCCCGCCGTGCTCGGGTGGGAGAGCTGGCGGGCGATGGAGGAGCGCTACTCGTTCGGCATGCTGAAGGCGGCCCTCCAGGCGACCGGGGCGGTGCCCGACGAGTTCGTCGACCTGCACGCCCACATGCTGCTGGCCGCCATCAACGAGAGCGCCCTGCTGGTCGCCAGAGGCGGCGACACGGCCACGGCGGAGTCCGCCGTCGAGGAGTTCCTGCGCCGCGTCCTCAGACCGTGACAGGCCCCCTGGAACGAGCGGCCCTCAGAACAACCACAGCCTCTGGAACAAGCGGGCCTCAGAACAACCACAGCCCTGGAACGAGCGGGCCCTGGTGACGTCACAGGCCCCTGGAACGGGTCGCCGCCCGCGGGCCTTCGTCACACCGCGGGCCCCTGGGACGCCGGAGGCGTCCGGATGCGGCGGCGCCGCCGCCCGGATGCGGGCGGCGGCGCCGAAGACGCCCAGAAGGGCGGAAGCCGCGAAGAAGGTCAGGCGGCGGCGTTGGCCATGCGGCGCAGGCGGGCCAGCGCGTCGCGCTCGATGCGGCGGGCGCGGTCGCGGCCGATGCCGTAGCGCTCCCCCACCTCGGTCAGCGTGTGCTCGCGCCCGTCGACCAGCCCGTAGCGCCACCGCAGCATCTCGCTGGTGTCGCCCTCCAGGTCGGTGAGCCACTGGTCGAGCCGCTCGCGCTCAAGGATGTCGATGGCCTGCTGCTCGGGATCGGCCCACGTCTCGTCGGCGATCATGTCACCCAGCTCGGTCTCGTCCTCGTCGCCCACGCCGAGCTGCAGCGACACCGGGTCGGAGGCCCAGCGGCGCAGCTCGCGCACCCGCTCGATCGGCAGGTCGAGGATCTCGGCGAGGTCGCCGTCGGTCGGCTCGGTGTCGTACTCGGCCAGCATGTCGCGGCGCACCCGCATCAGCCTGGTCATCTGCTCGCCGGCGTGCGTCGGCAGACGGACCGGACGGGCCTGCTCGTGGATGGCCCGTCCGACCGACTGCCTGATCCACCACGTGGCGTAGGTGGAGAACTTGTACCCCCGCCGGTAGTCGAACTTCTCGACCGCTCGCACCAGGCCCAGGTTCCCCTCCTGGACCAGGTCGATGAGCGGCATCCCCCGACCCGAGTACTTCCGGGCCACCGCCACCACCAGGCGCAGGTTGGCCTGGATGAACTCGTCCTTCGCCCGCTGGCCCGAGACGGCCAGGCGTTCCAGCTCCTCGTCGGCCGCGTCCCCGATCCGCGGCTCGGAGCCTCCGCTGTCAAGAAGCTGCTCGGCGAACAGGCCCGCCTCGATCCTCTTGGCGAGCTCCACCTCTTCCTCCGCCGTGAGCAGCGGGACCCGGCCTATCTCGGCCAGATACGTCCCCAGCAGGTCGCGGTCAGCGACGTGCTGCTCCTGCGTGCGACTCCCCGTAGGCCTTGCCATCCCCTGGCACCTCGTTCCGCAGCTGCTTCCTATATCCCGCCAACGTCCGGCCGGAAGCAAAGATTCCCTAAACAGCTACGCCAGAGGGAGGGTCTTGGACGTCCTCCTAAAGGAGGAGACCGGCCTGAAACACCTGGTGGACAAGGGGAACGCCGGGTCGGTACGCCAGGTGGACATAGGAGGGGGCGTCGAGCACGACGAGGTCCGCGCGGGCTCCCTGACGCAACCACCCTACGTCCGTGCGGCGCAGCGCGCGGGCCCCGCCGTACGTGGCCGCCCGCACCGCCTCCAACGGCGTCATCCCCATCTCCCGTACGGCCAGCGCCACGCAGAACGGCATCGACGAGGTGAACGACGAGCCCGGGTTGCAGTCGGTGGCCAGCGCGACCGTGACGCCCGCGTCGATGAGCCGCCGCGCGTCCGGGTACGGCGACCGCGTGGAGAACTCGGCCCCCGGCAGCAGCGTCGCGACCGTCCCGCTGGAGGCCAGCGCGTCGACGTCGGCCGCCGACAGGTGGGTGCAGTGGTCGGCCGAGGCCGCGCCCAGCTCGCAGGCGATGCGCACGCCGGGCCCCTCGGTGAGCTGGTTGGCGTGCACGCGGGCCTGGAGCCCGGCCTTGATCCCGGCGTTCAGGATCTCCCTGGTCTGGTCGCCGTCGAACGCGCCGCGCTCGCAGAAGACGTCCACCCATTTGGCGTAGGGGGCGCAGGCGTCGAGCATCTCGCCCGTCACCAGGCGGACGTAGTCGTCGGCGTCGGCGCCCTCGGGCACGACGTGCGCGCCGAGGTAGGTGGTCTCGTCGGTGAGGGTGGTGGCGATCTCCAGGGAGCGGCGCTCGTGCTCGGCGGACAGGCCGTAGCCGCTCTTGATCTCCACGGTGGTGGTGCCCTGGGCGAGCATCTCCTCCACCAGGGCGCGGGCGTGCGTGGCCAGGTCGGCGTCGCTCGCCGCGCGGGTGGCGGCGACGGTCGTCCTGATGCCCCCGCCGGTGTACGGCTGTCCCGACATGCGGGCCTGGAACTCGGCCGTGCGGTCGCCGGCGAAGATCAGGTGGGCGTGACTGTCCACGAACCCGGGCAGCACGGCCCGGCCGCCGACGTGCACGCGCTCGTCGGCGTCGGGCGCCTGGGCGGCGGGGCCCAGCCAGGCCACCACGCCGTCCTCGACGACCAGCGCCGCGTCGGTGATCTCCTCGCGCTCGGGGTCGCCGGTGTAGAGCAGCCCGATCCCGTCGATCAGCGTGGTCAGCGTGGTCGGTGTGGTCATCGCACTTTTCCTATCGCCTCGGAGAGCATGTGTCCGACGTCGCCCAGTTCGTGGCGGCCCTGCGCGACCACCCTGCGGCCGCCGGAGACCACCGAGTGCACGTCGGAGGCCGTGGCCGCGAACACCACCGCCTCCAGCCCGCCGGCGCCCGCCGTGCGCACCGAGTCGAGCCGGACCGACACCAGGTCGGCCCACGCCCCGGGGATGAGCCGGCCCGCGTCGGCGAAGCCGAGCGAGGTGTGCCCGGTGCCGGTGGCGGCGGTGAGCAGGTCGGCGGCGCTCCAGTGGCCGCGCCGCTCGCTGGTCAGCCGCTCGTCGAGCTCGACCGCGCGGGCCTCCTCGAACAGGTCGATCACGGCGTGGCCGTCGGAGCCGAGCGTGATCTGCGTGCCCCGGTCGGCCGCCGCCCTGGCCGGGCCGACGCCGTCGGCCAGGTCGCGCTCGGTGGTGGGGCACATGCAGATGTACGTGCCCGACTGGCCGAGCAGCTCCACGTCGGAGTCGGTCAGATGGGTGGCGTGCACGGCGGTCGAGCGAGGGCCGAGCACGCCGCGCTCGTGCAGGATCTGGACCGGCGTGGCGGCGTACGTCTCGGCGCAGGCCGCGTTCTCGGCGCGCTGCTCGGAGACGTGCGCGTGCAGCGGGGCGGCGTGCCGGTGGGAGAACTCGGCCACCACCGGCATCTGGTCGGGCGGCACCGCGCGCACCGAGTGGACGGCGGCCCCGATCTCGACGTCGTGCTGCCCTTCGTAGGCGGCGGCCAGCTCGTCGGCGCGGGCGGCCCAGCCGTGGGCACTGCCGTCGCTGAAGCGCAGCTGGGTGCCCGACAGCGGCACGCCGATGCCGCCCGACAGGTAGCAGGTGTCGAGCAGCGTGATGCGCAGCCCGGCCTCGCGGGCGGCCTGGATGAGCGCGTGGCTCATCACGTTCCTGTCCTCGTACGGGCGGCCGTCGGGGGCGTGGTGCAGGTAGTGGAACTCGCCCACGCAGGTCACCCCGGCCAGCGCCATCTCGGCGTAGACCGCCCTGGCGAGCTGGAAGTAGGTGTCGGGGTCGAGCCTGCCCGCGACCTCGTACATCTGGTCGCGCCAGGTCCAGAAGTCGCCCTTGCCGCGCTGGGTGGCGCCGCGCAGGGCCCGGTGGAAGGCGTGGGAATGGGCGTTGGCCAGGCCGGGGATGGTCAGGCCCGGCAGCCGCTCGGCCGAGCCGGGCTCGCCGCGGGCGATCCGGGTGATCCGGGTGCCCTCGACCTCGATGAGGACGCCATGGGCGACCCCGTCGGGCAACCAGGCCTGCTCGCACCAGTAGGTCAGCGACACAGATCCTCCAGCACGTCCGCGAGTGCCACCACTCCCGCATGGCAGTCTGCCTGGTCGGCGTGCTCCTCGGGTGAATGGGACACGCCGGTGGGGTTGCGTACGAACAACATCGCGCTCGGGACGCCCGCCGTGGCGAGGATCCCGGCGTCGTGACCCGCTCCGGTCGGCAGGATCGGCGCGGGCGTGTCGCCGCCGGCCACGCGGGCCAGCCGGTCCCTCAGCGCGGCGCCGAAGGCGACCTCGGGGGTCCACGACTCCTCGCGCACGTCCGCCCCGGCCGCCGCGGAAAGCTCCTCGACCAGGGCGCGGACCGCGGGCTCCGCCGGGCCGCGGGCGTCCAGCCAGGCCGAGACCAGGCCGGGGACGGCGTTGGCGTTGCCGGGCGAGACGCGGGTCTTGCCGACCGTGGCCACCACGTCGTGCCGCTCGGCCGCCTCGCGGGCGGCCAGCACCAGGCGGGCGAAGGGCAGCATCGGGTCGTCGCGGTCGGCCAGCCGGGTGGTGCCCGCGTGGTCGGCCCTGCCGTGGAAGTCGAAGCGCCAACGGCCGTGCGGCCAGATGGCGCTGGCCACGCCCACCGGCCGGCCCTCGTGCACCAGGCCGCGGCCCTGCTCGACGTGGAGCTCGACGAACGTGCCGACGGTGGCCAGGGTCTCGGCGTCGCGCCCGATGGCCTCCGGCTTGCGGCCGGCCCGCGCCATGACGTCGGCCAGCGTGTCACCCTCGTCGTCGGTGAGCGCGAGCGCGCGTTCCGGCGTGAGCGCGCCGGTGAGCAGCCGGGAGCCCATGCACGGCATGCCGAACCTGGCCCCCTCCTCGTCGGTGAAGCAGGCGACGCCGACCGGCCTGCCCGGGGTGACCTGCCGTTCGCGCAGCAGGTCGAGGGCGGCGAAGGCGGACACCACGCCGAGCGGGCCGTCGAAGGCGCCGCCGTGACGCACCGAGTCGAGGTGGCTGCCGGTGACGACGCCCGGACGGCCCGACGGGTCGCCCCACCAGGCCCAGAGGTTGCCGTTGCGGTCTTCCCGCAGGTCGAGCCCGCGGCGCGCGGCCTCGCCCGCGAACCACCCGCGTAGCTCCATGTCGGCGGCCGACCAGGCGTCTCTCACGTATCCGCCGGAGCGGGGATCTCGTCCTATGTGCGCGAGTGGTTCAAGCATGGGTCCACTGTAGTGAATGGATTCATTCAGATGTCAGTTGACCGGGCCCGCGCTCGGTCTGATGGTCAGTTCGGTGAGGTGGGCGTCGGGTCCGGCGTTGATCGTGGCGAGCACGGCCCGCGCCACGCTCTCCGGGGTGAGGTACTTGTCCGGTTCGTACGCGCCGCCTTCCTGGGCGCGTACGCCGCGCTGCATGTCGGTGGCCACCCGGCCCGGGTAGACGGTGGTGACCCGCAGCTCGGGCTCCTCCAGGCGCAGCGCGTCGGCGAAGGCGCGCAGGGCGAACTTGCTGGCCGCGTACGAGGCCCATTCGGGGTTGGCCCGCTGCCCCGACCCGGAGTTCACGCAGACGACGTGCCCCCGGGCGCGGCGCAGCGCGGGCAGCAGCAGCCGGGTCAGCTCGGCGACCGCCACGACGTTGAGCTCCATCGTCGTGCGCCAGTTGTCGGCCGGCTGGTCGGCGATCCGGCCGAGCATCGCGACCCCGGCGCTGTGCACGAGCACGTCGAGCCGCTCGACGCCGGCGACGTCGGCCTCGGTGAGCCGGGTCAGCTCGACGGGCCAGGGCCGCGCGTCGGGCAGTTCGGCGGCCAGCTTCGCGAGCGCGGACTCGTCCCTGCCGCCGAGGATGAGGTGATGCGTGGGGCCCAGAGCCCGCGCCACGGCCTCGCCCACACCACGGGAAGCGCCGGTGACCAGCGCGATCGGTCGTTCAGTCATGCCGCCGAGTTTATGACCTTGACGATCCCTCAAATTTGAGTACAAAATTGAGTCATGTCGGTGTCAACGCGCATCCTGATCCTCGGTTCCCTGCTCGACGCCCCCATGAACGGCTACGGCGTCCGCCGCCGGCTGGAGATGATGGGCGCCGACGCCTGGGCGAACGTCGCCTTCGGCTCGATCTACCACGGCCTGGGCAAGATGGCCGACGAGGGTCTGCTCGCGGTCGTCGAGGCCGGGAAGGGCGGCAAGGTCGTCTACGAGCTGACCGACGCCGGCCGCTACGAGTTCCACCGGCTGCTCATGCAGAGCTGGTCGGAGGTGCGGCCCGTCGTGGACCCCTTCCAGGTCGCACTGACGTTCATGAACCGGCTGGAAAAGCAGGAGATTCTCGACGCCCTGCATGGCAGGATCCGACAGCTGCGACTGAACATCGAGACGATCGACCACGCGTACGGCACCAAGCAGCGCTACGGCGAGCCCAGGCACCTCGACGAGAACCTCCGCCTGACCCAGGCCGTGCTCCAGGCCCAGCTCGACTGGGTCGAAGGCGCGATCACACGGGTCGAGAAGGACGAACTGCCCTGAGGAGAACGGTGATCATAGAAGCACGCGAGTTACGCAAGACGTTCACCACCAGGAGCCGCAAGGGCTCCCAGACCGTCGAGGCCGTGCGCGGCATCGACCTCGACGTCGAAAAAGGCGAGATCTTCGGCGTCCTCGGCCCCAACGGCGCCGGCAAGACCACGACGATCCGCATGCTGGCCACGCTGATCACGCCCGACTCGGGCACCGCCGTCATCGCCGGGCACGACCTGCGCGCGGAGCCCGGGGCCGTGCGCCGCAAGCTCGGCTATGTCAGCCAGGCGGGCGGCGTGGAGGACACCACGAGCGCCCGCGCCCAGATCATGATGGCCGCCAGGATCCACGACGTGGCCGACCCGAGGCAGGCCACGGCCGACGTCCTCGAACGTTTCGACCTCACCGAGATGGCCGACCGGCCCGGCCGCACGCTCTCCGGCGGCCAGAAGCGGCGGGTGGCCATCGCGCTCGGGCTGGTGCACGCGCCGCCGCTGCTCTTCCTCGACGAACCCACCACCGGCCTCGACCCGCAGAACCGCGCGAACCTCTGGGACCGCATCAGGCAGCTCCGCGAGGCCGGCACGAGCGTGCTGCTCAGCACCCACTACCTCGACGAGGCCGACGCGCTCTGCGACCGGCTGGTGATCGTGGACCACGGGCGGATCGTGGCCGAGGGCACGCCCGGCGAGCTCAAGCGCGAGGTCTCCGGCGACGTCGTCACGCTGCGGCTGGACGAGCCCGAACGGGCCGCCGAGGCGCTCAGGCCCCTGGCCCGCGAGGTCCGCGTGGACGAGGACGCCCTGCGCGTCTACGTCGACGACGGCGAGCACACGCTGCCCGCGCTGCTGCGCCTGCTTGAGGAGCACGGCATCGGCCTGAACTCGATCGCGCTCGACCGCTCCACGCTCGACGACGTCTTCCTGGCCAAGACCGGCCGATCCCTCCGCGACACGGGAGCCGCCGCATGATCCGCCACCTCGTCCTGTTCACCGGCTACGAGCTGAAGAAGTCCTTCAGCAACCCGGTCTGGCCGCTGTTCGGCATCCTGCAGCCGGTGCTCTACCTGCTGATGTTCGCGCCGCTGCTCAAGGACCTGACGCCGGGCGGCAGCACGGTCGACGCCCTGCGCATGTTCACGCCCGCGTCGATGATGATGATCGCCGTGTTCGGCTCGCTGTTCTCGGGGTTCGGCCTGATCGCCGAGCTGCGCAACGGCTCGCTCGAACGGTACGCCGTCAGCCCCGCCTGGCGGCCGGCCATCGTGCTCGGACGGGTGGCCAAGGACATGGTCGTGCTGGTCTGCCAGGCCATCCTGGTGCTGGTCGTGGCCGTGGCCATGGGCGTGCGGATCGGCGGCGTCGAGCTGGTGCTGGTGCTGGCGCTCATGGCGGCCACGGGGCTGTTCGCCTCCGGGCTGTCGCAGGGGCTGGCGCTGACCGTACGCGACGAGAACGGCATGTCGCAGACGCTCAACCTGTTCATGCTGCCGATCATGCTGCTGGCCGGGCTGTTCATCCCGATCTCGTTCGCACCCGGCTGGATGCGGGCGATCGCGCCGGTCAACCCGCTGTACCACGCGGTCGAGGCCGGGCGGGCATTGTTCGCCGGGCGGCTCGGCGACCCGTCGATCCCGATCGCGTTCGCGCTGTTCATCGTGCTCGCGGTGCTCACGACGATCTGGTCGATGCGGTCGCTACGCAGGATCGCCGGGTAGGAAGGTGCCGGCCTCGTCGGTCATCCGCTCGTACTCCTCCAGCCTGGCCCGGGTACGCAGCGGCGCGGCGTCGGCCATGGCCTCCACCAGGGCCATGGCCAGCGCCAGAGGGGCCGCGTGGGAGTCGAACACCAGACGGTCGCCGACCGGGCCGTCGAGCACCACCTCGGCCGGGAAGCCCGGCTTGTCGGTGATCGCGGCGACGCGCAGGCCGAGCTTCTCCGCGTACTCCAGCGCCTGGACGACCTCGGCCGGATAGCGCGGGAGCACCACGGCCACCACCCACTCCGCGCCCGCCCGCCGCGCCGCGTGCAGCCCCTCGACCAGCTCCGAGCCGCCATGGGTGAGCAGGCGCACGTCGGGGTGGATGCGCCTGGCGTAGTAGGCGAAGGTGGTGGCCAGGCCGCAGGAGACCCGCAGGCCCAGCACCGGCAGCGGCTCGGTGGCGGCGAGCTGCTCGCCCAGCTCCTTGAGCGGGAGCGCGGCCAGCCGCTCGCGCACCACGGCGAGGTTGCGGATCTCGCTGTCGATCGCGTTCCGCAGCAGGCTCTCCTGCGGCGCGACCACGCCGCCGCCGAGCACCAGCGGGCGCAGCGCCTGACGCAGCTCGGGGTAGCCGGCGAAGCCGAGCACCATGGCGAACCTGGTCACCGACGGCTGGCTGACCCCGGCCCGCTCGGCCAGCTCGACGCTGGACAGGAAGATGGCCTCGTCGAGGTGCTCGCCCAGGTAATGGGCGATCCTGCGCTGCACCGGCGACAACCTCCGGCCGTCGAGCAGGACGCCGAGCCCACCGTGATATCCGTCAGCCACGCCACCTCCAACGTTCCCCGACCCGCATTCTCATCCCCCGTACCCCGTGGGGGACGGGACGGCGGGCCGTCAGGACTCGCGCATCGGGATGCGCACGCCGCGGGCCTCGGCCACCTGGGCGGCCTCGTCGTAGCCCGCGTCCACGTGCCGCATCACGCCCGTGCCGGGGTCGTTGGTGAGCACGCGGTTGAGCTTCTCCCCGGCCAGCGCGGTGCCGTCGGCGACCGTGACCTGACCGGCGTGGATGGAACGCCCGATCCCCACGCCGCCGCCGTGGTGGATGGACACCCAGGCCGCGCCGGAGGCGGTGTTGAGCATGGCGTTGAGCAGCGGCCAGTCGGCGATCGCGTCCGAGCCGTCGGCCATGGCCTCGGTCTCCCGGTACGGCGAGGCCACCGACCCGCTGTCGAGGTGGTCGCGGCCGATCACGATCGGCGCCTGGAGCTCACCGGAGGCCACCATGTCGTTGAACCGCTCGCCCGCGACGTTGCGCTCGCCGTAGCCGAGCCAGCAGATGCGCGCGGGCAGCCCCTGGAAGTGCACCTTCTCGCCGGCCTGCGCGATCCACCTGGCCAGCGGCTCGTTGTCGGGGAACAGCTCCAGGATCGCGCGGTCGGTGGCGGCGATGTCGGCCGGGTCGCCGCTCAGCGCGGCCCACCGGAACGGCCCCTTGCCCTCGCAGAACAGCGGCCTGATGTACGCCGGCACGAACCCGGGGAAGTCGAAGGCCCGCGAGTAGCCGGCGAGCTGGGCCTCGCCGCGGATGGAGTTGCCGTAGTCGAACACCTCGGCGCCGGCGTCCTTGAAGCCGACCATGGCCTCGACGTGCCGGGCCATCGACGTGCGCGCCCGCTCGGTGAAACCGGCCGGGTCCTTGTCCCGTTCGGCGGACATGTCCTCGAAGGCGACGCCGAGCGGCAGGTACATCAGCGGGTCGTGCGCGGACGTCTGGTCGGTGACGATGTCGATCTCGGCGCCCGCGGCCAGCAGCTCGGGCAGCGCCTCGGCGGCGTTGGCCACGACGCCGATGGACAGCGGGCGGCGCGCGTCGCGGGCCTCGTAGGCCAGTCGCAGCGCCTCCTCCAGGCTGTCGGCCTGCGCGTCGAGGTAGCGGTGCTCGATGCGGCGGGTGACCGAGCGGGGGTCGCAGTCGATGCAGATCGCGACGCCGCCGTTCATGGTGACGGCCAGCGGCTGGGCGCCGCCCATGCCGCCGAGGCCGGCCGTGAGGGTGATCGTGCCGGCCAGCGTGCCGCCGAACCGCTTCGCGGCCACCGCGGCGAACGTCTCGTACGTGCCCTGGAGGATGCCCTGGGTGCCGATGTAGATCCACGAACCGGCGGTCATCTGGCCGTACATGGTGAGGCCGGCGGCCTCCAGGCGGCGGAACTCCTCCCAGTTGGCCCAGTCGGGGACCAGGTTGGAGTTGGCGATGAGCACCCGGGGGGCCCATTCGTGGGTGCGGAACACGCCTACCGGGCGGCCCGACTGGACCAGCAGCGTCTCGTCGCCCTCCAGGGTGGTCAGGGTCCTGACCATCGCGTCGAAGGAGGGCCAGTCGCGGGCGGCCCTGCCCGAGCCGCCGTAGACGACCAGCTGCTCGGGGTGCTCGGCGACCTCGGGGTCCAGGTTGTTCTGGAGCATGCGGAGCGCCGCCTCCTGCGGCCACCCCTTCGCGGTGATCGTGGTGCCTCGCGGTGCGCGCACGCTGCGGCTCATGGTGACCCTCCTGAATGAACACATTCACCTTTGTCACCCGAAGACTACGGTGGACCGCGTCCAGCGGTCCACCGCAGGCAGCGGACTTTGCGCCTACGGTCCCCCGCGTCCAGCGGTCCACCGCAGGCAGCGGAGTCTGCGCCTACGGTCCCTCCGTCCAGCGGTCCACCGCAGGCAGCGGACTTTGCGCGTATCCCTAGCTCACGAGGAACTGGGTGGCGGCGAGTTCTCGGTAGAGGTCGTCGCCTGCCACCAGTTCGGCGTGGGTGCCGATCGCCCGTACGCCGCCCGCCTCCATCACCACGATCCGGTCGGCGTTCGTCACGGTGGACAGCCGGTGGGCGATGACCAGCACCGTCGTCTCGGCCGCCACCTCGGCGATGACCTCGCGCAGCCGCAGCTCGTTGACCGCGTCGAGCTGCGAGGTGGCCTCGTCGAGCAGCAGCAGCCTGGGCCTGCGCAGCAGCGCCCTGGCGATGGCGACCCGCTGCCGCTCGCCGCCGGACAGCAGCACGCCGCGGTGGCCCACCGCCGTGTCGAGCCCTTCGGGCAGCCGGGCGACCAGGTCGTCGAGCCGGGTGCGGGTGATGGCGCGGCGCAGCTCGTCCTCGGTGGCGTCCTGGGCGGCGAAGAGCAGGTTCTCCCGCAGCGTGCCGGCCAGGACGGGGGCGTCCTGCTCGACGTAGCCGAGCGCGGCCCGCAGCTCGCCGAGCGGCCAGTCGCGGATGTCGCGGCCGCCGATCGCGATCAGGCCGTCCTGGTGCTCGTAGAAGCGTTCGAGCAGGGCGAACACCGTGGACTTGCCCGCGCCCGACGGCCCGACCAGCGCCGTCAGCCCGCCCGCGGGAACGTCGAAGGTGACGCCGTCGTGCACGGTGGGACGGTCGTCGCCGTACCGGAAGACGACGTCCTCGAAGCGGACCCCCACCGGCGTGCTGTCGGCCGGGACGGTGACGCCGACCGGCTCGCCGGGCAGGTCCTCGATCTCCTTGATGCGCCGCATGGCGGCCAGCCCGTTCTGGAGCTGGACCGCGCCCTGGACGAGCTGCCCGATCGGCGGCACCAGGTAGAACAGGTAGAGCAGGAACGCGATCAGGGACGAGACCTCCAGCACGCCCGACGCGACCCGCGACCCGCCGACGGCCAGCACGCACAGGAAGGCGATCTGCACGGCCATCCAGGTCGCCACGCCGGCCAGCGACGTCCATCCGGCCACCTGGAGCCCGCGGTCGCGGGCGCGCTCGGCCGCCTCGCCGACGACGGCGATCTCCCGTTCCTCCGCGCCGCTGGCCTTGACCGTCCGGTACGCCTGAAGCGCCCGGTCCAGCACGGCCCCCATCTCGCCGACGGCCTCCTGTGCCTGCGTCTGCGCCCGCTGGATCTTCGGCATGATGAGCGCGACCAGGCCGCCGATCACCACCACGACGAGCAGCGTGACCAGCAGCAGCACGCCGTCCATGGTGGCCATCATGATGATCGCCCCGACCAGCATGAACACCGCGCTGACCGACTCCACGATCCCGTTGGTCAGCACCGCGCGCAGCAGCGTGGTGTCGCTCGTCACCCGCGACATCAGGTCGCCGGGCTTGAGCCGGTCGACGTCGGCCACCCTGAGCCGGAGCATCCGGTCGACGAGCCTGCGCCGGGCCCCGAGGACGACGCCCTCGCCGGTGCGTTCCATCAGGTAGGTGCCCCCGGCCGAGACGACGGCCCCGACCAGCACCGCCACGGTCAGGCCTAACAGCGGCGCGGCCAGCGACTGGTCCTCGCCGAAGGCGTCCACGACGTACTTGGCCAGCAGGGGCATCGCGAGCCCCGCCACCGAGCCGATCAACCCGAGCAGGCCGCCCGCGACCAGGACTTTCCGGTGCGGCCGAAGGTAGGCCAGCAGCTCCTTGAGCACCCCAACTCCCCTCACGACATTTCTCGAAATTTCCCAACGAACGGGACGACGCAATCCGCACCGCCGCGACAGGGTCAACTTAGATTGACGACCTAAGTATGTCAACTTTCGTTGACGCCTCCTCCTTGAGAAGGAGAAGAACCCGACCTCCACAGAACGAGGCCCGGGGTTGTCCGGCGGCATGGCGGCTTGGTGGGGGCCGGGCTCGTTCGGCGGTTGTTCGGCGCCGGATGAACCCTGGGCCGCCTTGCGGCCGTTCGTCCTCCTCTGGCGTCGGCGGCCGGGCAGCTCTATAGTCATGTCCATGAGTAGTCATCGTCTTGAGCATTCCTGATGGCGCTGCGGCACGCCGTGCTGGCGGCGCTGCTCGACGGCGAGTACAGCGGCTACCAGCTCACCAAGGTCTTCGACGTGGGCGTCTCCAACTTCTGGTACGCCGCCCCCCAGCAGCTCTACGCCGAGCTGACGAAGCTGGAGTCCGACGGCCTGGTCACCGGCCGGGAGGTGGTCCAGCGCGGCCGTCCGAACAAACGCCTGTTCTCGGTCACGCAGGCGGGCCTCGACGAGCTGGCCGCCTTCGCCGCGTCCCCGGCCAAGCCGTTGCTCCTCCGCGACGACCTGGCCGTCAAGGTCCACGCGGCCGACCGGCTCGACCCGGCGCCGCTGATCGCCCAGCTCCTCGACCGCGCCGAGGAGGCCGCCGCCAAGCTCGCGTTCTTCGAGAAGACCCTGCTGCGCCTGCGCGGCGACCTGGACGAGGAGTCGTTCCTGCGCGAGGGCGAGCACGTCGGCCCGTACCTGTCCTGCCTGGGCGGCTGCCGCCTGGAGCGGGAGATGCGCGACTGGTGCCTGAGCACCGCCAGGACGCTCGGCGAGCGCGCCGCCCGCACCACAGAGGAGATGCCGTGACCTACACCCGTTATGTCGCGCTCGGCGACAGCCAGACCGAGGGCCTCGGCGACGGCGACGACGTCCTCGGCCATCGCGGCTGGGCCGACCGGCTCGCCGAGCACCTGGCCCGCGACAATCCCGCCCTGCTCTACGCCAACCTCGCCGTGCGCGGCCGGGTGGCCGCCCAGATCCGGGCCGAGCAACTCCCCGTCGCGCTGGAGCTCCGTCCCGATCTGGCCACGGTCATGGCGGGCATGAACGACGTCATCCGTCCCGGTTTCGACGCTACCCGCGTCGCGGCCGACCTGGAGCACATGTTCGCGGCGCTGACCGGGGCGGGCGCCCGGGTGGTGACGGTGACGTTCCCCGACATCGGCAGGATCGCGCCCTTGGCCAGGCCGCTGCTGCCGCGCGTGCTCGACCTCAACGCCCGTGTCCGCGAGGCCGCCGCCCGGCACGGCGTGACGCTGGTGGACACCTTCCCCGACACGGCGGTGACCGACGCGCGGCTGTGGAGCTCCGACCGGCTGCACGCCAGCCCGGCCGGGCACGCCAGGTTCGCCGCGGCGGTGGCGTACGCGCTGGAGCTGCCCGGCAGCGACGACACCTGGAACCTTCCGCTCCCCGTGCTGCCCACGCCCGGCCGGCTGCGCACGGCGGCGGCGGAGGTGCGCTGGCTGGGCTCGTTCGCGGGCCCGTGGATCGCCCGGCGGATGCGGGGGCGTTCGTCGGGCGACGGCCGGGTGTGCAAGCGTCCGGGGCTCGCGCCCGTGCCGGATCAGTCGATCTCGGGCAGGTCGGGGTCGTCGTAGTCGGCGTCGCCGTCGTCGGCCCTGCGCAGCTTGATGTCCTCGGCCCATGCCCGCGAGCAGGCACGGACGTCGGCGATGTGCCGTTCGTCCAGGCCGTGGGCCTCGAAGCGTTCGTCGCTCATGAGCTCGACGAACTCCAGCCGCATGAGCAGCTCCCGAGGGGAGAAGTCGTCGAGGTGGGCGGCGGCCAGGCGTTCGAGGTCGCGGAAGGAGAACTCCTGTGCCGCCGCCGCCGCGTCGGCGACGTCGGCCGGGAGCCCTCTCTCGTGCAGGTCGCGCACCCGCAGCCCGATCACGTCCGCCGCGCCCGCCACCGGCAGGCCGTCGCACACGACCGGGGGCTCGCGCAGCGCCTCGCGGGTGAGGACGATCTCGCCGTTCCGGCCGGTGGAGGCGTCCTCGACGGTCAGGCGGGCCGCCCACGGGGTGCTCTCGGCGACCTCCGCGAGCAGGCCGCCGGCGCGCAGCGCGGCCACGACGTCGTCGGCGACGGCCGGGAGCGGATGTCCGGCGGCGGTCACCAGCTCGATCCGCTCGACCAGGCGGTCGGTGAAGCCGAGGGCGCGCAGGGCGTGGCCGCCCGCGAGCAGCAGCCCGTGCCGCTCGCCGGCCGGCGACAGGGCCCGCAGCAGGCGCTCGGGGAACGGCGGTAAACGCATCAGAGCGGAGTCCGGGGCGCACGCGGTGTCATGGATCAAGTATGCCGACGGCCGCGCCGGGTGGAGGGCAGGTCGTGCCGCCCCGACAGGAACTCCTGGAACGCGATCTTGGCCCTGATGACCGGCCGCCGCCAGCGTTCCTCACGGTGGACGGCGGTGGCGAGCTTGCGGGGCGAGCGTCCGCCGCGGAAGAACCAGCGGGCCCACGGGGAGCCGGGTCGCGCCAGGCGGACGGCGCCCACCAGGAGCAGCAAGGGCAGGAACAGCCCCGCCATCCCGGTCCAGATCTTGCCCTTGAGCAGCGTGATCACCGCTAGCGCGAGGTTGCCCACGATCAGCACCGCCGGGTTGACGGGCGTGCCGTAGTCCCAGGTCAGGGGGCGCAGGCCGATGAGGAGCAGGCCGGTCACGGCGACGGCGATGAAGACGGCGTCCACCGAGGTGCGCCCTTCCTCCTCCCAGTAGACGTCGTGCAGGTGCAGGATCAGCGCGAACTCGTCGAGCACCAGGGCCGAGCCGACGCCGAACACGCAGGCGGCGACCACCTGCCCGGCCTGCGAGGCGCCGTTGACGATGAGCCCCGCCACGCCCCCGACGAGCATGAGCACGACGCCGAACACGACGTGGTGGATGTGCATCTCGCCCACGTTGACGTTGCGGAACCAGCCGAGCTTGGCCCTGATCAGGCGGACGTTGATGCGGGTGGCGATGAAGGCCACGATGAGCATGACGAAGTAACAGAACAGCGGCAGCCGTCCCGTGGCGACGATGTTGCTCTGGAACCAGTTCCCCATGACCTTCGAAGTCGATGGTACGAGCCGGAAGAGCGTTGTATGTCCCCCGTGTGGGCCTTCATGACGCGGCTCTCGCCTGGAGGGCCCGTTCGTAGCCGTCGATGACGAGCTGCCGCCTGAGGTTGTCGCGTACCTGCTCGAAGGGGGGCGCGCCGGGGCCGGCCGTGCGGGCGTACTGGGCGCGCAGCCGGCGTTCGGACAGGTCCAGGGTGGCCGCGTGCAATTTGGCGAGCGCCGCGTCCAGCTCGGCGGCCCGTACCCGGGCGTAGGTGTACTGGTCGTAGGACGGGACGCCGGGGATCGGGCGGCCGGAGCGCGCGGCCGCGGCGCGGCGGGCGTTCTCGGCGGCCAGCTCGCGCTGGAACCCCTGCTCGCCGACGTCGGCGAGCAGGCCCGCCTCGCGGGCCCAGATCCGCCGCGCCTTGTCCAGTACGGCGGCCCGCACCGCCCTGTCCCTGAGCCGCCGCGCCGGGGTGACGCCGTCGCGGGGACGGTCCCAGAAGCCCGGACCGAGCCCCTGGGCGGCGAACTCGGAGATCACCTCGGCGCGGACGGTCTCGGCCGCCCTCAGCACCTCGGCCCCGCTCACCGGCTCCCCCTCGAACGTGACGACCGTGTCCCCGGGACGCATCCCGAGCACCTCGGCCACGTCCGCGGACGCCGCCCGCGCGGGAACGCCGCCCCCGGCCTCCTCCCCGGACCTCGCGACGCCGACGACGAGCACGCCGACGAGCACCCCGGCCAGGGCGAGAGCCGCCCACAGGGCCCGCCGCGCCGGGAACCTCGGGCGCGCATCGGACGCCCGTCGCGGGCGGGCGGTGACCGGGGTGCTCGTCATGGCGTCAGCTCGCGATCTTCATGTCGAAGACGTGGAACCCGGCGTTCGCCAGCGGGCTGCCGGCCGGGAAGGTCACCGTGGCGACCGTCCTGGACGCGTCGAGCGGCACCGCGTAGCCGAACACCGACACGCCCGACTCGCGCGTCTGCCCGGTGGCCGGGTTCTTGTAGCTGGTCTGCGTCATGTTGTGGTAGTCGGCGCGGGCCACGAGCACGCCTCCGGCGGGCGCGGTCGCGTCCCATTGGTCGCCGAACCGCACGGTCTTCTCCTCGACCGTCCCGTCGGTGTAGGCGACCTTGAACACGCCCTCGCGCGCCTTCAGCCCACCGGCCCCGAGCAGGACCAGCCTGGCGCCCTGCCCGGACAGCGCGACCGTCTGCCCGGCGGCCTTGACGTTGTCCGTCATGCCGTACGGGCGGCGATGCCAGACGAAGTCGGCGCCGAGCACGTTCACGGTCCCGCCCGGTGTCAGGCCCGCCTTCTCCAGCCCCTGGCCGGAGTAGCTGCGGCCGCTGGTGGAGAAGCCGCCGACGTTGGGGTTGAGGTCGGAGCTGACCGCGACGTTGTTGTACGCCTCCTCGACCGACCCGAACACGACCGGCGCGGCGGCGGGCCCGTTGTAGGCCCCGCGCGAGACGGTTCCGGCGACCTGGTGGCCGAAGTAGTCGCGGTCGCCGAGGCCGTCCACGACCGCGCCGGAGGCGAGTGCGGGCGAGCCTTCGAGCAGCTTGTAGCCGTCCACGTCGGTGGCGCCGTCGGCGGTGCCGGGGGCGGCGAGCCCGGGGTCGGCCGTGACCGCGCGGGCGTCCGCCGCCGGTACGGCCACGCCGCCGTGGTAGACGTTGGAGTCGTAGCCGATGCCGGGGGCCGAGGGCAGCGTGCCGGACGGCGCGTAGAAGATGTTGTTGACGATCTTCGAGTTCCCGGTGGGCACGGCCACGTCGAGCTTCTGCGACGGGCAGAAGAACGTGTTGTTGTACAACCACAGCGGGCTGGTGTTGTCGCCGGAGGCGTTGCCCGCGATGCGGCAGTCGTCCTGGGCGATGTTGAACCGCAGGATGGCCGTGGCCTTGTAGTTCGGGAACTCGGTGCAGCTCTGGCAGCCCAGGTAGAAGCCGCCGGCGTTGTCGTGCGAGTAGTTGTACTGGTAGACGCACGAGCCCTTGATGCCGCCGTCGCAGTCCCAGGCCGTGGAGTCGAAGATGGTGGGCCGCTGGCGGGTCACCTCGTTGTACTGAAATACCGGGTCAACCGAGTTGATCGGCCACATTCCCGCGAAATTTCCGTCTACGTACGGGTATTTCCCGGCGCCGCCCTCGTCGAACAGGTTGTGCTCCACCAGCGGCCGGTCCGAGGCGTGCACCACGATGCCGTCGCCGCCCACCGCGCGGATGGTGTTGCGGGCGATGAGCACGTTCCGGTGGTAGTCGGTGCCCTTGCGACTGATCTTGATGCCGCCGCCGCCCGTGTCGTGCACGTAGTTGCCGGTGATCGTGATGCCGTCCAGGTAGCCGACCCGCCCTTCGGGCAGCGCCTGGATGCTGATGCCGGCCGAGTAGGAGAACCAGGAGCCGTTCGTCCCGGTCTTGTTGCCCCAGCCCGCGACGTCGGAGACCTCCAGGTCCCGCAGGACCAGCCCGGCCTTCGGCTCGGGGGTGGTCGAGTTGTACTGCACGCCGGTCCGCTTGGCCGTGGTGGCCGCCGGGTTGGTGATGTGCAGCTTCTCCAGCGTCACGTAGCTGTTGTCCACCAGGTGGACGGCCCACTCGCCGCCGTCACCCTGGATGATCGGCTTGGGGCCCTCGCCGTAGGAGGTGAAGACGACGGGGTGCGCGGCCGTGCCGGAGCCGACGGGTTCGAGCCGGCCCGCGCAGACGGTCCCGGCCCTGAACTTGATCGTGTCCTTCTCGCGGAAAGTGATGGCGTTGACGGCGTCCAGGCTGTTCAGCGGCCCGGCGGCATGACGCCCCGAGCCGCCGTCCGGCGCCTGGCAGTCGACGAAGAAGTTCCTGGCGGCGGCCGCTTCCGCGGGGGTGGCGACCAGTCCGGCCGCCACGACCAGGGCCGCGACTAACTGAAGACGCATGTTTCCTCTCCGGGGGTGTTCAGGCGGAACGGGAAAGCAGAGGGTTCAGGCGGAACGGGAGAGCGTGGCCGGCTCGACACCGTGCTCGAACGGCAGCCCGCGGGCGTGCCGGGCCAGCTCGTCGAGCGCGAGGTCGGCCATCCTGGCCAGCTCGCCGCCCAGCGAGCCGGCGATGTGCGGCGTGACGAGCACGTTCGGCAGGTCGTACAGGGGGGACCCGGCGGGCAGGAACTCCGGCTCGGTGTGGTCGAGCACCGCGTACAGCCGGCCGGTCACCAGCTCGGCGACGAGCGCGTCCTGGTCGACCAGGGCGGCCCGCGCGGTGTTGATCAGCGTGGCGCCGTCGCGCATGGCGGCCAGCCGGCGCGCGTCGATCAGGTGGCGGGTCTCCGGCAGGTCGGGCGCGTGCAGGCTGACCACGTCGGAGCGGGCGACCAGCTCGTCCAGCTCGACCCTGCGCGCCCCCAGGTCCTCCCCCAGGTACGGATCGCTGACCAGCACCTCGAAGTCGAACGGCCGCAGCAGCTCGATCACCCGCCGCCCGATCCTGGACGCCCCCACGACCCCGACGACCCGCCGGTAGTTGCCGAAGCCGGGGAAGCGGGCGTCCCAGTCGTCGTTGGCCCGCCGGGCGCGGTAGGCGCGGGCGATGTCGACCACCCGCTTGTTCGCGAACAGGATCGACGCGAGCGTGAACTCGGCCACCGGCTCGGCGTTGGCCGCGGCGGCCGAGGAGACCGTGATGCCGCGCTCCCAGCAGGCGTCGGTGACGTGGTGCTTGACCGAGCCCGCCGCGTGCACGATCGCGCGCAGCCGCGGCGCGCGGGCGAGCACTTCGGCGGTCACCGGCGGGCAGCCCCACGAGGTGAACAGCACCTCGGTCCGCGACAGGTCGGCGTCGTCGAACGCGGCGACCTCGGCCCGGACGTCGGCCAGCCGGTCGAGGCGGGCCCGCACCTCGCCGGTGAGCATGCGCCCGGCGACCTCCGCGGCCATGGCGACGACGGTCACCGGCTTGTTCATGTTCTCCCCCGAGAGCTCGTTCACTTGACGCTGCCCGCCGTCATCCCGGCCTTCCAGAAGCGCTGCAGGGACACGAACACCAGCAGCAGGGGCACCACGGACAGCAGGGACCCGGTGATCACGAGGCTGTGGAACTCGGGGAAGGCGTGGCCCTGCTTCTCCCAGCCGTACAGGCCGAGGCTGAGCGGGTAGAGCCGCTGGTCGCTCAGCATGACCAGGGGCAGGAAGAAGTTGTTCCAGATGGCGGTGAACTGGAACAGGAAGATCGTCACGTACGCCGGCAGCAGCATGGGCAGCGCCACGGACGCGAACGTGCGCAGCTCGCCGGCCCCGTCGGACCTGGCCGCCTCCAGCACCTCGCCGGGCACGTACCCGGACGACAGCACCCGCGCCAGGTAGACGCCGAACGGATGGACCAGCACCGGCACGAACACCGACCAGAACGTGTTCACCACCCCGACCTTGGAGGCCAGCAGGTACAGCGGCACGGCGGTGGCGGTGGTCGGCACCAGCACGCCGAGCAGCACCAGCCCGAACATCTTCTCCTTGGCGAACCAGGAGTACTTGTCGAAGGCGTAGCCGCACATCACGGTGACGAACGAGCTGACCGCCGCGCCGAGACCGGCGTACAGGACGCTGTTGAGGTACCAGCGGAAGAAGACGCCGTCGCCCTCCCGTGCGACCGCCCTGATGTTCTCGAACAGGTTGAAGCCGGCGAAGGAGAAGCCGGGCGTCGAGTACAGGTCGGACAGCGACTTGGTGGAGGCGAACAGCAGCCACGTCAGCGGCAGCAGCGTGTAGAGGGCGGAGATGATCAGCAGCACGTTGACCGTGGCGCGGGACATCCACTTCACCGGCGGTTCCCCCACTTCGTGACGGCGTAGGACAGCACGGCGGCGAGCAGCGCGAGCAGGATGGAGGCCGCGCCGGCCTGGCCGTAGTCGTTGTTGCCGAACGCCTCGTTGTAGGCGTACATGTTGGGCGTCCAGGTGCTGACCACGCCGTCGCTGACGTTGTCGAGCACCATCGGCTCGGTGAACAGCTGCAGCGAGCCGATGATCGTGAACAGCACGGTGGTGACCACGGCGCCGCGGATCAGTGGCACCTTGACCTGGAGCGCGACGCGCAGCGGGCCCGCGCCGTCCATCCTGGCCGCCTCGACCACCTCGGCCGGGATGGCCTGGAGCGCCGCGAAGTAGATGATCATGTTGTAGCCCACCCACTCCCACAGCGCGATGTTGACCACCGAGCCGAGCACGTGGTCGCCGCCGAGGAAGTCGACGTCGCCGAGCAGGTCCACGATGGGGCTGATGCCGGGCAGGTACAGGTAGAGCCAGATCAGCCCGGCGATCACGCCGGGCACGATGTGCGGCATGAACAGCGCGAGCTGGAAGAACTTGCCCAGCCTGGCCAGCCCGGAGTCGAGCAGCAGCGCCAGCGCGAGCGCGCCGCCGATCATCAGCGGGATGTACAGCACGCAGTAGCCGAGGATGACCAGGAAGCCGTCGGTGAACGCGGAGTCCCTGAGCGTGTCCAGGTAGTTGCCGAGCCCGACGAACACGGTCTCCGCGCCGCCGAAGCCCAGCCCCGACGACTTCTCGCTGAACAGGCTGAGGTAGACCGCGTAGGCCAGCGGGGCCACGATGACGGCCGCGAACAGCGCGAAGAACGGCCCGACGAACAGCAGGATCGCCCCCCGCCGCCGCCACCCCTCACCGCCGCGACCGCTTCCTACTGGAGGAGTCACAAGCTGCCTTTCGGTGGGTCGCGGCGGAGCCGGCGCTCCGCCGCGCGCGTCGTGCTACTGCTGGGCGACGTTGAGGCCGCGGCTCTTGATCTCGCCGACGGTGGCGGTCTGCGCGGTGTCCAGCACGCCGGGGATGGTGGTCTCGCCGCTGCCGACCTTGCCGAGCGCGTCCTTGAAGGTGGTCAGCGTCTGCACCATGCTCGGGCCCCACGTCCAGCCGGGCTGGACCGTCTTGTACGACTCCGAGAACAGCGCGTAGATGTCCTGGCCGCCGTAGAAGGAGGCGTCGAAGCTCTTGGCCGCGACCGGCACGAGGTCGGCGATGGCCGGGAAGCCGCTGGAGGTGCCCGAGGACAGGCGGGCGGTCCACGCCTCCTCCGAGCCGGTCAGCCACTTGACGACCTCGACGGCCGCCTTGGCGTTCTTCGACCCCTTGCTGACGCCGAACGTGGTGCCGCCGAGCATGCCGCTGGCCGGGGTGCCCCAGTTCGGGATCGGCGCGATGGCCCACTTGCCGGACTGGCCGGCGTGGTTGCCCTTCATGACGCCCGCGCCCCAGTTGGCCCCGACGTAGCCCCAGAGGGTGTCGTCCTCGAAGGCGGCGTTCCACTCCTGGCTGAAGGACGGCTGGACCTTCAGCAGGTCGTCCTTGACCAGGCCCTGCCAGTAGTCGGCGACCTTCTTGCTGGGCTCGTCGTTGATCGTCACCTTCCAGGCGTCGCCCTCGGTGCCGAACCACTTGCCGCCCGCCTGCCACGACAGCGCGGCCAGCACGCTCGGGTCGTCGGGGAAGAAGGTCGCGATGCGCGACTTCTCGTCGGCCTTCTTGACCTTCTCGGCGGCGGCGCGGAAGTCGTCCCAGGTCTTGGGGACCTCGATCTTGTTCTTCTCGAACAGGTCCTTGCGGTAGAAGAACACCTGCGGGGCGGCGTCCATGGGCAGCGCCCACGCCTTGCCGCCCAGCTCGACCAGGCTGAAGACCTCGGCCGGGTACTTGGACTTGACGTCGGCCACGTCGGCCGAGATGTCCTGGAGGGCGCCCTGGTTCACGAAGTCGGGGAGCTGCGGGTACTCCACGGACATGACGTCGGGGGCGTTGCCGGCCTTGACGGCGTTGGAGAACTTGGCGTAGCCGCCCGCGTTGCCCGAGGGGATCTCCTCGTACGTGATCTGCACGTCCTGGTGCGACTTGTTGAAGGCGTCCACGACCTGCTGGGTGCCCTTCGCCCAGCCCCAGAACGTCACCTGGACGGGCTTGCCCGCCTCACCCGCGGGCTGCGCCGGCTCCGTGCTGCCGCACGCGGCGGCGAGCAGGCTCATACCGGCCAGCAGTCCGGCAATGCCGGCGCTCTTGCGTCCCATCGATGGCTCCTCATCGCTTTCGATCGATAAGGCATCATTCGCTCAGACTCGATCGGTTGTCTAGAGAGAGGCCACAAATCGATCAATAACGAAATGGATGCGTAACTTATGGGCGCGGCGCGACCGTGGACTCCCGGACCCTCAGCTCGGGCAGCAGCGCCACGTGCTGGGCAGGGCGCCGCGGGCCCTCCTGGATCCGGCTCACCAGCAGGTCGACGGCACAGCGGCCGACCGCAGCCTTGGGGGGCGCGACGGCCGTTAGCGGGGGGTCGCTGAGCGCCGCCACCTCGTCATCGTAGGCGACCAGCGACACCTCTTCGGGAATGCGCACCCCGGCCGCCCGCAGGTGCTGGACCAGCAGCAACGCGTCCTCGTCGTTGTGCACGAGCATCGCGGTGACCCCGCCCCTGATCGCCGCGACCACGTCGGCCACCTGCTCGCGCGAGGGCCCCTCCTGCGCGACGTCGAGATGGACGGGCTCGTCCAGTCCCAGGTCTCGGACGGCGGCGAGGAAGCCGTGCCGCACCCGCGGGGCCGTCGGGCTGTCGCGCGACACCATGGCCAGCCGCCGGTGCCCGAGCCCGGCCAGGTGCCGCGCGCCGAGGAAGGCCCCATGGGCGTGATGGGAGGCCGCCGCGTCCAGCAGGGAGGCGGGTCCGCCCAGCTCGGCCCGCCGTTCGACGAGCACGGCCGGCACGCCGAGCTCGGCCAGCCAGTGCTCGTGCGAGGCGTCCGGCTGCCTGCTCGGGGTGAGCAGGAGGCCCTCGATGCCGCCGTCCACGAGCTGCCTGACCTGGGTGCGGTCCTCGTCGTCGTCATAGCGCGAGACGCCCAGGACGAGCCGGGCGCCCAGGCGTTCGGCCTGCTCGCGGGCGCCCTTGATGACCGCCGGGTAGTAGTAGGTGGCCGAGGGCACCAGCATGCCGAGGGTCAGCGAGCGCTCCCGGGCCGGCGCGGGCACGGACTCGGGCCGGGTGATGCCGCCGTGCACGCGGTTGACCAGGCCCTGCCCGGCCAGGTGCTCGACGTCCCTGCGCAGGGTGACCATCGAGACGTTGAGCCGGTCGACCAGCTCGGCCAGGCGTACGGAACCGCGCTCGCGCACCTCGCGCAGGATCAGCTCATGACGTTGTTCGGCGAACACCGCGACTCCTTCTGACTCGACCCTACGATCCTACCGGGAAGTGCTTTCGTTTTTGAACGGATGCTTTCGTTCGATCAGGATGCTAAGGTCCCGCCGGAGACCGGACGTCCCTTTGGAGTGCCGCATGTTCCCGCTTCCGCCGGAGGATCGAACGCTCAGCCCGTACACCGGCTGGACCCGCGCCCACTGGGAGGCGGTGGCCGACGGACTGCTGGCCGCGGTGGAACCGTACCGCTCCGCGGACGGCGCCGTGATCAACCTGCCGGGGCGCGAGAGCTGGTCACGCTGCGACGGCCTGGAGGGGTACGCGCGCACCTTCCTGCTCGCCGCCTTCCGCGTGGCCGGCGGCGGCCCCGAGGAACTGCTCGCCCCCTACGCGCGCGGCCTGGAGTCCGGCCCCGGCGTCTGGCAGCCCGTCGAGGACCGCACCCAGCCCATGGTCGAGGCCGCCTCGATCGCCCTGTCCCTCTGGCTGACCCGCGAGCGCCTGTGGGACCGGCTGGCCCCCGCCACCCGCGAACGCGTCGCCGCCTACCTCGCCGAGGCCCTGCGTCACGAGCCGGTGGACAACAACTGGTGGCTGTTCCCCGCCATGGTGGGCGGCTTCCTGTCGGCCGCCGGCCGGCACGCGGAGGAGGCCGACGCGGCGGTCGAACGCGGTCTGGCGCGCATCGAGCCCTGGTACGCCGGCGACGGCTGGTACGCCGACGGCGACAACCGCTCCTTCGACCACTACAACGGCTGGGCCATGCACCTCTACCCGGCCCTGCTGGCCCACCTGTCGGGCCACGGCTCCCCCGGCCCCCGCCTGCGCCGCTTCCTGGAGAGCTACGCGCTCACCTTCGACCAGGACGGCGGCATGCTCCACCAGGGACGCTCGCTCACCTACCGCTTCGCCTCGGCCACCTCGCTCTTCGCGGGGGCGCTGCTGGACGCCACGCCGTTGTCCCCCGGCCAGACCCGCCGAATCGCCTCGGGCGTCCTGCGCCGCTTCCTCGACGCGGGCGCGCTGTCCGCCGAGGGGCTGCTCACGCTCGGCTGGCACGGCCCCCACGAGCCCTCGTTGCAGTCCTACTCCGGTTCGGCGTCCCCGTACTGGGCCTCGAAGGCGTTCCTCGGGCTGCTGCTGCCGGCCGACCACCCGGTCTGGACGTCCCCCGAGGAGCCCGGCCCCACCGGCCTGGCCGCGCTGCCCGGCCCCGGCCTGGTCGTCCAGAACACCGGTGACGTCGCCCGCCTGCTCAACCACGGCAGCCAGCACCACCCCGGCGACCCCCTGTACGACCGCTACGCCTACTCCACCCGCACCGCCCCGACCGTCCGCGTCCCCGACAACCACTTCGGCATGGTCCGCCCGGACGGCACGGTCACCGGGCGCGGCACGATCACGCCCCGGGGCGCGGGCTCGGCGGGCGACCTGGCGTGGGCCGCTTCGGCGGGCGACGGCGTGGAGAGCCTGAGCGTGATCAGGGGGGCGGTCGAGGTGCGCGTCCATCGGGTCGCCCCGGGCTCGCCGGTCCGGCAGACCGGCTGGGCGCTCGTCGCGGACCCGGCCGACGGGCCCGGCGCCCGCGTCCGGGACGGCGACGGGCTGGTCTCCGAGCTGGTCGCGGTCTGCGGCTACAGCCGGGCCTACGTCGCCGACGACCCCGAGGGCAGCGCCTTCGGGGCTCCGGCGGCCGTGCCCGTGCTGGAAGGGGTGGCGGCGGACGGCTGGGCGGTCAGCGCGGCCGTCCTGGGCGGTGCCCCGGCCGGTGCGCCGTCGGCGACGGCCGACGACATCACGCTGACGGTGCCGTCGGCGGCGGTGGCGGCTGACGAGATCACGCTGACCTGGCCCGACGGCACCCGCCACGCCTTCCAGGTCCGCGCCCCGGACGCCGCCGCCTGACGGCCCCGGCCCACGCTCAGGACAGGAAGGCGCGCAGGAGTGCGGCCGTGCCCTCCAGGTGCTCGGCCATCGCCCGGCGGGCCGCGTCCGGGTCGCCGGCCAGGACGGCGTCCACGATGGCCCGGTGCTGGACGGCCGCGTGCTCGATGTTCACCTGGAGCATCGGGATCATGTTCAGCAGGTCGCTCACCCGGGAGCGGGCGTCGGCGCAGGTGGTGGCGAGCAGCGTCGAGCCGGTCAGCTCGGCGATCGACAGGTGGAAGGCCGTGTCGAGGCGCCGGTAGTCCTCCAGCGGCGCCTCGTTGAGCTCGGCCAGCCGGCGCAGCAGCACCTCCCGCTTGCCGGGGGTGAGCTCGGAGGTGGCCAGCACCTGCGCCGCCCCGCACTCGACCGCCAGCCGGAAGGTGAGCGCGTCGGACAGCTCGGCCATGCCCATGTCGGCCACCGCCTGCCGCAGGTCTCCCGCGTCGGGCCGGGGCGGGACGTAGGTGACGAACGCGCCGCCGTACCGGCCGCGCCGCACGTCGAGGTAGCCCGCGTCCTGCAGGGCGCGGATGGCCTCGCGCAGGGTGACCCTGCTGATGCCCAGCCGCACGGCGAGCTCGCGCTCGGGCGGCAGCTTGTCGCCGTACGCCACCACGCCCAGTTTGATCGCCTGGAGCAGCCGTTCCACGGTCTCCTCGAAGGCGTTTCCCGCCCTCACCGGGCGGAGCACTGTCATCAAACGCGCCGAATCGTCCAAGGTGTCCTCAGGTCTTGACAAGCGATCCCGGCATGCACATCAATGGTCTGAGACTAGCCCAATCAACGGGAAAGCGCTTCAGACGAGATCGGAGCGACCTAGGGTGAGCGAACCTGCGGGCAACGGATTCCTGTCCGTCGAGGAACTGCGGGGCGAGGCCGCGATCGGGCGGATCGACACGGTGCTGCTCGCCATCGCCGACATGCAGGGCAGGTTGCAGGGCAAACGGCTCTCCGCCCGCTACTTCCTGGACGAGGTGCTGCACCACGGCTCCGAGGGATGCAACTACCTGCTCGCGGTCGACGTGGACATGAACACCGTCTCGGGCTACGACATGTCCTCCTGGGACCGGGGCTACGGCGACTTCGCGATGAAACCCGACCTGTCCACCCTGCGCCGGGTCCCCTGGCAGGACGGCACCGCCCTGGTCATGGCCGACCTGGCCTGGGAGGAGGGCGGCGAGGTCACCGCCTCACCGCGCCAGATCCTGCGCCGCCAGCTCGCCCGCCTGGCCGACCGGGGGCTGGCCGCGTACGTGGGCACCGAGCTGGAGTTCGTCGTCTACGACGACAGCTACGAGGAGGCCTGGCGGCGCGCCTACCGCGACCTGACCCCCGCCAACCTCTACAACGTCGACTACTCCCTCCTCGGCACCGCCCGCGTCGAGCCGCTGCTCCGGCGCATCAGGCGCGACATGGAGGGCGCCGGCATGTACGTCGAGTCGGCCAAGGGCGAGTGCAACCTCGGCCAGCACGAGATCGCCTTCCGCTTCGACGAGGCGCTGCGCACCTGCGACAACCACTCGATCTACAAGAACGGCGCCAAGGAGATCGCCGCCCAGGAGGGCCGTTCGATCACCTTCATGGCCAAGCCGAACCAGCGCGAGGGCAACTCCTGCCACATCCACATCTCGCTGCGCGGCCCCGACGGCGACCCCGCGATGGCGGGCGAGGGGCCGTACGGGCTCTCGCCGCTCGGCGCGCGGTTCATCGCCGGGCAGCTCGCCCACCTGCGCGAACTCACCCTGCTGTACGCGCCCAACGTCAACTCCTACAAGCGTTACGTGCCGGGCAGCTTCGCGCCGACCGCCGTCAAGTGGGGCGTCGACAACCGCACCTGCTCCCTGCGGCTGGTGGGCCACGGCCCGTCGCTGCGGGTGGAGAACCGGGTGCCGGGCGGGGACGTCAACCCGTACCTGGCGGTGGCGGCGCTGATCGCGGCCGGGCTGGACGGCATCGACCGGGAGCTCACGCTGGAGGACGCCTTCGAGGGCAACGCCTACGACTCCGGCGCCGAGACCGTGCCGCACACGCTGCGGGACGCGCTCGCGCTGTTCGAGGGGTCGAAGCTGGCCAGGGAGTCGTTCGGCGACGACGTGGTCGAGCACTACGCGAACAACGCGCGCGTGGAGCTGGCCGCCTTCGACGCGGCGGTGACGGACTGGGAGCTGTTCCGTGGTTTCGAGCGAATGTGACGGCAGGCATGAGGATCGTTAATCCGGCGACGGAAGAAGTCGTCGCCGAGGTCGAGATGGCCGACGCGGCCGAGGTCGACCGGGCGGTGGAGCGGGCCGCGAAGGCGTACCGGAGCTGGCGGGAGGTGGCGCCGGGCGACCGGGCGCGGCTGCTGCGCCGCTTCGCCGACCTGGTGGACGCCCACGGCGAGGAGCTGGCCCGGCTGGAGCTGGACAACGCCGGGCACCCGATCGGCAACGCGCGCTGGGCGGCCGGGGCCGTCCGCGACGTGCTGCACTTCTACGCCGCCGCCCCCGAGCGCAACCACGGCAAGCAGATCCCGGTGCCCGGCGGCGTGGACATCACCTTCCAGGAGCCGCTGGGCGTGGTGGGCGTGATCGTGCCGTGGAACTTCCCGATGCTGATCATGTCGTGGGGCGTCGCCCCGGCGCTGGCGGCGGGCAACACCGTGATCGTCAAGCCGGCGGAGTGGACCCCGCTCACGGCGCTGAGGCTGGCCGAGCTGGCCCTGGCGGCGGGCCTGCCCGAGGGGGTGCTCCAGGTGCTGCCCGGCGAGGGAGAGGTCGCCGGGGCGCGGCTGGTCGAGCATCCCGGCGTGGCCAAGATCGTGTTCACCGGGTCGACCGAGGTGGGCAAGGAGATCGCCGCGAAGGCGGCGGCGCAGGTCAAGCGGGTGACGCTGGAACTGGGCGGCAAGTCCGCAAATATCGTCTTTGCTGACTCGGATCTCGAAAAAGCGGCAAAAACTGCTCCTTATGCGGTCTTCGACAACTCCGGCCAGGACTGCTGCGCCCGCTCGCGCATCCTCGTCCAGGCCGAGGTGTACGACGAGTTCCTGGAGCGCCTGTCGGCGGCGGTGCGCGGCGTCAAGGTCGGCGACCCGCTCGACGAGTCCACCGAGATGGGCCCGCTGATCAGCGCCGAGCACCTGGAACGGGTCCGGGGCTTCGTCGAGGGCACGCCCTACCTCCAGGGCGACTGCCCGCAGGGCAAGGGCTACTGGTTCCCGCCGACCGTGCTGACCTCGAAGGTCACCGACCGCGCCTTCACCGAGGAGATCTTCGGCCCGGTCGTGTCGGTGGTGCCGTTCGCCGACGAGGCCGAGGCCGTGCGCATCGCCAACGACACCCCGTACGGGCTGAGCGGGTCCATCTGGACGCGCGACGTCGGGCGGGCGCTGCGGGTGGCCCGCGCGGTCGAGTCGGGCGCCCTGTCGGTGAACTCGCACTCCTCCGTGCGCTACTGGACCCCGTTCGGCGGCTTCAAACAGTCCGGACTCGGCCGCGAGCTCGGCCCGGACGCCCTGACGGCCTTCACCGAGACCAAGAACGTCTTCATCTCATGGGAGTGAACCTGACGCAGTGAGCGGAGTGAAGGGCTGAGGAACGAAGCACTTCGCGAAGCGAATGAGGAAGGTGAACGACCAATCGGGCAGGGAGTGAACCTGACGCAGTGAGCGGAGTGAAGGGCTGAGGAACGAAGCACTTCGCGAAGCGAATGAGGAAGGTGAACGACCCATCGGACAGGGAGTGAACCTGACGCAGTGAGCGGAGTGAAGGGCTGAGGAACGAAGCACTTCGCGAAGCGAATGAGGAAGGTGAATGACCAATCGGACAGGGAGTGAACACAGTGCAGCGATTGCAGGACCGGGTGGCCGTCATCACCGGGGCGGGCAGTGGCATCGGGCTGGCCACGGCGCGCAGGTTCGCGCAGGAGGGCGCGAAGGTCGTGTGCGTCGACATCGACGAGGACGCGGGCGCCAAGGCGGCCGGCGAGGTCGGCGGCCTCTTCGTCAAGGCCGACGTGACCAGCGAGGACGACGTCGTCCGGATGTTCGCCACGGCCCACGAGACCTACGGCAGCGTGGACATCGCCTTCAACAACGCCGGCATCTCGCCGCCCGACGACGACTCGATCCTGGAGACCGGCCTCGACGCCTGGCGCCGCGTCCAGGAGGTCAACCTGACCAGCGTCTACCTGTGCTGCAAGCACGCCATCCCGTACATGCGGCGGCAGGGCAAGGGCTCGATCATCAACACCGCGTCGTTCGTGGCGGTGATGGGGTCGGCCACGTCGCAGATCTCGTACACGGCCTCCAAGGGCGGCGTGCTGGCGATGTCGCGCGAGCTGGGCGTGCAGTTCGCCCGCGAGGGCATCCGGGTCAACGCGCTGTGCCCGGGGCCGGTGAACACGCCGCTGCTGCAGGAGCTGTTCGCCAAGGACCCCGAGCGGGCCCAGCGGCGGCTGGTGCACGTCCCCGTGGGCCGCTTCGCCGAGGCGTCGGAGATCGCCGCCGCCGTGGCGTTCCTGGCCAGCGACGACGCCTCCTTCATCACGGGGGCCGAGTTCCTGGTGGACGGCGGCATCTCCGGCGCGTACGTGACGCCGCTGTGACCCGTCCGGTCATCGGGATCACGACGTACGTGGAGCCCGCCCGGTTCACCGTGTGGGACCTGCCCGTCGCGCTCCTGCCGTACATGTACGTCGAGAAGGTCGTCCAGGCCGGCGGGCAGCCCGTGCTGCTGCCGCCGGCCGGCGACCCCGCCCAGGTCGTGGGCCGGCTCGACGGTCTCGTCCTGGCCGGCGGCGGCGACGTGGACCCCGTCAGGTACGGCCGGGCCCCGCACGAGCGCACCGGCTACGTCCGGGAGTTCCGGGACGAGGCCGAGTTCGCCCTCCTGTCGGCGGCCCTGGAGGCGGGGCTGCCGTTCCTGGGCATCTGCCGGGGCCTCCAGGTGCTCAACGTGCTGCTCGGCGGCACCCTGCACCAGCACCTGCCCGACGTGACCGGGCACACCGGCCACGCCCCGACGCCCGGGGAATTCGGCCACCTGCCGGTCACGCCCGTCCCCGGCAGCCGCCTGGCCGAGGCGCTCGGCACGGACCCGGTGACGGTCCCGCACTACCACCACCAGGCCGTCGACGATCTCGCCCCCGGGCTCACGGTCACCGCCACGGCCGGCGACGGGACGCTCGAGGCGGTGGAGCTCGGCTCCGAGGGGTTCGCGGTGGCGGTCCAGTGGCATCCGGAGGCGGGCGACGGCCTGGCGCTCTTCGAGGCGTTCACAGCGGCCTGCTGAGCCCCTTACTGGAAAGCTTCTTTACCTTTTCTGCGGCCTGAAACGGCACGAAATCCCAGCTCAGGGGGCCATATCACCGTGTTATAGGAAACTTGTTGGGTACCGGGTCGCGCCATCCCGGTGTCACCCTGTGTTCATCCCCAGCCGGCCGGGGCTCTTCCACTCCACACCCCCCTGAGGAGCCAGAGAGTGAACCCCAAACTCAGGTTGGGGGCTGCCGCAATGCTCGCGCTAGCCCTGACCACCAGCTCGCTGGTGGGCGCCACGAGCGCCACAGCCCAAGCGTCGCAGGTGGCCGATCCTCCCACCGCCGACGACCGCAGGAACGCGATCGCCACCGCACACAACGCGATCCAGGCCGACTCGGCGGCATTGCTGGCATCCGAGCAGGACACGTTCACGCTGACGTCGACCGTCGAAGGCGTCCGCGGTCTGCAGTACCTGACCTACGCCCGTAAGCACGCGGGCCTGCCCGTGTACGGCGGCGAAGTGGTCGTCACCACGGACGCGTCCGGCGCGGTGGTCGACACGGTCACCACCGGACAGCGCACGAAGATCGGGATCGGCACGAAGGCGAAGGTGGCCGCCGCCCAGGCCGCGGTGACGGCCAGGGCCAAGGTGGCCAGGGTCGAGACCGTCGCCACGCCCGTGCTGTCCGTCCACGCCACCACGACGACCCCGCGCCTGGCCTGGGAGGTCCTGGTCACCGGCGCCAACGCCACCGGCCACGAGAGCAAGCTCCACGTCTACGTGGACGCCCTCACCGGCAAGGTCATCGACGAGTGGGACGAGGTGCGCGACGGCACCGGCAACAGCTACTACGTCGGCACCGTGACCATCGACACCAGCCCCTCGTACACGATGCGCGACCCCCGCAGGAGCGGCGTGGCGTGCGGCGGCCAGAACGGCTCGCCGTACACGAAGACCACCGACACCTGGGGCAACGGCTCGGGCACGAACCTGGAGACCGCCTGCGTCGACGCCCTGTACGCCGCGCAGCGCGAATGGGACATGCTCAGCGCCTGGCTCGGCCGCAACGGCATCAACGGCCAGGGCGGCGGTTACCCGGCCCGCGTCGGCCTGGCCGACGTCAACGCCTACTGGAACGGCCAGTACGGCTCCTTCGGCCACAACTCCGCCAACTCCCAGCAGCTCACGTCGATGGACGTCGTCGGCCACGAGTTCGGCCACGGCATCTTCCAGTTCACCAGCGGCGGCTCCGGCAGCGGCAACGAGACCGGCGGCATGAACGAGTCCACCGGCGACATCTTCGGCGCGCTGACCGAGGCGTACGCCAACAACCCGAACGACCCGCCGGACTACCTGGTCGGCGAGGAGGTCAACCTCTCCGGGTCCGGGCCGATCCGCAACATGTACAACCCGTCGGCCCTGAGCCACCCCAACTGCTACAGCACCTCCATCCCGAACACCGAGGTGCACGCGGCGGCCGGCCCGCAGAACCACTGGTTCTACCTCGTGGCCGAGGGCACCAACCCCTCGGGCAAGCCCGCGAGCACCCGGTGCGACAACGGCGCCGCGATCACCGGCATCGGCATCCGCAAGGCCGGTGAGGTGTTCATGTCCGCGCTGAACAACAAGACCCAGCCGTGGACGCACGCCAAGGCCAGGGTCGCCACCCTCCAGGCCGCCAAGACCCTGTACCCGGGCAGCTGCACCGAGTTCAACGTGGTCAAGAACGCCTGGGACGGCGTCAGCGTCCGGGCCCAGTCCGGCGAGCCGACCTGCACCCAGGGCAGCAACGACTTCTCGGTCAGCCTGAACCCGGCCTCCGGCAGCGTCACTCCGGGCCAGAGCACCACGACCACGGTCAGCACCACCGTGACCGGCGGCTCGGCGCAGTCGATCACCCTGCGGACCGGCACCCTGCCGGCCGGCGTGACCGCCTCGTTCAGCCCGGCCACGATCACCGCCGGTCAGAGCTCCACGCTGACGATCAGCACCTCGGCGAGCAGCCCGCAGGGCAACCATTCCATCGCGATCACGGCCGACGGCACCGACGTCGACCGGCAGGCCACCTACAACCTGCAGATCGGGCAGAGCTCGCCGAACGACTACTCCTTCGGCGTGACCCCGTCGTCGGCCTCGGTCCAGGCCGGTCAGTCGGCCACCGCCACGGTCAGCACGCAGGTCACCGCCGGTCAGGCGCAGAGCATCGCCCTGTCGGCGAGCAACGTGCCCTCGGGCGTGACGGTCAGCTTCAGCCCGTCCACGATCACCGCCGGGCAGTCGTCCACGGTGACGTTCGCGACCACGAGCGGTGTGACGCCCAGCACGTACACGATCAGCCTGAACGCCGACGGCGCGAGCGCCGACCACTCGGCCTCCTTCAGCCTGACGGTGGGCGGCGGCCAGGGCACCACGTGGCAGACCTACACGGCCTACACGGCCGGGCAGACCGTCACCTACCAGGGCGTCAGCTACCGCTGCCTCCAGGCGCACACCAGCCTGCCGGGCTGGGAGCCGCCCAACACCCCTGCCCTCTGGCAGCCGGTCTAAGTCGCACGACCTGGGCGGCCACGCCGGGGTGGCCGCCCAGCCCCCTTGAGCCCCTTCAGGAGCCACAGATCGTGAACGCCATGCTCAGGTTGGGCGCCGCGGCCACCGCCGCGCTGGCCCTGACCCTCACCTCGCCGGCCGGACCGGCCGGCGCCGCCGCCGACCCCCCGCCTGACATCCCCGTCTCGAACGTCACGGCGCATCTGAGCCAGTTGCAGTCCATCGCCACGAGCAACGGCGGCAACCGCGCCTCGGGCAGGCCGGGCTTCACCGCCTCGATCAACTACATCAAGGGCAAGCTCGACGCGGCCGGGTTCACCACCCGGGTGCAGAGCTTCAGCGGCGGCAGCAACCTGATCGCCGACTGGCCGGGCGGCCCGGCCAACCAGACCGTGATGCTCGGCGCCCACCTCGACAGCGTCGCGGCCGGCCCCGGGATCAACGACAACGGTTCCGGCTCGGCCGCGCTCCTGGAGAACGCCCTCACCCTCGCCGCCCGCAGGCCCACGCTCACCAAGCACGTGCGGTTCGGCTGGTGGGGCGCCGAAGAGGCGGGCATGGTCGGGTCCAGGTACTACGTGCAGAACGGCGGCGCGAGCGGCGTCGAGGTGTACCTGAACTTCGACATGATCGCCTCGACCAACGCCGGTTACTTCGTCTACGACGACGACGCGGCGATCCAGCGGACCTTCAACGACTACTTCGCCACCATCGGCCTGCAGACCGAGGGTGACAGGGAAGGCGACGGCCGCAGCGACCACGCCTCCTTCAAGAGCGCCGGTGTCCGGGTCGGCGGCCTGGCCACGGGGGCCGGGGCGGTCAAGAGCTCGGCGCAGGCCGCCAAGTGGGGCGGCTCGGCCGGGCAGGCGTTCGACCGCTGCTACCACAGCGCGTGCGACAGCTACCCGAGCGCCATCAACACCACGGCGCTCGACCGCAACTCCGACGCCATCGCGTACGCCATATGGAAGCTCGCCGTGGGCACCAGCACGCCCACGGAGAACGACTACTCGATCTCGGTGACCCCGTCGTCGGCATCGGTCCAGGCCGGTCAGTCGGCTACCGCGGCGGTCAGTACCCAGGTCACGTCCGGCCAGGCGCAGAGCGTCGCGCTCTCCGCCGGGAACGTGCCGAGCGGGGTCACCGTCTCCTTCAGCCCGTCCACGATCCAGGCGGGCCAGTCGTCCACCGTCACGGTCGCCACCACCGGCGGCGCCGCGGCGGGGACGTACACCATAGGGATCAACGGCGACGGGGCGACGGCGGACCACTCCGCCTCCTTCACCCTGACCGTCGGAGGGGACGGCCAGGGCACCACCTGGACGGCTTACAAGTCGTACACGGCCGGAGACGTCGTCACTTACCAGGGGGTCAGCTACCGCTGCCTCCAGGCGCACACCAGCCTGCCGGGCTGGGAGCCGCCGAACGTGCCCGCCCTCTGGGCGCGCGCCTGATCCCCACGCGGGCCGGTTCGCGCCGGCCCGCGTCCAGGCTGCCGCGTGCGAGCTGACCTGCCATGACCGGCTCGCGCGCGGCCACCAACGCGGCCGCGGCCCCGCCTCTCCGGGGCCGCGGCCGCTTTTCGCTGCGTGCGGTGTGCCGGCGAGATCCAGGGGCGAAGCGCGACAACACCCCCATGTCGGCACTAGGCTGACGGACATCACCGGCGAAACCGTGCGGGAGAGCACTCTGACATCCGGTCAGGGTCCCTGAAGGAGCAAGCCCTCCCCGCGAACCTCTCAAGGCAAAGGACCGCGCGGCAGCCCTGTAAGGCGTTCTTACGGGGAGGTGACCTCTGGAAAGCAGGCCCTGGGGGCCTCGCCGAAGGTGAAAGTCCGGTAAAACTCGGGCGAAGCTCTCAGGCATCCATGACAGAGGGGGAGGATGCTGGCATCCAATCCTGTCCTGAGGTGCGACAAATGTCCCGACCTACGCCGCTACGAGACGTCCACGAGGCCCTAGGCGCCACGCTGACCGACTTCGCCGGGTGGCTCATGCCGCTCCGGTACGGCAGCGAGTCGGCGGAGCACAAAGCCGTACGCGAGGCGGCCGGGCTGTTCGACCTCTCGCACATGGGTGAGATCTTCCTGACCGGCCCGCAGGCCGCAGACGCCCTCGACTACGCGCTGGTCGGCCACCTGTCGGCGCTCGCGCCCGGCCGGGCCAGGTACACGATGATCGTGGACGAGCGCGGCGGGGTCCTCGACGACCTGATCGTCTACCGGCTGGCGGACGAGGAGTTCATGGTGGTGGCCAACGCCTCGAACTCCGACAAGGTCCTAGAAGAGCTGAAAAATCGTACGAAGTCGTATGACGCGGTGGTCGATGACCGCTCCCAGCAGTACGCCCTCATCGCCATCCAGGGCCCGAGGGCCCAGGAGATCCTGGCCACGCTCACCGACGCCGACCTCGACGGCCTCAAGTACTACGCGGGCCTGCCCGGCCAGGTCGACGGCCGCCAGGCGCTCATCGCCCGTACCGGCTACACCGGCGAGGACGGCTTCGAGCTGTTCGTCGCCAACCAGGACGCCGTGCCGCTCTGGCGCGCCCTGGAGGCGGCCGGCGAGCCGCACGGGCTCAAGGCCGCCGGTCTGTCCAGCCGCGACACCCTCAGGCTGGAGGCCGGCATGCCGCTCTACGGCAACGAGCTGAGCTCCGACCTGACCCCGTTCGACGCGGGGCTGGGCAGAGTGGTGAAATTCGACAAGCCCGGTGACTTCGTCGGCCGGGCGGCGCTGGAGGCGGTCAAGGACGACCAGCCCCGCCGCCGCCTCGTCGGCCTGGTCGCCCAGGGCCGCCGGGTGCCGCGTCACGGCTACCCGGTCACCCGCGACGGCGCCGTCGTCGGCGAGGTCACCAGCGGTGCGCCCTCCCAGACCCTGGGGAAGCCCATCGCGATGGCCTACGTGGACGCCGGGGTCGACACAGGTCTGGCCGTGGACATCCGGGGCAGCCAAGAACCTATGGACCTGGTCGAGCTGCCCTTCTACAGGAGGAACAAGTGAGCAACATCCCTGACGACCTGAACTACACCAAGGAGCACGAGTGGGTGTCGGGCGTGGACGACGGCATCACCGTGACCGTCGGCATCACGGCCTTCGCCGCCGAGGCTCTTGGTGACGTCGTCTTCGTGCAGCTCCCCGAGGTCGGTTCGACCGTCGAGACGGGTGACTCGGTCGGCGAGGTCGAGTCCACCAAGTCGGTGAGCGAGATCTACTCGCCCGTCGGCGGCGAGATCGTCGAGGTGAACCAGGCCGTGGTCGACGACCCGTCCCTGGCCAACAGCGACCCGTACGGCGACGGCTGGATGTTCCGCGTGCGCATGGAAGGCGACGCGGAGGACCTGCTGTCCGCCGAGGAGTACACCGCGCTCACCTCAGGCGAGTCCTGACACCAACGCCGGGGCCCGCGGCGGGCCCCGGCACTTCCTGAACTGAAGGGCGCCCATCAATGGCGATCAGCGTCTTCGACCTCTTCAAGATCGGCATCGGACCGTCCAGCTCCCACACCGGCGGCCCGATGGCCGCCGCGCACAAGTTCGCCCGTGGTCTGCATGACGACGGCCTGCTCCCCCGCGTGGCCCGCGTCGAGGTCATCCTGTACGGCTCGCTCGGCCTGACCGGCAAGGGCCACGGCAGCGACAAGGCGGTGCTGCTGGGCCTGTCCGGCGAGAAGCCCGAGCTGGTCGACGTCGACTCCATCGACGCCCGCCTGGCCGAGATGCGCGCCTCAGGCACGGTCACGCTGTTCGGCACCCGTGAGATCCCCTTCGTCGTGGGCCAGGACCTCGTCTTCGAACGCAAGATCTCCCTGCCCGAGCACCCCAACGGCATGCGCTTCACCGCCCGCGACGAGCAGGGCGAGACCCTGCGCGAGAAGGTCTACTTCTCCGTCGGCGGCGGCTTCGTCGTGGACGAGAAGGCCACGGGCGCCGACCGCATCAAGCCCGACGACACCGTCCTGCCCTACCCGTTCGCCTCGGGCGAGGAGCTGCTCAAGCACTGCTCGAACACCGGCCTGTCGATCTCCGCGCTGATGCTGGAGAACGAGAAGGCGTTCGGGCGCACCGAGGAGGAGATCCGCTCGGGCATCCTCGACCTCTGGCGCGTGATGTCGGAGTGCGTGCGGCGCGGCATCACCAAGGAGGGCGTGCTGCCCGGCGGCCTGAAGGTCAAGCGCAGGGCCAACCAGCTCCACCGGCGGCTTCAGTCCGAGTCGGCCGAGAAGGACCCGCTGCAGGCGATGGACTGGGTGGCGCTGTTCGCCCTGGCCGTCAACGAGGAGAACGCCGCGGGCGGCCGCATCGTCACCGCCCCGACCAACGGCGCCGCCGGCATCATCCCGGCCGTGCTGACGTACTACACCAGGTTCGTCCCGCGCGCCGACGACGACGGCGTGGTGCGTTTCCTGCTCACGGCGGCCGCGATCGGCGTGCTGTTCAAGGAGAACGCCTCGATCTCCGGCGCCGAGGTCGGCTGCCAGGGCGAGGTGGGCTCGGCCTGCTCGATGGCCTCCGCCGGGCTCACCGAGGTCATGGGCGGCACCCCCGAGCAGGTGGAGAACGCCGCCGAGATCGGCATCGAGCACAACCTGGGGCTGACCTGCGACCCGATCGGCGGGCTGGTGCAGATCCCGTGCATCGAGCGCAACGCCGTGGCCTCCAACAAGGCCATCACGGCCGCCAGGATCGCGCTGCGCGGCGACGGCCGCCACTACGTGGCCCTGGACAAGGCCATCAAGACCATGCGCGACACCGGCCGCGACATGCTGGACAAGTACAAGGAGACCTCACGCGGCGGCCTGGCCGTCAACGTGATCGAGTGCTGACGCGCCTCCGAGTGGTACCGTAGAGTTGTACCACTCGGAGGAGGCGACCATGTCCATCACCGCCAGCGAAGCTCGCCGTCGTCTGTTCCCCCTCATCGAAGAGGTCAACAACGACCGTAACGCCGTGGAGATCGTCTCCAAGAACGGCAGCGCCTACCTCGTGGCGGCCGAAGAGTACGAGGCCCTTCGGGAGACCGCCTACCTGCTGCGTTCCCCGGCCAACGCGCGCCGGCTGATCGAGTCCTACCAGGAGGCCGTCCAAGGGCGTCACGAGCGGCACGAGTTGACGGGCGACGAGGCTGATCGGTGAAAGTGGCGTTCACGAGCCAGGGCTGGGAGGACTACGTCCACTGGCAGACAGCCGACCGGCAGACCCTGAAGCGCGTCAACCGGCTCATCGAAGACGTCCTGCGTGATCCGTACGAGGGCATCGGCAAACCCGAGCCGCTCAAGTACGCGCTGGCGGGCGCCTGGTCCCGGCGCATCACCGACGAGCATCGCCTGGTGTACCTCGTCGCACACGACGAGATCGTCGTCCTCCAGGCTCGCTACCACTACGAGTAGAGAGACACCACGCGGCGGCCTGGCCGTCAACGTGATCGAGTGCTGACGCGCCGGGGCCCCTCCGCCTGGGAGGGGCCCCGGGCCTGTCTCCAACCGTGTCTCAGGCGGACGAGCGGCAGATCACCGTGGTGGTGTGCCCGTTCACGCAGATCAGGCCGAACGCGGGGCTGAGGGCCTGGGCCAGCAGGCCGGGCAGGTGTTCGCCCACGCAGTGCGTCTGACCGTCCGCCCCGGTCATGCAGGGGATCAGCGGGAAGCCGTCGGCAGATTCCGCGTGGGCGGCGGGCGCGCCGAGGGCGAGTACGAGAGCTGCGGCGGCGAAAGCGCCGATGATGCGGTGAATGACGACCTCCCGATCGGATTCGACGACGAAGGCGCGGGTCCGCGCCTTCTTTTTCTGCAGGGACGAGCTTTTCCCGCAAGGACGAGCAGCCGGCTGAGTGGTCAGCGGCGCTCGGCCGGTTGGCGGCGGACGTGGACGCGGACGACCGCCGGCGTCTCGTCGTCGCGTACCTCGCGGCGGATGCGGCCGACGATGTCCTGGTCGAGCTTGGTCACCACCGCGCCGACGTCCGCGTCGGAGGGGCAGGTCAGGGCGACGCGCAGGCCGTTGTCGGCGGCCCGTACGCCCGCCCGGCCCAGGCCGTCCACGCCTTTGAGGCCCACGCACAACATGGCCGTGCCGGTGCCGCTGGCCGCGCCCCGGCGGCCCCAGCCCAGGCTGAGCACCAGCCAGCGCACCGCGAGCATGGACAGGATCAGCAGGGCGAAGGCCAGCAGCCACAACGTCCAGGGGTCGGCCGCCAGCGTACGGGCGAACTCGGCGGGCAGGACCTTGGCGTTGCGCGGCAGGTCGAAGAGCAGTCCCTTGGCGCGCAGCCAGCCGTAGCCGCCCGCGCCGAGCAGGGTGAGCCCGACCAGGGCCAGGCCGACGCGGTTGCCCGTGTACTGCCGCATCACACGCCCTTCCTGCGCAGCCGGACGACGACCTCGCCGGTGCCGAGCGTGCCGACGCCGGCCAGCCGGTCGCCGACCGCCGTGCCGACCTGCCGGAGCATCGTGCCCGAGCTCTCCGGCCCGGTCACGACGGTGACCTCGATGGTGCGCCGGCGCAGCCGTACGCGGGCCCGCTCCACCCCGTTGACCTTCTGGGCGGCCGAGCGCAGGGTCCGGCGCAGCCCGGCGCGGGTGATGCCGATGACGATCAGCGGGTCGGACGTCTCGACCGGGACCGTCCTGGAACGTCCCGGCACGATCGCGAGCAGCAACATCAGCAGCCCGGCCCCGGCGGTGAGCAGCGCGGCGAAGGAGACCTGCGGCCACGTCCGCGCGCCGGCCAGCTCGATCGCCTCGTTCACCGGGACCCAGCCGAGCGGCTTGCCGAGCAGCGACGTCACGACCTCGGCGGTCGTCGCGCCGAGCACGGCGGCCAGGAAGAGGGCGACGAGGGCGCCCGGCAGCGTACGGGCCGGTCTGAGCGCCCTTCTCGCCCTGCGCAGCCCGGTGTGCTGGGCGGTGATGGCTGCGGGCACCATCTGCTGAAGCGTGGTCATCACAACGACAGACGTACATGGGTCCGCCGGGCCCGCGTCCGCGCCCTCGCCGCCCATTTGCCCGATCATTACGGCCGCACCAAGGAATGTGAACCTCCCCGGCCGTCCGGGCCCCCGCCCATGCCGCACCGGGCCGCCAATGAATATGAACCCCCCTCATATTCATTCGCCCGATATGCCGTTACCCTGCTGCCATGGATGACCGCCAGCGCTACGACCGCGCCACCGCGGCGCTCGAACCGCCCTTCGCGATCCTCGACCTGGCGGCCATGCGGGCCAACGCGGCCGACCTGGTACGCCGCGCCGCGGGCAAGCCGATCCGGGTGGCCAGCAAGTCCGTGCGCAGCCGCGCCGTCCTCGAACGCATCCTGGCCATGGACGGCTTCCGCGGCATCATGGCCTTCACCCTCCCCGAGGCCCTCTGGCTGGCCGGCCAGGGCTTCACCGACATCCTGGTCGCCTACCCGACGGCCGACCGGCACGCGCTCGCCGCCCTGGCCGCCGACCCGCGGGCCGCCGCCGAGATCGCGATCACCGTCGACTCCCGCGAGCAGCTCGACTTCGTCGAGAAGGCCGTGTCCGGCGTGCACCCCAGGGCCGAGCTGCGGCTCTCCCTCGACGTGGACGCCGGCTACGTCGCGCTCGGCGGCAAGTTCCGGGCCGGCGCGCTCCGCTCCCCCGTACGCGAGCCCCACCAGGCCGCCGACCTGGCCACGGCCATCGCCAAGCGTCCCGGGCTCCGGCTGGTGGGCGTCATGGCCTACGAGGCGCAGATCGCCGGGGTCGGCGACGACCCGCCGGGCAACGCCGCCTTCGCCCGCGTCGTACGGCTCATGCAGGCCCACTCGGCCCGCGAGCTGATCGTCCGCCGCGGCCGCATCGTGCACGCCGTACGCCAGATCGCCGACCTGGAGTTCGTCAACGGCGGCGGCACCGGCTCGATCGAGACGACGGTCAGGGAGAAGGCGGTCACCGAGGTCGCCGCCGGCTCGGGCTTCTTCCACCCGCGGCTGTTCGACTTCTACCGGCGTTTCAGCGGCCGTCCGGCGGCCCTGTTCGCGCTGCCGGTCGTCCGCCGCCCGGGGCCGGACACGGTGACGGTGCTGGGCGGGGGCTACCTCGCCTCAGGCCCTCCCGGGCCGAGCCGCCTGCCTCAGCCGTACCTGCCCGCCGGCCTGCGGTACGCGCAGGACGAGGGCGCGGGCGAGGTGCAGACCCCGCTGCTGGGCCAGGCGGCCCAGGAGCTGCGGGTCGGGGACCGGGTGTGGTTCAGGCACGCCAAGGCGGGCGAGATGTGCGAGCGCTTCGACACCCTCCACCTCGTGGACGGCGACACCGTGACCGAGTCGGTGCCCACGTACCGGGGCGAGGGCAGGACGTTCCTCTGACCCCGTCCCCGGCCCGTCCCCGGCCCCGCCCCGGACGTCAGCGCCGGCGGCGCCTGCGCCGGAACAGGACGATCGCCGCGCCGACGACCAGCACCGCGCCGACGCCGATGAGCACCGGCGCCAGGTTGGGCTGCTCGTCGTCCCACACCCCTTCGGGCTTGTCGCCGTAGTCGACCGGGCGGGCGGTCACCCCGAGGGCGTCCCCCACGGACGCCACGAAGTGGCCCGCCCTGGTCTTGACATCGGCGACCGTACGCTCGGCGACCCGCTTGGGGCTCACCCGGTCGGCGATGGCGTCGACCGTCTGCGCCAACTCCGCGCGCGTGCGCGCGATCCGCCGCTCCAACTCGTCTGGATCGGTGTCAGCCATGGCTCTCCTTCCGACCGTACGCGTGGTCGCGCCCGCTACGCGGTCCGTCGCGAGCTCCGTCCGTTCTGGTCGTGATCAGTCTGTCAGGTCGGCGTGCCGTACGGCACAGCGGCCAGGCCGGTAGGTTTGCCGGGAGAACTCAGGAGGGCCCATGACAGAGACCAAGCTCGCGCCCGGCGACGCCGCGCCCGAGTTCACGCTACCCACCGCCGACGGCGGCACCGTCTCCCTCGACAGCCTTCGCGGCAAGAGGGTGATCCTCTATTTCTACCCCGCCGCGATGACGCCCGGCTGCACCAAGCAGGCCTGCGACTTCCGCGACAACCTGAGCCAGCTGACCGGCGAGGGTTTCGTCGTCCTCGGCGTGTCGAAGGACAAGCCCGAGAAGCTGGCCAAGTTCGTCGTCCGCGACGCCCTGACCTTCCCCTTGCTGTCGGACCCCGAGCTGGCCGTCCACCAGGCGTACGGCGCGTACGGCCCGAAGAAGCTCTACGGCAAGGAGATGATCGGCGTGATCCGCTCGACGTTCGTGATCGACGCCGACGGGAAGATCGAGCAGGCGCTCTACAACGTGAAGGCCACCGGGCACGTGGCCTCGCTCAAGAAGAAGCTCGGCCTGGCCTGAGACCGTCCCGCGGGCCCCGCGCGCAAGGGGCCCGCGGTCGTCGCGGAAGGCTGCCCGGCCACGGCCGGAGCGCTAAGCTGTTCCCAGCCCGCCTCGGCGGGATCGCGGGCGTGGCGAAATGGCATACGCGGCAGGTTTAGGTCCTGTTGGTGGAGACACTGTGGGGGTTCGAGTCCCCCCGCCCGCACACGCACCAGCGGCGATGGCTCGGAAGGTCGCGCCGTCCGGGAGGTCGGGTCGCGCGGTGCTTCCTCTTCACCGCGCGACCCGCGTCTCGATCATGATCCGCCATCACGATCTCCCTTTACCGCCCGCGAGGGGCGCTCCCATGAACCACCATGCCGTGTCCCCCGTAAGACCCATGTAAGACCTGGGTCGTACGACGACTTCCCCCTTGAGGCGGACAAACCCCGGGCGGGGCTTACATATCGTGATGATGTGTTCGGCAGGGTACGGGCGTGGTCGACGCGCCATGGCGGGCTGGTGAGCGTCCTTCGGGTCGCCCCCCTCGCCGTCTTCAGCTTGCTCCTGGCGATTCCCTACGCCTCGCTCACCCCGGTGGAGGGCAGCAGGTACCTGGGCGTGCCGGGCTACGTGGCGCTCTCGGTGCTGCTGCTGGCGCCGCTGCTGTGGCGGCGCAGGCCGCTGGAGGCGTACGCGGCGATCACGCTGATCTCCTTCGGGCAGTGGCTGGCCCACATCGACCCGTTGCCCGCCAACCTCGCGGTCATGGTCGCGCTCTGGACGGTCGCCTCCGAGCGCCCCTTCCGGTGGGCCCTGGCGGCCGGGCTGGTGGCCGAGCTGGGGATCTTCCTGGCGCTGGTGAACTGGTCCGCGACCACCTTCGGCATGTTCTTCAGCGGCTCGATCTTCGTCATCACCATCTGGCTCGCCGGCCTGTACGCCAACACCCGCCGTCGCTACCTCGAAGGGCTGGAGGAACGCGCGGAACGCGCCGAGCGCGAACGCGACCAGCAGGCCAGGATGGCCGCGGCGGCCGAGCGGACCAGGATCGCCAGGGAGCTGCACGACGTGGTGGCCCACAACGTCAGCGTGATGGTGGTGCAGGCCGACGGCGCCGGCTTCGCCCTCGACAGAGACCCCGAGCAGGCCCGGCTGGCCGTACGGAACATCTCCAAGACCGGGCGGGCGGCCCTGGCCGAGATGCGCAGGATGGTGGGCGTGCTGCGCGAGAGCGAGGACGACGACACCGACTACACCCCGCAACCCGGCCTGGGACAGCTCGAAGACCTGGTGCGCGGCGCCGGCGTCCCGGCCAGCCTGCGCATCGGCGGCGTGCCCGGCGAGCTTCCCGAGGGGCAGCAGCTGGCCGTCTACCGCATCGTCCAGGAGGCGCTGACGAACGCGCTCAAGCACGGCGGCCCGCACGTCCATGCGCGGGTCGAGATCGACTACGGCGGCCCCGAGCTGGTCGTCCGGGTGACCGACGACGGCCGGGGCGCCGCCGCGCCGCGCAGCCCCGACGGCCACGGCCTGATCGGCATGCGCGAACGCGTCGGCATGTACGGCGGCGCGGTCTCGGCGGGCCCCCTGACCGGCGGCGGCTTCGAGGTGCTGGCCCGGCTCCCGACGGCGAGGGCGGCGTGATGATCAGGGTCATGCTGGTCGACGACCAGGAACTGCTGCGGGCCGGGTTCAGGATGGTGCTCGGCGCCCAGCCGGACATCGACGTGGTGGCCGAGGCCGGCGACGGCGTGGCGGCCCTGGAGCTGCTGGAACGCGTCGAGGTGGACGTCGTGCTGATGGACGTCCGCATGCCGCGCATGGACGGCGTCGAGGCCACCAGGCACATCGACGGGCCGAAGGTGCTCATCCTGACCACGTTCGACCTCGACGAGTACGCCCTGGCCGCGATCAAGGCGGGCGCGGCCGGGTTCCTGCTGAAGGACGTGCCGCCCGCCGACCTGGTCAACGCCATCAGGCAGGTGCACGCGGGCGACGCGGTGGTCTCGCCGCGCACGCTGCGCAGGATGCTGGACCGGTTCGCCGCCCAGTTGCCGGTGGAGGAGCTGCCCGCGGCGACCGAGCTGACCCCGCGCGAGCGGGAGGTGCTGCTCATGGTGGCCCGCGGCCTGTCCAACATGGAGATCGCGAACCGCCTTGAGGTCGCCGAGGCCACCGTGAAGACGCATCTGGGCCGGGTGCTGGCCAAACTGGGGCTGCGCGACCGGGCCCAGGTGGTCGTGTACGCGTACGAGGCGGGGCTCGTCGTCCCCTCGCATCGGCCGAAAGGCTGACGGGGGTCGTCTGAGGTCCTACACGAAGTCCCTCCTCAGGGCCCACAAATCCTGAACTTTCCACTCCTAGCGTTGGTCGCGACGAGAAATTGCGACAAGGAGTGAAAGTGACCCTCACCGATTCCCGGCGCGCGGCCCCGCCCGCGGTGGTGGCCAAGGCCCTGACCAAGGTGTACGGCCAGGGCGACGCCCAGGTCCACGCCCTTCGCGGCGTGGACGTGGCCTTCGCGACCGGCGCCTTCACGGCGATCATGGGCCCGTCCGGTTCCGGCAAGTCGACGCTCATGCACTGCCTGGCCGGCCTCGACACCGCCAGCTCGGGCACGGTGCACATCGGCGACGTGGAGCTGACCGGCCTGGCCGACCGGCAGCTCACGCTGCTGCGCCGGGAGCGGATCGGCTTCATCTTCCAGGCGTTCAACCTGCTGCCCACGCTGACCGCCGAGCAGAACATCAGGCTGCCCCTGGACATCTCCGCCCGGCAGGCGGACGAGGAGCTGCTCGCCCGGGTCATCGACACCGTCGGCCTGCGCGACCGCCTCGGGCACCGGCCGACGGAGCTGTCCGGCGGCCAGCAGCAGCGCGTGGCCGTCGCGCGGGCCCTGATCAGCAAGCCGCAGGTGATCTTCGCCGACGAGCCCACGGGCAACCTCGACTCGCGCAGCGGCTCGGAGATCCTCTCCTTCCTGCGCACCTCGGTCCGCGAGCTGGGCCAGACCATCGTCATGGTCACGCACGACCCGGTCGCGGCGGCGTACGCCGACCGGGTGGTGTTCCTGCGCGACGGCGAGCTGGTCACCGAGATCGGTTCGCCGTCGCCGCAGGCGGTCCTCGACACGCTCATGAAGCTGGAGGGCTGAGGTGCTGAAGACGGCGCTGGCTGGGCTGCGCGCGCACAAGCTCAGGCTGCTGCTCACCTCGCTGGCGATCACGCTGGGCGTGGGCTTCATCGCGGGCACGTTCGTGCTGAACGACACCATCCAGGCGGGCTTCTCCCAGCGCGTCACCGCCGACGCCGACAAGGTGGACGTGGCCGTCCTGCCCAAGGAGCGCGACGGCGTCCTGCCGGAGAAGGCCCTCGAACGGGTGCGCGCCCTCGCCGGCGTGACCGAGGCGCAGGGCCTGATCCGCGACCCCGCGCCGCTGCTCGGCAAGGACGGCAGGGCGGTCGGCAGCAGCCCGACCACGGCCCTGTCCATCGTCCCCGGCCCGCTGGACCGCACCTCGATCGTCGCGGGCACCGGCCCCGGCAGCGACGACCAGGCGGCCGTGCTGGACAAGAACACCGCCAAGTCGCAGGGCCTGCGGCTCGGCGACACGATCACCGTGCTCGACCGCAGGCAGGCCCCGCAGCAGTTCCGGCTGGTCGGCCTGCTCGACCCCGGCGTGGACCAGGAGCTCTCCTTCACCGGCGCGGTGGGCTTCACCGCGGCCACGGCCCAGCGCATGACCGGCGCGAAGGGCTACCGCGAGATCGACGTCGCCGGCTCGGGCCCCGGGCTGAAGCAGGCCGTCGCGGCGGCGCTCGGCAACGCGTACGAGGTCAAGTCCGGCGCGGAGCTGGCCGACGACCTGGCGGCCTCGGCCGGGCTGTCGATGCGCACGCTGACCGTCGGCCTGCTGCTGTTCGGGGCCGTGGCGATGATGGTGGCCGCACTGGTCATCTACAACACCTTCACCATCCTCGTCGCACAGCGCACCCGGGAGATGGCGCTGCTGCGCTGCATCGGCGCGACGCGCGGGCAGGTGTTCGGCTCGATCGTGCTGGAGTCGTCCGTGGTCGGGCTGCTCGCCTCCGCGCTCGGCCTGCTCGCCGGGTACGGGCTGGCCGTGCTCGCCCTGACGCTGCTGGCCGCGTTCGACGCCCCCATGCCCACGGACGCGGCGGTCGCGCTGACCCCGGCCACCATCGGGATCGGCCTCGCGGTCGGCCTCCTGGTCACCATGTTCGCGGCCCTGCTGCCCGCGCGGGCGGCCACCCGCGTACCGCCGGTCGCGGCGCTGCGCGCCCAGCCGGAGGAGCAGGACTTCCGCACCGGCCTGCTGCGCTGGGTGTTCGCCGGGCTGTTCCTGCTGGCCGGGGCCGGTACGACCGCGTTCGGCGTGGCGGCGCTGCCGGCGGGCGAGCCGGGCACGCTGTTCGTCGTGATGGCCGGCGGCGCGCTGGTCTTCCTGGCCGTGCTGATCCTCGGGCCGGTGCTGGTCAGGCCGCTGAGCGCGATGGTGGGCTGGGTCCCGGCCAAGCTGTTCGGCGTGCCCGGACGCCTGGCGCTGGACAACTCGGCGCGCAACCCGCGGCGTGCCGCGACCACCACGGTGGCGCTCACCATCGGCGTCACGCTGATGACGCTGATCTCGGTGCTCAGCGCCTCCACCCGGCTGACCGTCTGGAACAAGCTCGACGAGCAGTTCCCCGTCGACTACATGCTGGCCGGCCAGGTGCAGGACAGCGGGGTGCCCCGGTCGGTGGCCGAGAAGCTGCGCGGCCGGCCGGAGCTGGCCTCGGTGCTGCAGATCCGCGAGACCCCCGGCAAGGTGGGCGACCGGCGCTTCGACATCGGCACCTACCACGGGACCGTCACCCCCGAGGTGCTCTCCGGCTCGATGGCGGGCCTGTCGGCCGGGCAGGTCGCGCTGCTCGACCACGCGGCCTCCGCCCTGGGCGTCAAGGTCGGCGACACGGTCACGGTCAGAACCCAGCGGGCCGGGTCGGTGCCGCTGAAGGTCGTGGCCGTCCTCGCCGGGACGAACTCCACCCTGCCGCCGCTCACCGTCGCCGAGCGGCCGTTCGACACCTACTACGACCGGGTGCCGGACTCCCGCGTGATGATCAACATTCGCGACGGCGTGGCGGCCGACCAGGCCCGGCAGGTGGTCAGGGCCGCGATCGCGCCTTATCCCACCGTCCAGATGGCGAGCTCGACCGAGGTACGCGGTCAGTTCGACGAGACCCTGGACATGCTGCTCATGATCGTCACCGGGCTGCTCGGGCTGGCGATCCTGATCTCGCTGCTCGGCATCGCCAACACCCTGTCGTTGTCGGTGCACGAGCGCACCAGGGAGTCGGCGCTGCTGCGGGCGCTCGGGCTGACCCGGCCGCAGCTGCGGCGGATGCTCTCGGTCGAGGCCGCGATGCTCGGCCTGATAGGGGCGCTGGTCGGCGTGGTGCTCGGCGGCGTGTTCGGCTGGGCCGCGGTCCAGGCGATGTTGCCCGGGGCGGTCTTCTCCGCGCCGCTCGGGCAGATCGCGCTGTTCGTGGTGCTGTCGGGGCTGGCGGGCGTGCTGGCCGCCGTGGTGCCGGCGCGGCGCGCGGCCCGGGCGTCGATCGTGGGGTCGTTGGCCACGGGGTGATCCCGATAAAACCGAATAAAAGCGAAAAATCAGGATAGAGGGTACGCGCAGGGGCAGCGCGGGCCTCCCAGGGCGGGTGTCGTGGGAGGCCCGCGCGGCCACGCCCAAGCCAACGGGTCGGGCGCCTCATGGGGGCGGCGCCCGACCTCGCGCACCTCATGGGGGGGCGGCGCCCGACCTTCCGGTGCGTCGCCCGCCGTCGCCCGCCCCCTCTACCCTCGCCTTTCCGGGCGCTGCCCCGCCCCCGACCCCTGCCTTTCCGGGGTCAGCGTGGGGTGCGGCCGGGCCAGAGTTCGGCGACGGTTTCGGGGTCGAGCAGGGGCCGGACGACGACCTCTCCCGACGCCTTGTCGATCACGATGCAGGCCCCGCCGACCGTGTCCGGCAGGGTGGTGGGATCGTCGGGGTCGAGCTCCCGGACCCAAGCGACATACCCGTCATGGAAGCCGTACAGGCCCACCGACAGCGGCTCGTCCGGCGGGCGGGTCCCGTTGAAGTACTCCTCCGCCAGCGCCCTGGCCTGGTCCATGTTCATCGCGGCCGTCCCTGCCGATCGAGGATCATGCAGAACACCCCCGTCACCGTCGCGTACGGCGGCTCGACCGACATGTGCCCCCGCTGGGCGTCGATCCAGATCACCTCGCTGCCGGAGTTGACCGCGTTCCAGACGTGCGAGCCGCCGCCGGGCCAGCGCACCGCGATGACCGCGCCGGCACCGTGCCCCGCCTCCAGCAGCCGACGCGCGACCATGGGATAGGCGTGCCGGCCCTGGCCCGCGTACTGGAACTTCTGGCCGGTCCACCGCTCGATCCTGGCCGCTCCCCCTTGCTCGCCGGTGAGCAGCGGCCGGCCGATCCGGTCGTACTCGGGGAGCCGGGGGGCGGCGGTGGCGGGCTCGCCGTGCCAGGTGGACAACACGGCCAGGGCGCAGTCGGCGGCGTTGGAGGCCCGGAACGGGTCGTCCGCCGGGCCGCCGCCGTTGATCAGCCTGACCCAGGTGCCGCGCGGGTCGGGGAACCTGGCTCCGGACTCCAGCGCCTGCCTCAGATCCCGCTCGACCTGCGGGTCCGGCTGTGCCAGGCCGCCCGGCAGCCCGTACGGACGGGACTCGACCAGTCTCGGCGGCCTCCGCTCCCCCTCGAACCAGTCCGCGCCGGCCTTGTTCCTCGCCCGATCGATCCGGACCTCCAGCGGATGCCGCCCATCCCCCGTACGTCCCGTACCTCCGGAACCCGCCAGCCGATCACTGCTTCCGAGATCCAACCGCCGCATCCCGCTGACGGCCGCTCCGAACCCCCGCGGCGTCGCCGCCCCCGGCTCACCCCGATGCGGCCCGGCCCCCGTTGCCGCGTCCCCACCCGGCCCGGCTTCCCGGGCATCGGCTCCCGGCCGACGATCCCCACGCACCTCAACGCTGGTTCCCGCGTCCCCGATGGTCGGCACGTCGGCGGGGGCCTGTGGGGTGATCGCCTCAGCGCCGCTCAAGGCGGTCAGCCCGTCGAGGTCCGGCGTCAGGCCGTTCGCGGGGCCGGGGTGTGCCTTCGGGCGTGCGGCGAGGCGGTTCAGGGCGTCCAGGCTGAACGTCAGGCCGTACGGCGTCTCAGTGCGGGACGGGCCGGGCGGTGGCCCTGGACGGGTGGCGAGGCCCGTGAGCACGTCCAGCGCCGAGGCCACGCCGGGGGCGGAGCCCATGTCCGACGCCGTGGTCAGGTCGGAAACCACAGCCTCGTCCGAGGTGGAGGTCAGGTCACCAGGGGAGGCCGGCTCCCAAGCCGGGGTCACGCCGCGAGCAGAAGCCGCGTCCGAGGTGGAGGGCGTGCCCGTTGCTGGGGCGGGGGCCGGGTGGGAGGGAGGCGGCTCGGGGAGGCCGGGCGGTGGGGTGGGTCCCTCCGCGGGGCTGTGGCCGGCGCGGAAGGGGCAGGGCGCTAACGGGGCCGAGCCCTCACGGGAGGAGGGGAACTCGGTGGTGGCGGGCGTGTCGCCGGGGACGTCCTCGGCGGCACGTTCGTAGTCGAGCCACCGGACCCCCTCCCCCACCACCGGGTTGTACTGCCCCTCCGGAAGGACCCCTCGGACGCTCGACTTGCGTTCGCGGAACACGTCCTGCCTCCTGTCCTGCTTGGACGACCGATCGTAGAGCGGTCGTCGCGTCCCGGAGGGTGAAGTGGGGAAGATTATCCGTTCGGGCCGTCGGCTTTACCTGCGCAAACGTCCGCGAATCAGGCCACCTGGACCGTCACCGCCGGCCATCCGGTGGCGCCGTCGGGGGCGGGGGGCGTCTGGCGCTCGGTCTGGGTACGTCCCGCCGCGTCCGTCGTCCGCGCCTCGATCGTGTGCTGCCCGGGGGTGGCGTCCCAGTCGAGCGCCCACTGCCGCCAGGTGTCCGGCCCCGGCACGGCGGCCAGCCGCGCCTGCCGCCACTCGCCGCCGTCGACCCGCACCTCGACGGCCTCCACCCCGGTGTGCTGCGCCCACGCCACCCCGGCGATCGCCGTGCGACCGGCCTTCAGAGAGTCCCCGGTCTTCGGTACGTCGATGCGCGACTGCGTCTTGATCGGCGCCTTGGCGGCCCAACCGCGCGGCGTCCAGTACGCCTCGTCCCGGTCGAACCTGGTCACCTTGACGTCGACCACCCACTTGGTGGCCGACACGTAGCCGTACAGACCGGGCACGACCTGGCGTACCGGGAAACCGTGCTCGAAGGGGAGCGCCTCGCCGTTCATGGCGACGGCGAAGAGCGCCTCGCGGCCGTCCATCACGACGTCCACGGGGGTGCCGCAGGTGAAGCCGTCCTCCGACGTGGACAGCAGCATGTCGGCACCCGGCTGGAGCCCGGCCCGGCGCAGCACGTCCGCCATGCGTACGCCCAGCCAGCGGGCGTTGCCGACGTACGGGCCGCCCACCTCGTTCGAGACGCAGGTCAGGGTGATGTCGGCCTCGGTGAGCGGCATGTTCAGCAGTTCGGCGTAGGTGAGCTCGACCGGCTTGTCCACCATGCCGTGGATGCGAAGCGTCCAGGCACGCGGGTCCACCTGAGGGACGACGAGGGCCGTATCAACCCGATAGAAGTCCTGATTTTTCGTGGTGAAGGATGACAGGCCGGGGATGTGGAAGTCTGTACCGGCCGGGAGTGGTGGGGCGGGCCTCGCGGGCGTGGGCAGTGCCAGGTTGCCCCGCACTGTGTCCAGCTCCCGCCGCCCGCCGAGCTGCCGCCCCAGCACGGCGGCCGCCCCGGCCACCACGATCCCGCCCGCCACCCCGGTGATCAGCCGCCGCCGGTCGAAACCGCGCTCCACCACCGTGGCACCCCCGGCCCGCATCACGGCCGGCCGCTCCACAACCCGCTCGCCGCCCCCGACCTCCTCCCCCTCAGCCCCGGACACCCCAGCCTCGGACACCTCAGGCGGGGAAGTCTCGCCCCGGGAAGTGTCGGCCGGGGGAACCTCAGCCCGGGAGATCTCAGCCCCGGAGACCTCGGGCCGCGCAGCCGCACCGGGCTCAGGAGCCGGAACCGTCCCGGAAGCCGGAACGGCGAGCCCGCCACCGGCGCGCCGGAGCAGCCACCCCAGGGCCAGCCCCCCGCACACGACCCCCACCACCGTCGGCAGCACGTCAACCGCGCCCGCCCCCGGACGGGTGAGCACCGCGACGGCACCCACCACCCCGAACCCGGCCAGCCCGACATACCCATACAGGAGCCGCCGCCGTGCCAGCACCCCGATGACGGCCGCGATCCCGGCGAGCACCACCAGCACGCCCCCGACGAGGACGGTCTTGTCGTTCTCCCCGAACGTGTTGATCGCGAAATCCTTGACCGGCGCGGGCGTCAGATCGACGGCGGCGTCCCCCACCGCCACCACCGGAAAGGTCTCAGGCCCCGCGAACCCGGCGACGAGCTGCGCGATCCCGAGCGCCAGCGCGCCCGCCGTCAGCCCCGCCAGGGCGCCGGCCCAGGCGGGTACCGTCTCGTTCTTCTGCACGGTACGACGTTACGTCGCCCGCGGTCAGGAGGTTCTTACGCGGTGGTTACGAGCCGACGATGTCGCGCACGATCGGCGCCAGCGCGCGGAAGGCGCGGCCCCGGTGGCTGATGGCGTCCTTCTCGTCGGGAGACAGCTCGGCGGTGGTGCGGTCGTGGCCGAGCGGCACCAGGATCGGGTCGTAGCCGAAGCCGTTGGTGCCCCGGGGGGTGGTGATCAGGTGACCGGGCAGCGTGCCCTCCACCACCCGGTGCTCCCCGGACGGCAGCGCGAGCGCGGCGGCGCAGGCGAAGTGCGCGGACAACTTCTCGGCGGGCACGTCGGAGAGCTGGGCCAGCAGCAGGTCGAGGTTGGCCTGGTCGTCGCCGTGACGGCCGGACCAGCGGGCCGAGAAGACGCCGGGCATGCCGTTGAGCACGTCGACGCAGAGCCCGGAGTCGTCGGCCACGGCCGGCAGCCCGGAGCCGTTGGCGACGGCGTGCGCCTTGAGCAGCGCGTTCTCCTCGAAGGTGACGCCGGTCTCGGCGACCTCGCCGATCTCGGGGAACTCCTCCAGCCCGACGATCTCGAACCCGACGAGGATGCGCCGCAGCTCCGCGATCTTGCCCGGGTTGCGGGTGGCGAGCACGATCTTCATGCGCCCAGCGCCTCCTGCTGGATCAGGGTGAGCTCCTCGCACCCGGCGGCTGCCAGGTCGAGCAGCTGGTCGAGGGCCGCGCGGTCGAAGGGCACGCCCTCGGCGGTGCCCTGCACCTCGACGAAGGCGCCCTCACCGGTCATCACGACGTTCATGTCGGTCTCGGCGGCGACGTCTTCGGTGTAGCACAGGTCGAGCATGGGGACCGAGCCGACGACGCCGACGGACACGGCCGCGACCGAGCCGATCAGCGGGTCTCCCGGGCACATCTTGCGCGCCTTCATCCAGGAGACGGCGTCGGCGAGCGCGACGTACGCGCCGGTGATCGCGGCGGTCCTGGTGCCGCCGTCGGCCTGGAGCACGTCGCAGTCGAGCAGAATGGAGTTTTCGCCCAGGGCCTTGTAATCGACGCAGGCGCGAAGTGATCTTCCGATCAACCGGGAAATCTCGTGGGTGCGCCCGCCGATTTTGCCGCGGACCGATTCACGATCATTACGGGTATTGGTCGCCCGAGGGAGCATGGCGTATTCGGCCGTAACCCAGCCCTGCCCGCTGCCCCTGCGCCAGCGCGGCACGCTGTCCTGCACCGACGCCGCGCACAACACCCTCGTGCCGCCGAACTCGACCAGGACCGAACCCTCGGCGTGCGCCAGCCACTGCCGGGTGATGGTGATGGGGCGGAGCTGGTCGGGGTTGCGGCCATCCTGTCGGGACATGCAGATCACCCTATCTCCGTGGCACGACACTCTTGACCAAATGTGTCCGACACATGGATCCTTACGCAATGACAACGGGGGTGTTGCGAAACCCTGACTTCCTCCGGTTCCTGACTTCACATGTGGGGAACGAACTGGGAGCGAATATCTCGCGCGTGGCCCTCCCGCTCGTGGCGGTCGTCACGCTGCACGCGCAACCGGCCCAGGTGGCCCTGCTGTCCGCGCTCCAGACCACCGCGTTCCTCCTGCTCGGCCTGCCCGCGGGGGTGTGGGTCGACCGGATGCGCCGGCGCCGCGTGATGATGGTCTCCGACCTGGCCAGGTTCCTGCTGCTGGCGACGATTCCGCTGGCGGCGCAGCTGGGCGTGCTGTCGATCGGCATGATGTTCGCGGTCGCCTTCCTGGCCGGTGTGGCGCAGGTGTTCAACGACGTCGCCGACCAGACGTACCTGCCCAGCCTGGTGAGCACGCCGCAGCTCAGCGACGGCAACTCCAAGCTGGAGGTCGTGCGCTCGGGCAGCTTCCTGGCCGGGCCGGGCGTCGGCGGCCTGCTGGTGCAGCTCATCGGCGCACCGCGGACGCTGGTCGCCACCGCGCTGGGCTCGCTGGCGTCGGTGCTGTTCCTCGGCAGCATCAAGACCCCCGACAAGCCGCCGGCATCGGGCGAACGCGAGCCGCTCCTGCGCGGCATCGGCGCGGGCCTGCGCTACGTGTGGCGCGACGGCCTGCTGCGCATGTTCGCCGCGTCCTCGGTGGTGACGAACGTCACGGTCGGCGGCGTGCTCGGTCTGTCGGTGCTGTTCCTGGCCGACGAGGTGGGGCTGGCGCCCGGTCTCATCGGCATGCTGCTCATGTCCGGCGGGTTCGGCGGCGTGGCCGCGGGCCTGCTCGGCGCCCTGCTGTCGAGGCGGATCGGCACGGCCAGGATGACCTGGCTCTCCGTCACCGTGCCGGCGCCCTTCGCCCTGCTGCTGCCGATGACCCAGTCCGACTGGCGGGTGGCGTTCTTCGCCGTCACCTCGATCGCGCTGTCGTGGAGCGCGGCGCTGAGCACCGTCGGCCAGATCACCTACCGCCAGACGACGGTGCCCGAGCATCTGCTGGGCCGGGTCAACGCCTCGTTCCGGTCGTTGATGTGGGGGTCGGTCCCGCTGGGCGCGTTGCTCGGCGGGATCATCGCCCAGCATCTCGGCGTCCGGACGGCCTTGTGGGTGCTGATGTGCGGGCGGGTCGTGTCGTTCGTGCCGCTGCTGTTCTCGCCGCTGCCCCGATTACGTGACTTCGACCAGACTCAGGCCAGCTCGTAGACCGCGCCGCTGCGCGCCAGCTCGATGGGCCCGGCATAGCCGCCCTTCGACGCGTCCTCCAGCACCCTGGCGTTGTCGTTCCACGGCACGAGATGGGTGAGCACGAGTTTGCCGGCGTTCGCCTTGGCCGCGTGCTCGGCCGCCTGACGGCCGGTCAGGTGCAGGTCGGGAGGCAGGTCGGGGCCTTCGACGAACGACGCCTCGCACAGCATGAGATCGGCCCCCGTGGCCAGCCTGACCAGCTCCGCCGACTCCCCGGTGTCCCCCGAGTACGCCACGCACACGTCGTCGGTGGCCACCCTGAACCCGTACGCCTCGACCGGATGGTTCACCAGGCCGGCCGTGACGATGAACGGCCCCACCTCGAACGAGCCGGGCGACAACACCGTGAAGTCGAAGGCGGTCTCCAGGCCGGGCTCGTCCGGCATCCCGTACGCCGCCGCCAGCCGCGCCGGAGCCCCCTCGGGCGCGTAGACCGGCACGGGCGGGTACGGCGCGTCGGGCCCGTACGTGCGGGCCACGTGGTAGCCGCAGACGTCGAGGCAGTGGTCGGCATGCAGATGGGACAGGCAGATGGCGTCCACGTCGTAGAGGCCGATGTGGCGCTGGAGCGCGCCGAGCGACCCGTTGCCGAGGTCGAGCAGCATCCTGAACCCCTCGGCCTCGACGAGATAGCAGGACGCGGGGCTGTCGGGGCCGGGGTAGCTGCCCGAGCATCCGACGATGGTCACCTTCATGTGGGCCTCCCGCTAAAGGTAGTACCCCCCACTGGCGCGACTTCGACCACGTCGATCTCCGGGCCCAGGAAGCGCCTGCCCAGGCGGGCGAAGAGCCGGGAGTCGCCGGTGGCGCGGAAGCGGTGCCGGGGGGTGGACTCGCCTCCCGCCGCCAGTCCGCGGTCGTGCAGGATCCGGTAGACGTCCTTGGCCGTCTCGTCGGCGCTGGAGACCAGCGTGACGCCGTCTCCGACGACGTAGGAGATCGCGCCGGTGAGCAGCGGGTAATGGGTGCAGCCGAGGATGAGCGTGTCGCAGCCGGCCGCGCTGATGGGCTCCAGGTAGCCGCGCAGGACGTCGATGAGCTCCTTGCTCATCGTCTCGCCGCGCTCGACGTACTCCACCAGGCGTGGGGCGGCCACGCCGGTGAGCTGCACGTCGGGGGCCGCGGTGAAGGCGTCGTGGTAGGCCAGCGACGTGATGGTGGCCTGGGTGGCGATCACGCCGACCCGGCCGGTGCGGGTGGCGCGGACCGCGCGCCTGGTGGCGGGCTGGATCACCTCGACGACCGGCACGTCGTAGCGTTCGCGGGCGTCGCGCAGCACGGCGGCGCTGGCGCTGTTGCAGGCGATGACGAGCATCTTGACGTCCTGGCCGACGAGGTGGTCCATCACCTCAAGGGCGTAGGCGCGCAGCTCGGCGATGGGCTTCGGCCCGTACGGCTGGCGGGCCGTGTCCGCCACGTAGGTGATCGACTCGTGGGGCAGCTGGTCGATGATCGCGCGTGCGACCGTCAGGCCGCCCACCCCGCTGTCGAAGATCCCAATACTCGCGTCCGGCACGTTCTAGAGGGTAGGCGACCTGCGCGATCAACACTGCGTAAGAATGCTCACACCTGGTGAAGGCGGGACTGTTGTGTTGCTCACATCAGCCCCTTCCGACCCTGGCGAGCTGGCGCGACTGGGCGACCAGGCGGCCCGTGGAGTCCCACACCTCGACCTCCTCGTCGAACCAGCCGTCCGCGATGAGACGGCCGCCGCCGATCAGGGTGAGCCAGCCGGGGGCGGGCAGGGCGCGCAAATGCCAGGTCAGCTCGACGGTGGGCGCCCAGCCGCGGGCGCCGGCGGAGAACACCACGGGCGGCAGCGCGTCCACGGCCAGGGCCAGCACGTACGGGTCGGCGTCCTGCGGCTCGGCCATCCTGAAGTACGCCCGCGACTCCGGCCGGCCCGTGGGGTCGCCCTTCAGCCAGGCGATGGTGGGCGGGTCGAAGCGCATGTCCATCTGGGCGTTGAGCGTCATGTTGTTCTCGGGCTTGGGATCGGGGAGCTTGACGCACTCCTCGACCTGCGGCATGACGACCGAGGGCGCGTCGGTGTAGACGGGATCGGCGCCGGTCAGTGTGGCGGTGGTGATCAGGCTCTCGATCTGCGGCACGCCGTCCTGGACGAGCGTGGCCCTGGCGAACGCGGCCGTGCGGCCCGACTTCAGCGGCTCGACCCTGACCTGGGCGGGGCCGGCGACCGGTGACCTGAGGAACTGCGAGGTGGTGCTCACCGGGTGCTCGAACGGCGAGGCGTCCACGGCGGCGCGCAGGACCACGGCCATCAGGTAGCCGCCGTTGAGCGGGCCGCCGATGGAGTATCCGGGGTCGAGGCACACGTCATAGGTGGTCTCGTCGACCCTGATCGCCTGTGTGGCCTCGTCGAACTTGGTCATCCCGCCCTGCCTTCACCGTACGGAACTATATTCTAGTAGTCCCCCCACTTTACGCGGGGCTGCGGCGTTCGCACCACGCCGTTCCCATATCAGCGCGCCTACCTGGGAAAACACCCTCAGGATGGAACAGTTCGATCATGGCAACTGTCACCGAACTCATCGGTCACTCGGTGTGGGACTCGAACGGGGTGTGGGTCGGTCACGTCGTCGACCTCCGCGTCCACAAGCACAAGGGCGAGCTCCAGCAGAGCCAGACGGTCTACGGGCTGGTCGTCTCGGGGCGGCGCGCGCCCGTCCTGCTCGGGCTCACGCGTGACCGCCATGGCCGCTCCCCCTGGCTGTCCAGGACGCTGGCGCGGACGGTGTACGTCGGGAGCACGTTCGTCCCCTGGGCCTACGTGACGGACTGGACAGGCGGCGAGGTTCACCTCGATGTGTTGAAAAAGGAGCTGAATCGGGCCTAATCCCGACTTCAGCACATTGCAAGCGGCCATCTAGCAACATCAGCTACCTTCTCTGTGGTCAAAAGTCCACATTGTGAGTTGAGTGATGTCTGCGAATAATCCCCCTTACGGCGATGATCCCGACCGCACCACGGCATACCGAGGCGGCTGGGAGCAGCCGCAGGAGCCGCAGCAGCAGTCGTACCAGCCGCAGCAGCCGTACCAGCAGCCCTATGGTCAGCAGGCCCCCCAGCCGGGGCAGCCGGCATACAGCCCCCAGTCCGCCTACGGCCAGCAGCCCGCCTACGGCGCCCCGTACGGCGGCCAGGCGCAGCAGAACCAGCAGAACTGGCAGCAGCAACAGCAGCAGCAGACCTGGCCGCCACAGGACCAGTACGCGCAGCAGCAGCAGCAGGGCTGGCAGCAACAGGACCAGTACGCCCAGCAAGGTTGGCAACAGCAGGACCAGCAGGGTTGGCAGCAGCAGGGCCCCGACGGCTTCGGCCCGCCGCAACCGGCGAAGAAGGGCGGCCGCAAGGGCTGGCTGATCGCCGGCGCGGCGGCGCTCGCGGTGGTGCTGCTCGGCGGCGGCGCGGTGTGGGCCGTGGGCGCGATCGGCGGTGGCGGCACGCAGCCGGACGAGGTCCTGCCCGCCAACGCGATCGCCTACGCCCGCCTCGACCTCGACCCGGCCGCCAACCAGAAGCTGGCGCTGTTCCAGCTCGCCAGGAAGTTCACGGTCACCAAGGGCTCCTTCACCGGCGAGGACCCGCGCCAGGCCCTGTTCAACCTGGTCAACGAGAGCGGCGACAAGAAGATCGACTTCGGCAAGGACGTGGACCCGTGGCTGGGCAGCAGGGTCGGCTTCGCCGCCGTTCCCTCGGGCAAGTCCGAGCCCGACTTCGCGGTCGCCGTCCAGGTCAAGGACCAGACGCAGGCCAAGGCGGGCATCGCCAAGCTCATGGACGGCGACAAGTACGGCATCGCCTTCCGCGACGACTACGCGCTGCTGTCCTCGACGCAGGCGCTGGCCGACAAGTTCGCGCAGGGTGAGGCCACCCTCGCCGACAACAACGAGTTCAGCGACGACATGGGCGACGTCGGCGAGCAGGGCGTGCTGTCGTTCTGGGCGGACATGGGCGGGCTGGCCAAGCTCACCGCCATCCCCGCCGAGCAGGCCGCGAGCATCGAGCCCATCAAGGACGCCCGCTTCGCCGGCGCGCTGCGCTTCGACAGCGCGTACGTCGAGCTGGCCGGCCTGGTCAGGGGCGCCAAGGGCGTGACCGCGGACGACCTCCAGCCCGCGTCCCTGGGCACACTGCCCGCGGGCACGGCCGGCGCCGTGTCGGTCTCCGGCATGGACCAGATGATCACCAAGCAGTGGGCCCAGATCCAGAAGTCGGCCGCGGCCAGCGGCGGCGCCGAGGTGCAGCAGCTCCTCGAACAGGCCAAGACCAAGTTCGGCCTCGACCTGCCGGGCGACCTCGCCACGGTGCTCGGCAAGAACTTCACGGTCGCGGTGGACAGCCAGGGCCTGGACGGCGACCAGATCAAGGCCGGCGTCCGCGTCGTCACCGACCCGGCGAAGGCCCAGGCCGTCATCGCCAAGATCGAGAAGGCGCTGGCGGCGAGCGGGCAGCCCGCTCCGCAGATCGCCAAGGTCCCCGGTGACGGCGTCTTCACGGCGGCGACGAGCGAGGAGTACGCCAAGAAGCTGGCCGAGGAGGGCACGCTGGGCGACTCCGAGACGTTCCAGACCGCGATCCCCAACGCCGGCGAGGCCACCTTCGCGCTGTTCGTGGACCTCGACAAGGTCGAGCACCTGTACCTGCAGAGCATGGACGGCGACGACAAGGCCAACGTGCAGGTCCTGCGGGCGGTCGGCCTGAGCGGCAAGCAGAGCGCCACCGAGGCGGACTTCTCGCTGCGGCTCCTGTTCAACTGACCATGGAAGAAGGGGGCGGCCGGACCGGCCGCCCCCTTCTCATGTCGTCAGGCCCAGAGCTGCCCTTCCAGGCGTTCTTCGGCCTCCTCCAGGGTGCCCTCGTAGGCGCCCGTGGACAGGTACTTCCAGCCGCCGTCGGCCACCACGAAGGCGACGTCGGCGCGCTCGCCCGCCTTGACCGCCTTCCTGGCCACGCCCAGCGCGGCGTGCAGCGCGGCGCCGGTCGAGACCCCGGCGAAGATGCCCTCGGCGGCCAGCAGCTCGCGGGTGCGCCGCAGCGCGTCGGCCGAGCCGACCGAGAAGCGGGTGGTCAGCACGGACTCGTCGTAGAGCTCCGGGATGAAGCCCTCGTCGACGTTGCGCAGGCCGTAGACCAGCTCGCCGTAGCGCGGCTCGGCGGCGACGATCTGCACGCCGGGCACGTGCTCGCGCAGGAACCGGCCGACGCCCATCAGCGTGCCCGTGGTGCCGAGCCCGGCCACGAAATGGGTGATCGTGGGCAGGTCGGCCAGGATCTCCGGGCCGGTGGTCTCGTAGTGGGAGCGCCAGTTGGCCGGGTTTCCGTACTGGTAGAGCATCACCCAGGACGGGTTCTCCGCGGCCAGGCCCTTGGCCACGCGCACGGCCTCGTTGGAACCGCCCGCGGCGGGCGAGGAGATGATCTCTGCGCCCCACATGCGCAGGAGCTGCCGGCGCTCCTCGGAGGTGTTCTCCGGCATCACGCAGATCAGCTTGTAGCCCTTGAGCCTGGCCGACATCGCCAGCGAGATGCCGGTGTTGCCGCTGGTGGGCTCAAGGATCGTGCAGCCGGGCGTGAGCAGGCCGTCCTTCTCGGCCTGCTCGATCATCCACAGCGCCGGCCGGTCCTTGATCGACCCGGTCGGGTTGCGGTCTTCGAGCTTGGCCCAGACGCGCACCTCGGGCGAGGGCGACAGCCGGGGCAGCCCGACGAGCGGCGTGCGCCCGACCGAGTCGATCAGCGAGTCGAACCGCATGTCACCCGCCGGCGACGGCGGGCAGCACGGTGACCGTGTCGCCGTCGGACACCGGGGTGCCGAGGCCGCCGAGGAAGCGCACGTCCTCGTCGTTGAGGTAGACGTTGACGAAGCGGCGCAGGCTGCCCTCGTCGACCAGGCGGGCCTTGATGCCGGGGTGCCGGGACTCAAGGTTGCTGATCAGCTCGTCGAGGGTGGCGCCCTCGGCGTCGACGGCCTTGGCGCCGTCGGTGTAGTTACGCAGGATGGTGGGAATGCGAACCTCGATGGCCATCGCGGTCATTCTCCTCTTATCTGGTCGTCGTCCCATCGGCGCCAACACCGAGGGCTGGGTACGGATTCCAGATCAGCGACAGTCGTAGACGACGACGGCCGGAGTGTGCGCGAAGAGGTAGCTCTGCACCGGCCGGACCATCATGGGAGGAATCTTACCTCTTCCTCCTCGATCACTCCGTCGAGGATCCGGTAGGAGCGGAACTCGACCTCGTTCTCGTCCCGGGTCGAGACCAGGACGTAGTGGGCCTGCGGCTCAGAGGCGTAGGACACGTCGGTGCGCGACGGGTACGCCTCGGTGGCGGTGTGGGAGTGGTAGATCACGACGGGCTCCTCGTCGCGGTCGTCCATCTCCCGCCAGACGCGGAACTGCTCCATGGAGTCGAACCGGTAGAACGTGGGCGAACGCTCGGCGTTCTCCATCGGGACGAACCGCTCGGGAACGCCGTTCCTACCCGCGATCACACCGCACGCCTCGTCGGGATGGTCGGCCCGCGCGTGCGCGACGATCTTGTCCACCAGTTCCTGCGAGATCGTGAGCATGCCCGGAAGCTACCAGAGGGCGCGTACCAGGCTGTCTTGGAGGTAGGTCAGCCAGTCGTAGGTGACGTAGGCCGGGTAGCGGGGGTCGTCCTCGGACATCGTGGCGATCTCGTCGTGGACCTCCTCGGTCACGTCGAGCTTGGTGCCGAGCGTCAGGCGGACGTCGTTGAGCGAGCGCAGCCACGCCTGGGCCTGCTCGGGCGTCAGGTCGGCGCGACCCGAGCGCGCGGTCTCCAGGACGGTCCGGGCGTCGGCGCGCTTGCCGTCGCGCAGCGTGGCCTCGGTGTAGCGGCGGAACTCCGTGGCCTCCTTCTCGTCCTCGTACGCCGAGGGGAACAGCCGGGCCAGCACCGGATCGGTCGGCGCCTGGGCCGCCCCGATGCCGAGCGCCCGCTCCAGCGGATCGTCGCTGGTCTCGCCCGGCGACACCAGGCCGAGCAACATCGAGACGAGCGAGCGCAGCAGCGAGACCTCCGCCGCCTCGAACTGCGCGATGACCGAGCCGTCCCGCCCGGCCGAGAACCCCGAACTCACCGCCGCCGCCTCACTTGACCGAATCCGGCTGGACCGTCGCCCACAGGCCGTAGGAGTGAAGAATCTGCACATCGCGTTCCATCTCTTCGCGCGTGCCACTGGACACGACCGCCTTGCCCTTTTGGTGGACGTCCAGCATCAGTTTCTCCGCCTTCTCCTTGGTATAGCCGAAGACGGTTTGGAAGACATAGGTCACGTAGGACATGAGGTTGACCGGGTCGTTCCAGACGATGGTCACCCATGGCAGATCGGGCCGGACGTCCGATGACGGACGCTCGACGGTGATTGGAGCGGTGCTACCCACATCCCCGAGTCTGCCCTATCTGGGCCGTAGTCTTCGAGTCGTGAGAATGACCATGAGCACTGCGTTGCTCACAGATCACTATGAGCTGACGATGCTCCAGGCGGCGCTGCGCAGCGGTGCCGCGCACCGGCGCGCGGTCTTCGAGGTGTTCGCCCGGCACCTGCCGGGCGGGCGCCGGTACGGGGTCGTGGCCGGCGTCGGACGCATCCTGGACGAGCTCGAACGCTTCCGTTTCGGTGACGAAGAACTCACTTTTCTCCGCGAGCAGGAGGTGGTCGACGAATCGACTCTGGCGTTTCTCGCCGATTACCGGTTTTCCGGGAACGTCTACGGCTACCGCGAAGGCGACCTCTACTTCCCCGCCTCCCCGATCATGATCGTCGAGGGCACCTTCGCCGAGGCCGTGCTGCTGGAGACGCTGGCACTGTCGATCCTCAACCACGACTGCGCCATCGCCTCGGCCGCCTCCCGCATGACCAACGCCGCCGGCAAGCGCCCGCTGATCGAGATGGGCTCGCGCCGCACGCACGAGTACGCCGCCGTCGCCGCCGCCCGCGCCGCCTACATCGCCGGATTCGCCTCCACCTCCAACCTCATGGCCGGCCACCGGTACGGAGTCCCGACCGCGGGCACGGCCGCGCACGCCTTCACCCTGCTGCACGACTCCGAGCGCGACGCGTTCGAGGCCCAGATCGCCTCGCTCGGCGCGGAGACGACGCTGCTGGTGGACACCTACGACGTGCAGCAGGCGGTGCGCACGGCGGTCGAGCTGGCCGGGAACAAGCTGGGCGCGGTCCGCATCGACTCCGGCGACCTGGCCGCCGCCGCGCAGGAGGTGCGCGAGCTGCTCGACTCGCTCGGCGCCTTCGACACCCGCATCGTGGTCACCTCCGACCTCGACGAGTACGCCATCGCCGCGCTCGCCGCCGCCCCCGTGGACGGCTACGGCGTGGGCACCTCCCTGGTGACCGGGTCCGGCGTCCCCACGGCGGCCCTGGTGTACAAGCTGGTGGCGCGGGAGACCGGGGCGGGCCGGCTGGAGGCCGTGGCCAAGCGCTCGGTCGGCAAGCCGTCGCGCGGCGGGCGCAAGGAGGCGTACCGGCTGCTCGACGCGGGCGGGCACATTGAGACCGAGCTGATCACCACCGGCGGCGTCGTCCCCGACGGAGGCATCCCCCTGCTGCACGAGCTGGTGCGCGACGGCGAGATCGTCGGCCGGGAACCCCTCTCGGCCGCCCGCGACCGCCACGCCGAGGCCGTCGCGCTGCTCCCCCAGGAGGCGCTGCACCTCGGCAGGGGGTATGCGGCGATCCCCACGGAGTTCGTCTGACGTATCGTGCTCTTATGGGCACCGCGTTGATCATCGTCGATGTGCAGAACGACTTCTGCGAGGGTGGGAGCCTGGCCGTGGCCGGCGGCTCCGAGGTGGCCGCCGAGATCACCCGCCATCTCAGCGAGCACGGCTACGACCACGTCGTGGCCACCCGTGACCACCACGTCGAGCCCGGCACCCACTTCTCGGACACCCCCGACTACGTCACGACCTGGCCCGCCCACTGCGTGGCCGGCACCCCCGGCGCCGACTTCCACCCCTCCTTCGACGTCTCGGAGGTGGAAGAGGTCTTCAGCAAGGGCTCCTACGCGGCCGCCTACAGCGGTTTCGAGGGCACCTCGGGCGACGGCGCGCCGCTGGCCGACTGGCTGCGCGAGCACGGGGTGACCGAGGTCGACGTGGTGGGCATCGCCACCGACCACTGCGTCCGCGCCACCGCGCTCGACGCGGTGGCCAACGGGCTGACCGTACGCGTGCTGCTCGACCTCACCGCGGGCGTCTCCCCGGCCACCACGCAGTCGGCCATGGCCCAGATGGAGGCCGCGGGCGTGACGCTGACGGGCGCCCCCAAGGAAGGCTGACCGGCCCCTTGACTTCACCGGCCACCGCCCGGACTTCGCCATGCCCACACTGATCACGGACGGTACACAGTGCGCAACCCTGCGGTCATGTGATATCCAAGGATGACCTAACCCCTCCGCAGTCGAAGTAGTACGTAGAGTCATATCTCTTCATCCTGTGCGAGGTTCCTCATGCTTGCCATCTCCCTGGGCGCGGCCTGGCTGCTCCTCGCCCCTCTCGCCCTCTGGGTGCTCGTCAAGGGCCGTCCGGGAGCGCGGGTGGGGGCGGTCGTGACACTGGCGCTGCTGGAGGTCGCGACGGTCGCGATGAGCGACGTGCCCGCCGGCCGTGGCCCCACGGTCGTGGCCCATGACATGCCGCCCGCGCCGGCGCTGCCCGCGTGCGACGAGCGCACCCCGATCCCCCAGTGGGCCACGGTCGGCGGGCACGTCGGCCGGCGGCTCGTGCTGTCGTGGACGGCCGCGCCGCACGAGTGCGCGACGGCCAAGGTGATCGCCCGTCCCGAGGGCCGCCGGTTGCTGGTGTGGGTGCACGAGGGTCCACTGAGCGGCGACCATGAGGGCGTACGCGTCCTTCCCGTCCGCGTCAAGGACGGCCGGGCCGCGCTGACGGTCCCGCTCCCGGCCGACGAGCGGTACATCCCGGTGGACGGCCGCTCCGGCAGGCGCATCCCGGCCCCCGCGCGCCTCTAGAGAGTCGCGACGGCCAGCCCCAGGGCGTCGTCGAACCTGGCGAACACCTCGAACGCGTGCCGCAACCCGGTGATGGACAACACCCGAGCCATCACCCCGTGCACCCCCGCGAGCAGCAGCCGGGTGCCCCTCGACTCGCACCGCTGCATGACCTCGACGAGCTCGTTCATGCCCATCGAGTCGCAGAAGGCGACCTCGCCGAGGTCCAGGATCAGGAACGGCTTGGCGGGCAGCTCCCAGATGCGCAGCAGGTGCTCGCGCAGGATCGGGATCGCGTAGACGTCGAGCTCCCCTTCGAGCCGGACGATGACGGCGTTCCGGGAGAGGCCGGAGGTGACGGTCAGCGTCGACTTGCCGGGGGCCTCAGACGACATGGGCAAGATCCTTCTGGTATCCCGAGACAGCCAAGAGGGTTCTTGCCGTTCTGGCCGGCCTTCTAACGGAAGGTCACTGCTCTGTGTCCAAATGTGCAGGGTCCCCCGCCGGCCCCTTCGCCGGTTTCAAGTGAACCGGCGAAGGGGGCGCGGCTAGCGTCGCTGGGTGGCCCAGCGGCGGATGGCGTCGATGCGTTCCTGGATCTGCTCGGACGTGGCCTGCGCGATCGGCGGGCCGCCGCACGTGCGGCGCAGCTCGGCGTGGATGACCCCGTGGGGCTGGCCCGTGCGGTGGTTCCAGGCGCCCACCAGGCCGTTGAGCTCGCGGCGCAGCTCGGCGATCTGCTCGTGGGGGGCCAAGGTCTCCTTGGGCTGCTCGGCCGGGCCCTGCCTGCGCTTGGCGGCCTGCTGGTCGGACTGGCGCTTGCGGAGCAGGGTGGCCACCTGGTCGGGCTCAAGGAGGCCGGGCAGGCCCAGGAAGTCCTCCTCCTCGGCCGAGCCGATCTCCGCGCCGGTGCCGAACTCGCCGCCGTCGAAGAGCACCCGGTCGAAGGTGGCCGAGGTCTCCATCGTCTCGAACGGCAGCTCGTCGCCCAGGACGTCGGGGTTGTCCTTCTGACGGTTGGCCTGCTCCAGCAGGCTGTCGTCGAGGCCGTCCTCCGGAGGCTTCCTGTTGAGCACGTGGTCGCGCTCGACCTCCATCTCGTTGGCCAGCCCCATGAGGGTGGGCACCGAGGGGAGGAAGACCGAGGCCGTCTCGCCGCGCTTGCGGGCGCGGACGAAGCGGCCCACGGCCTGGGCGAAGAAGAGCGGGGTCGAGGTCGAGGTGGCGTAGACGCCCACGCACAGGCGCGGGATGTCGACGCCCTCGGACACCATGCGGACGGCCACCAGCCAGCGGTCTTCGGAGGCGGCGAACTGCTTGATCTTCTTGGACGCCCCCGGGTCGTCGGACAGGACGACCGTCGCGCCCTCGCCGGTGATGTTGCGCAGGTGGCGGGAGTAGGCCCGGGCGGTCTCGTGGTCGGTGGCGATCACCAGGCCGCCCGCGTCGGGCACGCCCCGGCGGACCTCGGTCAGGCGGCGGTCGGCGGCCTGCATGACCTGGCGGATCCAGTCGCCCTTGGGGTCGAGCGCGGCCCGCCACGCCTGGGAGAGCTGGTCCTTGGTGAGCGGGGTGCCGAGCGTCGCGGCGATCTCGTCGCCCGCGCGGGTGCGCCACTTCATCTCGCCGGAGTAGGCCAGGAAGATCACCGGACGCACGACGCCGTCGTCGAGCGCCGGGCCGTAGCCGTAGGAGAAGTCGGAGACGCTGCGCTTGACGCCCTCGGCGTCCTCCTCGTAGCCGACGAACGGGATCGGGTTGTCGTCGGACCTGAACGGCGTGCCGGTGAGCTGGAGCCGGCGGGTGGCGGGCTCGAACGCCTCGCGCACGCCGTCGCCCCACGACTTGGCGTCGCCCGCGTGGTGGATCTCGTCGAAGATGACCAGGGTCTTGCGGGCCTCGGTGCGCGCCCGGTGGAGCGCGGGGTGCATCGCGACCTGCGCGTACGTCACCGCCACCCCGGTGTAGTCGCGCGAGGTGGTGCCCTGGCTGTTCTTGAACTCGGGGTCGATGCCGATGCCGACCCGGGCGGCGGCGTCGGCCCACTGGCGCTTGAGGTGCTCGGTGGGCGTGACGACGGTGACGGCCCTGATCACACCGTTGGCCAGCAGCTCGCTGGCGATGCGCAGGGCATAGGTCGTCTTGCCCGCGCCGGGGGTGGCCACGGTGAGGAAGTCACGCGGCTCGCGCCTGAAGTACAGGTCGAACGCCTGCTGCTGCCAGGCGCGCAGCTTGGGCGCGGTGCCCCACGCGGCGCGGTCTGGATAGGAAGGCGAAAGGTGGGACGCGGCGAAGGTGCTCACCGCATCACCTCTGGGGTTCGTGTGCTTCGCTCTCTCACAGTGACCCAAGAGTAATCGGGCTCACCGACAAGACGTGCCGTGCACCGAGGATTCTGGCCAAGGTCTTCCCTACGTGCTATGCGGCTTATCTGAAGCTCGTCATCACCGCGTCCAGCGCCTGTCTCCCGGTGGTCGCCTCGGGCTGGAGCAGCCCGAGGAGCAGTACCGCGCGGCCCGCGCGGGTGAGAAGCATCACGCGCAGGAAGGCGGGCCGGTTGACGACGTCCTGGTACTCGGCCCGCAGCGCCCTGGTGTGCCCCTGCGGGATGTCGCGGTCGTCGACGACCGTGACCTTGTCGCCCTTGAGCAGGAGCCTGGAGTACAGCTCGGCGGCCTCCCCGGCGGCCTTCTTGGCGTTCGGCACGGGGTCGGGCACCCGCATGGCCATGACCAGCGCGCCGTTCCCGTCCCTGGCGACCGACGTGAAGCCGGTGACCGGCGGGATCGTGCCGGCGCTCCAGCCGGGCGGCAGCCGCAGTGACACGCCCGCCACGGCGTCGCTCAGCCGGTCGGACTCCGGCGGCGGCGCGGTGAACCGGGACGCCACCGTACTCACCCCCGCGACCAGCCCCGCCACCGCCGCCACCGCCGCCACGGCGACCAGGGCGCCGGCCACGCGACGTCCGCGCCTCGGGGGCTCCTCCAGCGGCCCGGGGTCGGCCGGGGTGCCGTAGAGCCGCGCCGAGGGCGGCAGCGGCTCGGAGGCGGCCGGCGGGTCGAGCGGGGCGGTCCTGCGGATCCGCGGGTTCCACGCGGTCTCCCGCTCGTACGGGTCGCGCCCGCGGCGGGGCGGCCAGGGGGCCTCCTCCGCGTCCTCGTCGGGGTCGTCCGGGGGGTCCGCGTCCTGGGGAGGAGTGCGGCGGTGCCGGGGCCCGGAAGCGGGGGGCCAGACCCGGTGATCATCCTCCATGACACCTCCTCGTCCCGTTGTCCTATCACTCCTCGGGACGAAGATCTGGCGATCCGTGATCACTGTGGCGGGAGGGGCAGAATCGCACGATCAGCGCGTACGGGCGGCCAGGAACGTGGCAGTGAGCCCGATGAGCGCCATCATGACCGAGATCACCACGAACCCGGTGGCGATCTGCCCGGACTCGTGGCCGATGAAGTTGATCACCGCGCCGCCCAGGCCGACGGTCAGCGCGGAGCCCAGCATGTCGGTGACCGACAGCGCCGCCGAGTTGGCGCCCTGCTCGCTGACCGGCGACTGCCTGAGCGCGGTGACGCTGACCGTGGTCATGCCGAGGCCCATCCCGAACCCGGCCGCGATCCAGGCCGGCACCGCGATCCACCCGCTCACCGCGGGCAGCGCCGCGAACAGCGCGATCACGATCCCGACCGTGACGCACACCGCTCCGAGCCTGATCCGCCGGTGCGGCTCGGCGGTCCGCCTGCTCTGCAGGAACGAGCCCGCCGACCAGCCGAGCGCGCCCGTGGTCAGCGCGATCCCGGCGGCCCTGGCGTCGAAGAACTTGACCGACGTCAGCACCAGCGGGATGAAGGAGTTGACGCCGAAGAAGGCCGCCGAGAAGAACCCGCGCAGCAGCACGGTGGTGGGCAGCCCGCGGCCGAACCGCAGCGCGCCCGGCGGCAGCAGCCGGTACAGGCCGTAGATCAGGAAGCCCAGCCCGCCGAGCGTGGCGGCCGTGCCGACCAGCGGCTGTTTGTGCAGCTCGTCCACGCCCCACAGCAGCACGCCCGCGCCGCCGGCGGCGGAGGTGGCGGCCAGCGTCATCGCCAGCGGCTGCGAACGCGGCCCGCGCGGGCCCTCCTCGGCCTGCTCGGGCCCGGCCATCCGGAGCGCGGGGACGAGCATCACCAGCGCGGGCACCACCAGCGGGATGATCCCGTAGAAGACGTAACGCCAGCCCCACTGCTCGGCGACGGCCCCCGCCACGGCGGGCCCGACCATCGAGGGCACGACCCAGGCGGCCGACAGCGCCGCGAAGACCTTGGGCCGCAGGTCCGCCGGGTAGACCCGGGCGATCATCACGTACAGCGCCACGATCGAGGCTCCGGCCCCCAATCCCTGGACGGCCCGCGCGATCAGGAACAGCTCCTTGGCGTCCGCCGTGCCGGCCAGCGCCATCCCGGCGACGAACAGCACCACCCCGGCCAGGAACGGCAGCGGGTAGCCGCGCCGGTCCGACCAGAGCCCGGCGACCACGTTGGCGAACAGGCTGGCGATGAGGAAGGCGGAGAAGCTGATGCCGTAGAGGTTGAGCGCGTCGAGGTCGCGGGAGACCTCCGGCATCACGACGCCGACCGACATCCCCTCGAAGGCGATCAGGGTGACCACGAGGACGATCCCCAAAGTGGCCGTGCGGTACGCCGGTCCTAGGATCCGGGGTGAGATGTCGGGAGCGTCGATTGCCTTCGGTGCTGTCACCTACACATGGTAAATGCGTCGAATCTACGCATCTGCGCTGCGTCGGTACACCGTCCACATCTCGTGCATGCGGTCGGCCTGGCCCTGGGTGAACTCCGACATGCACCGGTCATGGGCATAGTCCATGTAGTTGTGCATCGGGTCGGTGCCGGTGTTGGGGCAGGTGTCCTTGCTCTCGGGACAGCCCTCGGTGGCGCGGGCCTCGGGGGCGGTGTCGGCGATGCCGTCGCCCGGCTCGTCGCAGCCGTTCTCGAAGGTGTGGAACAGGCCGAGCCAGTGGCCGATCTCGTGGACGACGGTGAAGCCCTTGTCGTAGTTGGTCATCGCGCCGCCGGGCAGGCTGCGCCAGTCGATCACGACGCCGTCGAGGGCGGGGGCGCCGGCGTACCAGTAGGGGTAGCTGGCGAAGCCCAGCATGAGCTCGCTGAGCTGGGCGATGTAGAGGTTGAGCGTCTGGGCGCCGCCCTGGTGCAGGCGGGTCTTCATGGCCTTCTCGCCGCCGACCGGGTCGGCGAACCAGGTGGCGTTCTCCTTGACGGAGACGGACTCCAGCTTGAAGCGCAGGCCGGTGTCCACGCCGCCGTTGCGGCCGGCGTAGGCGGCGTTGAGCACGTCGATCTGGGTTCTGACCAGCTGCTCGGAGATCTTGCGCCGGCCGTCGGTGAGGACGACCACCCGGGTCGGCACGGTGATGCGCGCGGGCACGGTCAACCCCCGCAACCGGGTCTTCAGCTCGGCCGAGATCCTGGCGACGTCTTCGGGGAGCGGCGAGCGCGGGCCGGTCCCGGCCGGCGCGCGGGGGACGGCCAGGCGCGCGGCCGACGGGACGCAGGCGGACGCCGGCTCGGCGCCGACCGGGAGCGGCATGGCACCGAGCGGGAACGGCGGGGCGAGCCCGGCCGCGAGCAGGCATGCCAACGAGACGGCGGTCGCGCGCCGGGCCATACGATCCCCCCGTGACGGTATGGGCTGGTCAGATTACCGACCGTAGCCTTACCCGGGGGGAATGGGCTTCAGCAACACTCACTGCTTCTTGTCGTCATCGCCACCGCCGCCGGGCGGGAGACCTTCGTAGATCTCCTTGCACTCCGGGCAGACCGGGTATTTCTTCGGGTCACGGCTGGGCACCCAGATCTTGCCGCAGAGCGCGCGGATGGGCGTGCCCGTCACCATGCTCTCGGTGATCTTGTGCTTGTCCGCGTAGTGGGCGAACCGCTCGTGGTCGCCGTCACCGTGAGAGGTGCGCGGAGTGGTCTCCTGCTCAGGGAGGATCTTCGTGCTCACCCCATCGAGTTTATGCCCGCCGGCGACCGGTCCCGCGTTCCGGACCGGCGCGGCAGCGCGGCGAGCCCGGGGAGCCAGCCGAGGACGATTCCCCAGATCAGACCCGCGACCAGGCCGCCGCCGAGATAGCCGAGGTAGGCGCCGATCCCGGCCTCGGCGACGGTGGCGAGCAGGGCGGCGCGCACCAGGTTCACCGCGACCGCGGCGACCAGGAACCTGCCCCAGGTGCGCCAGAGTCCGGCGCGCGTGGACGCCACCGCGCCGACCAGGGCGAGCGCGAGGACCGTGTCGGCGAGCGTGAGCAGCCAGGTCGTCTCGCCCAGGGGGACGACGCGCAGGCCCGGCAGCGCGTACGGGGCCCCGACCGCGGACGGCACGGCCAGGTAGCCGACCCTCGTGACCAGGACCGCGCCGAACAGACCGAACCCCACGACGATCAACAAGGTGACGATCGCCGGCAGGCTATTGCGAACAAGGCTCATGTTCGGCAGGCTAGCCGCGTCCATGATTCTGATGGAAGACCCTATTTCCCGGCATCCGCGGAGATCAGATGAAGCGTGCCAGGTTGCTCGCGACGACAGCCGTGCTCGTCCTGCTGGCCGGAGGCGCTGTCGCCGCCGCGACCAGGGACGCTCCTCCGTCCACCCCCCGCTACGTCACCGACGACCGCGGCCGGGCGCTGATCCTGCACGGGTTCAACACGGCGGGCAGCGCCAAGGGCGCCCCGGACGCGCTCCCGGAGCTGACCCCGGACGACATCGACCGCGAATACCGGGACATGGGCACGAACTTCGTGCGCTTCCTCATCCTGTGGCGGGCCGTGGAGCCCTCCCCAGGCACCTATGACATGAAATATCTGGACAAGGTGGCTGAGCGGGTGCGGTGGTACTCCGACCGCGGCTACCAGGTCATGCTCGACATGCACCAGGACCTGTGGGGCAACGCCATCACCCCCACCGGCGTCGCCGGCAACGGCGCGCCCGCCTGGGCCACCCACACCGACGGCCTGCCGGTGGCCACCGAGCAGTTCACCTGGGAGATGTACTACCTGGAACCCGGCGTCATCCGGGCCTTCGACCACTTCTGGAACACCACCGGCGACCACCCCGACCTGATGGACCGCTACGCCAAGGCGTGGGCGGCGGTCGCGGCCCGCTTCAAGGACGTGCCGGGCGTTCTCGGGTACGACCTGATGAACGAGCCGTGGGGCGGCTCGGTGCAGGGCGCGACGTTCGAGACCGGCCCCCTGGCCACCCTCTACCGCAGGACCATCGCCCGGATCAGGGAGGTCGACCCCGACCGCTGGATCTTCCTGGAGCCGCAGGCCGTGGGCGTCAACTGGGGCCTGCCGTCGGCGCTGCCGCGCTTCGACGACCCGCGCGGCGGCCCGCCGCGCATCGCCTTCGCCCCGCACCTCTACCCGCTGCCCCTGGACCTCGGCGACGACTACGCCGCCGGCTCCAAGGAGTGGACCGACCGCACGCTCGGCTGGTGGCGCGAGAACATCGCGCGGACGGCCGAGCGCATGCGGGCGCCGGTCCTGCTGGGCGAGTTCGGGCTGGACATGACCAGGCCGGGCGCTTCCGACCTGGTGCGGAAGGTGCAGGAGGTGAGCGACCAGGTGGGCACGGGCATGGCGTACTGGTCGCGGGACGCCGACGCCTGGGGGCCGTACGACGCGAAGGGGAAGGCCACTCCGCTGCCGGGCGTGTACGTCAGGGCGTACCCGAGGGCGATCGGCGGCGTCCCGGTCGCCGTCACGTACGGCGAGAACCGCCTCCAGGTGGTCTTCGAAGCCAACGAGACCGGCCCCACCGAGATCTACCTGCCCGAGCGCGGCTTCCCGAACGGCGCGCAGGTGGACGGCGGCACGGCCGTCTGGAACGCCGCCCGGCGCATCCTGACGGTCACCACCAAGACCTCGGGCCGCGTCATCCTGACCGTCACCGCAAAATAGCGGCCCCCGCGACAGAGGGGCCCGGACAGCGGAACGGCCCCCGCCACGATGGCGGGGGCCGTTCCGGCGGGAAGCGGTCAGCCCATGTGGACCGGCGCGCCCTCGCTCTTGCGACCGGCCCTGACGAACAGCGTCAGCAGGGCCGTCAGCACCGCGACACCGGTGCTGACCAGGAAGGCGAGGTGCATGCCGTCCATGAACGAGTTGTGCACGGCGTCCGTGACCACCTGCGGCAGCCCCGGCGGGGTCGCGCCGAACGCGGCGGCCTTCTCCAGCAGCGTGAGCTGCCCCGGCGGGATCGCCTGCGCCGCCGGGCCGAGGTAGCCGGGCAGCGTGTCGGCGATCTCGCCGGCCATCACGGCGCCCAGGATCGCGGTGCCGAGCGCGCCGCCGACCTGCATGGCCGACTGCTGAAGGCCACCCGCGACACCGCTCAGCTCGACCGGCGCGTTGCCCACGATGATCTCGGTCGCGCCGACGAACACCGGCGAGAGGCCGAAGGCCAGCAGCACGAACGGCAGGCCGCTCTCGATGAACGAGGCGTCGATGCTGAGACGCGACATGAGGAACATCGAGGACGCGGTGATCAGCAGACCGGCGGCCATCGTGATCTTCGGCCCGAGCTTGCCGATCGCCATGCCAGCCAGGGGCGAGGCCACGATCATGCCCGCGCTCATCGGCAGCATCCGCAGGCCGGCGTCGAGCGGGGTCAGGCCGTGCACGCCCTGGAAGAAGAAGCCCAGGAAGAACATCGCGCCGAACATCGCGAACGCGACCATCATCATCAGCAGGGTGCCGATCGAGATCGAGACGTTCCTGAACAGCGACAGCGGCACCAGCGGCTGCTTGGCCCTGCTCTGCCAGAAGATGAACAGGCCGATGAGCACCACGAACGCGGCGATGAAGGTCAGCGTCGTCGAGTCGCCCCAGCCCCACTCGGGGGCCTTGATGATCGTCCAGACCAGCGAGAACATCGCGCCGGACAGCAGCACCACGCCGAGCCAGTCGATGCGGGCGAACGTCTGGACGCGGTTCTCCTTGATCAGCAGGAAGCCCATGATCAACGCGATGATGCCCACCGGTGCGTTGATGAAGAAGACCGACTCCCAGCTCACCTTCTCCACCAGCACGCCGCCCACGATCGGGCCGGCGGCGCTGGAGAGGCCGATGATGGCACCCCAGGCCCCCATCGCCTGGTTCAGCTTCTCACCGGGGAAGGCGCCACGCAGCAGCGCCAGGGCGGCCGGCTGGAGCAGGGCGCCGAAGAGGCCCTGCAGCACCCGCAGGCCTATCAGCGCGCCCACCGGCGACAGGCCGGGGACGACGTCGGCCAGCTCCTGGCTGAGACCGATGCCCACCGAGGACAGAGCGAAGCCGGCCACACCGATCAGGAAGACGCGCTTGTGCCCGAACAGGTCACCGAGCTTGCCCGCGGTGATCAGGAACACGGCCAGCGCGAGCAGGTAGCCGCTGGTCACCCACTGCAGGTCGGACAGCGACGCCTTCAATTCCACCTGGATGACGGGGTTGGCGATGCCCACCACCGTGCCGTCCAGCATCACCATGATGACGCCGAGGCTGACCGCCAGCAGCACCAGCCATGGGTTCCCGCCACCCGTCCCCGTCTTGCCGAGGCCGGGCGACGACGGTTCGGCGACCGCCTTCGCGTTAGCCATAAGGTCCCCCTCAGTTACATACCGCCTCAACAAGCGGCATAGGTCTCGTAAGCCTCAGGTAGAGTATGTCAGGCCATGACTTATGACAAACGATTTTAAAAAGACGCCGCATGACTTCTGGCACACTGTGACAGAAAGGTGGCGAAGGGGTGTCCGCAGTGGGTCTACGGGAACGCAAGAAGGAGAAGACGCGCCTCGCGCTCCTCGACGCGGCGCTCGACCTGTTCCTCGAACAAGGATACGAGTCCACCACGATCGAGCAGATAGCGGGGGTCGTCGAAGTCTCCCCCCGCACCTTCTTCCGCTACTTCACCGGCAAGGACCATCTCGTGCTGTGGTTCCACGACCACGGCGAGGAGGTCCTGATGGAGGCCTTCGCCGGCCGTCCGGAGGACGAGCCCCCGTTCACGTCGCTCATGCACGGCCTGCGGGCCATGGTGGAGGACATGCAGGGGTCAACGCCGGAGGACACCGAGAGGTTCCTGAAGCTGCGGCAACTTTTCGATAAATATCCGCACTTGGTGGGGCAGTCCGTCGCCCGGGGCGCCTTGACCGAGAGCCGCCTGGCCGAGGCCGTCGCCGCCCGCCGGGGCGTCGACCCCGAGGACGATCAGCTGACGCACCTGATCGTGGCGTTCGCGATGTCCACCATGCGCATCGGCTTCGAGTGCCCCCGCAGGGAGACCACCATGCCGGAGATCGTCACGCGCATCGCCGAGGCGGTCACGCTGGCCGAGGAGTCGCTGCGGCCCGGCTGGGACACCCGCCCGGCCTAGTTCATCGTGGGGTCGTCGGGGCAGGTCGCCACAAAGGCCAGCTCGCCCGGCTGACGCCGCAGCACGTGCCGCCAGAGCGAGCCGGGGTCGCCGTGGAAGGTGTCGCCGGCCTCGGAGTCGACGACGTACCAGGCGCCCTCGGCGATCTCGCTCTCCAACTGGCCGGAGGTCCAGCCGGCGTATCCGGCGAAGATCCGCATCTGCGCGATCTCGCCCTGGAGGATCTCGGGGGGCGCGTCGAGGTCGACCGTGCCCAGCCGGGAGACGGCCGGGGTGCCGGCGTGCAGCCTGCGCCAGCCGAGCGGCTCCTGCCCGCTCGGGACCGCCGCCAGGGCGAGGGCGCTGTCGGTCTGCACGGGACCGCCCTCGAACAGCACCGGCGGCCCGGTGACCAGCGGATCCCAGACCGGGAGCACCTGGGTGACCGAGATGTCGCTCGGCCGGTTGAGCACCACGCCGAGAGTGCCGCCGTCGTGGTCGTGTTCGAGGATCAGCACGACGCTACGCCGGAAGTTGGGGTCGTCGAGAAGCGGCGTCGCCACCAACAAACCGCCGACGTAGATCGCTTCCGCCATACCTCCATCATGAAGGGTGTGACGGGCTTTCCGCTCCCCCGGCCCGGCCATGTTACTTTCTGTGGCCTTATGGGCACGATCTGTAGCAAAGATCATGCTTGCGGAAGGCTCGGGAGGAGCACATGCGCATCGGTACCCGCCTCGTCCTGGCCGCCCTTCCCGTGGGCGCGGTCCTGCTGCTGCCGTCGCCCGCCGAGGCATGGCCCGACCGGGGCGATCCGTTCACGATGACGACCGACAAGCTCGGGTGCGGGTCGGGGTCCGTACGGGTCACGTTGCGCAACCAGACCCCCCAGCTCGCCCGGTTCGACCTGCGGGTGGACGCGACCAGCGTGGCGACCGGCTCGATCCCGGCCCGCAAGCAGGTGGTCAGGACGGTCAAGATCGACCGGGGCGCCACCCGCGAGATCGAGGCCTTCTCCGTCACCGACACCCACCCCGACACGCTCATCGACTCCACCCGGGTGCGCAACGACTGCGCCTGGGGGCGGGGGCACGGCAGGGGACACGGCCGCCTGCCCTACACCGGGCCGCCCTCCGACCTGTGGGGCAAGCTGGCCACGGGCGGCGGACTCGTGGTGATGGGCGGGATCATGTGGTGGTACGGCTCCGTCTGGCCCCGTTCGGTCCCCGACGGCCCCCTGTGACCCCGCCCGTACGGTGTCAGGCGTCCCGTGGGACGAACGCGCCCGCCCGCGCCGCCGCCAGCGTGCGCAGCGCCGCGTCCGTGGCGACCCCCTGGTCCACCGGTTCCTTGGTGACCAGCAGGCGGTAGTAGAGCGGCGCGGAGATCGCCCGGATCACCTCCATCCCGTCAGTGCCCTCGGGCAGTTCCCCCCGCTTCACCGCGAGGTCGACGACCTTGGCCCATTCCTCGATGCGCCGCAGATAGAAGGCCCGCAACGCCTGGACGGCCTGCGCGTCGGACGTGCCCGCCGCGATCACCGCCTGGAAGGTGGCCCCGAGCCGGTGGTCGGTGACCGCGCCCACCACGGCCATGGCGTTGGCCAGCAGGTCGTCCTCGACGGATCCCGTGTCGGCGTGTGGTGACGACTGCTCGGCCAGCTCGATCATCAGATCCGTGACCAGCCCTGCCCTGCTCCCCCAGCGCCGGTAGACCGTGGTCTTGCCCACGCCGGCCCTGGCCGCCACCTGATCCATGGTCAGCCCATGGAAGCCGTGCTCGACCAGCTCGTCCTGAGTGGCCTCCAGCACGGCCGCGCGCACGCGCGCGGTGCGGCCCCCCGGCCGCACAGTCCCCGCCAAACGGGACTCTTGTTCCATCAACTCCCCTTTCATGCTGACGTCATGGCACACTTAATGGAGCACTTGTCCCATTAAGGAGCTGTCGTGATCGTACTTTTCGACCGGCCCCTCCGATCGGACGACGTCCGCACAGCGGCTGGTTCCCGCGCTCTTGCCGGGCTTCCGGTTGATGCTCGCCGTGGCCATTGCGAGCGGTGGGGGCCGTCCTTCAGGGGGTGAGCGTGGCGGCGTCCGTCAACGCCGCGCCGACCGTCGCGGGAGCGCTGATTCCATAAAAGCGTTCGGCAATGTCGAACCGATCTGCGCTATGGTTGCCGCCGTGGGAGAGACGATTCAATCGGTGGAGCGGGCGGCCGCGATCCTGCGCCTGCTCGCCTCCGGCCCCCGCCAGCTCGGCGTGGCCGAGCTGGCCAGGGCGCTGGGCCTGCCCAAGGGCACGCTCCACGGCATCCTGCGCACGCTGGTCCGGGTCGGCTTCGTCGAGCAGGACGCGGCGACCGGCAAGTACCGGCTCGGGGCCACGCTGCTCCACCTGGGCAGCAGCTACCTCGACGTCAACGAACTGCGCACCCGCTCGATCAACTGGGCCGACGCCCTGGCCGGGCGGAGCAGGGAGAGCGCCTGGATCGGCACCCTTCACGAGGGCCACGTGCTGGTGATCCACCACGTGTTCCGCCCCGACGACAGCATGCAGACCCTCCAGGTCGGCACCTACCTGCCGACGCACGCCAGCGCGCTCGGCAAGGTGCTGCTCGCCTACGACCCCTACGGGGAGTCGCTCACGGCGCCGCCGCTGCCGGCGTACACGGACCGGACGCTGGTCGACACCGCCAAGCTGGAGGAGGACCTGGAGCAGGTCCGGACCAGGGGGTGGGCGGCCGAGATGGAGGAGCTGACCGAGGGCGAGGTCGCCATCGCGGCTCCGATCAAGGACCCGCGCGGCCTCGTGGTGGGCGCCATCGGCATCCGGGGCGCGGTCGAACGGCTGACCGCCGACGGCGCCCTGACCATGGAGTACGTCTCCTACGTCCGCGACGCCGCCCGCGCGATCACCCGCGATCTGGCCAGATGACCGGTTGAACAACACCGGGGCGAACACGTAACATCGCTCACATCGTTCGACAATGTCGAACCCCGACTCCCAAGCGAGGAACCTCGTGCCTCGACCGCACTACATCGCAGCCATTGACCAGGGCACCACGTCCAGCCGGTGCATCGTCTTCGACCAGGCCGGCAACATCGTCACCGTCGCCCAGCGCGAGCACCGCCAGATCTTCCCCAAGCCGGGCTGGGTCGAGCACGACGCCGAGGAGATCTGGCAGTCGGTCCGGACCGTCATGGCCGAGGCCACCGAGGGGCTCGACATCGCCGCGCTGGGCATCACCAACCAGCGCGAGACCACCGTCCTGTGGGACCGGGAGACCGGGCGTCCCGTCTGCCCCGCGATCGTGTGGCAGGACACCCGCACCGACGCGCTCACCCAGGCGCTCGCCGAGCACGAGGCGCTGTTCAAGGAGAAGGCGGGGCTGCCGCTGACCACGTACTTCTCCGGGCCGAAGATCCGCTGGCTGCTCGACGCGTACGGGCTGCGGGAGCGGGCCGAGCGCGGCGAGGTGCTGTTCGGCACGATGGACAGCTGGCTGCTGTGGAACCTGACCGGCCGCCACCTCACCGACGTGACCAACGCCAGCCGCACGATGCTGATGAACATCCACACGCTGAGCTGGGACGACGACCTGCTCGCCGCCCTCGGCGTGCCGCGCGCGATGCTGCCGGAGATCCGTCCGTCCGCCGAGGTCTACGGCCACACCGCGGCCGGCGTGCCGGTGGCCTCCGCGCTCGGCGACCAGCAGGCGGCGCTGTTCGGCCAGACCTGCTTCGAACCCGGCGAGACCAAGAGCACCTACGGCTCGGGCAGCTTCCTGCTGATGAACACCGGCCAGGAGCCCGTCGTCTCCCGGCACGGCCTGCTCACCACGGTCGGCTACCAGATCGGCGACGGCCCGGCCACGTACGCGCTCGAAGGCGCGATCGCCGTCACCGGCTCGCTGGTGCAGTGGCTGCGTGACAACCTGGGCCTGATCTCCAGCGCCGCCGAGATCGAGACGCTGGCCAAGACCGTCGACGACAACGGCGGCTGCTACTTCGTCCCGGCCTTCTCGGGGCTGTTCGCGCCCCACTGGCGCTCCGACGCCCGTGGCGTGATCGCCGGGCTGACCGGGTTCGTCACCAAGGGACACATCGCCCGCGCCGTCCTGGAGGCCACCGCCTGGCAGACCCGCGAGGTCGTCGACGCGATGAACGCCGACTCCGGGCTCGACCTGACCACGCTGCGCGCCGACGGAGGCATGACGGCCGACAACCTGCTCATGCAGACGCTGGCCGACGTGCTGGCCGTCCCCGTGATCAGGCCGATGGTCGCCGAGACCACCGCGCTCGGCGCCGCGTACGCCGCCGGCCTGGCCATCGGCTACTGGCCCGACCTCGACAGCCTGCGCGCCAACTGGCACAAGGCGTCGGAGTGGCGGCCGGAGATCGACGAACAGGTCCGTGCGCGGGAGTACCGCAATTGGAAGAAGGCCGTGGCCCGCACCCTCGACTGGGTCGAAAAGTAGGACTGGAGCACGTCATGAACATCGCCATCGGCGCCGACAGGGCCGAGATCCGGGACGAGCTCTCCCGCGCCACGTACGACCTGCTGGTGATCGGCGGCGGCATCCTCGGCACCTCCGTCACCTGGATGGCCGCGCAGGCCGGGCTGCGGGTGGCGATGGTCGAGGCCGGCGACTTCGCCGGGGCCACCTCCAGCGCGTCGTCCAAGCTGGTCCACGGCGGCCTGCGCTACCTGCAGACCGGCAACGTCAAACTGGTCGCCGAGAACCACCGCGAACGCCGCGCCCTGGCCGGCGACATCGCACCCCACCTGGTCAAACCGCTCACCTTCCTGGTGCCGATCTACAAGGGCGGCCCGCACGGCGCGGCCAAGCTCGGCGCCGGCGTCTTCCTGTACTCCGCGCTGTCGGTGTTCGGCGACGGCATGGGCAGGGTCATCACACCGCACCAGGCCATGAGCCGGGTGCCCGCGCTGCGCAGCGAGGGCCTGCGCGCCGCCGCCGTCTACGGCGACCACCAGATGAACGACAGCCGCGTCGCCGTCATGACCGTGCGCGCCGCCGTGGACGCGGGCGCGGTCGTGCTCAACCACGCCGAGGTCGTCGGCCTGCGCAAGTCGGGCGGCAACGTGACCGGAGCGGAGCTGCGCGACCGCCTCGACGGCACCGAGTTCGGGGTGAACGCCCGGCTCGTCCTCAACGCCACCGGCCCGTGGGTGGACCACCTGCGGCGGATGGAGGACCCGAACGCCGCGCCGAGCATCCGGCTGTCCAAGGGCGCCCACCTGGTCATGCGCCGCCACGACCCGTGGAAGGCCGCGCTCACCACGCCGATCGACAAATACCGGGTCTCCTTCGCCATCCCGTGGGAGGACCACCTGCTGCTCGGCACCACCGACGAGGCGTACGAGGGCGACCCGGCCGACGTGCGCGCCACCGACGCCGACATCACCCAGATCCTCGACGAGGCCGGCCACTCCGTACGCGACTGCCAGCTCCGCCGCGAGGACATCACCTACGCCTTCGCCGGGTTGCGCGTGCTTCCCGGCGGGCCCGCCCAGGTGTCGGCCGCCAAGCGGGAGACCGTGGTGACCAGGGGCGCGGGCGGCATGTTGTCGGTCGCGGGCGGCAAGTGGACCACCTACCGCCACATCGGCAGGCACGTCCTGGAGACCCTCGCCCGCCTGCCCGGAAGGCCGCTCGGCGACGACCTGGCGGCCATCCTGCCGGCCGTGCCGCTGCCGGGCCTGGCCAGCCCCGACGCCGTCGCCATGCGCCTGTGGACCGAACGGGAGCCGGGCGCCCGCATGGACCCGCTGGTCGCCCGCAACCTGGCCACCCACTACGGCACGATCGCCTTCGACGTGGCCCGGCTCATCCGCGAGGACCCCTCACTCGGCGAGCGCATCCACCCCGACGGGCCCGACATCTGGGCCCAGGCCGTCTACGCCCGCGACCACGAGTGGGCGGCCACCGTGGACGACGTCGTGCGCCGCCGTACCACGCTCACCGTGCGCGGGCTCGACACGCCCGACGTCCGCACCCGGATCGAGCAGCTCCTCGGCTGACAGTGACCCCGGCCGCGGCCTGTGCCGCCGCGGCCGGGGTGACGGCCGTCACCGCAGATCAGAGGTTCATGTCGGCCGATTCTGGGCATCTCCACCCTCGCATCCGTCGCCGAGGACCGCCGGGAACCCCCCGCGGCCGCACCGAGGCGGCGGGCCGCCGACCGGCTGTACCCCTTTCTGCCGCCCCTACGGAGGTGACGTCATGTCCGCCCAGTCCCGGCTGCACATCGCGCTGGTGGCTCCCCCGAGGTTCGAGAACCCGTCCCGCTCGTACGGCGGTGTCAGGGTCATGATGGACGACCTCGCGCGATCCCTGCTCAGACTGGGCCACCAGGTCACCTTGATCGGAGCCGGCCGCCCCGGCGCCTCCGCCCACTTCCTCGCCGCCTACTCCGAACCCCCTTCCCACCCGCTGGACGAACCCGTCCCTGGAACGGCGGTCCCCGACGTCCGGCTGGAGGACCTGGACGTGGACGTCGTCCACGACCACTCTCCGGCGGGCCCGCTGACCGCCCTGAACCCCCGGATCCCGACGGTGACGACCGTGCACGGCCCGGCCTCGGGCGAGCAGGCCGAGCGGCTCCGCCGGCTCGGCGACTCCGTCGGCCTGGTGTCCACCTCGACGTTCCAGCGCATGCAGGCCCCCGACCTCAACTGGGTGGGCACCGTGCACAACGGCGTGGACCTGAAGAGCTTCCCCTTCCGCGAGCGCAAGGAGGACTACACGCTCTTCCTCGGCCGGTTCAGCCCCGACAAGGGCGCCCACCTGGCCATCGACGCCGCCCGGAAGGCCGGACGGCGCATCCTGCTCGCCGGCGGGATGAACGAGCCGTCCGAGCACGAGTACTTCGACACCCACATCCGCCCCCGGCTCGGCGACGACGCCGTCCACGTCGGCGAGGCCGACGGCCCGCGCAAGCGCGAGCTGCTGGCGAACGCGCACTGCCTGCTCTTCCCCAGCCGCCGGGAGGAGTCCTTCGGGATGGTGATGACCGAGGCCATGGCGAGCGGCACCCCGGTGGTCGCGCTGCGCGGCGGCGCCGTGGGCGAGGTCCTCGTCGACGGTGTCACCGGTTACATCTGCGACGGGCCCGCCGACCTGGCCGAGGCCGTCGAAGCCGCGGGCGGCCTGAACCCGGCCGACTGCCGCATGCACGTCAAGCGCAACTTCGACGCGCTCGGCATGGCCATGGGCTACGAGAAGATCTACGAACTGAGCGTCCGCGATCGGCGTCCGGCGCCCTTCGCCGCCTGACCTGCGCGTTCCCATGCGGCGGATCGCCGCCGCACAGGGTGTCGCCGCCGTCCCGGGGGAAGATGGTAGGCATGCGCACTGCCATGAACGAGGCTCTGATCAGGCATTTCACCGACCTGCGCGACGGCGTCCACGGCGGCGTCACCGCGCGGGAGGACAAGGAACGCCTGTTCGCCACGGCGGTCGAGCTGCTCGACCCGGTGGCGCGGGCGACGCTGGACGAGTTCAACGCCGACCTGCTCCTCGGCACCGGGCAGGTGGTGTCCAGCGGGCTCACCAGGTCTCAGGAGGGCGGGCTGAACGCCATGTGGTCGCTCACCTGGCCGGAACAGCGCGACAAGGACATCCTGCCGATCGCGATCGTGGCCCACTACGGCGCCGACTTCCACCACCCGCACCTACGCGGCAACACGGTGGGCGACTGGCCGCTGAACGTCTTCGACCACTCGGACGCGGCGGGCCAGCTCACGACCCTGCGCGCCATCGCCGCCGCCGACGCCCACAACCTCGTCTTCCAGGAAAGCTACCGCCTCATCCCCGCCGTCACCCACACGTAGACGACAACCAGCCGCCTTTTGTCTTCACGGCTTCGCGTGGTCACCCCACCCGCCGTACTTCGGCTGATGGCCTTCCAGGTCACGCCCTCTGACCCTTCACCGGCTCGCTCTGTGGGCCGCCCGGGTGGAAGGCACGCAGGGGCCGAACCGGACGGATCGGCCCCTGGCGGATCACGCCTCGGTGAAGCCCCGGGCCCGGCCGCCGGCGCTTTCGCGGACCGCGGCCGCCACCGCCGTCGCCACGTCGGGGTGGAACACGCTCGGCACGATGTAGTTGGGGCCCAGCTCCTCCGGCGTCACCACCGCCGCCAGCGCGCCCGCCGCGGCCAGCAGCATCTCCTGGGTCACCCCGCCGGCCTGCGCGTCGAGCAGCCCCCGGAACACGCCCGGGAACGCCAGCACGTTGTTGATCTGGTTGGGGTAGTCGGAGCGCCCGGTCGCGACCACCGCGGCGTGCTCACGAGCGTCGTCGGGCGACACCTCGGGCTCGGGGTTGGCCAGCGCGAACACCACGGAGTCCTTGGCCATCGTGGCGATGTCGTCGCCGGTCAGGATGCCGGGCGCGGACACGCCCACGAACACGTCGGCGTCCTTGACCGCGCCGCGCAGGTCGCCCGCGTAGCCCTCGGCGTTGGTGTGCTCGGCGATCCAGCGCAGCGACTCGTCGAGGTCGTCGCGGCCCTTGTGCACGGCGCCCAGGTAGTCGCAGACCACCACGTTGCGCGCCCCCGCGGCCAGCAGCAGCCGCAGCACCGCGTTCCCGGCCGCGCCGGCGCCCGCCATCGTGATCTTGACGTTCTCGATGGACTTGTTCACCACGCGCAGCGCGTTGGTCAGGGCCGCCAGCACGCAGATCGCCGTGCCGTGCTGGTCGTCGTGGAAGACCGGGATGTCCAGCAGCTCGCGCAGCCGGCGCTCGACCTCGAAGCAGCGCGGCGCGCCGATGTCCTCCAGGTTGATGCCGCCGAAGCCGGGGGCGATCAACTGCACCGTGCGGACGATCTCGTCGACGTCCTGGGTGTCGAGGCAGATCGGCCAGGCGTCGATGCCCGCGAACCGCTTGAACAGGGCCGCCTTGCCCTCCATGACCGGCAGCGCGGCCTCCGGCCCGATGTTGCCCAGCCCGAGCACCGCCGACCCGTCGGTGACCACGGCCACCGAGTTGCGCTTGATGGTCAGGCGGCGGGCGTCCTCCTTGTTCCTGGCAATGGCCATCGACACGCGCGCCACACCCGGGGTGTAGGCCATCGACAGCTCGTCGCGGTTGCGCAGCGGCACCTTCGACTTCATCTCGATCTTGCCGCCGAGGTGCATGAGGAACGTGCGGTCGGAGACCTTGTGGATGACGACGCCCTCGACCGCCTCCAGCTGGTCGACGATGGCCTGCGCGTGGTCGGTGTCACGCGCAGCGCAGGTGACGTCGATGCGGAGCTTCTCGTGGCCCGCGTTGGTGACGTCGAGTGCGGTCACCACGCCTCCGGCCGACTCTACGGCGTGGGTGAGCTGGCTCACGGCCTTGCCGCCTGCGGGCACCTCAAGACGCACGGTTATGGAGTACGACACACTCGGGACGGTCGCCACGTCAATCGCTCCTTCGGGACTGACCAAGAAGTCATCCCAGGATAGGGGGCATCAGGTCAACCCAGTGCCGTCGCTGCGGTGACGATGAGTTCGACACACGCGGGGACGGGGATCGTGGTGCTGTCGAGCACAAGGTGATAGTGGCACGGATCGCCCGGATCCGCCCGGTAGAAATGGCGTACGTACGCCGTCCTGGCCCGGTCGTTGTCCTCGATGACGGCCTTCGCCTCCCGCTCGCTCATCCCGCTCAGCGTGGCCGTCTGGCGGATCCGGCGCTTGAGCGGCGCGTCGAGCCTGACGTGCAGCGCGCCCGGATGGTCGGCCAGCACCAGGGCCCCGGCACGGCCCAGGAAGACGCCGCCCTGGGTGAGCGCCATCTCCTTCAGCATGCGCTCGGTGCGCCGGACGAACTCCTCCGGCGGCAGGGGCATCGCGCCCGGGACGTACATGTCCACCCCGCCGAAGGTGACCGTGGGCAGCCTGATCGCGCCGGACAGGAGCCTGCCGAGGCCGTGCTCGGCGCGGTCGTCGTGGGCCAGCGCCTCCTCCAGCGTGCAGCCGAGCTCCTTGGCCACCGCGCTGGGAATGGCACGGTCGACGAAGGGCACGCCGAGCCGTTCGGCGACGGCCGGGCCGATGTGGCTGCCGGCCGTGCCGTAGGCCGCGGAGATCGTGACGACCCGCATACCTCCAGGTTAGAACAGGGCGTTCGCCAATGCTCTACGCGCTTTCGCCAAGGATGGGTCGTCTGACGGCAATGCGTCGAAAAGCCCGAGCAAATGCTTCCTGGCCCGGTCGCGGTCGTCGCCCGAGGTGCGCTTGACCACGGCCACGACGCGCTCGAACGCCTCGTCGACCGCGCCGGAGAGCATCTCCAGGTCGGCGGCGAGCAGCTGCGCGTCGATGTCGGACGGGTCCTGGAGGCGCCGCTGCACGTCGGCCGGGTCGGCCTCGGAGGTGCGCTTGATCAGGCCGACGCCCGCCAGGCCCATCTTGGCGTCCTCGTCGCCCGGGATGCGGGCCAGCAGGCGCTGGTAGGCCGCCTCGGCCGCGTCGAGGTCTCCGGCGTCGATGGCCTGCTCGGCGGCCACCAGGTCGGGGTCGGCGGGCGGCCCGGCGGGCGCCTCCTCCCCCTCCTCGGCCGCGGGCGGCCGGGCGTCAGGGTTGGCCTGGTAGAACTGCTCGACCGCGCCCATCAGCTCGTCGAGCCAGCGGCGCACCTCCTGCTCGGGCAGCACCTGCTGGAAGCCGGTGACGGCCTGCCCCTGGAAGATGGCCAGCACGGTGGGCACGGCCTGCACCCGCAGCGCCTGCGCGATCTGGGGGCTGGTGTCGACGTTGACCTTGGCCAGCACGGCCCGGCCACCCATGTCGCCGACCACCTTCTCCAGCACGGGGCTGAGCTGGGCGCTGCCCGGCGACCGGGGCGACCACAGGTCGAGCACCACCGGCACGGTCATCGAACGGTCGATGACGTCCGTCGTGAACGTCTCCTCGGTCACGTCGACGACCGAGGCCGAGGTGGCCCCCTGGGGACCGGCGGCCTCCCGCCGGGCCTGGGCATCCAGTGCCTGTTTGCGCGCGCCCAGGTCCACAGCTCCGTAGAGCGACCCGGGCCTAGAGAAGTCCGCCATGCTCCTCATCTTGCCGCATGGACGGGCCGGAGAAGTCACCCGCCGCCACCCTCAGCGTGCGGAGCTGGTCGAAGATCTGCTGGAGTTCGTCCTCGGCGTACATCGTCAGGCCGAACTCGGCGGCCATCAGGTCGTCCGTTGCCCGGCGCACGACCTCCCTGCCCTGGTCGGTGATCTCGGCGAGCACGCCGCGGCCGTCGCGGGGGTTGGGCAGGCGGCAGACGAACCCGGACTTCTCCAGCCTGTCCACCGTGTTCGTGACGCTGGTGGGATGGACCATGAGCCGCTCGCCGATCTTCCACAGCGGCAGCGAGCCGGTGTGGCTGAAGGTCAGCAGCACCAGGGCCTCGTAGCGGGCGAAGGTGAGATCGTGGGGCTTGAGGAGGGAGTCGAGCTGTGACAGCAGGATCTGCTGTGCTCTCATGATCGAGGTGACCGCGGCCATCGCGGAGGAAGGCCCGAAGCGGGCACGCCAGCTCTCCGCGGCGCGGTCGATGGGATCGAACGGCAGATTGAGCGGCTTCGGCTGGGACACAGCGCTACGTTAGCGCGCCTCTCGTCCCGGTTTCGTCGGGCTACCTGGAGCGACAGGCTTCACCGCTTGACCAAGAATCCGACCGTCAATCATCACGCTCCGTTATGGTTCTCTTACGTAAGGTGACGCGGAAGCCAAGTCCAACTGCCGTGGGGACGGATCTGGGCTGACATTCTTCCGCATTGCCAGGGGCACGGGGGGTGCTTGGTGAACTGCAACGGGATACAGGGTGCGTGAGCACGCGGGCGTTACACGCGAGGAGCTGAAGCACAGCGCGGCCGTGACAGTGGCGGTGCTGCTCGCTCTCGGCCTGGTCGCGGCGTGGAACGTCCTGATACCTGGCGTCGACGCGTGGGAGAACATCCTGGCGGCGGTCATCGGCTCGCTGCGGATGACCGGGCCCGTGGCGGCCGCGTTCGCCGCGTGGGTGGCGCTGCGCAAGCGGCGCGCGCTGCGCGGGCGTTCGCTCACCACGTGGCGGGCGCTCAAGGCGCCGCTGGCCATCGTGGTGGTGGTGCTGGGCTCGTTCGGCGCGACGGTGCTGGTGCTGGCGGTCAAGACCGTGCTCACCGACCAGGCGGGGCGGCTGAGCCTGTCCGGCCTCGGCATGGGCATGGCGGGCCTGGCGCTCTACGCGGTGATCGGGTGGGTGGCCGGGTGGGTCGTGCCCAAGGCGCTCACGCCGCCGATCGCGGGGCTGGCCTGTTACGTCGCCTTCTCGTGGCTGGCCGACGACCGGGGGCTGGCCGACCGGCTGGTGCCGGGCACGGGCGAGCCGTACGACCTGTTCCAGGGGCTGGGCGGGGCGCCGTTCTTCGACCAGACGATCTGGCTGCTCGGCATCACCTGCGCGCTGCTGCTCGGCTGGGCGGCGCTGGTGACCAGGCAGGCCCTGGTGCTGGCGTGCGCGCTGCTGGCCGTGCTGGCGGCGGGCATGGGCGTGTCGCGGATGCTGGCCCACCCCAAGCCGGCCGCGGCCGAGGACATCGCCTACGCCTGCCAGGAATGGCCGATCACGGTCTGCCTGCACCCCGGGATGCGGGCCGGGCAGACCGAGCTGGGCGCGGTGTTCACGCAGATCGCCTCGCGCCTGGCCGGCACGCCGGCCGCGTTCACGCGGGTGGAGCAGCGGCCGCTGGACGAGCCGCTGAAGCCCTCCAACGGCCTGGCGCCCATCCACGTGCCCGACCTGTCGGCGGGGTTCGCCGAGGAGGCGGCCTACGAGTACATCGACGCGCTGGCCGCCCGCTGCCCCGGCACGCCGGCCGACGGTTACCGGGAGATCGTGATGGCCTGGCTGCGCGGCGAGCCGCTGCCCGGCGGCCCGCTGCCCGAGCACCAGTACGCCGCGTCCTGGTTCTCGGGCCTCGACGAGCACCAGCGCAGGGAGTGGCTGCGCATGTTCTACAGCGACTTCCAGTCCTGCCGCCTGTCCAGCACGCACTTCGGCGGCGGGCCGGCTCCCACCGCGGTCCTGACGCCGCCCTCCGGCGTCACGCCCGAGAGCAGCCACGTCTACCCGGTCTACCCCGACCCCGGCACCGCGGGCACCTCAGGCTGACGACGAAGATGTCACCATACGGCTGGCACTGATGATCGCCTGGCGGGTAGTCATGCCCCATGACGACTTCCCAGACGACGCCGCCGGACCTGGCTCCCCGGCGGCGCCGCAGGTGGCGATATGCGGCGGGGTTCCTCGTCCTGGCGGTCCTGCTCGTGGTGGGCGGCCGGCTGGCCTGGACGTGGCTCAACCCGTTCGGAGAGCAGACCGTCGACCGCAGTCAGCCGGTGCTGCTGCAGTCCATCAAGGACCTCAGCCGGTTCGAGGCGGCGACGGGCACCTTCCAGGTCGTCGTCGACCTGGAGAAGGACGCCAACTTCCTGCCTGACGCGGTCAAGGGCACCCGCACGCTGTTCGTGGGCGCCGGCGGCGTCGACGCGTACGTGGACTTCTCGGCCATGGCGGCGGGCGCGGTGACCGTGAACAAGGATCGCACCGAGGCCACCGTCCGGCTTCCGCGCGCCCAGTTGGAGAAGCCCAACCTGGACAACAGCCGCTCGTACGTGTTCGCCCAGCAGCGCGGCCTGCTCGACCGCGTCCAGGACTTCCTGTCGGGCTCCCCTGGCGACCAGCGCGAGCTCTACCTGCTGGCGGAGAAGAAGATCACGGAGGCGGCCGTGGCCAGCGACCTGCGGGCGCGGGCGGACGCCAACACCAAGTCGATGCTCACGGGCATGCTGAAGTCGCTGGGCTTCTCCAAGGTCACCGTCAAGTTCACGGACGAGCTCTGACCTGCCTGTTCGTCCTGCCGGCGGGCCGCCTCCCCTCGGGTGGGGCGGCCCGTCCGCGTTCCCGCCTAGGTATCCCCGTACGTGCTTAGTCCACGGACGCGCCCGCCTAAGTACCTCCCTACCTGCCCGAACCCCGGCAGATAGGACATCCGCCCGATGTGGCGGGAGGGGCCTTAGGAGGAGTCTTAAAAGTGCAGGGAACAAGGAACACGAACAGCAGGAGCACTCGAATGAACGCCGAACTCGAATACAGCGTCATGCAGCACCACGCCGCCGAACTCCGTCGGGCCGCCGCCGAGCAGCGGCGCGTACGGGAAGCACTGAAGGGACAGCGTTCCGAGCGTCGCCACCGCTCGGTCTTCGCCAAGTTCCTGGCTTCATGACGTCCCACAAGCAGCCCGGCCGCATCCTCCCTCGCGGCCGGGCTGAAATGCCCCCTTAGGGGGGCGCGTCCGGCGCCGGATTCCTGGCCGGCCCGAGCGCAGCGTCTGCGACACCCCGGTTCCCGTTCCTGGTGGGACCGGGGTGTCGCGCGTTCACGCCGTACGTCGCGGGGGCTCGTACGGCGTGAACGCACCGCCGCCGGGACACTGACGGAAGATGTCAGGGATGGGCGCTTACCGTCCGGGCATGGACAACAGCTTCGACTTCTTCGTCGGCACCTGGACCTCACGGCAGCGACGGCTGCGCAAGGCACTCGCCGGCAGCGACGAATGGTACGAGTTCACCGGCCACACCAGGTGCTGGAGCGTCCTGGACGGGACGGGCAACATCGACGAGGTCACCTTCCCCAGCGAGGGGTCCGCCGGGGTGACCCTACGCCTGTACGACAAGGCGGCCGACGAATGGGCGCTCTACTGGGCCGGCAGCGCCACCGGCATGTCACTGCCGCCCGTGGTGGGCCGCTTCGACGACACCGGGCGCGGGGTCTTCACCTGCGACGACGTGTACGACGGCCGGCCGATCAAGGTCGCCTACATCTGGTCGGACATCACCGGTGAGTCGGCCCGCTGGGAACAGCGGTTCTCGCCCGACGGCGGGGCCACCTGGGAGACGAACTGGATCGCCGACTTCACCCGTTCCTCCTGAATCCTTTTCGGGGGTCGATGCCTCTCATGTCCGTACAACCCAACGAGACAATGGGAGACCATCATGGTGATTGCCATCGCGGCCGGGGCTGCGGCCGTACTGATCTGCACGTGCGTGGTCGTACTGCGGCGAAGGAGCAAGGAACGTGGCTGACCCGCAGCGCCTCGGCATGTCCGCCGGCTCCGGTGCCGTGGCACCGGAGCCGGCCGGCGGCGGGCGCGCCTGGTCGGACGAGCAGCTGATCAACGCGGCCCGCGCCGGCGACGCCGACTCGATCGCCGCGCTGGTGTCGGGCGCCCACCCGCACGTGCGGCGCTTCGCCCACACGCTGTGCGCCACGCCCGAGGACGCCGAGGACGCCGCCCAGGAGGCGCTGATCGTCCTGTACCGCAAGATCGGCACCCTGCGGGCGTCCGGAGCGCTGGCCTCGTGGATGTTCCGGATCATCCGCAACGAATGCATCAGGCGGGCCCGCCTGATGCTGCGCCCCGGGCCGCCCGTGCCCTCCTCGGCCGCCGCACAGTCGGCCGAGGAGGAGATGTTCGAACGGCTGGAGGCCGCGCGGGTGGCCGAGGCCATCGCGGCACTCCCCGCCGACCAGCGGCGGGTGCTCATCATGCGGGACGTCCAGGGGCTCAGCGGCCGCATGGTCGCCGACGCCCTCGGGCTGAGCGTGCCCGCGATGAAGTCCCGCCTGCACCGCGCCCGTGCGACCGTGCACGGCCTGCTGTCCCAAGGAGCCCTCCATGACTGAGCCCACCGCGGGGACGTCACTGCCCCGTCACCTGGCCCGCGGCGCGCTGGGCTTCGGCGCGCTGATCGCGTCGGTCGCGCTGATCCCGTGGACCGGCCCCGTCAGCCTGGTGCTCGCCGTCGTCGGCGCGATCGCCCTGCGCGGGTGCCCGGCGTGCTGGGTGATGGCGCTGGTGCAGCTCGTCTCGATGGGACGCATGCAGCGGACCTGCACCGACGGCGTGTGCGAGCTGGTCCCGGCGGGCGGGCGGCATACGGGGAAGGGGCATCCGGGGATGTGAGCGGCTTGGCGTCGGGGGCCGCACCCGGTGACCAGGCAACGGACCGGGTGGACCACAGGCGCCGTCCCGACAGGCCCACCCGGTGACCAGGCGACGGGTGGGCCTCGAAGAAGGTCAGGGGACGCGGATGATGAGCGCGTCGCCCTGCCCGCCACCGCCGCACAGCCCCGCCGCCCCCAGGCCGCCGCCCCGCCGCTTCAGCTCGTACGCCAGCGTCAGCACGATCCGCGCCCCCGAGGCCCCGACCGGGTGCCCCAGCGCGATGCCGCCGCCGTTGACGTTCACCTTGTCCAGCGGCACCCCGAGCTCCTTGGCCGACTGCAGCACGACGCTGGCGAAGGCCTCGTTGATCTCGACCAGGTCAAGGTCGTCGGCGGTGAGCCCCTGCTTGGACAGCGCGTGCTTGATGGCGTTGGCCGGCTGCGACTGCAGGGACGCGTCGGGCCCGGCCACGTTGCCGTGCCGTCCGATCTCCGCCAGCCACGGCAGCCCCAGCTCCTCCGCCTTGGCCTTCGACATGACCACCACGGCGCACGCCCCGTCGGAGATCTGCGAGGCCGACCCGGCGGTGATGGTGCCGTCGGCGGCGAAGGCCGGGCGCAGCTTGGCCAGCGTCTCGACGGTGGTGTCCCCGCGTACGCCCTCGTCCTCCAGGACGACCACCGGCTCGCCACGCCGCTGCGGGATCTCGACCGGGACGATCTCCTCCCCGAAGACGCCGTTCTTGGTCGCGGCGGCGGCGAGTTGGTGGGAGCGGGCCGACACGGCGTCCTGCTCCTCGCGGCCGATGCCGAGCCTGGCGTTGTACCGCTCGGTCGACTCCCCCATCGCGCACTGGTCGAAGGCGCAGAACAGTCCGTCGTGGGCCATCGAGTCGACCACGTCGGAGCCGCCGTACTTGACGCCCTTGCGCAGTCCGGGCAGCAGGTGGGGCGCGTTGGTCATGGACTCCATGCCGCCCGCGACCACGATGTCGAACTCGCCGGCGCGGATGAGCTGGTCGGCCAGGGCGATGGCGTCGAGGCCCGACAGGCAGACCTTGTTGACGGTCAGCGAGGGCACGGTCATCGGGATGCCGGCCTTGACGGCGGCCTGGCGGGAGGGGATCTGGCCGGCGCCCGCCTGGAGCACCTGGCCCATGATCACGTACTCGACGGCCTCGGGGGCCACTCCGGCACGTTCCAGCGCGGCCTTGATGGCGATACCGCCCAGCTCCACGCCGGACAGCCCGGACAGGGCGCCGAGCAGCTTGCCGATGGGGGTACGAGCTCCGGCGACGATGACGGAACTGGACATTGGCGGCGGCCTCCTGTGCTCATGAGGGGTTCTTTGACACCATACCCACGAGTAGGAGCTCGCCCGCTATGGAGGTAGGCCACACAATGTTCATGCGCATCGACCACATCGGGATCGCCTGCCACGACCTGGAGGAGAAGATCGCGTTCTTCTCGGAGACGTTCGCACTCACCGTCGTGGCACGCGAGGTCAACGAGGCGCAGGGCGTCAAGGAGGCCATGCTGCACATCGCCGACGGCGAGGGCGGGGGCTCCTACATCCAGCTGCTGGAACCGCTCTCCGACGACTCCCCCGTAGGAAAATTCCTCGCCAAACGGGGCGAAGGTGTCCACCATGTGGCATTTGGGGTTTCCGACGTCGCCGAGGCCATGACTAAGATCAACGAGAAGGGCGTGAGGGTGCTCGACGAACGTCCGCGTCACGGTTCCATGGGGTCGCAGATCGCGTTCTTGCATCCCAAAGATGTGGGGGGAATGCTCACCGAGTTGGTCCAAGCGGCCTCGCGCTAGCAAACAGATATTTCGTACATAAGTAACTAGTCACGCAGAAAGCTGGACGGGGCCCGAAGGTGGCACCAGCGGAGTACGCTGGCTTCCCACCGGACAGGGAGCCTGCCGCGAGGCACAGGCTCCTGGCTCGGCTGCGCCGAACCCCCCGTCCGGCCCGTGTAGCCGTCTCGACAACCCAGGATCGAGCCTCCATGCAGTCCGACATCGACGCCCAGCTCAACAACTTCTTCGAGGACGCCCCGGCACGCGAGTTCGACGTCGTGCTCAGGGGCTACGACCGGCACCAGGTACACGACCACCTCAAGCAGCTCGACCTGGAGCTACGCCAGTCGAGGGAGCAGGTCACCAACCTGCAGCGGGATCTGTCCGACTCCCAGCGCCAGTTGCAGGAGCAGGAGCGTCCGACGTACTCCGGTCTCGGCGCCCGCATCGAGCAGTTGCTGCGCCTGGCCGAGGAGCAGGCCACCGAGCTCGTGCAGGCCGCCCGGACCGAGGCCAACGAGATCAAGGCCGCCGCCAAGGTCGAGGCGGCCGACCTGCGGGCAGCCGCCGAGGCCGAGGCCGCCGAGAAGCGGGCCCAGGCCACGCGGGAGAGCGACGACATGCGCTCCACCGCCGAGCGGGACGCCGAGGAGATCCGCTCCACCGCCCGCCGCGAGGCCGACGAGCTGACCAACACCACCGAGCGCGAGGCCGCCAAGCTGCGGGCCACCGCCGACCACGAGGTGGCCGAGAAGCGGGCCGACGCCGAGCGCGAGATCGCCAAGCTCCGCACCACCACCGAGCGCGAGGTGGCGCAGCTGCGCGCCTCGACCAAGCGTGAGCGCGACGAGGTGCTGACCACCGCCAAGCGGCAGGCCGACGAGATGCGCGCGCAGGCTCAGCGGGTGCTGGAAGAGTCGGAGGCCAAGCGGGCCCAGGACGAGGCCGAGTTCGAGATCCAGCTCGCCTCCCGCCGGGAGGAGGCCGAGCGCCAGGAGGCCGAGCGCCACGCCACCGCCCAGGCCAACACGCAGAAGATGGTCGCCGAGGCCGAGCAGCGGGCCGCCACGGCCGAGTCGCGCGCCACGAAGGCCACCCAGCAGGCCGAGCAGACGCGCCGCGAGGCCGACCTGCACGCCAAGCAGCTCGTCGCGAACGCCCGCAAGAGCTCCGAGACGGTCATGGCGGAGGCCAAGTCCAGCGCCGAGACGATCGTCACCGAGGCGAAGAACGACGCCGAGCGCACCCGTACGACGATGCAGCGCCAGGTCGACGAGCTGACCAGGCAGCGCGACAGCATCACCAGCCACCTGGCCCAGCTGCGCCAGCTCCTCGGCGGCGCCGCCCTGCCGGGCCTGGAGCCGGAGCCCGCGGTCGCCGCGGCCCCGGCCAAGCCGGCCATCGCGGCCCCGGCCGCCGAGCCGGCCGCGCCGCCCACGACCCCCGCTCCCAAGGTCGAGGCCAGGAGCGAGGACGACGCGGAGTGGTGGCAGGAGTGACGGCGGGCTAGACGGAGACCGCACACGGGGGCTGTACACGGCTGGAAGAGAGCCTGGTGACCTTGGGTCGCTAGGCTCTCTTTCTGTTTCACGACAAGCGTTCCACCGACACCCCCCGTCCCCCTAGGAGCCTAGGAGCCCTCCGTGTCCGCAGAAACCGAGCCCAGGACCGCCGAGGAGGCCAAGGCGCCCCAGGAGGCCGGGCCGTCCGAGGAGCAGGCGCCGTACGGGCTGCCGGGCAAGCCGTTCGCCCGCGGGCCGTTCCTGTTCGGGCTGGTGGGCGGGCTGGGCGTGCTGACGGCCATCGCGCTCGCGCAGATGATCGAGAAGTCGCTCAGCACGATCATCCTCATTGTCGTCGCGATGTTCCTGGCCGTGGGCCTCAACCCGGCGGTCGAGGCGCTACAGCGGCGCGGGCTGGCCAGGCGGCTGGCGATCTCGATCGTGTTCACCGGGGTGATCGTGGCGTTCACGCTGTTCGGCCTGGCCATCGTGCCGCCGGTCAGCCAGCAGTTGTCGGAGTTCATCGCGGCCGTGCCCGGTTACATCACCGACCTGAGCAACCACCCGACGGTCCGCCAGATCGAGGCCGAGTATCACGTGCTTGCGCAGGTGCGCCAGTTCGTGACCAGCACGCTCGGGCCCGCGCTGGCCAGCGGCATCATGGGCGCGGGGCTGGTGGTGCTCAACGGCGTGTTCACCACGGTGACGCTGCTGGTGCTCATGCTGTACTTCCTCGGCTCGCTGCACACGATCAAGGAGTACCTGCTCAAGCTCGTCCCGGCCTCGCGCCGGCCGCGCACGTCGGCCATCACCGAGCAGATCCTCACCGGCATCGGCGGCTACGTCGCGGGCAACGTCCTCATCTCGGTCATCGCGGGCGTGCTGACGTGGATCTTCCTGTCGATCGCCGGGGTGCAGTACGCGCTCGCGCTCGCCCTCGTCGTGGCGCTGACCGACCTGATCCCGCTGGTGGGCGCCACGATCGGCGCGGTGCTCGTCACCGGGGTCGCGTTGTTGCAGTCGCTGCCCGCCGGCATCGCCTGCGCGATCTTCTTCGTGGTCTACCAGCAGATCGAGAACTACTTCATCTACCCCAGGGTGATGAAACGCTCGGTGGACGTGACGCCCGCCGTAACGGTGATCGCCGCGCTGTTCGGCGGCGCCCTGCTCGGCATCGTCGGAGCGTTGCTGGCGATCCCGGTGGCCGCCGCCATCGCGCTGATCATCCGGGAGATCGTGCTGCCCCGCCAAGCTCGGTCCTGAGGAACTCGGTCACCGCCGCGTTGAACGCCTCCGGCTGCTCGACCGCGCTCAGGTGACCGGCCTTGGGGATGACCTCCAGCCTGCCCTCGGGCGCGGCCCGTGCCATGGCCTCGGCGTCGGCGGGCGGCGACAGCTCGTCCTCCTCCCCCACGACGATCAGCAGGGGCACCTTCAGCTCGCTCAGCGTGCCGAAGGAGTCGGGACGGGCGGCCATGGCCCGTTGCGCCCAGGCCACGGCTCCCGGCGGGGCCGACTGCACCAGGCCCTTGACCCGGCCGAAGACCATGGCCCTGCGTTCCTTGGTCGTGGGACCGATGAGCGCCGGCAGCACCTCGCCGACCAGCACCTCGCTCCCCTCGGCCAGCACGGCCTGCGCGATGCGCTCCCGGTTCTCCCTGGCCGCGGGCGGGTCGGGGCTGGCCTTGGTGTCGGCCAGGATCACGCCGAGCACCCGGTCGGGATGCCGCCGGCAGAGCGCCATGGTCACGTAGCCGCCCATCGACAACCCGCCGACCACCGCCCGATCGATGCCTTCCTCGTCGAGCAGCCTGACGACGTCGTCGGCCATCAGGTCGAGGGAGGGCTCGTCGTCGCCCAGCCGGGAGCCGCCGAAACCGCGCAGGTCGGGGGTGACGACCCGGCAGACCTTCGACAGCCCCTCGCGTTGGGCCAGCCACATCGCCGACGACAGCGGGAACGCGTGAAGCAGCACAACCGGGAGTCCGCTCCCGGCCGATCTCGTGTAGAGCTGCACGGACCACACGGTAGCCCGGTTCACGTTGACATTCACTTATTGACGTATGCCGGTATACCGCGATAAGCCCGCCCGGCGTCCGAGAGGGCTCAGCCGATCGCGGTGGCCCCGCCGTCCACGAACAGCACCTGGCCCGTCATGTACGCCGACGCCTCCCCGGCGAGGAACACGGCCGGCTGGGCCATCTCCTCCGGCGTCCCCCACCGCCGCATGGGCACGCCGGCGATCGTGGCGGCGCTCGCGGCCTCGTCCTCCCACAGGTTGCGGTTGAGGTCGGTGGCCGTCCAGCCGGGGCACAGGGCGTTGACGCGTACGCCGGCCGACGCCCACTCGGCCGCCAGCGTCTTGGTCAGGGCAACCAGCCCGGCCTTGGCGGCGGCGTACGGGGCGAGCAGCGGGGCGCCGCGCGCCGCCACCGACGCCACGTTGATCACCGAGCCGGAGCCGCGGCCCAGCAGATGGGGCGCGACGGCGTGGCAGACGGCCATGGCGGAGTCCAGATTGAGCCGCATCAGCTTGTCCCAGCCGGACAGGCGCAGGTCCTTGAACTCGACCAGGAAGTTCGAGCCGCCGGCGTTGTTGACGACGACGTCGAGGTGCCCGAGCCCGTCGATCGAGGCGGCGACGGCCGCGGCGGCGGCTTCGCGGTCGGTGAGGTCGGCGGCGATCACGACGGCCCGCCTGCCGAGCGCCTCGACCTCCTTGCCGACCTCGGCCAGCGTCTCGGCCGACCTGGAGACCAGGGCGACGTCGGCGCCCGCCGCGGCGTAGGCGAGCGCGATGGCCCGTCCGATGCCCTTCGACGCCCCGGTGACCAGAGCCGTCCTGCCGGACAGGTCGAACGCGCCCACAGTGCCTCCTCGCTCGGAACCGAACAAGATTCTACAAATCTTCGCCCGCCCGCGCCATGCCCGTCCCACCCCGAATCAGGACGGACCCACCGGCAATCGCGGCGCTTCCGGCGCGGCGGGAGCCTGCGGCTTGCCCGGCAGCCCCGCCCCTTCCGGCAGCAGCGACTCGCACGCCTTGACCGCCGCCCCGTACTTCTCCGACAGCGCGTCCACCCGCTCGCCGTCGATGCTGAGATTGACCAGGCCGTCTTCCGAGACGGTGACCCCGGGGAAGTCCGGCAGCCCGTGCGCGCGCACGCACGACGTGAACGCCTTCCCGCCGTCGTCCGGCCCGGCCTCCCCGTACGAGGCCGCCGCGCCGCCCGCGACGGCGGCGAAGACCAGCGCGGCCAGGACCACTCGCCCGACAGTCGAACCCTTCATGGTGACTCCTCCGTTTCGTCCGATGCTCACAGCGAACCCCGCCCCCGGTTACCACCCGGGAACGACGGCGGTTACCCCGCTGTAACCCCGCTCTGGGCATGCTGGGGCGACCATGAGGGTGCTGATCGTCGAAGACCACGAGGAGCTCGCCCACACCGTGGCCGCCGGCCTGCGCCGCGAGGGCATGGCCGTCGACGTGGCGCTGGACGGGCACACCGGGCTGGACCGCGCCTCCGTCAACGACTACGACGTGGTCGTGCTCGACCGCGACCTGCCCGGCCTGCACGGCGACGACGTGTGCCGGAGCCTGACCGCCGACGGCCGTCCGGCGCGCGTGCTGATGCTCACCGCCGCCGGGACCATCGACGACCGGGTGAGCGGGCTGGGCATCGGGGCCGACGACTACCTGCCCAAGCCGTTCGCCTTCGCCGAGCTGGTGGCCAGGATCAGGGCGCTGGCCAGGCGGGCGCGTCCAGCGCTGCCGCCGGTGCTGGTCCATGACGGGCTGCGGCTGGACCCGTCCACGCGGGTCGCCACCCGCGACGGGCGCCGGCTGGCGCTCAGCCCGAAGGAGTTCGCGGTGCTGGAGCTGCTGCTGTCGGCCGGCGGCGCGGTGGTCTCGGCCGAGCAGCTGCTCGAACGCGGGTGGGACGAGTTCGCCGACCCGTTCACGCAGACCGTGAAGGTGACGGTCAGCCGGTTGCGCCGCAAGCTCGGCGACCCGCCGCTGATCGAGACCGTCCCGCAGGCCGGCTACCGGATGGCCGGTCCCGGAGCCGGTTCGGACACGGGCGGAGGTGCCCCGGCGTGCGACGGACCGTACGGCTGCGGCTGACGCTGCTCTACAGCGGCCTGTTCCTGGCCGCCGGCATGCTGCTGGTCACCCTGATCTACCTGCTGGTCGCGCACTCGCCGTTCCCCGGCGCGCCGACCGCTCCCGTCCTGCCAGGGGGGCCGGCCGTGCCGGAGCCGCGGGTGGACCTGGCGTACCTGGCCGAGCAGCAGGCGGCCGGGCTGCGCAGGCTGCTGGTCAACTCGGTGATCGCCCTCGTGGTCATGGCGTTCGCGTCGATGTTGCTGGGATGGCTGACGGCCGGACGGGTGCTGCGGCCGCTGCACGACATGACGGCGACCGTCCGGCGCATCACGGCCGACCGGCTGGACAGACGGCTGGCCGCGTCCGGCCCGGACGACGAGCTGAAGAAGCTGGCCGACACCTTCGACGACCTGCTGGATCGGCTGGAGGCCGCCTTCACCGCGCAGCGGCGGTTCGTGGCCAACGCCTCCCACGAGTTGCGCACACCGCTGACCCTCCAGCGCGCCATGGCCGAGGTCGCGCTGGCCGACCCGGACGCCGACGCCGCGGCGCTGCGCCACGTCCTTGACCGCCTGCTGGCGGCCGGCCGGCATCAGGAACGGCTCATCGAGGCGCTGCTCGTCCTGGCCAGGAGCGAGCAGGGCCTGGACCACCGGGAGCCGCTCGACCTGGCCGCCGTCGCCGGGCAGGTGCTCGACCGGCGGCCGGGCCCGTCGCTCCGCGTCGAGGCGGCGCTGCGGCCCGCGCCCGCCTCCGGTGACCCCGCCCTGCTCGAACGCCTGGTCGCGAACCTGCTGGACAACGCGGCGCGGCACAACATACCGGACGGGTGGATCTCGGTGGCCACGGACGTGCGGGCGGGCCTGGCCACGCTCACCGTCGCCAACAGCGGCCCGGTGATCCCGCCCGACCGGGTCGCGACGCTGCTCCAGCCTTTCCAGCGGCTGGAGAGCGGCCGCAGGGCGGTCGGCGACGGGTTGGGGCTGGGGCTGTCGATCGTCGCCGCCGTCGTCCGGGCCCACCACGGGACGCTGGAGGTGGTCGCGCGGCCGGAGGGCGGGCTGGAGGTGACCGTCAGATGTCCGTCGGCAGCGGGTACGCCTCCGGATTGACCCGCCGGACGATCTCGTTCAGGACGATCCGGACGTAGGGCTCGCCCACCCACAGGTGCTTGGCGCCGTCCACGCCGATGACCTCGGCCTGCGGCACCCTGGCGAACCGCCGCCGGGCCTCCTCGGGACGCAGGTAGTCGTCGAACTCGGGCACCAGCGCCACCAGCGGCCGCCCGAACCCGGCCCACGCGTCGAGGTCGTCGTCGGTGGCCCTGTGGAGCGGGGGGGAGAGCAGGATCGCACCCTCGACGAGAGGGTCGTGCGCCCACTTCAGGGTCAGCTCGGTGCCGAAGGACCAGCCCACCACCCACACCCGCGGCAGGTCGTGGAACTCGGCGTACTCCAGCGCCGCCGCCACGTCGAACCGCTCGCCCTCGCCGCCGTCGAACGTGCCGCCGGAGGTGCCGCGCTCGGAGCCGGTGCCGCGCGTGTTGAAGCGCAGCACGGCGAGGTCGGCGAGCGCGGGCAGCCGGTTGGCGGCCTTCTTGTAGACGTGGCTGTCCATGAACCCGCCATGGGTGGGCAGCGGGTGCAGGGTGACCAGGGTGGCCACGGGCGGCCGGTCGAGGGGCTGGGCCAGCTCGCCGACCAGGGTCAGGCCGTCGCCCGTCTGCAGCTCGATCGGTTCACGTCGGGCGGGCAGCACGGTGGCCGCGCGAATCTCCACGGGGGTCCTCCTAGTAGCGGCTGCGGCCGGGGCCGCGGTCGAGTCTCTTGCGCCAGCAGGTCGGGTGCCAGTGGCGGCGCTCCTCGTCGCCGCCCGGCCAGTCGGGCCAGGCGACCAGGTGCGGCCTGCCGCCCAGGATCTCCTGGTCGCAGCCGGGGCAGCGGTAGGTCTTGGTCGAGGACGCGCCCGTGAGCATGCGCACCTTCCAGTCGCCGTCCGGCCATTCCTCCACCTTGTCGTTGCCGGTGGGAAGGCCGAGAGGGCGGGAGTCGTCCCGCCGGCGGGCGCGGCGGGGGCTCATGAGCGGGGGAACTCGCTCACACCGGCCGTGACGAGCTGGTCGAGCAGGGGGGCGGGGGCGAAGGCGGGCTCGCGGTATTCGGCGTAGAGGGCCCTGAGGCCGTCGCGGACCCTGGCCAGGCCGAGGTAGCCCAGTATCTCGAACGGGCCGGCCGGGTAGCCGCAGCCCAGCCGCATGGCGGCGTCGATGTCGGCGATGGAGGCGTAGCCGGCGTCGTACATGCGGACGGCGTCGTTGAGGTAGGGGAAGAGCAGGGCGTCGGCCACGAACCCGGCCCGGTCCTTGCACGAGACGGGTACCAGACCGGCCACCCGCATCAGGTCGCGCGCCGCCTTGGCGGCCGCGGGCGAGGTGAGCGCGGTGCCGGCCAGCTCGGCCACCTTGTCGCCGACGACGTGCACGCCGACCATCCTGGTGGGGTCGGACAGGCGTGCGGCGTACTCGATCACGGGACGATCGGTGCACCGCAGCACGGTGTCCGGCGAATCGGACGGGCGGAATCCGGACGCCCGCAGCCGCTCGCCGAGCCCGTGGACGTCGGGCCCGTCGATCCCGAAGGTGATGACCGTCGACTTCTCCGGCTCTTTGGGCGGCTCCTGCGGCCCGTAGAAGCCGTGGCCGGTCTTGCGGCCGAGCAGCCCGGCGGTGACCAGCTCGCGCAGCAGCGGCGAGGGCGCGTGCCGGCGGTCGCGCGTCTCGTCGAACAGCACCTCCATCACCTCGTACGCGGTGTCGAGCCCGATCAGGTCGAGCAGCGCGAACGGCCCCATCGGCAGCCCCACGCCCAGCCGCATGGCGTCGTCGATGCCGTCGCGCGTGGCGATGCCCAGCTCCAGCAGGACGGCGGCGTGGTTGAGGTAGGGCAGGAGCAGCCGGTTGACCACGAACCCGGCCCGGTCGCCCGCCGGGACGGCCGTCTTGCCCAGCCGCCCGGCCAGCTCGCAGACCTCGGAGACCACCCCGGGCGCGGTCACCACCGTGCCCACCACCTCGACCAGCCGCATGACCGGCGCCGGGTTGAAGAAATGCATGCCGACGACCCGCTCGGGCCGGCCGGTGGCGGCGGCGACGGCGGTGACCGGCAGCGAGGAGGTGTTGGTGGCCAGGACGGTCTCGGGCTTGCAGATGCGGTCGAGGTCCTGGAACAGCGAGATCTTGTGGTCGAGCACCTCGGGGATCGCCTCGATCACGAGGTCGACCTCGCGCAGGTCCTCGCGCGAGGTGGTCAGCGTGATGCGGCCCAGGATCGCGGCCCGCTGCTCGGCCGTCAGCTTGCCCCGGTCGGCCGCCCTGGCCGTGGAGCGCTCGACGTGCCCGCGCCCTCGGGCCAGCGCCTCGACGTCGGCCTCGACGCCGATCACCCGCAGCCCGGCGCGCGCGAAGACCTCGGCGATCCCGGCACCCATCGTGCCGAGCCCGACAACTCCCACCGTTTCAAACGCCATGCGACCAGTTTTCCAGAGCCGCTAAGGTGGGACGTCATGCGGCTGGTCATCGCGCGATGCAGCGTGGATTACATCGGACGGCTCACGGCACATCTGCCGATGGCGCCTAGGCTCGTCCTCATCAAGGCGGACGGGAGCGTCAGCATCCACGCCGACGACCGCGCCTTCAAACCGCTCAACTGGATGAACCCGCCGTGCAAGCTCAAGGAGGACGGCGGCACCTGGACGGTCACCCACGGCAAGACCGGCGAGAAGCTGGTCCTGACGATGGAGGAGATCATCCACGACTCCAGCCACGAGCTGGGCGTCGACCCCGGCCTGATCAAGGACGGCGTGGAGGCCCACCTCCAGGAGCTGCTGGCCGAGCACATCACGACCCTGGGCGAGGGCTACTCGCTGATCCGCCGCGAGTACATGACGGCCATCGGCCCGGTCGACATCCTCTGCCGTGACGCGCTGGGCGCGACGGTGGCGATCGAGATCAAGCGGCGCGGCGAGATCGACGGCGTCGAGCAGCTCACCCGCTACCTGGACCTGCTCAACCGCGACCCGCTGATCGCGCCGGTGCGCGGGGTGTTCGCGGCGCAGGAGATCAAGCCGCAGGCGCGGGTGCTCGCCACCGACCGGGGCATCGACTGCGTCACCCTCGACTACGACGCCCTGCGCGGCATCGAGCCGGAGAACCCGACCCTCTTCTGACCCTCCCGGCCCCGAACGGGCCGGGATTTCTCATGGCCTGACATTCCTGTGTTGACAGGTCGCTCATGGACATTCTAGTTTCGACCTATCGAGATTGGAGTGTTCATGAGCGTTCCTTCGTACCTCAGCGGCGATCTGGCGCCCGTGCCCGACGAGATCGAGGCGCGTGACCTTGAGGTCACGGGTGTGCTCCCCGGCGAGCTGACCGGGCGCTACTTCCGCAACGGGCCCAACCCCCGGCCGGGCGAGGACCCCGGTCACTGGTTCGCCGGGCACGGCATGCTGCACGGCGTCCGGCTGCGGGACGGGCGGGCCGAGTGGTACCGCAACCGGTGGGTGCGGACCAGCAAGTTCACCGACGACGCGCCGTTCGTCTCCGACGCCGGGGTCGATCGGGCCGCCGTGACGGCCAACACGCACGTCGTCCGGCACGCCGGGCGCATCCTGGCGCTGGTGGAGAACGGCCTGCCGCACGAGGTGACGCCCGAGCTGGCCACCGTGGGCCCGTGCGACTTCGGCGGACGGCTGACCACCGCGATGACCGCCCACCCCAAGCAGGACCCGCTCACCGGTGAGCTGCACTTCTTCGGCTACGGGTACTTCCCGCCGTTCCTCACCTACCACCGGCTCTCGGCCGCCGGCGAGCTGGTGGAGAGCAGGGAGATCGAGGTGCCGGGGCCGACGATGATGCACGACTTCGCCGTCACCGAGCACCACCTGGTCTGGCTCGACCTGCCCGTGGTGTTCGACCTCAACCGCCAGGGCATGCCGTACGCCTGGGAGGACGGCTACGGCGCCAGGATCGGCGTCACCCCCCGGACGGGCGGCCCGACGCGCTGGTTCGACGTCGACCCCTGCTACGTGTTCCACGTCGGCAACGCCTGGGAGGACGAGCGGGGACGTGTCGTCCTGAACGCCGCCCGCTACTCCCCCGAAGCCTGGTCCACGGTCTGGGACCAGATCGGCGGCGCGGCGGACCCCGCCAGGCACGCGGGGGCCGCCGGCGCCGCCGCCCTGCACCGCTGGATCCTCGACCCGGCCGACGGCACGGCCAAGGAGGAGGCGCTGGACGACCGCGGCGTGGAGTTCCCCACGTTCAACGAGGACCTGCTCGGACGGCCCAGCCGCTACCTCTACACGGTGAGCGCCGAGGCCGTCGTCAAGTACGACCAGCGCGACGGCTCCACCCAGGTCAGGAGGACCGGCGGCAGCACCGGCGAGGCCGTCTTCGTGCCGGCCGAGGGCGCCAAGGGCGAGGACGAGGGGTGGCTGCTGTCGATCGTCACCTCCGGGGAGTCGTCCGAGCTGGTGGTGCTGGACGCGAGCGATCTGTCCGACGTCGCGTCGGTGCGGCTGCCCAGGCGGGTACCGGCCGGCTTCCACGGCTCATGGTTCGCGGAGGGGTGACGGTGGACGTCAGGGAGTCGGACGACTTCGACGCCGCGGGCCAGGCGCTGGCCAGGGCCTTCCACGACGATCCGGTGATCGGGTGGCTGCTGCCCGGCAACCGCGGCGCGGCGGGGATGTTCGCCACGCTGGCCCGGCACACGCACGCGATCACCGAGACGGCGCCCAGCGGGGGCGGCGCCGTGGCGGGGGTCGCGCTGTGGGACCCGCCGGGCCACCGGCCCGACGACGAGGCGGCGATTCCCGGCCTGGTCGAGGCCATGGGCGACCGGGTGCACCAGGGCCTGCTGCTGGAGGCGGAGTTCGCCCGGCACAAGCCCGCCGGCCCCTACTGGTACCTGGCCCAGCTCGGCACGGTGCCCGAGCTCCAGGGCACCGGGGTCGGCGGCGCGCTGATGCGCGCGGGCCTGGCCAGGTTCGGCGGCCTGCCGGTCTACCTGGAGAGCAGCAAGGAGTCCAACGTGCCCTTCTACGAGCGGTTCGGGTTCGTGGTCACCGAGCGGTTCACGCTGCCGGACGGGCCGCCGGTCTGGGGGATGCTGCGCCCACCCCAGAGCTAGTAAGCGACGGCTTACCGGTTTATCGTGACGCCATGTCCACGCTGACGTTCGACTCACTGAACCCGGCTACCGGCGAGGTCGTCGGCAGTCACCCGAAACACGACGCCCAGGCCGTGCACGAGGCGGTGGCCAGGGCCGGGGCAGCTGCGGAGTGGTGGGCGGCCCTGCCTCCGGAGGAGCGCAGACGCCGCCTGCTCGACTACAAGGCGGTCATCACGCGGCGTCTGCGGGAGCTGGCCGCGCTCGTGCACGAGGAGACCGGCAAGCCCGTCGGCGACGCCACGCTGGAGATCGTGCTGGCCGTCACGCACCTCGACTGGGCGGCCCGCAACGCCGCCAAGGTGCTGGGCCGCCACCGCGTGGCCACCGGCATGCTCGGGCTCAACCTGGCCGCCACGCTCGAATACCTGCCGCTCGGCGTGGTCGGCGTGATCGGCCCGTGGAACTACCCGGTGTTCACCCCGATGGGCTCCATCGCGTACGCGCTGGCGGCCGGCAACGCCGTCGTGTTCAAGCCCAGCGAGCTCACCCCCGGGGTCGGCGTGCGTCTGGCGGAGCTGTTCGCCGAGTCGGTGCCCGAGCAGCCGGTGCTGCAGACGGTGACCGGGCTCGGCGAGACCGGCGCGGCGCTGGCCGCCGACCCCCGGGTGCGGAAGGTGGCCTTCACCGGTTCCACCGCCACCGCCAAGCGGGTCATGGCGGCGTGCGCGGAGAACCTCACGCCCATCGTGGCCGAGTGCGGCGGCAAGGACGCCTTCATCGTGGACGCCGACGCCGACCTGCCCGCCGCGGCCGACGCCTGCCTGTGGGGCGCGATGTCGAACGCGGGCCAGACCTGCGCGGGCGTCGAGCGGGTCTACGTGGTGGACGCGGTGTACGAGCCGTTCATGCGGGAGCTGTCGGAGCGGGCCGCCAAGGTCAAGGCAGGCCAGGACTACGGCCCGATCACCATGCCCGCCCAGCTCGACATCATCAGGCGGCACATCGACGACGCCACCAAGTCCGGAAAAGTAGTGACAGGCGGCCCCGACTCCGTACGGGCGCCGTTCGTGGACCCCGTGATCGTGGCGGACGTGCCGGAGGACTCGCCGGCCGTGCGGGAGGAGACGTTCGGGCCGACGATCACCGTCCGGCGCACCCGCGACGTGCAGGAGGCGCTGGAGCTGGCCAACGCCTCGGCGTACGGACTGGCGGGCACGATCTTCTCGCGGAACGCCCGCCGGGCGACGCAGCTCGCGCGCGCGATGCGTACCGGGATGACCGCCGTCAACTCGGTGATCTCCTTCGCCGGGGTGCCCGCGCTGCCGTTCGGCGGAATCGGCGACTCGGGGTTCGGCCGCATCCACGGCGCCGACGGCCTACGTGAGTTCACCAGGCCAAAAGCGGTCTCCCGCCAGCGCTTCGCCCTGCCCGGCATGAACCTGACCTCGTTCAGGAGGGGGCCGGATGAGCTTGAGCGACTGATCAGGCTTGTCACGTTCTTGCACGGGCGACGTAAAAGATAATCATCGCGCTCTTTCCCAAATCCGATCATCCGTCCATAATTGTGTGCTCTGGGGGCCACGATCATGTTGGACGGGTGGAATGTGAACCGGTCTTACCGGGGAATGTCGGCCGAGCAAAGGCTGGCGGACAGACGCGAGCGGCTGATGACGGCCGCCTACACGCTATACGCGAAACCAGGTTTCGCGGCGACGACCATCGAAAGATTGTGCTCGGAGGCGCGGATCTCCAACCGCGCCTTCTACGAATGTTTCGGCGGCCGCGAGGAGTTGCTCCAGGCGCTGCACGAGCGGTGCGTCGAGGAAAGCCTCGCGGTTGTGGCCAAAGCGTTACAGGAGGCGCCGAGCACGCTTGACGGAAGAGTCAAGGCGGGGATTCGCGCCTATATCGAGTTCGCCGCCGCCGACTGGCGGCGGGCCCGCATCATGCACCTGGAGGTGCGCAGATCGGGCGACGTCCTGACAGCCTCGCGTCAGCGGGCGGTGGACGCCTTCGCCCGGCTCGTGGAGGAGGCCTCGGCGGATTTCCCGCAGGGCCCGACGCTCAATCGGCGACTGGTGGCACTTGGCGTAATTGGCGCACTACAAGAGCTGCTGATCGAATGGATACTGGCCGAGGAGCAGCCGGGCATCGACGAACTCGTGGAGGTGGCCGTGCACATCTTCATCCGCAGCCTGAGTCCGTCGTGACCCGCCGATTACCCGCAGTGATGGGGTCACGAAATAATCACTTTCGAAGTTCTTTCCCGGAGCCCACGCCCATGATAGCGGCCGACCCGAAATCTACATTCCATCTATATTCGGCTCGTGGAAAGGGCGCGGGCGACGGCTGATCGGCACCCGGCCCCGATATGTGACCTCAGGCCACCGCGGCCGCGGGAACCTCGACGTGCAGGACCCGATTCAGCCGGGTCACCGCCAGGATCCTCATGATCCGCGGGGGCACCCCCCGAAGTACGAGGCGGCGTTGCACGCTGATCGCGCGCCGATGCGCCCCGACCAGCACCCCGAGGCCGGTGGCGTCGATCATCTCCAGCTTGGAGAGGTCGAGGATGAGGTCGCCCTCGCCGGCGTCGAGCGCGGCGTGCAGCCGCTCGCGCACGCCGGCCGACGTGCCGGCGTCGAGCCGGGCACCGATCCGTACCGTCTGGCCTCGTGGATTGCGCCGGACGCGCATGCCACCTCCTCAGTCACGCACATGGCGTGTGGTCGCCGGGATCGAAACCCCCGCTCTCCTCCTCTACCCAGCTATCGGCAGTGACACGACCGCCGTCAGCAGGAACTGTCCGTCGCCGATGGGAAGGGCCGTCATGCTCCCGCCCACGGCGGCCATCCGCTCACTCATGCCGATCAGCCCGCTGCCCAGGTCCTCGGCCTGCCTGCGGGCCACTCCGTCGTTGCGCACCGCCAGTTCCGCCTCCTGGTCGGTGAAGCGCAGCGTGATGTCGCAGAAGGTCGCGGCGCTGTGCTTCAGGACGTTGGTGACCGCCTCGCGCACCGCGTAGGCGAACACCGGCGCGACCCCCGGGGGCAGCTCGCGGTGCGGCAGACGCACCTCGCAGCGGACGCCCGCCGCTTCGAGCACTCCCCTCACGCTATTCAGCTCAGCGGTCAAGTCAAGTTCGCGGTAGCCGCGCACGGCCTGCCGCAGCTCACGCAGGGCCTTGCGGGTCAGCGTGTTCACCTCCGCCATCTCGTCCTTGGCCGCCCGGACGTCGGCGTCGGCCAGGCGCACGGCCAGCTCGGTCTTGACGGCGATGGCGGAGAGCTGGTGGCCGACCAGGTCGTGCAGGTCCCTGGCGAAGCGCAGCCGCTCCTCGGCCAGGGCCAGCCGGGTGTGCGCCTCGCGGCCGTCGTGGGCCTGCACGGCCAGGGTCCAGATCCAGGCCCACATCCGGTTGGTGCAGGGCAGCGCCGCGGCCCACAGGACGTCGAGGGCGGCGATGATGACCAGCGAGACGAGGAAGGTGTCACCGCTCTCCGCGAGCAGACCCGTCCCGCCCAGCACGGCCAGCGCGCCGAGCCCGATGCAGACCGCGCACGTCGCCACACCCAAAGCCAGCGCCCGGCGGCTCGGCAGCCCGATCACCGCCACCGACAGCCAGACCATGGGCACGAACCCCCAGCCCATCGGGTCGGCCCCGCCCAGCACCGCCGCCAGGAACGCCAGAGCGCCGGTCCACACGATCTCTCTCGTGGGATACCGGCGCTCCAGGACCGAGGCCACGACCCGGCCGAAGAGCCAGGTGAAGGCGAGCGCGGCGACCGTCGCGGGCACGAGCCGCGGCCAGCCGACCGACCCGGCGCCGAGGCCGAACACCGCCGAGGCGACCAGGAAGATCCACATGATCGCGAGCGTCGAGTTCAGCATCCGGCGGGTCGAGCGGCGTGCCCGCGTGATCGCGTCCATCTAGCCCGCGCGCAGCACGTCGCCGAGCTTGAGCCGGGCGCCCGTCCGCAGTACCGCCCGCTCGTAGACCTTGGCGCCGAACGACAGCACCGCCAGCACGGCCACCGCCATCGCCGCCATGGACGCCGCCACCTGCCACATCGGCACGTCGGCCGCCGCCATGCGGACCGGCATGATCATCGACGAGAACGGCGGGATGTAGGACATGACCGTGGCCAGCGTGCCCGTGGGATCGTTGGTGGCGTAGAAGGCCACGAAGTACGTGACCATGATGAGCATCGTCAGCGGCGACATCACGCTGCTCACCTCCTCCTGGCGGGAGACCAGCGAGGCGAACGCCGCCGCGAGCGTGGCGAAGAACGCGTACCCGAGCACGAACCAGACCAGCACGGCGGCCACCAGCCCCGGGATGCCCGGCGGGAAGTCGGCCGCGAAGCCCGACGCCGAGGTGGCGATCAGGCCGACGGCGAGGATCGTGAGCAGGTTGATCAACCCGAGCACGCCCAGCCCGACGATCTTCCCGGCGAGCAGCTGCCACGGGCGCACCGCCGCCAGCAGGATCTCCACGATCCTGCTGCCCTTCTCCTCCACCACGCCCATGGCCACCATCATGACCTGGCCCATGAGCAGCATGAACAGGACGAGCACCAGCACCACGGCGATCCCGGTCTTGGCGGCCTGGTAGCGGGTGTCCACGCCCACGGAGACCATCTGCAGCGGCGGGATCGTCACCCCGGCCGCGCCGAGGCGCATCTCCCGGTTGGTGCTCTGCATGAGCACGCCGAGCTTGGAGTCGACCTCGCCGTCGGTGAGCACCTTGTCGCCGTTGACCAGCACCGCGTCCACGTCGCCGGCCAGCACGGCCTTCTTGGCCGCGGCCTCGTCGGGGAAGGCGCGCCACTCGAACTCGGCCTCCGGCGCGGCGGCCTTCAGCGGGAGCTGCTGGGAGTTGACCGTGCCCAGCGTGTACGAGTCGTTCCCGCCCATGATCTTGGGCGCGAAGGACACCGCCGCCACCAGGATGACGGTCACCAGCAGGCCGACGAGGAACGTCTTCGTGCGCACCTGCGTCACGATCTCGCGGCGGGCGATCAGCATCAGTCCGTTCACGCCACGGCCTCCTTGAAGATCTCGGTGAGGGTCGGCTGCTCGACGCCGAAGTGCTCGACGCGGCCCGCCTTCATGGCGCGGCGCAGGATCTCCTGGTCGTCACCTTCGGTCGTCCGCAGGGTGTGCAGGTCGCCGTGGACGGCCACCGTGCCCGGCAGGCCGTCGGCCCAGCCCGGCGCGGGGTCGCGGACGTCCACGCGCAACGTCTCGCCCTCGGCGGCGCGCAGCTCGGCCACCGTGCCCGTGGCGACCATCCGGCCGCCGGAGACGATGCCCACCGAGTCGCACAGCCGCTCCACCAGGTCGAGCTGGTGGCTGGAGAAGATCACCGGCACGCCGCTCCTGCACCGCTCCTGGAGGGCCCCGGCCAGGGCGTCCACGGCGAGAGGGTCGAGCCCGGAGAACGGCTCGTCCAGGATCAGCACCTCGGGGTCGTGCACCAGCGCCACGGCCAGCTGCACGCGCTGCTGGTTGCCCAGCGACAGCGCCTGCACCGCGTCGCCCCTGCGCTCGGTCAGCCCCAGCCGCTCGATGAGGTCGTCGGCGGCCTTCTTCGCCGCCGCCGGGGCGAGCCCGTGCAGCCGGCCGAAGTACTCGATCTGCTCGGCGACCCGCATCTTCTGGTACAGCCCGCGTTCCTCGGGCATGTAGCCGAAGCGCGTCCGGTCGTCGTGGCCCAGCTGCCGGTCCCGCCAGCGCACCGATCCGGAATCGGCCTGGAGCACGCCCATGATGATGCGCATCGTCGTCGTCTTGCCCGCGCCGTTCGCGCCCACGAAGCCGTACATCTCGCCCGGACGTACCGTGAAGCTGATCCCGTCCAGCGCGACCTTGCCACCGGGGCTGTCGGGACCGCCGGCGAAGCGCTTGCGCAGCTCGCTGATCTCGAGCATCAGACCCTCTCTCTCGTCATGGGTAAATAGTGGCTTTGATGGCGTTCGTCCTGGTAGTCGTGGAAATCATGGAGGTGACATGGAAAGCGCGTCCCGCTCGGATGACATTTGTCATTACGCTGGGTCCATGACGCGTGCCGACAAGGACAAGCCCGTCGTCCTCTCCCGCATCTACACCCGTACGGGCGACGACGGCACCACCAACCTGAGCGACATGAGCCGCGCCGCCAAGACCGACACCCGGCTGGCCGCGTACGCCGACGTCGAGGAGGCCAACGCCTGCCTGGGCCTGGCCCTGTCCCATGGCACCCTGTCCGCCGACCTCGTGGCGGTCCTCGTGCGCATCCAGAACGAGCTGTTCGACGTGGGGGCCGACCTGGCCACGCCCGTGGTGGACGATCCGGAGTTCCCGCCGCTGCGGGTGGAGCAGTCCTACATCGACCGGCTGGAGGAGCAGTGCGACCGGCTCAACGCCGAGCTCAAGCCGCTGCGCAGCTTCATCCTGCCCGGCGGCGACCCGGCCACGGCCGCGCTGCACCTGGCCCGGGTGACCGTACGCAGGGCCGAGCGCACCACGTGGGCGGCGCTCCAGGCCCACGACGACGTCAACCCGCTGACCGCCAAATACCTCAACAGGCTGTCCGACCTGCTCTTCATCGCCTGCCGGGTCGCCCACGGCGGCAACGAGATCCTCTGGAAGCCCGGCGGCACCCGCTAGGCGACGTCGAGGTACGCGCTGGGCGGCGCCGACTCCAGCCAGGCCAGGAACCCGGTGAGCGCGTCGGCGCTCATCGCCAGCGACAGGCCGCGCGTGGTGCCGCCGCAGTCGACGGCGTAGAGGCCGCCGTCGATCTCACGCCGGGCGGAAACGACGAGGCCGCGCCTCGCGATCGCGTGGCGCGGCCTCAGACGGACGCTCATGAGCGGAATCCAGTGGAGCTCACCGTCGGCGTAGCGGGCTACCCCGCTCTGCCAGCCCCGGCTCTCTACTTTCAGCCGACAGGGGACGCTGCCGCGCGAGCGGGCCAGCGTCATCCCTCGCAGGACCACGAGGGCGACCAGCAGCAACAACAAAACCGAAACCGTCGCCACCATGGCCGCCCCCCTGAATCCCGTTGTATGTATTAAACCTCTTCGCCCGCCGCGCGCAGCCGGGCCCTGGCCCGCTTCGCCTCGATCGCCGCGTCGGCGTCCTCCTGGTTGGCCTCGATCGAAGCCTGAGCCCGGTCGAGAGCGTCTCGGGCGGCCGCGACATCGACCTCGGAACCGAGCTCGGCGACCTCGGCGAGCACTGACACCTCATCGTCGGCCACGGAGATGAACCCCCCGTGAACGGCCGCGACGAGCTCGGGCTCGCCTTCCCGCTTGACGCGCAGCACGCCGCCCTCGACGAGGACGCCGAGCACAGGTGCGTGTTGCGGCATAATACCGATCTCGCCGTCCACGGTCTTGGCAATCACCATGTCGGCCTCGCCCGACCAGATCTCACGCTCGGGTGAGACAACCCCTACGCGTAGCTTCGCCACTTCTGTAGGTTCCTTTCCGATCAGGTAGCGGCACGGGTTCTCACGCCCGTGCCACTACCGTAGGGCGATCAGCGACGCTCGAGTTCCTTGGCCTTGGCCACGGCCTGGTCGATGCCGCCGACCATGAAGAACGCCTGCTCGGGCAGGTGGTCGTACTCGCCGGCGCACAGGCCCTTGAAGGAGGCGATCGTCTCGTCCAGCGGGACGTTCTCGCCCGGCTGGCCGGTGAACGCCTCGGCGGCGTACATCGGGTGCGACAGGAACCGCTCGATACGACGGGCCCGCTGCACGGTGACCTTGTCCTCTTCGGACAGCTCGTCGATACCGAGGATCGCGATGATGTCCTGGAGCTCGCGGTACTTCTGCAGGATCCGCTTGGTCTCCTGGGCCACCCGGTAGTGCTCCTCGCCCACGACCTGCGGGTCGAGGATCCGGGAGGTGGAGTCGAGCGGGTCCACCGCGGGGTAGATGCCCTTCTCCGAGATCGGCCGGGACAGAACGGTCTGCGCGTCGAGGTGCGCGAACGCGTTGTGCGGGGCCGGGTCGGTGATGTCGTCGGCGGGCACGTAGATCGCCTGCATCGAGGTGATCGAGTGACCGCGCGTCGAGGTGATGCGCTCCTGGAGCACACCCATCTCGTCGGCCAGCGTCGGCTGGTAACCCACCGCGGACGGCATGCGGCCGAGGAGGGTGGAGACCTCCGAGCCCGCCTGCGTGAAGCGGAAGATGTTGTCGATGAACAGCAGCACGTCCTGCTTCTGCACGTCGCGGAAGTACTCCGCCATCGTCAGCGCGGACAGGGCCACCCGCAGACGGGTGCCCGGCGGCTCGTCCATCTGGCCGAAGACGAGCGCGGTGTCCTTGAGGACGTCCGCCTCCTCCATCTCCAGCCAGAGGTCGTTGCCCTCACGGGTGCGCTCGCCGACGCCGGCGAACACCGAGGTGCCACCGAAGTTGCGGGCGACACGGCGGATCATCTCCTGGATGAGAACCGTCTTGCCCACACCGGCGCCACCGAACAGGCCGATCTTGCCACCCTGCACGTACGGGGTGAGCAGGTCGATGACCTTGATACCCGTGACCAGCATCTCGGTACGGGACTCGAGCTGGTCGAAGGGCGGGGACGGCCGGTGGATGCCCCACTTCTCGGTGATCTGGAGCGACGCGGTCGGCACGTCGAGCGACTCGCCGAGCGTGTTCCACACGTGACCCTTGACGACGTCGCCGACGGGCACCGAGATCGGGTGGCCGGAGTCGGTGACGGCCGTACCGCGGACCAGGCCGTCGGTGGGCTGCATGGAGATGGCGCGGACCAGGTTGTCACCCAGGTGCTGGGCGACCTCCATGGTCAGGGTCTTGGTCTCGCCGCCGAGGGTCACCTCGACGTTGAGCGCGTTGTAGATGTCGGGCATCGCCTCGACGGGGAACTCCACGTCGACGACGGGCCCCTTGACGCTGGCCACACGACCGGCACCGGCCGACGTGGGCTCAACAGTCTCAACAGCCTCTGCAGTCATTTCACTCTTTCCCCGCTGCGGCGTCAGCCAGCGCGTTGGCGCCACCGACGATCTCGCTGATTTCCTGGGTGATCTCGGCCTGGCGAGCCTGGTTCATCTGCATGGTGAACACGCGGATCAGCTCGTTGGCGTTGTCCGTGGCGGACTTCATGGCGCGGCGGCGCGCAGCCTCCTCCGAAGCAGCCGACTGCAGCAGCGCCGTGAAGATGCGGGACTCCACATAGCGCGGCAGCAGCGTTTCGAGGACGTCGCCCGCGGTGGGCTCGAACTCGAAGTACGGCGGGATCGTCTCGCTCGCCGTCGCCTCGGTCTCCTCGACCTCCAGCGGCAGCACGCGCTTGACCACGACGTTCTGGGTCAGCATCGAGACGAACTCGGTCGAGACGATGTGGATCTCGTCGATCCCCGCCTCTTCCTTGAAGGAGTCGATCAGGATCTGCGCGATCTCCTTGGCGTCGGCGTAGGCCGGCTTCCTGGAGAAGCCCACCCACTGGCCGCCCATCGTACGGTTGCGGAAGGTGTGCCAGGTGACACCCTTCCGGCCGGTGACGAACGGCACCACCGTCAGGCCGCGGCTCTCCAGCAGCCCGCGCAGGGCCTCGGCCTCGCGCAGGACGTTGGCGTTGAAGCCGCCACAGAACCCGCTGTCGCTGGTGACGATGAGGACGCCCGCCTTGGCGGGGTTCTCCTTCGCCACGGTCAACGGATGGTCGACGCTGGCCGCGTTGCTGACGACGCCGGTGACGGCGCGAGTGATCTCACGCTCGTACGGCAGCGCCGCCTGCATCCGCATCTGTGCCTTCACGATCCGCGAGGAGGCGATGAGCTCCTGGGCACGCGTGATCTTGGCGGTCGACTTGACCGACTTGATCCGCCGCCGCAGCAGCCTTAGCTGGGCACCCATGAGCTACTTCTCCGTCGCCGGACGGACGACCTTCTTGATCTTCTCCTGGCCGACCTCGCCGGCTTCGAGCGGCGCCACCGGCTCGTCCTTGACCAGGAGCTCGCCCGAGGAGGTGGTGAAGCCCTTCTTGAACTCCGTGACGGCGTCCTTGAGGCTGGTCACCGCGTCGTCCGACAGCTCGTTGGTCTCGCGGATGCTGTCGAAGATGCCCTTGTGGCTGCTCTGCAGGTAGTCGAGGAACTCCTGCTCGAAGCGGCGGATGTCCTCGACCGGAACCTCGTCGAGCTCACCCGTCGTGCCCGCCCAAACCGACACGACCTGCCGCTCCACGGGGAACGGCGAGTACTGCGGCTGGATGAGCAGCTCGGTCAGGCGCTGACCGCGCTCCAGCTGGGCGCGGGAGGCCGCGTCCAGGTCGGAGGCGAAGGCCGCGAAGGCCTCCAGGTCGCGGTACTGCGACAGCGACAGACGCAGCGTGCCGGCCACCTTGCGCATCGCCTTGATCTGCGCCGAGCCACCGACTCGGGAGACCGAGATACCGACGTTGATGGCGGGACGGATACCGGCGTTGAAGTAGTCGGTCTCCAGGAAGCACTGGCCGTCGGTGATGGAGATGACGTTGGTCGGGATGAACGCCGACACGTCGTTGCCCTTGGTCTCGATGATCGGAAGACCGGTCATCGAGCCGCCGCCCATGTCGGCGGAGAGCTTGGCGCAGCGCTCCAGCAGACGGGAGTGGAGGTAGAAGACGTCACCGGGGAACGCCTCGCGGCCCGGCGGGCGGCGAAGCAGCAGCGAGACGGCGCGGTAGGCGTCGGCCTGCTTGGTGAGGTCGTCGAAGATGATGAGGACGTGCTTGCCCTGGTACATCCAGTGCTGGCCGATGGCCGAACCGGTGTAGGGGGAGATGTACTTGTAACCGGCCGGGTCGGAGGCCGGGGCGGCGACGATCGTGGTGTACTCCAGGGCGCCGGCCTCTTCGAGACGGGAACGCACCTGGGCGATCGTCGAGCCCTTCTGGCCGACCGCGACGTAGACGCAGCGCACCTGCTTCTCGGGGTCGCCCGAGAGCCAGTTGTCGCGCTGGTTGATGATGGTGTCCACGGCGACGGCCGTCTTGCCCGTGCCACGGTCACCGATGATCAGCTGGCGCTGGCCGCGGCCGATCGGCGTCATGGCGTCGATCGCCTTGATGCCGGTCTGCAGCGGCTGCTTCACCGGCTGCCGCTGAACGACCGAGGGGGCCTGCAGTTCGAGGGCGCGCAGGCCCTCGGACTCGATCGCGCCCTTGCCGTCGAGGGGGTTGCCGAGCGGGTCGACCACACGGCCGAGGAAGTTGTCGCCGACGGGCACGGACAGGACCTCGCCCGTCCGGCGGACCGTCTGGCCCTCCTCGATGTTGCTGAAGTCGCCCAGGACCACGACGCCGATCTCTCGGGGGTCGAGGTTCAGGGCCAGGCCGCGCGTGCCGTCCTCGAACTCGAGCAGCTCGTTCGCCATCGCCGAGGGAAGGCCGGAGACATGGGCAATGCCGTCGCCGGCGTCGACGACGGTCCCGATCTCCTCGCGCGCGGCGCCTTCCGGTTCGTACGCCTGGACGAAGCGCTCAAGCGCGTCCCGGATCTCGTCCGGCCGGATCGTAAGCTCCGCCATCTCTACTCTGTCTCCCTATTCATTCGGCGCTCACTGCGCCTCAGCCGGCCAACCGGCGGCGGACTTCTTCAATTCGTCCCACGATCGTGGTGTCGATCATCTCGTCGCCGATGCGAACCGAGAACCCACCGAGCACTCGCTTGTCCACCTCGACGTTCAGGTGCACGTCACGACCGTAGGAGGTGCGCAGCCAGTCGGCCAGTCGCTGCTTCTGCGCGTCGGACAGCTCGACCGCGCTGCGCACGACCGCCACCAGGCGCTGGCGCTGCTGGGCCACGAGCTGGCCGAACTCCTCCAAGCCCATTTCCAGGCTACGCCCTCGCGGGTGCACCGCCAGCTGCGTGATCAGGCGCAGGCTGGTGGGGGCGACCTTGCCGCCGAGCAGGTCGCTCAGCAACTGCCGCTTGCCCTCGCCGGGCGCGGCCGCGTCCGCGAGCGCGCGGCGGAGGTCGGGGTTGGCGGCGACGATGCGGCCGAAGCGGAAGAGCTCGTCCTCGACGTCGTCGAGCCGGGACTGGCTCTCCGCCTCAGCGGCAGCGGCGACGACGCCGAGCCGTTCGAGCGAGTCGGCCAGGTCTCCGGCGCGCGACCACCGGGCCGAGACCGCGGCCTCGGTCGTGGCGATGGCCGCCTCGGAGACCTTGCCGCCGAGCAGGGCGCGGATGGTGCCCGCCTTCTGCTCGCCGGGCCTGGCCGGGTCGGACAGCGCGCGGCGCAGGCCGTGCTCGCGGTCGAGCAGATCCGCGACGGCGAACAACTCGTCGGAGAGCGCGCCGAGGTCGGCGCTGCCCGCGACCGCGTTGAAGCGCTCCTCGACCTCTGCCAGCGAGGTCCTGCTCAGACCTCGCATTAGCGCACCGCCTGCGCGTTGCTGCTCTCGAGCTCGTCGAGGAACCTGTCCACGATGCGGCTCTGGCGGGCCTCGTCCTCAAGGGACTCGCCGACGATGCGGCCCGCGAGGTCCGTGGACAGACGGCCGATCTCCGTGCGGAGCTGCGCGAACGCGGCGGCACGGTCGGCCTCGATCTGGGCGTGCGCGGCCTCGACGAGACGACGGGCCTCGGCCTGCGCCTCCTCGCGGAGCTCCGCCTTGATCTGCGCGGCCTGCTCGCGAGCCTCTTCACGGAGCCTGCCGGCTTCGCGGCGGGCCTCCTCAAGCTGCTGCGCGTACTGCCGCTGGAGGTTCTGCGCCTCGGCCTGGGCCTCCTCAGCCCTCTTGATGCCACCCTCGATCGCGTCGGTCCGCTCGGCCAGAGTCTTCTGGATGCGCGGAACGAGAATCTTGCCGACGACGAGGAGGACGACGAGGAACGAGAAGATACCGACGACGAGCTCGAACGTGTGCGGAAGGAGCGGGTTCGCCCCTTCTTCCTGCGCGAGGAGCGTAGCTGCCTTAATCATGGGTGCAGCCTTTCGTCAGAATTCTTCTGGTCCTAGATGCCCTGGAAGATGAAGGGCGCGACCAGACCGATCAGGGCGAGGGCCTCGGTGAGGACGAAGCCGAGGAGCATGTTCTGGCGGATCAGGCCGTAAGCCTCGGGCTGACGCGCGATGGCCTGCACGCCCTGACCGAAGATGATGCCGACGCCGATGCCGGGGCCGATGGCGGCGAGACCGTAACCGATGGCGGTGACGTTGCCGGAGACCTCAGCGAGAACGCTCATTGCTATTTCCTTTACTGGACGGCCGGTGAAGGGAGTCCCACCGGTCATGGATATTCCGGTATGTGGTTCTCAGTGATCTGGGTGCAGCGCGCCGCCGATGTACATCGACGCCAGCATCGCGAACAGGAAAGCCTGCAGGAACTGGATGAACAGCTCGAACCCGGTCAGGATGATCGTCATGATCACACCCACCACGCCGACGGGAGCACCCAAGGGGGTCAACTTCTCGAACAGGAACCAGAAGCCGACCATGCTGAAGAACGCGAGCAGCATGTGACCGGCGAACATGTTCGCGAACAGTCGGACCGCGTGCGTGAACGGTGCGATGATCATGTTCGAGAGGAACTCGATCGGCGCCAGGAGGAAGTAGATCGGCTTGGGCAGACCGGGCGGGAACATCATGTTCTTGAAGTAACCGATGCCGCCCTGGTGCTTGACGCCCAGGTAGACCTTGATCACGTAGATCGAGATCGCGAGCACGGCCGGGAACGCGATGTGCGAGGCGACCGGGAACTGCGCGAGCGGGATCACACCCAGGACGTTCCAGAACAGGACCAGGAAGAAGAGCGTGATCAGCAGGCCCATCCACCGATCGGCGTCCTTGCCGAGGAACGGCCGGGCGATCTGGTCGCGGACGAACATGTAGCCGTACTCGACGACGTTCTGGGTGCCCCGCGGCACGAGCTTCGGCTTGGCGAAGGCGACCCAGCAGACGGCGATCACCACGAGCGCGCTCAGGATCGCCAGCAGGACCGGCTTGGTGAACCAGGTCACCCCAGGGATGATCGGCGTGAACGAATTGAACAGCTCATCGGGCGATGGCGCCCGGAAGTTGTCTTCGGGGGCGAGGACCGTCAGCGCAATCACGCGGCGTTCCCTTCAACGTCGTAGTGGATCACAAGGGTTTCCTCAGCGAGGCGATCGCTGCGTCGGGTTAGCGACCGAACTTCCGGTAGACCGCGTAGCCGCCGAGCACGACCCCAAGGACCACGCCTATGGGGAAGAACGCGGACATGTCGAGCCACCGGTCCAGCAACCACCCGAGACCGCCATAGATCGCCATCCCGGCGAGCAGATAGCTGGGGACTGACCACATGGCATCGGAGAAGTCGCGACCGTCGTGTTCCGGTCGGCGTTCCTGTGCGCTCATCGCGGCCCCGACGATAGCAGGCGAGTGGAGGACTAGTCATATCGGACCCCATCCCTTTACCTGCCTCATGAGTCGCCCTTTCCGGGGACCGAGGCTTCGGGGTCGACGTAGAGCATCTTGGTCTTCATGAACGCGCGGACCTCGAACCCGGTCCAGACGAGCGTGCAGCCGACCACGGACCACGCGAAGGCCTGGGTGTTCCAGGCGGTGGTCTCACGGAAGGCGGTGAGCACCGCCATGATGGCGATGACCTTGACGAGGTAGCTGACCATGGCCGCGATCGCCATCATCTGCGGGGAGATGCGGGCGGCATAGGAGACCGCTACCACGCTGACGCTGAAGAAAACCCCGACGAGCAAGGTGCCGAGGGCCGCGCCAAGCGCTCCCTTGCCGCCCGCCACGAGGAAAGCGACGATGACCGCGACCACCCCGACCGCGAAGGTCGGAACAGCGGCGCTCTTGAGTACGCGCACGTCGTTGGCCTGCATCGGTGCTCCATCAGCATGTTGTCAAGCGAGCGTTTGCTACCTCCAGAACATGTGCGTCTGGAGGTCCCTGCTCGTGAAAGATATCACAAGCTCACGGAAGACCGCTTTTACCTGCCGTTTCTAGTTCCCGATCAAGGACGACTCGGAAATGCAGGAATGACCGGTTTGCCCTCGGCGCTCGCGCGTTCCTGCGAGGACGGGCCGCTCTGCGGCGGCATCTGCCGCCTGACCTCGGTGTCCGGCGGGATCGGCGGCATCGGGCCGGTGGGCGGGCCGTCGTCGTCGGGCTGCTTGTTGCGCGCGGCCGAGTGCGCACCGCCCCTGCCCCGCCAGCGCGGCGCCGCCATCAGGACGAGCACCGCCAGCGCCAGCACGATCACCACGACGAACAGCAGCACCGGCACGCCCTCGCGCGACATCGCCACCATGCCGAAGGCGAACAGGAACGCCCACGCGTACATGATCAGCACCGACCGGCGGTGCGAGTGGCCGATGTCCAGCAGCCGGTGGTGCAGGTGACCCCGGTCGGGGGCGAACGGCGACATGCCGTGGGACGTGCGCCGGACCACGGCGGTGATCAGGTCGATCAGCGGCAGGACCAGCACCGCCGCCGGCAGCATCAGCGGCAGCAGCACCGGGACCTTGTTCATGTCCTCGATGGCTGCCGGGTCGAGCGGCGTGACCGTGACGATCGACGAGGCGAGCACCAACCCGATCAGCATCGCCCCGGTGTCGCCCATGAAGATCTTCGCGGGATGGAAGTTGTGCGGCAGGAAACCCAGGCACGTGCCGATGAGGACGGCCGCGATGGCCGCCGTCGTGGTGATGTTCCCCACGCTCATGCTCTGGGCCAGCAGGATCGAGTACGCCCACGTGGCCATGGCGGCGATGCACACGATGCCGGCCGCGAGCCCGTCGAGACCGTCGACGAAGTTCACGGCGTTGATGGTGACCACCACGATCATGATGGTGATGATCGTGCTCAGCGTGTAGTCGAGGCTGGTGGAGCCGCCCCAGTCCTTGGGCAGCGGGATGTAGAGCAGCCGCAGGTCGAAGTAGACCAGCACGCCCGCCGCCGCGATCTGCCCGCCGAGCTTGATGAAGGCGTCCATGCCCCACCAGTCGTCGAGGAAGCCGGTGAGCGTGATCAGGCCGCCCGCGACGATCAGCGCGGTGACCGCCTTGCCGTTGTACTCCGACAGCGCCTCGCCGGTGTGTTTCAGCTGGGTGGCGACCAGCAGGCCGACCACCAGGCCGCCGTACATGGCCAGGCCGCCGAGCCTCGGCGTCGGCGTGGTGTGCACGTCGCGCTCGCGAACCTCGGGCATGGCGCCGATGCGGATGGCGAAGCGGCGCACCAGCGGGACCAGCAGATACGTCACCGCTGCCGAGATGAGCGCCATGAACAGGTATTCGCGCACGGACCTAGTTTCCCGGATGCTCCGGCCAGCTGTGACCGGAAACCGACACAGACCAGCTTAATATTCGCTGAGATATGGCTGATGGATGGCGAGAAGCGCCGACACTCTTTCCCTGACCTCGGGCGCGACGGACGGATCGCGCACAGCGCGCGAGATCAGACTTCCCACCTCTTTCATCTCCCTCGGGCCCATGCCCTGCGTGGTCACGCACGGCGTGCCCACCCGGATCCCCGAGGTGACCGCCGCAGGCTCCGGATCGTACGGGATGACGTTGCGGTTGAGCGTGATCCCGGCGGCCGCGCAGCGCCGTTCGGCCTCGGCCCCGGACACGCCCAGCTCACGCAGGTCGATCAGCGCCAGATGGGTGTCCGTGCCGCCCGTGACCGGACGCATGCCCTCCACGGCCAGCGCGTCGGCGAGCGTACGGGCGTTGGCGACGACGCGGCCCGCATACTCGGCGAACTCCGGCCGCAGCGCCTCCCCGAACGCCACCGCCTTGGCCGCCACGGCGTGCATCAGCGGCCCTCCCTGCACGAACGGGAACACCGCCCGGTCGATCTTCGCGGCCAGTTCCTCCGTGCACAGGATCGCGCCGCCGCGCGGCCCGCGCAGCACCTTGTGGGTGGTCAGCGTCACGACGTCCGCGTACGGCACCGCCGACGGGATCACCCCGCCCGCCATCAGCCCGATCGGGTGCGCCACGTCGGCGAGCAGCCACGCGCCCACCTCGTCGGCGATGCCGCGGAAGATCGAGAAGTCGATCAGCCTCGGGTACGCGGTCGCGCCGCACACGATCACCTTGGGCCGCCGCCGCAGCGCCAGGTCCCGCACCTCGTCGTAGTCGATGAGCTCGGTGTCGCGCCGCACGCCGTAGGAGGCGACGTCGAACCACCTTCCCGAGAAGTTCACCTTCGAGCCGTGCGTGAGGTGGCCGCCGTGCAGGAGCGCCATGGCGAGCATGGTGTCGCCCGGCTGGAGCAGCGCGGCGTAGGCGGCCAGGTTGGCGGTGGCCCCGGAATGCGGCTGGACGTTGGCGTGCTCGGCCCCGAACAGCCTGCGCGCCCGCTCGACGGCCAGGCGTTCGGCCCGGTCGACCACCTCGCAGCCGCCGTAGTAGCGCCTGCCGGGGTAGCCCTCGGCGTACTTGTTGGTGAGGGTGGAACCCAGGGCGGCCATGACGGCCGGGGAGGTGAAGTTCTCGCCGGCGATCAGCTGGATGCCGGCGCGGACCCGTTCGAGCTCGTCGAGCAGCACCTGCGCCAGCTCGGGATCCTGCCGCCGCAACTGCCCGAAGTCGGGACCGTAGTAGGGCTCACCACCCATCCCTCCACTGTACGACCGCATGCCCGATTTGCCCAGGTAGAAGGCCCGTGGCGGTCGTTGTCTCGTCCGGGGTGGTTGCGCGTGGCGGTCGTTGTCCGCCAGGGGTGGTTGCGCGTGGCGGTCGGTGTCCGCCAGGGGTGGTTGCGCGTGGCGGTGGTCGTTCGCCGGGCCGCTCCCCGTGAGGACCCTTGGCTTTGAGGACCCTCACCCGTGAGGGCCGTTGCCCATGGGAGCCGTCATCTGGGAGGGCCGTCGTTCGCGGAGACGGGCGCCTGCGGGGGGCGCCTGCGGGGGGGCGCCTGCGGGTCAGGGGAAGGCGTGCGGTGCGCCGGTCTGGCTGGGGATCCATCTCGGGGTGTCGTCGGCCTCATCGCTGATCGCGGTGAGCACGGAGTGGCGGTAGATGGCCAGCTTGGACCGCCATTCCCGGATGTCCTGCACATAGCGCTCGCCGACCGGGGCGTCCCAGGTCTGCGGGCTCTTGGCCAGTGTGTACGCCTTGTCGAGGGCCGTGCTGAGCTTCTCCAACACGGGCATGACGGTGTTCCAGGCGGTGATGAGACGTTCGTAGTCCGGGTTGAACTCGTAGGCCAGCGGCTGGTTGTCCAGCGGGCCCGCCGCGGTGACGGGGGGCATCTCGTCCCTGCTCCTGGGCCTGGGGGCGGGCGGGTCGACGTACATCACGCACTCCTTCCCGGCGTCCCGGAGTCGATCTCACCTGCCGGACCGTCCGGTCCGATGTCCTCGGGCATCCATTCGCCCTTGCCGTACTCGCCGGGCGGAACCTCCACGGACGGCATGTCGAGCGGCTGAATGCCGCGGGCGTCCTGAATCAGCGTCCTGAGCACGTCCTCCCCGGCGTCGGGCAACTCCACCGCCACAACCCCGTCACCCACACTCACCCACTTCCCGCCATGGCCGCCGCCGACATCCAACCCCTGCACCCCACCGCCGACGCCATGACCGGTTGCACCGTGACCACCCGCCCCGTGACCGCTGGCATCGTGACCGCTGGCACCGTGATGAGCATTCACGCCGTAAGCACCTGCACCACCGTCCGCCGCCGTAGCCGTCGCACCACCTGCGCTCGCGCCCCCTGCTCCCCCAGCCGGTACGTCGCCTCCAGGAGGTACGGCCGCCCCTCCCCCCGGCGCCGTAGGCGGAATCCGCACCCCGGTAGAAGCATCACCACGCCCACCCCCACCTCCATCGGCAGTACCACCACCGCCCCGACCAGCCGCGACGCCGCCACCATCAGAACGGCCCGCATCCGCTGCGCCACCATCAGAGCGACCGGCATCGGTTGCCCCACCGCCGGTCCCGCCATCGGCGCGTCCGCCATCCGCGCCACCGGAGCCCCCACCGACGTCACGACCAACGTTCGTAGCACCGCCATCAGCCCGAGCCCCGTCAGCTTCCCCACCGCGGCCATAGCCGCCGCCATCAGTGCCGCCGACGTCACGACCGCCATTCGTGGCGCCCCCATCAGCCCGAACCCCGTCGGAACGCGCACCATCAGCGTTGCCGCCACCGGCGTCACGGCTGCCGTTCGCGTCCTTGCCGTCCGCGCAGGCGCCGCCGTCAGCGCGGTCGGTGCCCGCGGCGCCCCCCTCGGAGCGACCAGTGTCCGTTGTGCCGCCATGGGAGCGACCGGTGTCGGTAGTACCGCCGTCCGAGCGGCCGGTGTCCGCGGTGCCGCCGTCGGAGCGGCCGGTGTCGCTGTTCGCGACGCCGGTGGACCCGTCGGTTCGGCCCGTGCCGTGGTCCGTGTGGCCATTTGTGCCGTCGGCTTGACCGGTGTCGCCGATGGGCTGGGTGCCGGTGCCGGTGGTGGCGTCGGGGCGGGTTTGGGTGGAGGAAGCGCCGTCGGGGTGGGTGCCGTGGGCGTTGCCCGCGTCTCCAGGAGTGCCGTAGTGACCGCTCTCGCCTGCTGCGGTGCCGGCGTGCGAGCCCGTGTCCCCTGCGGTGCCGACGTGGGAGCCCGCGGCCTCTGATGTGCCGACATGGGTGTCCGGGAGTCCTGGTGTGTCGTAGGGGTGGCGGCCGGTGGTGCCTGGGGTGGTGGTCGAGGGGTCGGTGCCGCCCTCTCCTGCCGGCACCGACAGCCCTTCGCCCCCGCCCGCCGTCGCCCCGGCGCCATCGGCGTGCACCGTCGGCATGTCGGCGGGCTGCACGTTGTCGACGTTCTTGAGCAGGGACTCCAGTTGTTCGGCCGTGGGCGGGTCGATGGGGACCTGGAGAACCTTCACGCCGTCGACCACCACGACCTGGGGCTTGTGCGCGTCGGCCGGTCGGTCGCCGGCGGGGACGTCGGTCGTGCCGGTGTCGGCTTCCGCTCCCCGGTCGCGCCTGCTGTCCTGGTCGGCGGCCTTCGGATCGTCGACGGACGAGGTGTCGCCGGTCCGGGTGTCGGTTCCGCGAGGGTCGTTCGTGCGGGTCCCGGTGTCCTTGTCGGTGTCGTCGCACGACTTGCCGTCACCGTCGGCCTTGGCGTCGTCGCCGGTCTTGGTGCCATCGCCGGTCTTCGGGCTGTCGCCCGCTTTGTGCCCGTCGCCCGTCTTGGTGTCGTGGTCCTTCGGCGTGGGTGGTTCCGTGGGCTTCGGGTCGTGGTCCTTCGGGGCGGGTGGGTCGGCGGGCTTGGTGTCGGGGGCTTTCGAAGGTGGCTCGGTGGGTTTCGGGTCGTGGTCCTTCGAGGCGTCGGGGTGTTTGGGGGTGGCAGGGGTCGAGTCGTCGGCGCGGGGGTTGTCGTACTTGTCGTTGCGGGTGCCCGGCAGTTCCTTGGGCTCGTCGTCCTTGCCGCCGCCGCCCGTCTTCGACGTGTCGCCCGGCTTCCCGTCGGCGCGCTTCTCCAGGACGGCCAGCCGCGCGTTGACGTCCTTGACCATGTGATCGGCGGAGTCGGCCACCTGGACCGGACGATGGGTGCTCCGCGTGGACAGCCCGGCACGGCTCATCACCGCTCTGACCTGGTCCTCGGCCGTACGCAGCACCGAGGACGCGTGCTTGACCTCGGTCAGCAGGTCACGGACCAGCTGCGGATCCATGCCGTCGAACTTGCCCATGGGCCACTCCCGGACGTGTCGCCGTTCCGGGACTCACCGTAATCGTGTCCGAGGCACCGCCGCAGCCGGGATAAAAAGACGGTATACGTCAGTCGTCGGTGGCGACGTAACCGATGATGCCGCGCAGCTTCTCCACCGGGATCGCGCCGCGGCGCAGCAGGCGGGGCACCGCCGTGGTGAGGTCTAGGATGGTGGAGGGCGTGTTGTCGGTGGTCTTGCCGCCGTCGAGGTAGACCGCGACCGAGTCGCCGAGCTGCTCCTGGGCCTCCTCCACCGTCGTCGCCGCGGGGGCGCCGGAGCGGTTGGCGCTGGAGACGGCCATCGGGCCGGTCTCCTTGAGCAGGTCGAGCGCGACCGGGTGGAGCGGCATGCGGACCGCGACCGTGCCCTTGGTGTCCCCCAGGTCCCAGGAAAGGGCCCTGTTGGCCCTGCAGACCAGCGTGAGCGGCCCGGGCCAGAAGGCGTCGATGAGATCCTGCCCATAGGGCCCGAGGTCGTCCACGAGCGCTGTGGCGGCTCTGACGGTGCCCACGAGGACGGGCGGAGGCATGTCGCGGCCGCGCCCCTTGGCGTCGAGCAGCGCGGTGACGGCCGGCGGCATGAACGCGTCGGCGCCGATGCCGTAGACGGTGTCGGTCGGCAGCACGACCAGCTCGCCGCGGCGCACGGCGGTGGCGGCCTCGATCAGGCCCTCGGCGCGCTGGTCGAGGTCGGAGCAGTCAAAGCGTCTTCCCACGGCGTGCATCCTAGTCCTGGCCGAGTCTGGCCGTGACGAAGCGGTCCCTTCGGGTGAGGTCCTGGCGCAGGCGGACGTCGCGCCAACCGTTGTCCTCGGGGAAGGTCAGGTAGACGGCCCTGCCCTGCTCGTCGGCGTGTTCGACGGCCACCCAGCCGCCGGGGCGCAGCAGGCGGCGGGCGGTGCGTTCGACCGCGCGCACCTCGCCCAGCCCGTCGTCGCCGGAGCCGTACAGGGCCCTGGAGGGGTCGTAGTCGCGGACCTCGGGGTCGCGCGGGATGGCGCCGGGCGGGATGTACGGCGGGTTGGAGATCACCAGGTCGACCTTGCCGTTGAGCTCGGGAAGGGCTCCGGCGAGGTCTTCCGGGTGCAGGTGCGTACGCCCCTGGCCCAGCTCGGAGATGTTGCGCTTGGCCCAGGTGTAGGCCGCCGGGTCGACCTCGACGGCGTGCACCTCGGCGAGCGCGACCTCCTGGGCGATCGACAGCGCGATGGCCCCCGAGCCGGTGCCGAGGTCGACGACGAGCGGGGCCGTCACGTCCATGGCGCGCAGGGTCTCGATCGCCCACCCGGCCATGACCTCGGTCTCCGGCCGCGGCACGAACACGCCGGGGCCGACCGCCAGTTCCAGGTAACGGAAGTAGGCGTGGCCGGTGATGTGCTGCAGCGGCTCACGCGCCTCGCGCCGGGCGACGCCCTCCCAGAACAGCGCGTCGAAGTCGGAGTCCTTGACCGTGTGGAGCTCGCTCCTGCGCACGCCGTGGACGAACGCCGCGATCTCCTCCGCGTCGGTGCGCGGCGAAGGCACACCTGCCTCGGCCAGCCGGGCGGTGGCTAGAGCGATCTCGTCCAGCAGAAATGTCATGAGTGTTGTGCGAGCTTCTCCGCCATCTCGGCGTCGATGAGTGCCTGGGTGACGGCGGTGAGCTCGCCGTCGAGAACCTGGTCGAGGTTATACGCCTTGAAGCCTACGCGGTGGTCGGAAATCCGGTTCTCGGGAAAGTTGTACGTGCGGATGCGCTCGGAACGGTCGACCGTGCGAACCTGCGACTTGCGCTCGGCCTGCGCCGCGGCGTCGGCCTGCTCCTGGGCCACGGCCAGCAGGCGGGCACGCAGGATGCGCATCGCCGACTCCTTGTTCTGGAGCTGGCTCTTCTCGTTCTGGCAGGAGACGACCACGCCCGTGGGCAGGTGGGTGATGCGGACGGCCGAGTCGGTCGTGTTGACGCTCTGGCCGCCGGGACCGCTGGAGCGGTAGACGTCGATGCGCAGGTCGTTGGGGTCGATCTGGACCTCGACCTCCTCCGCCTCCGGGTAGACCAGCACGCCCGCGGCGCTCGTGTGGATGCGGCCCTGGGACTCGGTGACGGGCACCCGCTGCACGCGGTGGACGCCGCCCTCGAACTTGAGCCTGGACCACACGCCCTCGTCGCCCTTGGCCTTGATGCCGACCGTGACGTCCTTGTAGCCGCCGAGGTCGGAGGGCTGGGTGTCGATGATCTCGGTCTTCCAGCCCAGGCGCTCGGCGTACCGGAGGTACATGCGCAGCAGGTCGCCGGCGAACAGCGCGGACTCCTCGCCGCCCTCGCCCGCCTTGATCTCCATGATGATGTCTTTGTCATCGTTGGGGTCGCGCGGGATGAGCAGGTGCCTGAGCTTCTCCTCAAGCTGCGGGATGCGCTCTTCGAGCTCGGCCGCCTCGGCGGCGAACGCCTCGTCCTCGCCGGCCAGTTCCTTGGCCGCGGTCAGGTCGTCGCGGGCGGAGTCGAGCTCGCGGTAGGTGCTGACGATCGGGGTGAGCTGGCTGTAGCGCCGGCCGAAGGTGCGGGCCTTGTTCTGGTCGGCGTGCACGGCGGGGTCGGCAAGCTGCAGCTCCAGCTCGGAATACTCCTTGAGCAACTCGTCGAGGTTCACCGTGGGTCCTTCAGTGGTTTGAATGCCGTTTCACCAAGAACGCCGACCCGGCGCACGTGGTGCGGGCCGGGTCGGCGTCGGTGAAGCTACTTGCCCGTGGCCTTCTTGCCGAAGCGCTTCTCGAAGCGAGCCACCCGGCCGCCGGTGTCGAGGATCTTCTGCTTGCCCGTGTAGAACGGGTGGCAGGCCGAGCACACGTCGGCGTGGATGACGCCGTTCTTCGCGGTGCTGCGGGTCGTGAACGTGTTCCCGCAGGAGCAGGAGACCTGCGTCACGTGGTAATCGGGGTGGATGTCGGGCTTCATGGCTGTCCTTTCGGGCTGCGGCCGCCGGGTCGCCTTCACGCATGGCGTGAACCGGAACCGCAAAATGGTCAGCTACCAGTGTGCCAGATCGTGCAACCTCCCCAGGCCATGAGGCATTCCCACGATCTTCATGACGCGGCCGCACGCGTCACACTAGGCTCCCACGCACAAACTATCACTTTCCCCTCAAATGGGACTTAGTCAAAGGATCATCCAACTGATGAAGAGAAGGGTGCGGCTGCTCCTCGCGGCCGCCACGGGGGCCGCCGTTCTCCTCGGAGGCGCCGGTCTCTCGGCCACCGGCGCGTCGGCCTCGGCGTACGCGCTGGCGGACGACTTCACGGGAGACGCGTCGGCGAACGCGTACATCCCCCTGGAGAAGGACGTCGACGCGACCGTCACGCTCAAGCTCAAGAACCCGGACACCGTCACCGGCGTGACCGGGACCATCGAGCCGCCCGGCAAGACGGCCAAGACGGTGACGTTCGACTTCACGCCGAGCACGCCGAGCACGTCCACCCCCAGCCCGTCGCCCACGCCGTCCCCGGTCGCCGACAAGACGATCACCGGCAAGTGGACGATCGGCAAGGACGACCCGGCGGGCGACTGGAAGCTCACCGTCAACGTCGCCCGGTCGGGCGGGAGCAGCCCGAGCACCTTCACCGTCAAGGTCTCCGGCAAGCAGGGCATCTCCGGCGCGAACGTCACGCCCGACCCGGTCCAGCTCGTCAAGGGCAGGGACACCAAGGTCACGGTCGAGGCGTCGGTGAAGGACGCGGGCACGGTCTCGGCCAAGCTCGTCAGCGACACCACCAGCGAGTACTACGACCTCGGTGAGCTGGCCAAGGAGTCGGACACCTACTACCGGGGCGTCACGTACTTCACCGACGACACCACCGAGGGCTCCTGGACCCTTGAGGTGTACGCCACCCGCGGCGGCCAGACGCTCAAGGGCGAGGCGTCGTTCTCGGTCGTCGCCCCGACCGGCGGCGCGTCGAAGAAGGTCAAGACCCGGGTGACGATCTCGGCCCCGAACAAGGTCACCAAGGGCCGCGCGTTCAAGGTGTACGGCAAGGTCTACCGCGGCACCAAGGCGTACAAGGGCAAGATCGTCGAGGTGTACTTCAAGACCAAGGGCACCAAGACGTACAAGTTCATGGGTTACGCCAAGGCCACCTCGACCGGCAAGTACAGCAAGACGTTCAAGGGCAAGAAGGACGGCTACTTCCAGGTCAAGGTGCCCGGCACGAGCAAGACGCGCACCTCCCTGTCGCCGCAGGAGTTCGTGGACGTCAGGTAGCGGGTACGGCCCGCATCCCCAACCCCGGGTGCAGGCCGTATCAGCGACCCAGGTACGTCAGGACGGCGAGTACCCGCCGATGGTCCTCGGGCGCCGGCCCGAGGGCCAGCTTGGTGAAGATGCCGGACACGTGTTTCTCCACCGCGCCTTCGGTGACGACCAGCCTGGAGGCGATGGCGGTGTTCGAACGGCCCTCGGCCATCAGGGCCAGGACCTCGCGCTCCCGGGGGGAGAGCAGGTCGAGCGGCGCGCCCCTGCGCCTGCGGCTGAGCAGTTGCACGACGACCTCCGGGTCGACGACCGTGCCGCCCGCCGCCACCTGGCGCACCGCCTCCATGAACTCGGCCACGTCGGCCACCCGCTCCTTCAGCAGGTAGCCGACGGCGCGGCCGATCAGCTCGCCCGCGTAACGCTCCTCGACGTACTGGGACAGCACCAGGATCGGGAAGTCGGGCCGGGCCGCGCGGACCCTCAGCGCCGCCTTCAGCCCCTCGTCGGTGTGGGTGGGCGGCATGCGCACGTCGACGATCGCCAGGTCGGGCTCGTGTTCGAGGACCGCGGCCACCAGCGCCGGCCCGTCGGACACGGCGGCCACGGTCTCGAAGCCGCCGTCGGCGAGCAGCCGCGCCAGCCCCTCGCGTAACAGTACGGAATCCTCGGCGATGACCACGCGCATGAGCACATGACTACCATTCGCAGGGCAGCTCCGCGCGCACGATCGTCGGCCCGCCGACGGGGCTGTGCAGCACGAGCACGCCGTCGATGGTGGCCGCCCGGTCGGCCAGCCCCGACAGGCCGCCGCCCGGCGTGACGAGGGCGCCGCCGATGCCGTTGTCCCACACGTCCACGACCACGCCGCGGTCGTCCCTGAACACCGCCACCGACGCCTCCGTCGCGCCCGAGTGCTTGGCCAGGTTGGTCAGGGCCTCGGCGACGATGAAGTACGCGATGCTCTCCACCGCCGGGGGCGGCCGTTCGGACAGCTCGACGGAGACGTCCACGTGCACCGGGGCCCGCGCGGCCAGCCCCGACAGTGCCGCGTCGAGCCCGCGGTCGGTGAGGATGGCCGGATGGATGCCGCGGGCGAGGTTGCGCAGCTCGGCGATGGCCGCCTTCGTGCCCGCGTGGGCCTGCACGATCAGCGTCCTGGCCGCCTCCGGCTCGGTGTCGAACTTGGCCTGCGCCCGTCCGAGGTCCACCGCCACCGACAGCAGCCGCTGCTGCGCGCCGTCGTGCAGGTCGCGCTCGATCCTGCGGCGTTCGGCCTCGGCCGCGTCGATGCCCCTGGCCCTGCTGGCCCGCAGCCGCTCCTCCTCGCTGCCGCCGAGCAGCACCGTGGCGAGCGTGCCGTGCAACCAGGCCATCCCCCGTACGAGATAGGCCGTCACGACGAGCAGCAGCACCCCGAACGCGCCCGCCACCAGCGCGCCCGTCCAGTCGTCGATGACCAGGCCGCTGCGCACGTCGCCCAGGACGTACAGGACGCGTGCGAAGGGCGCGAGCAGCAGCATCCCCGTGGCCGTCCACAACGCGACCGACAACGCGGACTCGACCAGACCCAGCGGCACCAGCATGAGGAGGTAGCCGAGGTCCTGCCAGGTGGCCTTGTCACCCAGCAGCCAGGTGAGGTGCGCCAGCAGCCCGCCCTCGGGCCTGCTCCGGTACGGGTCCGCGATCCGCACCCCGAACGCCGCCCCCATCAGCCGCCGCTCCAGCATCGCCCCGCCGCGCCACATCAGCACGGCCGCCATCGTCAGCGGCAACCCCACCCAGACGATCACCAGCGGCACCGCGACCGTCGTCGCCAGGGCCACGACGACGAACCAGGCCACCCCGAACCCCGCGCTGACCAGCAGGTACGGAGCCGCCCGCCAGGTCATGGGGTCCACCAGCACCCCTAACGGCCCCATCGGCCCGAACCGCACCCTGTCCTTCAGCCTCACCGATCGCATGCCTCCAGCCTGCCCGGCGGCGCGGGCGGGGTGAATGGAGCAGGCGTCCGGTCCACGGGTGGGGTTAACCCCACCCCTTCGGCCCCGCGCGAACGCGAAAGGGGCGGCGGGGAGAACTCCCCACCGCCCCTCAAGGCGCGCGGCCGCTAGTCGCGGTCGTTGCTCACCGTGGTCTTCTGGACCTGCATGAGGAACTCGGCGTTGGACTTGGTCTCCTTCATCTTCTCCAGGAGAAGCTCCAGAGCCTGCTGCATGTCCAGAGCGTGCAGCACCCGCCGCAGCTTCCAGACGATCTGCAGCTCGTCCTTGCCCATGAGGATCTCTTCCTTACGCGTGCCGGACGCGTCGACGTCGACCGCGGGGAAGATGCGCTTGTCGGCCAGGGAGCGGTTGAGCTTGAGCTCCATGTTGCCGGTGCCCTTGAACTCCTCGAAGATGACCTCGTCCATCTTGGACCCGGTCTCGACCAGGGCCGTGGCGAGGATCGTCAGCGAGCCGCCGTTCTCGATGTTGCGGGCGGCGCCGAAGAAGCGCTTGGGCGGGTAGAGCGCCGTGGAGTCGACACCACCCGACAGGATACGACCGGAGGCCGGGGCCGCCAGGTTGTAGGCACGGCCGAGTCGCGTGATCGAGTCGAGCAGGACGACCACGTCGTGACCCAGCTCCACCAGGCGCTTGGCGCGCTCGATGGCCAGCTCCGCGACCGTGGTGTGGTCCTCGGCCGGACGGTCGAAGGTCGAGTGGATGACCTCGCCCTTGACCGACCGCTGCATGTCGGTGACCTCTTCGGGACGCTCGTCCACGAGCACGACCATCAGGTGGCACTCGGGGTTGTTGCGGGTGATCGCGTTGGCGATCGCCTGCAGCACCATCGTCTTGCCGGCCTTCGGCGGCGAGACGATCAGACCGCGCTGGCCCTTGCCGATCGGCGAGACGAGGTCGATGATCCGCGTGGTGAGGATGTTGTGCTCGGTCTCCAGGCGCAGGCGCTCCTGCGGGTAGAGCGGCGTCAGCTTGTTGAAGTCGGGCCGGTTGCGGGCCTGCTCCGGGTCCATGCCGTTGACGGTGTCGAGGCGGACGAGGGCGTTGAACTTCTCGCGGCGCTCGCCGTCGCGCGGCTGGCGCACCGCGCCGGTGATGACGTCGCCCTTGCGCAGGCCGTTGCGGCGGATCTGGGCCAGCGAGACGTAGACGTCGTTGCTGCCCGGCAGGTAGCCGCTGGTCCTGACGAACGCGTAGTTGTCGAGGATGTCGAGGATGCCGGCGATCGGGATGAGCACGTCGTCGTCGCCGATGACGGGCTCGGTGCTGTCGAAGCGGTCACGGCCGCGGCCGCGGTTGCGCTCACGGAAACGGCCCCTGCGGCCACGGCCGCTGCCGTCGTCGTCGACGCCGCCGCGCTGGTCACCGCGCTGGTCACCGCGCTGGTCACCGCGCTGGTCACCGCGCTGGTCACCGCGCTGGTCACCGCGCTGGTCGCCGCGCTGGTCGCCACGGCCGCTCTCGGCGCGGCCGCCCTCACCGCGGTCGGCACGGTCACCGCGGTCGCTGCGCTCACTGCGCTCGCCACGGTCACTGCGCTCGCCGCGGTCACTGCGCTCGCCACGCTCGCGGCGCTCGCCGCGGCTGCGCCGCTCGCGACGGCTCTCACGCTCGCCCCGCGTGTCGGCCTGACCGGCGTCCACGACCTGGGCCTGCTGCTCGACGGCCGGCTCGGCCGGCGCGGCCACGGGCTCGGGGGCCGCGGCCACCGGCTCGGCGGCCTGCGGTGCGGCCTCCTCGGCGGGCTTGGTGCGGGAACGTTCCCTGCGCGTACGGGTGGGCCGCTCGGCCACGGGAGGCGCCGCCTCCGTCGTGACGGGCGCAGCCTCCACCGCGGGTGCCGCCGGAGCGCCGTCTCCGGAGGCGCCACCCTGCTTCTCCTGGATGGCCGCGATGAGCTGGCTCTTCCGCATGCGCCCGGTGCCGCTGATGCCCAGCTCAGCGGCCATCTTCTGCAGCTCGGGCAGCACCTTGGCGGACAGGCCGGTGCCGGAGCGACGCGCACGAGGCTTGGCCGCGGCGCGGGTGGGGGTGTCGCCGGACGCGGGCTGAACGCCTGGTGCGTCGGAGAGGAGTTCGGTGGTGTCGCTCAACTAAAAGGTCCTTCCCAGGGGTCGGGCGCCGGTTTTGTTCTGCCGGGCGTCCCGGAGGTGCTTGCGACCCGGCGGGACAGACCGGGTCGGGGTGCACGTTGCGATCTTCGGCTGTCGCGGACGGCCGCCACTCTTGGGGAGGGGTTCGTCCAGGCCGCCACAGGACCGTGGCGCGTGGCTGACACCCCCCAGATTGCTGTCGCCAACCAGATGTCGATGTGCGTCGAACGCGCAGGTCCCCGTCGTCGCCGCCTCACGTTGAGCCAACCGGGTGTGGGCCAACCGGAGGCAACGGATTCCGGGGAGACAGCCGCGCTGCTCACGCCTCGCGACGTGAAACATGATGCAGCGATGTATGGCTGACAAGCACGCACCCACCAAGGGGGCATCTGGTGCGGCTATCAGCCTAACATCACCAGCGCACACGGCTATTCCCTGAAGGTCTAAAGAGGCATCAGCGTGTCTCGGGGAACTGAACGTTCGCACCAACCGGGTCGACGTCCATTTGCTGGATGTGCCAGTCATTACCCACTTCTGGCGCGATCAAATCCTGCGTATCCGGTGACGAAAACGCAAGAACCGTGGGACCCGCCCCCGAAACGACCGCGGGCACGCCGACTGCACGCAGACGTTCTACCAGACGTGCGCTCTCCGGCATGGCAGGCGCGCGGTAGGGCTGGTGGAGACGGTCTTCGGTGGCGGCGAGCAACAGCTCTGGTTCCGGCCGCGAGGTCAGCGCGGCGATCAGCAACGCGGCCCTGCCGGCGTTGAAGGAGGCGTCCTTGTGGGGCACGTCCTTCGGCAAGAGCCCCCGAGCGGTCTCCGTGGCCAGCCGCGTCGTCGGGACGACGGCGACCGGGCGGACCCTCTCGTCGGGGGCCAGCTTCACCATACGCGGCGCTCCGGCGTGGTCGGTCCAGGCCACCGTCAGGCCCCCGGCCAGGCACGGAGCGACGTTGTCCGGGTGGCCCTCCATCTCGGTGGCCAGCGCGAAGACGTCGTCGTCGGACAGGACGGCGTCGCTCAGCGCGCGGGCGGCCAGGATGCCGGCGCAGACGGCCGCGGAGGACGAGCCGAGGCCGCGGGCGTGCGGGATGCGGTTGACGCAGCGCAGGCTGATGCCCTCGGGCTGCGGCGCTCCCATGCGGGTGTACGCCTCGCGCATCGCCCTGATGACGAGGTGTCCCTCGCCGAGGTCCACCTCGCCCGCGCCTTCGCCCTCCACGCTCACGCGCACGCCCGGCTCGGCGGTGAGCGTGGCCTCCACGTCGTCGTAGAGGGTGAGCGCGAGGCCCAGCGCGTCGAAGCCGGGCCCCAGGTTGGCCGACGTGGCCGGCACGCGGATCCGCACCGTCGTCATTGGTTCACGATTCCCTCGTCGTTCGCTCACTGCCCGTGCGGGCCTCAGGCGAGGTTGAGCGCCGCGGCGGCGGCGTGCACGTCGATCGGGATGACCACCGGGGCGGGCGCGCCCGCGATGGCCCAGTCGGGGTCCTTCAGGCCGTTGCCGGTGACGGTGCACACGATGCGCCGCCCGGGCTCCACGAGCCCCTGGGAGTGGGCCTGGAGCAGCCCCGCGACGCTCGCCGCCGAGGCCAGCTCCACGAACACGCCCTCTTCCTGGGCCAGCAGCTTGTACGCCGCCGCGATCTGCCGGTCGGTCACCGCCTGGATGACGCCGCCGGACTCGTCGCGCGCCGCCGTGGCCAGGCCCCAGGACGCCGGGTTTCCGATGCGGATGGCGGTGGCGATCGTGTGGGGATGGGTCACCGGGGCGCCCTCGACGATCGGCGCGGAGCCGCTGGCCTGGAAGCCGAACATGCGCGGACGCTTCGTCGAGACCCCGTCGGCGGCGTACTCCTGGTAGCCCATCCAGTAGGCCGAGATGTTGCCCGCGTTGCCCACCGGGATGCAGTGGATGTCGGGCGCGTCGCCGAGCGTGTCGACGATCTCGAACGCGGCCGTCTTCTGGCCCTGCAGCCGGAACGGGTTGACCGAGTTGACCAGCGCGATCGGGTAGCTGGAGGACAGCTTGCGGGTCATCTCCAGGCAGTCGTCGAACGACCCTTCGACCTGCAGCAGCGTGGCCCCGTGGACGAGCGCCTGCGCCAGCTTGCCCATCGCGATCTTGCCCTTGGGCACCAGTACGGCGCAGGTCAGCCCCGCGCGTACGGCGTAGGCCGCCGCGCTGGCCGAGGTGTTGCCGGTGGAGGCGCAGATGACCGCCTTGGCGCCCTCTTCGACCGCCTTGCTGATGGCCATGGTCATGCCACGGTCCTTGAAGCTGCCGGTCGGGTTGGCCCCCTCGACCTTCAGATAGACCTCGCAGCCCGTCAGCGCCGACACGCGGTGCGCCGGGACGAGCGGGGTGCCGCCTTCCAGGAGCGTGATGACGGGCGTCTTCGTGGTGACCGGAAGACGCTCTCGGTACTCCTCGATGAGGCCACGCCATGACCTGCCCATGATGACTCCCTACCTGCGGTGTTGGCCACCGAGTGTACGGGGTGCGCGGCGGTGACGCGGAGCCGAGTCCACTGTGTGGACAGGTCGTTGGACAGCGGCACTATTCAGGAAAGTCTCAGCATCTCCCGATAAGGTCTCGGCAGGGGGTCACCATGAACGCGCGTCCTGCTTTGAGGCAGAACGACTATTCACCAGTAGTGCCGCCGGAGCTCGGGGCCTGGTCGCCGGGGCTGTCCGTGAGCGTGGTGATACCGGCGCACGGCGGGCAGGACAAACTCGATCTGGCGCTGGCCGCGCTGGCCGCGCAGACGTACCCGGACCAGCTGATGGAGGTCCTGGTCGTGGACGACGGCAGCGCGCCGCCCGTCCGGTTGCCGGAGATCCGGCCGGTCAACACCAGGCTCGTCCCGGTACGCGACGGCTGGGGCATCTCGAACGCGGTCAACACGGGTGCGAAGGCCGCCGACGGCGAGATCATCCAGCGGCTCGACGCCGACATGGTCGCCTGCCGCGAGCACATCGAGGCCCTGGCCCGCTGGCACCACGTGACCGACTACCTGGTCACCATCGGGATGAAGAAGTTCGTCGACGCGCCGCCGGTCACCGCGCGCCAGGTCTTCGGCGCCGGACGTCTGGACGAGGTGTTCGACCTGGCCGGGGCCGTGTCGAGCTCGACCGAGGCGACGATCGACAAGACCGACGGGCTGCGCAGGAGCCGCAACCCGTACCACGTGTGCACCGGGCCGACCTTCGCACTCCCCCGCGAGGTCTTCGACGCCGTGGGCGGCCTCGACCCGACCGTGGTGCGCGGCGAGGACACCGAGTTCTCCTACCGGCTGGCCATGCACGGCGTGGTGTTCGTGCCGGACCCGGCCGCCCAGGCCGTGCATCTCGGGCTGCCGGCGCAGCACCGCGACCGGGAGCGGGCCGTGCGGGCGGTGGAGCCGTACCTGGCGCACCGGATCCCGCTCCGCCGGGACCTGCGCAAGGACCGGGGGCGGCGGTGGCTGGTGCCGTACGTGGAGATCGTGCTGGACGTCACCGACACCTCCGAGTCGGTGGTGCGGCGGGCGGTGGCGGCGGCCCTGGACGGCAAGCTCCAGGACGTCGTGCTGACGCTGGTGGGCCCGTGGTCGCGGCTCGACGACGGCCGGCGCGCGGTGTTGTCGGACCCGTGCTTCGAACTGCGGCTCATGCGCGACCTGTTCGCGCACGACGAACGCATCCGGCTCATCGACGAGGCCGCGCCGACGCCCGCGCCCACGCCGTTCCGCTACCGGGGGCCGGTGGACGTGCCGCTGCACCGGGCGACGCTTGAGCGCATGGTCGAGTCGGTGCAGAAGGACCTGGCGGGGGTGCTCGTCGTGGACCTGCCCGACGGGCGCACGGCCCGGCTCGAACGCACCTCGGCGCTGGGCCGGGCGCTGCTGCTCGCCGATCCCGGCGCCGACCTCGACGACGTCATCGACACCACCCACGGGGTGCGCCACGAGCCGCCGGACCGCTACTGGCCCGCGCCGCCGCAGCCGGAGCCGGTCACCATCCCCGCGACGGTGGCGGTTCCGGCCGAGTCCGCCGAGAACTCCCTGTTCCGACGACTGAAGTCGGCCCTGCGCCCGAACTGACCTCCCTGGACGCCGGGGGCGCCCGCGCGGCCCCGGGGCGCCCCGGGGCCTGGCTGTGTCGGGGGTCAGCCGCGCAGGCGGCGGCCCAGTGCTCGTTTCATCGTGGCGGACAGCAGTGTGCGCAGGCTCTGCTGGGCGCGGTTCGCGGCGGCGAGCTGGCGGCGCAGGGTGCTCACGTCGCGCCGCAGCTCGACGGCCGTTTTGCGCCACCGTGTGGCCTCGTCCTTCCACTTGCTCACCTGGGCGCGCAGGCGGTCGGCCTCCCTGGTCAGCCGTTCGGCCTCGGCCTGGGCCTCCATCCGTGCCCGGTACGCCCCGCGCCGCCCGACCAGGGGCGCCGCCTCCGTGGTGAACCCGTAGGTCTCGCCCTCGACCCAGGACACGCCGGACACGGCATCCACCACGTCGTCAAGGTCGTCGGGGTCGCCGGCGGCGACCATGCGGGCCCTGGCGAAGGACGACCGGCGCTCCAGACGGGCCGCGACGACCCCTTGGGACGACTCCCGCAGCAGCACGGAGACCAGCCCGAGCCCCTCGTCGCGGGCCAGGTCGAGCAGGCCGGCGACGGTGTCCTCGCCGGGGATCCAGCCGGGCGGCAGGCGCAGCACGAAGGGCGTGGCCGGATCGATCTGCGCGGCCTCCTCGGAGACGGCCAGGCGCACCCGGCCTTCGTGCCGGTAGTGGCCCTGGACCAGCGCCAGGTCGAGGTCGGGGTCCTTGAGCGGGGAGCGGCGTTCGCGGCCCAGCTCGTCCCAGGGGCCGAGCAGGAGCACCGACAGGTCGGGGACGGTGCCCGCGAGCAGCGCGTCCACCGTCGCGCGCACGCTGTCGTAGCCGGCCGTGCCGTCCACGACGGCGGTGACGTACGGGATCTTCCAGTGCCTGGACGGATGAGAGCGCAACCACCGGTACGCCGGGATGCGGTCGGCCACGAACGCGTGGCTCACCCGGTCGATGGACTCCTTGTCGCGCATGCGCATGGTCGGGCCGAGATGGTAGGCGCGGGCGCGCGGCTCGGGCACGAACACCGCGCCGGCCTGGCCCAGCCGGTAGCCCATCTCGGTGTCCTGGCCGAGGATCAGCTCGTCGTCCATGGGCCCGGCGGCCTCGATCAGGCGGGCGCCCACGGAGGTGGCGCCGCCGACGTGCAGGCTGAAGGGGCGCTGGGGGTTGGCGGTGAGGCCGTCGGTGCGTTCGACGAGGTCGACGATCCAGGTGTGCGGCTCGGCGGGCTCGAAGTGATTCTCCAGGTCGGCGGGCAGCTCGGCGGGGACCGGCGCGTCGGTGAACCTGATGTAGCCGGTCACCACCAGGTACGGGGCCGCGTGATGCCAGCGCATGTGGGCCTCGATCGCGCCCGGGGTGAGGACGACGTCGGAGTCGAGCCAGTGGATCACGTCGCCGGTGGCCTCGGCCAGGCCGGCGTTGCGGGCGTTCGCGCGGCCGGGCTGGGAGCAGACGATCAGGCGGGTGCCCTCGGGCCGGGTGGCGGGCAGCCGCAGCGGCGGTGAGCTGCCGTTGTCCACGACGATGACCTCGGTGAGCGCGGCCGGGTAGGTCTGGCGGGCGAGGGCGGCCAGCACCAGGTCCAGCTTGTCCTGGCCGCCGTAGGCCGGGACGATCACGCTGACCTTGAGCGACGGGGTGAGGTCCTCGCCCGGACGCAGCACGCGGTAGTCGTTGCCGCGCACCGGGGGGTTCTGGCCGGGCTTCATGCGGGGTCCATCGGCAGGCACGGGTTCATGCGGCTTCCATCGAGCACGGGTTCATGCGGGGTCCATCGGGCGGGGGTTCAACAGGTTCAGCGGGTCCATACAGGCACGTGTGGGTTCATGCGAGTTCATGCGGTTCCATCAGCAGGCTCGGCCGGAAGCCGTGCCATTGGTTCGTGGCGATCCTGACGAAATGGGCCAGCGGCAGCTGCCAGGTGTGCTCGGCGGTGAGCGCCCTGCGCAGCACGTAGCCGAGGCCGTGCGTGCGATAGGTGCGCGCGCCGATCTTTTGCGCCGCTTTCAGGAACTCCAGATCGACCGCCCGTGGCAGTGCGGGAAATCCTCCAATTTCCCGAAATTTCGCCGTTTCGAGCAAAATGGTGCCTCCGGCCACATGATCTGCCCAGACCTCGCTGGGGTACGCCGCCCCGCTCGCGAACGTCGTCCGCCGGATCGTGGCGCGCAACGGCTCCAGGTAGAAGAACTCGGCCGTCGTGCCCACCACGTCGGCCCCCGCGTACGAGCGGGCCATGAGGAGGTCGGCCAGGTGGTCGGGGCCGTACCAGTCGTCGTCGTCCCACTTGGCGAGATGGTCGCCCGACGCCGGGGCGGCGGCCCGGTTCAGCACCTCGCCGAACGGCACCGTCTGCTCCGCCTCGACCCATCGCACGGGCAGCGAGCACGCCTCGACGGCCGCGCGTACCTGCTCGAAGGCCACCCCGTGCAGCCCGAGCAGGACCTCGGCCTCGACGCCGCGCTGCCGCTCCATCTGCGCCAGCGCCGCGCCGACCAGGGCGGGCCGCTTGGTCGACATGACGACACTGACCGTCGGGCTGACCGACGTGCGGGCCGGCCGGTGCGCCAGGCGGCGCAGGCGTACGCTGTGCTCCTCCCGCCGCAGGTCGGCGAGGCAGCGCGCGGTGCCGTCGGGCTCGGCGAGCCAGTCGCGGTCGGTGAGCAGCGCGGCCAGGTCGCCCGGCACCCACGCGGGGGCGTCCTTGGCGGTCAGCGGCATCCCCGCGCCGGCCAGGGCCGTCAGGCCGTCGAGCGGCACCGGCGCGGCGGGCCAGTCGATCTCCAGCCCGCGCCGCGAGTGCAGCTCGGGCACCTCGGGCGGCCCGTCGTCGACCTGCCATCCGCCCGCCCAGTGCAGCCGGGCGAACCCCTTGCCCGGCGTACGCGTGAAGCCGCAGGGGGTGACGGACATGGAACGGCGCTCCTCCGGTCGGGACGGGATCGGCGCCTACCTTACGCCCGTTTTTACACGTCAGTAGACGGACAGGCAGCTTTCGCATGGCGGGCGACGCAGGCCGTGGGGCAGCCGGTTCCCAGTTTTCCTCCAGGAACTTATGGCACGGTAGTGGCCAGGATTTATTAGGGTGGCAATAATCCCGCTCCGACTCCTATGCCCGACTCGTCGTGACTATGAAAGGTTTGCGCGGATGCTCTCGCCCCGCCGACTGGCCGCGACCGCCGCACTTCTCGCAGTTGTGGCCACCGGGGTGCTCGTGCTCCTCGTCCTGGCCGGCCTGCTCACACTCGGCGCGGCGGCGACCGTCGCGGCGTTCGCGGTCACCCTGGCCGCCCTCGCCCTCCTGCTGCTCACCGTCCGCCGCGTGGACGGCAAGGCGCACCGGATCGACCTGCGGATGAAGAAGCACGAGGCCGAGCTCGCCCGCGCCACGACCGCGCTCAGGAACCTCGAATCCCGGGTGGAGCTGCTGGTCCAGGCCGTCGAGGAGTCGGCCGCGCGGCGCGCCGACGACATCGGGGCGATCCTGGCCTCGCTCGGCGAGGACCGCGTGCACGCCATGACCAGGGCCCGCGAGGTCGAGGAACTGCGCGAGGAGGTTCGCGCGCTGGCCAAGGGCCTGGCATGACCCGCGTCCGGCACAACGACTACGGGGTGCTGCGCCCGCCCGCGATCGGGGCCTGGGAGCCGTCGCTGAGCGTGTCCGTGGTCATCCCGGCCTACGACTGCCAGGAGGCGCTGGAGCGTACGGCGTCCGCGCTGGCCGCACAGACGTACCCGGCCGAACTCGTCGAGATCGTGGTCGCCGACGACGGCAGCACGCCGCCGGTCGAGCTGCCGGGGGCCCGCGTCGTTCGGGTGACCGACGGCTGGGGACGCGGCGCGGCCCGGCAGACCGGGCAACTGGCCGCCACCGGCGAGGTGATCCACTGGCTGGACTCCGACATGATCCTGGCCCCCGACCACCTTGAGGCGCACATGCGCTGGCACCACCTGCTCGACCACGTGGTGGTGATCGGCGACATCCGGTTCGTGACGGAGCCCGGCGAGGAGGGCACGCGGCCGGAGTACACGAGGAAGACGCTGGAGTCGACCCGGATGCTCAAGGACGCGGGCACGAGCGCGTACCTGCTGCACACGGGGGCCTCCACGTCGGTGCGCGCGGAGCTGCTGCGCGCGGCGGGCGGCGTGGACGTCTCACTCAACATGGCCGAGGACACCGAGCTGGGCTACCGGCTGGCCCAGGCGGGCGCGGTGTTCGTGCCCGATCCGCAGGCCAGGGCGTGGCACGTCGGGCCGTCCACGGTGATGCTGCGGGAGAAGGAGGTCCACCGGCACAACTGGTCCTACCTGGGCGACCTCGTCCCGGATCTGCGCTGGCTGCGGGGCCATCCCCGGCGACACTGGCGGGTGCCGTACGTGCGGGTCGTGGTGGGCGCGACCACGTACGAGGAGACCCGGGCGAGCGTGGACGCGGCGCTCGCGGGCACGCTGCCCGACGCCGCCGTCACCGTCGTCGGCCCCTGGGGCAAGCTGACCGGCGAACGCCGGTCCAGCCTCGACGATCCGCTGCTCGACCTGCGCCTGCTGCACAACCTGTACGCCCACGAGCCGCGCGTCACGTTCGCGGAGAGCGAACCGGTCTCGGCCGCCCCCACGCCGTTCCTGCTGCGGCTGCCCGCCGGCTGGGTCCTGGGGGCCGACACCCTCGCCCGGCTCGTCCGGCTGGCCGACGAGGACCTGCTCGGCCTGGTCTGCATCGCGCTGGCCGAGGACGGCGGGGAGGTCGTGGCCGCCCGGCTGGAGCGCACGGCCGCCTTCGCCCGCGCCGCACGCCTCGACGGCGCCGCTGATGACCAGGCCGACCACCCCGCCGACAACCGGGCCGACAACCGGGCCGACGAGCGGGCCGACGAGCGGGCCGACGAGCGGGCCGACGACCTGGTGGACGCCCTGTTCGGCGTCCTGTGGGTCGAGGGCGGCGAGCACGGCTTCGGCACCGCCGAAGAGGCGCCGCCGCTGGGCGGCGACCCGGCCAAGTGGCGCGCGCTGGCGGCCCGGCGGCTGGCCGAGATCAAGGAGTTGCGGGCCGCGGCCGACCGGCTCGCCGCCGAGGTCGAGCGCCTGTCCGGCCCGCAGGACGAGGAGCCCTCCGCTCCCGGGCCGCTGAGCTCCCTGATCCGGCACCTGCGGAGCGCCGGATGATCGCTGACCAGCCGCCCGCCGAGCGGCGGACGGTCTCCGCGCTGCTGGCGGAGCTGCCGGGCGCCCGGGTGTTCCTGGCCGGCATCGAGAGCCGGTCCCTCCTGACCGGGCAGACCGGGACGGGCGGCGTCGTGGATCTGGACCGGGACCTGCTGGAGCCGCCCGCCGAGCCGGAGTCGGCCGACCACGTCCTCGTGCTCGCCAGGACGCCCGCCGACCTGCGCAGGGTGGCGACCCTGCACAAGCTGCTCCCGCTGGCCGGGCGGGTGGTGGTGTGCGTGCTCGACGCCCCGGCCTCGCATCCGGCCCCCGTGCCCACGCCGACCCCGGCGCATCGCTGGCGGTCGCTGACGGACCTGCGGGTGTACCAGCCCAGGAGCCGGGTGTGGGTGGTGGACGCCCGTTTCTCCGCCGCGACGCCCGCCGGCCGTACGGTGACCGCGACCGCGCGGGCCTTCGCCGGGCACCGGCTGGACGTGATCGCCGCGCCGGCCGCCGGGATCGCCGGGATCGGCTCGGCCGACTGGCGTCCAGGCGACCCGAACGCGACCCCCGCCGAGGTCACCGGCCCGGTCCCGGAACGCGTCGGCGCCCCCGGCAGCGACGTCGTGCTCCGCACGCTGGGCGACGTCGCCCTCCGCGGCCTGGCCGGCGACGCCCTGCGCCTGCCGGGCGACGGCCGCGCCCCGGACGCGTCCAAGGCCCTGACGCCGGGCGGGGCCGGAGAGCCGGGCGGGATCGGCTGGGCCGGTGATCAGGCGCCCGTCGAGAGACCCACGATCGTGGCCGCGAGCTGGGAGAGCATCGGGCGTCCCGGTGGGGCCGGGTCGCCGCTGGCCGATCCCGACGTGCTCGCCGAGCCGTCGATGGTCCCGCCCGTGGACGAGCGCCTGGTCAACCCCCAGGGTTTCGTGACCACGCCGTCCCGGGGCACGGCCGCGCTGGCCGAGCGCGACGGCCGCTGGTCGGTGCTGCTGGACGGCAAGGTCGTCACGACATTCGCCGAGTCCGGCGGGGTCACCGACGCCGACGTGGCCAGGCTGCGGCAGATCCGGGGCGTCGAGGTGAGCTGGCACCATCCGCACAGCGGCCCGCTGGCGGCCGTACGGGTGCTGGCCGGTCTGTCCGCCGCCGGGGTGCCGCTGGTGACCGGGGCCGTGCCGCGCTGGGCGGGGGCTCTCGGGGACGAGCTGGTCACGCTCCTGCCCGCCGCGCCCGACCTGTCCGACGACCTGCGGCGCGAGGAGCACAGCATCCGGTTGCGCCGGGCCGCCCTGCGTACCCATGGCGTGGCGGCGCGATGGGAGCAGCTCGGCGCGCCCGCCCCCGCTCCTCCGCTCACCTCCGTCCTGCTGGCTACCCGGCGCGCGGACATGGTGCCGTTCGCCCTGCGGCAGATCGCCCGCCAGCGCGACGCCCAGCTCGAAGTGGTGCTCGCGCTGCACGGCGTGCCCCGGGAGCATCCCGACGTCGCCGCCGCCCTGGCCGCCTTCGACGGTCCGCTGACCGTGTACGAGGCCGACCCCGGAGCCGTCTTCGGCGAGGTGCTGAACGAGGCCGCCGCCAGGGCCTCCGGCTCGTTCCTGCTGAAGATGGACGACGACGACTGGTACGGCCCCGACTTCCTGGCCGACCTGCTGCTCGCCCACGCCTACTCGGGGGCCCAGGTGGTCGGCACGGTGCCCGAGTTCGTCTACCTGGCCTCGATCGACGTCACCGTGCACCGCAGCCAGGTCACCGAGCAGATCACCAGCTTCGTGGCGGGCGGCACGATCCTGGTGGAGCGCTCGGCGTTCCAGGCCGTGGGCGGCTTCCGGCCGCTGCGCCGCTCGGTGGACACCCAGTTCCAGGAGGCCCTCCAGGCGGCGGGCGGCCAGATCTACCGCACCCACGGCCTGGGCTACATCCTGCGCCGGGGCCCGGCCTCCGCCCACACCTGGCAGGAGCCGATCGGCACGTTCCTGCGGCGCAACAGACGCCAGTGGCGCGGGTTCCGCCCGAACGCCCTGATGGAGCTGGAGGGGAGCAGCCGCCCATGACCGTGCCCCGGATCCGCGGGAACGACTTCGGCGTCCTGGACCCTCCCGAGCTGGGGGCCTGGGAGCCGGAGCTCACCGTCACGGTCGTCGTCCCGGCGCACGACCGCCAGGAGACCCTGGACCTGACGCTCGCCGCCCTGTCCGCGCAGAGCTACCCGGCCCACCTGCTCGACGTGATCGTGGTGGACGACGGCAGCGCCACCCCCATCCGCCTGCCCGAACTCGTCCCGGGCGGCACCAAGCTGATCTCCGGTCCACCGGGCGGCTGGGGGCGCGCCTGGGCCGTCCAGGCGGGCCTGGACGCCGCCTCCGGCGAGGTCGTCCTCGTGCTGGACGCCGACATGGTCCCGTACCGGCGGCACGTCGAGGCCCAGCTCCGGTGGCACCACCTGGCCCCGTACGTGGTGGTGCTCGGCTGGATCGACTTCACCTCGGCCGCCGAGCTGCCCACGCCCGGCCAGGTCGTCCAGGCGCTGGACGACGGCGCCGAGGACGGCCTGTTCCCCCTGTCACCGCACCGGCACGACTGGGCCGAGAAGATCATCCACGACCACGACGGCCTGCGCACGGCGTCCGGCGCGACGGCCGCCCGCGTCCACGTGGGGGCGACGGCGTCGTACCCGGCGGCGTTGCTGCGCTCGATCGGCGGCCTGGACACCTCGCTGGTGCTGGCCGAGGACACCGAGCTGGGGTACCGGCTCACGCAGGCGGGGGCGGTCTTCGTCCCGGACCCCGAGGCGCGGGCCTGGCACGTCGGCCTGCCGACCGCGATGCGCGACGTGGCCGCGTTGAAGCGGTACAACGATCCCTACGTGGCCGACCGGGTTCCGTACCGGCGGTACCTGCGTACGGAGGCGGGGCGGCAGTGGCTGGTGCCGTACGTGGAGGCGGTGGTGCCGGCGGGCGGCTACGAGGACACCCGCGCCACCGCGGACGCCCTGCTCGCCTCCTCCATCCCCGACGTGCGCCTCACCCTCACGGGCCCGTGGCCCGCGCTGCCCACCGGACGCCGGTCCCCCCTGAACGACCCCGACCTGGACCTGCGCCTGGTCAAGGCCACCTTCGAGCACGACCCGCGGGTCCGGCTGGCCACCGAACCGCCTCCTGGGCCGCCCGCCGGCACGACGGCCCCCTTCCGGCTGAGCGTGCCGCCCGGCTGGACGCTCTCCCCCGGCACGCTCGAACGCCTGATCGCCCACCTGGAGGAGCACGACCTCGGCAGCCTCTGCCTGGCCCTGGACGAGACCGGGCACGGCGTGGTCGCCGCCCGCCTCGACCGGACGGCCGCCCTGTCCAGAGCCGCCCTGGTCGCCACCCCCGACGACCACCCGGACGACCTGATCGACGCCCTGTACGGCGTGGAATGGGCGGACGGCGCGTCGTGGGGCCTCCACCGCCGCCCCGGCGTCTACCCGCCCAGCAGGCCGCCGGTCGCGGAACTCGCCCGGCTGGCCGCCCGCCACGAGAAGGACCTGACCCTCCACCGCAAGCGCGTGGCCGCCCTGCGCGCCGAGATCGCCCAGCTCCGCCGGGAGTCCGCCAAGAACGGCAGGGACGCCTCCCGCTGGCGGGAGAAGGCCGAGAGCTGGCGGCGCGAGGCGGTGCGGCTGGCCCGCGAGCAGGACCGCACGGTCCTGAAACGGGCCGTGCGCCGCGTCCGCGACCTGGCCTTCCGCACCCACTGAGACCTGGGCGGGGGCAGGCGTCAGTCGTCGCCCTCCACGCGCATCACACTGGCGACCGCCCGGACGATGTCGAGCCCGCGCAGCCCCTCCATGGTCGCCGTGAGGGCGGCGTCGGTGGCGCGGTGGGTGACGATGACGAGCTGGGCGTCGTCGCCGTGGCCCTCCTGGCGGACGGTCTGGATCGACACGTCGTGCTGGGCGAACAGGTCGGCCACCCGGGCCAGCACGCCCGGCTTGTCGGCCACGTCGAGCGCCACGTGGCAGCGCGTGACCGTGTCGCCCATCGGATGGACGGCCAGGTCGGCGTAGGTGGACTCCTCGGGCCCGTGGGTGCCGGCCAGGCGGTTGCGGCCGACGGCCACGAGGTCGCCGAGCACGGCCGAGGCCGTGGGCGCGCCACCGGCGCCCTTGCCGTAGAACATGAGCTGCCCGGCCGACTCGGCCTCCACGAACACCGCGTTGTACGCCTCGCGCACCCCCGCGAGCGGATGGGTGCGCGGGATCATCGCCGGGTGCACCCGCACGCCGAACGAACGGCCGTCGTCGGAGCGCTGGCAGATGGCCAGCAGCTTGATGACGTAGCCCATGGCCTTGGCGGAGGCGACGTCGGTGGCGGTGATCTCGGTGATGCCCTCGCGGTGCACCTTGTCGGCGGTGACCCGGCTGTGGAAGGCCAGACCGGCCAGGATGGCGGCCTTGGCGGCGGCGTCGAAGCCCTCGACGTCGGCCGTCGGGTCGGCCTCGGCGTAGCCGAGCGTCTGGGCCTCCTCCAGGGCGTCGGTGAAGGACGCGCCCGTGCTGTCCATCTTGTCGAGGATGTAGTTGGTGGTGCCGTTGACGATGCCGAGCACGCGCTTGACGTGGTCGCCGGCCAGCGACTCGCGCAGCGGGCGCAGCAGCGGGATGGCGCCGGCGACGCTGGCCTCGAAGTAGAGGTCGCCCTTGCCACGCCGGGCCGCCTCGTGCAGGGCCGAGCCGTCCTCCGCCAGCAGGGCCTTGTTGGCCGTGACGACCGACTTACCGCGTTCGAGGGCGGCCACGATGAGCGTGCGGGCCGGTTCGATGCCGCCGATCACCTCGACGACGATGTCGATGTCGTCGCGGGTGACCAGGGACTCGGCGTCGGTGGTCAGCAGCGCCGGGTCGACCTCGATGTCGCGCTTGCGCCCGAGCCTGCGCACGGCCACGCCGGCCAGCTCAAGCGGGGCGCCGATGCGCGCGGCCAGGTCGTCGGCCTGCTCGTGCAGGAGCCTGATGACCTGCGAGCCGACGACGCCGCAGCCCAGCAGAGCCACTTTCAGCGGTTTCACAGCTGCCCCCTCAACAGGTCGTCCTCGGTCTCGCCCGCCACGATCACCCGGGCCGCGCCGTCGGCGACGGCGACCACGGCGGGCCTGGGCAGGTAGTTGTAGTTGCTGGCCAGCGAGCGGCAGTAGGCGCCGGTCGCGGCCACGGCGACCAGGTCGCCGGGCGCCAGGTCGGCGGGCAGGTGGCAGTCGCGCACGATGATGTCGCCGCTCTCGCAGTGCTTGCCGACCAGGCGGCTGAGCATGGGCTCGGCGTCGCTGGCCCGGCTGACGAGGGTGGCGGTGTACTCGGCGCCGTAGAGGGCGGTGCGCACGTTGTCGCTCATGCCGCCGTCGACGCTGACGTACGTGCGCAGCCCCTCGACGTCCTTGACCGTGCCGACCTCGTAGAGGGTGATGCCGCCCGGGCCCACGATGGTGCGGCCCGGCTCGACGGTCAGGCGCGGCACCGGCAGGCCGGCGTCGACGCAGACCTTGGTGACGATCTCGCGCAGGCCGTCGGCCAGCTCCTTGATGTCGGGGGCCTCGTCGCCCTCGACGTAGGCGATGCCGTAGCCGCCGCCGAGGTCGAGCTCGGGCAGGACGACGTCGTGCTCGTCCTTGATCTGGACGAGCAGCGAGGCCAGCCGCCGCGCGGCCACCTCGAACCCGGCGGTGTCGACGATCTGCGACCCGATGTGGGAGTGGAGGCCGACCAGGTCGAGCTGCGGCAGCGCGAGGATGCGGCGCACGGCCTCGGCGGCGGCGCCGGTGTTGAGCGACAGGCCGAACTTCTGGTCGTCGTGGGCCGTGGCGATGAACTCGTGGGTGTGGGCCTCGACCCCGGTGGTCACCCGGATCATCACCTTGGGCCGCTTGCCGAGCTGTTCGGCGAGGTAGCCGAGGCGGGCGATCTCCTCGTAGGAGTCGACCACGATGTGCCCGACGCCGCACTCCAGGGCGCGGGTCAGCTCGGCCTTGGACTTGTTGTTGCCGTGGAGGGTGATGCGCTCGGGCGGGAAGCCGACGCTGAGCGCCACCGCCAGCTCGCCGCCGCTGGCGACGTCGAGCCCGAGGCCCTCCTCGGCCAGCCAGCGCACGATCTCCTTGCACAGGAACGCCTTGCCCGCGTAGTGGACCTCCGAGCCCTGGAAGGCCGTGGCGTAGTCGCGCATACGTGAGCGCACGTCGGCCTCGTCGAGCACGTAGAGCGGCGTGCCGTGCTCGCGGGCGAGGTCGCGCACGTCGACGCCGCCGACCGTGAGCGTGCCGTCGGTCCGGGCCGACGTTCGGGGCCAGATCGCGGGGTCGATCCGGTTGAGGTCGGCGGGCGCCATCGGGGGGCGCTCGTGGGGCAGCATCTCGGCGTGCCGGTCCCCGGCTGGATGGACGAAGCTCACCCGATCGAGGCTATCGGAATCGCCGCCCCTTCTTGGACCGCTGCCCACGTATCGAGACGCGATCAAGGTCCACAAGGGATATTTTTACGATTTTTCGCGGTTTGGCCGGATATTTTACGAGCCGTCACAATCTTTCCGGTCCCACCAGCACCTCCCGTACGGCCTCCGCCAGCCGCAGCCGCGCCGTGTGCACCGGCCGGACCGGCTCGTCCCCCACCGGGACGGCGGGCGCGTGCTCATGGGCGTCGTGGTAGGCCAGCGCCAGCCGGACCAGGAAGTTGTCCCAGGCGGGGGCGCGGCTGACGGCCCGTCCCGGCAGCTCGGCCAGCACCCGCAGCACCCCGCGGTCGTAGGGGCCGTCGAGCAGCTCGGGCCGGAACCCGGTGAGCGGCACCCCCAGCTCGCCCGCCCACCGCCGTACCGCGCAGGCGCGGGCGTGGCCGTACCGGACGACGAAGCCGGGGTTGTCCCACGTGCGCGGGAAGTCGGGCCAGCCGGGGTCGGGCAGGTCCGGCACGGCCTGCGGCGACTCGACCAGCCGTCCCGGCACGTCCACGACGATGCGCAGGAAGCCGTTCGGCCGCGCCTCGGCCCCGGCCACCCCTTCCACGGCCCGCACCCGCGCGGCCAGGTCGGACGGGGGGATCCGGCGGCGGAGCGCGGCGGCCGACACGTAGACGGCCTCCCGCTCCCACGTGCCCTCGGGCACCGGCGGCTCCCCCAGCACCTCGGCCAGCAGGTCGATCATGGGCCCCAGCGTAGGCGTCAGATCAGCGCGTGCGGCTCGGCCGAGCCATACTCGACCAGGTGGGCCGCGCCGAGCAGCCAGCGGTCCTCGTCGCGCACCCGTACGTAGCCGAACCGGTCGGCGGAGAAGACCTTGACGCCGTCGGTGCGGCACTGGCGCATCATGACCTCGTCCCAGCCCTCGGTGAGGTCGGCGAAGCCCACCTCGCGCAGGGCGTTCCTGCGCGCGAGCAGGGTGGACCCGGCGATCTCGGGGAGGTAGGCGTACTCGGCCTCGGGCTGCTTGAGCAGGGTCGCCTGGGGCTTGCGCAGGTGGGCGTAGAAGGCGGCCTTGCCGACGATGTCGGCCGTGCTGAACAGGAAGGCCCGGCGCAGGTCCGTCAGGTAGTGCGGGCCGTAGACGTCGCGCGGGTCCATGACCGCGACGAGGTCGGCCTCGCACAGGTCGAGGCCCTTGGCCAGCATCGCGCCCTCGGACATGGCCGGGTGGGGCCGCCGGTACAGGACCTCGGCGTCGGTCAGCACGTCGCGGGCGCGCAGCTCGGCCTCGGGCGGGCCGATGACGATCACCTGGGCCACGCCCGACTGCCTGGCCACCTGGGCCAGCGCGTGCTCCATGAGCGACGGGTCGAGGATGGGCAGCAGCACGGAGGTGTCGAGGGTGGCGCGGGCGCTCGGCAGGCCGACGGCCTCCAGCAGCTCGTCCACGCGTTCGGTCATCGTCCCCATGTTGTAGGCCCGGCGCAGCGCCACGTGCGCCCGGCGCGAGTCGGGCTCGGTGCCGATCGGCGTGCCGCAGGCGGCGATCTCGGCCAGCCGCCACTGCGGCGTGCCGGGCGGGCACTCGGCCGCGGCGGGCCAGCGGTAGGAGGTGAGCACGTCGGGATAGGCCAGGTGCGGCGGCAGGAGCTGGTCGAGCGTGAGCACCCGGTCGACCCGTCCGCCGGCCAGCGGCAGCGGGTTGTGCACCCGCGGCTGCACGCCGAAGTGCAGGCGCGGCCACGGGACGGTGGTGTCGCCGGTGAAGCGGTGCTCGAACAGCTCGGCCGCGGCGGCGTAGTCCGCCACGTCGCCCTGGGTGTGCCAGAAGACGGTGCGGATGCCGCGCTCGGCGCACCAGGCCAGCAGGGCCCTGAGCCCATCGCCCGGCTCGCCGGTCAGCTCCTCCAGCCACGGCCCCTGCGTGACGGACTCCACCACGAGCAGGTGGGGCACCTCCAGCGGCAGCACGCGGGCGAAGTCGCGCGGCGTGAACCCGGTCGTCTGGCGCCACTCGTAGCGCAGCAGCGCCTCGACGTGCGGGTCGGCGATCACGGCGGCGGTCAGGTGCGGGCGGGTGTTGGGCCCGGTGGGGATCCGGTACGGCTTGAGCTTGAACGAGGCCCCGCCCAGCGTCCTGGTCGTGCTGGTGGCCTGGAACGACGCCCCCGGACGCGCCTCCTTGGCCCCCTGGACGGCCACCGGCCGGCGCTTGGGCGCGCTGGGCCGCTTGACCGGCTTCGCCGCGCCCCTGAGCCCCTTGGCCAGGCGCATCGGGTTGTTCCTGCCGCTCTTGATGGCGTCGCCCAGCCGGTTCCAGCGGGCGACCTTGATCGAGGACAGCTTCCAGTTGGCCACCTCGGCCTGGAACCGCTGCTCGGCCAGCTCCCTGCGCAGCTTGTCGGCCGCGGCCCGCTCGGTCTCCAGCCGCTCCTCGGCCTCGTCGAGCCGCTCGGCCAGCTTCCTGACCTCCTCGGCGTTCTCCTCGGCGGCCGCCAGCCTGGACTGCGCGGCGTCCAGCAGCCTGGCCAGTTCGGCCGCGCGCTCGGCCTGCGCGACAGCTTCCCGCAACGCCCGACGCGTGCTTTCCAGCTCGGTAGACAACCGGACCTCCGCTCTCTCAGCCCGGCAAAGGATACTCTTTTGCAGGAAGCGTCTCGAAGGGATGAGATCCGGTGCAGTTCAACGTGCGACCCTACGTATGCGGCGCTCTCGGCCGGATCGACACCTCCATACTGGGCAAACTCACCGCCGCGGGCCCCAAAGTGCGGCCCGCGCTCCAGACGGACGAGGCCGCGCTGTTCAGCTCCGCGCCGCTGCCGCCCTACCACCGGGCGGGCGGCGCGTTCGCGTTCTCGTGGGGCGAGCGCAGGCCCGCCGCAGCCGAGGACTGGATGACGGTCGCGGAGACGTACGAGACGCCCGGCCTGATCGGCGACGACGCGCGGGTGACGCTGCACGCGGGCGCGCTCGGCCTGGTCGACGTCTACTACGTGCGCCAGGGCGACGCCGTCTACTTCTCCTCGCTGATCCAGCCGCTGCTCAGCCTGGCGCCCGTCGAGATCGACTGGGCCGCGTGGGCCTCGATCATCCAGGTGACGTTCCCGCTGGGCGAGGCGACCCCGTACCGGGAGGTCAGGCGGCTGCCGGGGTCGAGCGCGCTGGTGTTCGAGCACGGCCGCCTGGCCACCGAGCGCCGGCTGCCGCGCTGGCTGCGCACCGAGCCGTACGAGGCGTGGACGAGCCCCGAGGAGATCGTCGAGCTGCTGCACCACGTCTACGAGGACTACGACGGGCGCAGGCTGCTCGTGCCGGTCAGCGGCGGCTACGACTCGCGGCTGCTGGCGAGCGTGGCCATGGCCCGCGGCGCCGACGTCGAGTCGTGGACCACCAGCCCCGACGACGGCACCGACACCGACATCGCCTTCGCCCAGGCGATCACCCGCGAGCTGGGCATCCCGCACCGGATCGTCACCCAGGACGCGGCCGCCTACCCCGGCGACGCCGCCGAGGTGGCCCGCAGGCTGGAGTACCTGACGCCGCACCACGCCTGGTACGCGCCCTTCGCCAAGGAGGTGCACGGCTCGGGCCGCGTCCTGGTGGACGGCCTGGCCGGCGGCCCGCTGCTGAAGAACTTCATGGTCAGCGGCGCCGCCCTGGAGGCCAGGACGCAGGCCGAACGGTCGGCGGCGCTGCTGGGCTCGTTGTCGCTGGGCGCGCCCGCGCAGCCGTTCCTGTCCAAGGCCGCCGCGCAGTGGATGGAGGAGACCGTGCGCGACCAGTTCGCGGCGGCCACCTCGATGCTCCACGGCCATCGGGCCGAGCTGCCGCTGTCGGTGCTGCACACCAGGACCGTGCGCGGCATCGCGCGGTCGGCGGTCAACCTGGTGGGCCCGGAGGCGTCGTTCGCGGCGCCGTTCATCCATCCCGCCTTCTTCGACGCCGCGCTCAGCGTCGGCGTCGCGCGCAAGGACAAGGGCCGCTTCTACCGCGAGGTGCTGCACGCGGCCAATCCGAGGGTGGCCGCGCTGCCCTCGACGAACGTGGTCAAGCAGCCGCTCCGGCGGGTGCCGCTGCGCTCCACGGCCGCCCCGGCGCGGGCCTACTCCCACGCCATGCTCGAAGTCGTGGCCGGGCGCGTGCCCGGCCTGCTCTCCGACGAGCTGCACGAGGTGATCGCCGGCGGACCCGACGCACTGACCCGGTTCAACGGCTGGAACGACCGGTTCTGGGTGCGCGGCCTGGTGCTTTTCGGACTCTGGCTGAACGACTTCGAGAACGACCTCACGGACGTCACGGCACCTTTTTAGTGAACTCTGGGTAACAGGGCGATTACATACGGATCTCGCGGGTATTACACGTCGCACAGCAGAAGCGGGTTCCGGAAAGCCACCGGGCTGGTAGTGTTCGGCCCGTAAGCGCCGCAACAAACGGGCACCAGATCACAAATCCGGTCTCGTTCGAGGGCATGGAGTTCGCAGGGATGACGACTCCACGCGGCGCGGTCACCAGCTAAGAACGCCGGGGTAACCGGTGACTTCGTCCTGCCCACATCTCTTCCTGTGAGCGACATCATGATCAACGCATCCCCATCACCGGAGTCGATCTCTGAGGCTTTCGTCTCGGAAGATCCGCGATGGTACAAGCGGGCGGTGTTCTACGAGGTTCTCGTCCGGGGGTTCAAGGACTCCAACGGTGACGGCACGGGGGACCTGCGCGGTCTCATCGAGAAGCTCGGGTACCTGGAATGGCTCGGCGTCGACTGCCTCTGGCTGTTGCCGCTGTACGAGTCCCCGCTGCGCGATGGCGGTTATGACATTTCGGACTACATGAAGATCCTTCCGGATTTTGGCGATCTGGGAGACTTTGTCCAGTTGATCGAGGCCGCGCACGAGCGAGGTCTTCGGATCATCACCGACCTGGTCATGAACCACACCAGCGACAGACACCCGTGGTTCCAGGCCTCCCGGCACGACCCGGAGGGCCCCTACGGGGACTTCTACGTCTGGTCGGACGAGCCCACGGGCTATCCGGACGCGCCCATCATCTTCATCGGCGCCGAGGAGTCCAACTGGACGTACGACCCGGTGCGCAAGCAGTACTACTGGCACCGTTTCTTCCACCACCAGCCGGACCTGAACTATGACAACCCGGCGGTGCAGGAGGCCATGCTGGAGGTGCTGCGGTTCTGGCTCGACCTGGGCATCGACGGCTTCCGCCTCGACGCGGTGCCGTACCTGTTCGAGCGTGAGGGCACGGCGTGCTCCGGGCTGCCCGAGACGCACGCGTACCTGAAGAAGATCCGCGCGGAGGTCGACCGGCTCTACCCCGACCGGGTGCTGCTGGCCGAGGCCAACGGCTGGCCCGAGGACGTCGTGGAGTACTTCGGCGACCCCACCGTCGGCGGCGACGAGTGCCACATGGCCTTCCACTTCCCGCTGATGCCGCGCATCTACATGGCGGTGAAGAAGGAGACCCGCGAGCCGATCTCCGAGATCATGTCCCGCACGCCCAAGCTGCCCGACACGGCCCAGTGGGGCATCTTCCTGCGCAACCACGACGAGCTCACGCTCGAGACGGTGACCGAGGAAGAGCGCGACTACATGCACAAGGAGTACGCCAAGGACCCGCGCATGCGGGCCTACCTCGGCATCCGGCGGCGGCTGGCGCCCCTGCTGGACAACAACCGGGACCTGATCGAGCTGTTCACGGCGCTGCTGCTGTCGCTGCCGGGCTCGCCGGTCATGTACTACGGCGACGAGATCGGCATGGGCGACAACATCTGGCTGGAGGACCGCGACTCGGTCCGCACGCCGATGCAGTGGAGCCCCGACCGCAACGCCGGGTTCTCCCAGGCCGACCCGGGCCGCCTCTACCTGCCGGCCGTCATGGACCCGATCTACGGTTTCCAGGCGGTCAACGTGGAGGCCCAGCAGCGCCACGAGGGCTCCCTGCTGCACTTCACCCGGCGCATGCTGGAGATCCGCAAGAACCACCCGGTGTTCGGCCTCGGCGCCTACACCGAAATGTGGTCCTCCAACCCGTGCGTGCTCACGTACGTGCGCGAGGACCGCGACGACGTGATGCTCTGCGTCAACAACCTGTCGAAGTTCCCGCAGCCCGTCGAGCTGGACCTGCGCAGGTTCGAGGGCATGGTGCCGGTCGAGGCCCGCGGCGGGGTGCGCTTCCCGCGCATCGGCGAGCTGCCCTACCTGCTGACCCTGCCGGGCCACGGGTTCTACTGGTTCGCGCTGAAGCCCGAGGAGATCAGCGCGAAGTGACGGGCACCTGGGCACGGGCCGCGCGGCGGGCGGGAATGATCGCCACCGCGAGGGCCGTGCCCACGGCCGTCACCACGGCCACCGCCAGCGTCACCGGCGAGGGCGCGCGGCCGATGCCCGCGCCCACGCCGCTCGTGTGACCCTGCAGGTCGATCAGCCCCACCACCACCGACGCCCCCACCGCCGTGCCGGCGCCGACGCCGAGCACGACCAGCAGGCCCGTGCCGGTCACCAGCGTGGCCATGACCTGACGTGGCGTCAGCCCCATGGCCTTGAGGACGGCCAGGTCGAAGGCGTGGTCGCGCAGCCCGATCGCGCTCGCCGTGAGCAGGTTCGCCAGCCCGATCAGGGCCAGCACGGCGATCAGCGCCACGATCACCACTCTGATGATCGACAGCCGGTCGGCCGGGTTGACCGCGGCCTGCACGTCGAGGCCCTCCGCCGACTCGGCCAGCAGCCGGGCCCGCACCTCCGCCTTGTCCGCGCCCGGCCGCAGGGCCAGCGCGTAGTACTGGGGCGGCACGGAGTCCTTGGCGGCCAGGCTGTCCAGGCCCACCGAGAGCACCTCGCCGTCCAGGTCGGGCTCGACGGTACGGCCCACGATCCGGACGATCAGCGGCGAGCCGCCCACGGTCAGGCGCACCCGGTCGCCGATCCTGACCCCCAGGAGGTCGAGCAGGCCCTGCCCGGCGACCGCCTCACCGGGCTCGGTGTAGCTCCGGCCCTCCACGACGGGGAACGGGTAGGGATCGGTGGAACTGCCGACCGCCCGTACCCTGACCGAACGGGCCTCGCCCGGGGCCAGGGCGTTCACGTCGGTGCCCGGGTAGACCGAGCGCACGTCGCGGTCGCGTTCGGCGATGCGCTGGGCCTCGGCCGACTCCATCAGCTTGCCGGGGCGGACGTACAGGCTGGCGTGCTGGCCGACCTGCTCGGGGTGGCTGAGGAAGTTGTCCATGGTGGACCAGACGCCGAGGCCGATCGTGATCATCATCATCGGCACGGCCAGGCCGAACGCCGTCAGGAACGCCGGAACGCGCCTGGTGAAGGCGTCGCGGGTGCCCAGGATCAGGGCGGGCGGGAGGCGCACGAGCAGGCCGAGCCGGGCCAGCCGGGACAGGTGGCCGCGCGGCGGCGAGGCCGGCACGGCGGGGATCGGCGGCGTGCGCGCGCCCCGCCAGGCGGGCACCCCCACCGCCCCCAGCACCACCAGCGTCGTGCCCGCCACGATGGCCAGCACCGGCACCGGCGCGGCCGAGTACGTGCCGAGCACCACCGCCGTCGCCCCCCAGCCGGCCAGCGCGCCGAGCGCGACGCCGAGCAGGCCGAGCGCGCCGTGCTCGACCAGGAGCAGCAGGGCGACCTGGCCGCCGGTGAAGCCCATCGACTTGAGCGTGGCCAGGTCGCGGAGCTGGCCGAGCACCCGGCCGCCGGCCGCGTTGGCCAGCGCGAGCGCCGCCGCGACCATGCCGACCACGCCGAACAGCGCGAGCAGGGTGCCGAGCAGCCGGTTGTCCAGCTCCATCGCGGCCCTGACCTCGCGCCAGGTGTAGACGCGCTGGAGCTTGTCCTCCAGCATCACCACGACGCGCTGGGCCACGACCTGGCTGGCGTCGGGGTCGGCCAGGCGCAGCCCGGTCACCCATTCGCTGCGGCCCAGCATGGGCTCGACGCGGTCGAGCGTGGCGGGCAGCACCCAGGCCAGCCCCGGGGTCCATTCGGGGTAGAAGCCCTGGTCGGCGGAGTCGGCGATGCCGCGTACGTAGAGGGTGTGGCGCTCGCCGTTGAGCGCGATGACCGTGAACGGCGAGCCGATCGCCAGGCCCAGAGACCTGGCGTAGGAGTGCTCGACGACCACGCCGTCGGGCTGCGTGCCGTCGAGCCACCTGCCCTCGGCCAGCACGGGATGGGCCACCGCGGGCGGCGCGGCGGGCATCGCGCGCAGCGACGCGGGCTCCTTCTTGCCCTCCTGCGCCACGGTCACGGGGGCCGAGCGGTAGGGACCGGTGGTGCCGGTGACGCCGTCGATGTCGCCCAGGGCGACGTTCGGGTCGTCGTCGGTGTAGACCCAGACGTGGGCGCCGTCGGTCTGGGCCGACAGGCTGCGCCACGGGTTGGTGCCGTCCTCCAGGAGGGTCGCCGCGGTGATCAGGGCGGCCACGATCCCGGCCACCACCAGCACGGTGAGCACCGCCTGGCCCTTCCTGGCCCGCAGGTCGGCCTTGATCCAGCGGCTTCCGGCCAGAGCGGCGCTCACTGGTCGCTCACTCCGCGGAGCCCCTCCCCGGTCGGGCCTCCGGTCCGCTCGCCGCGTCGGGTTCGCTTCGCGCTCATCGGAGGTCGATCACCTCGCCGGCGGTGCGGGTGCGGCGGCGGGCGATGCGGCCGTCGTCGACGATGGCGCCGTCGAACAGCGACACCAGCCGGTCGGCCAGGCCGGCCACCCGGGCGTCGTGGGTGACCATGACGATCGTCTGCCCCTCTTTGTGCACGTCGCTGAGCAGGCGCAGCACGTCGCGCGTGTTGCGGCTGTCGAGGTTGCCGGTCGGCTCGTCGGCCAGCAGCAGGCTGGGCTTGTTGGCCAGGGCCCTGGCCAGCGCGACGCGCTGCTGCTCGCCGCCGGAGAGCTGGGCGGGCGAGGCTCCGGCGCGGTCGGCGAGGTTGAGCGCGCCGAGCAGGCTCTCGCGCCGCTCGCGCGCCACCTTGGGCGAGGCTCCGGCCAGCAGCGCGGGCAGCTCGACGTTGTCGCCGACGGTCATGTTGGCGACCAGGTTGAAGAACTGGAAGACGAAGCCGACCTTCTTGCGCCGCAGCAGCGCCCAGGCGCTCTCGGAGAGGGTGTCGACCCGCTGCCCGTCGAGCCAGATCTCGCCGCTGGTGCGCGCGTCGAGGCCGCCGAGCATGTGCACGAGCGTGGACTTGCCGGAGCCGGACGGCCCCATGATCGCGACGAACTCGCCCGGCTCGACCTGGAGGTCCACCCCGCGCACGGCCGGCACCGGGACCGCGCCGTCTTGGTAGATTTTAACCAGATTGACCGTTTTTAGGACCGAGCTCATGCCAGATCCTCCTGGCATCGCTCCAGCCAGTCAAGATCGGCCTGCAGGTGCAGCATGGCCCCTTCGATCAGCAGCAGCGCCACCCGGTCGGTGGGCGCCGTACGGGAGAGCAGCTCATTGAGGTCGCCCATGAGCGACAGGTAGTGGCGGCGCTGGCGGTTGATCAGCGCCATCCGGTCGGCGATGCCGGTGAGCGGCGCGAGCACGAGCTTCATGAAGAACTCGTCGCGCACCCGGGGACCTTCGGTGGGCTCGTCGACCCAGATGGTGAGCAGGTCGCGGCCCTTGGCGGTCAGGTAGTAGACCTTCTTGTTCGGCCGGTTGGACTGTTCGACGTCGACGGCCCTGACGAGCCCGTCCTTCTCCAGCCGGCCGAGCGTCACGTATATCTGCCCGATGTTCGGGGAGGGGTAGGCGCTGCCGAACGTCTGTTCAAGGGCCTGTTTGAGCTCGTAGCCGTGGGCCGGTTCCTTGGCCAGGAGCGCCAGCAGGTGAAGCCGCACGCCTCACCTCCCCGCTTTGTGTTACGTGAGCGTTACGTAGGTATCCGTTGACCATCAGATTACAGGTGTGCATAACATGAATGCATCTACCTAACACGTATGTAACCCCGCTGAATGTGGAGGAAACAGAGTGCTGCGCCCGCTTTCGTTCGTTCTGGTCGTCCTGCTGGCGGCCGGATGCGCGGCGGCGGGTGACGAGGGCGGCGGCGAGACGGGAATGGGCGGCACAGGCCCGATCACCTTCGCCACCGGACGCGACACCACGGCGTACCTGCAACCCTTGCTGGACCGCTGGAACCAGGCCCACCCGGCCGAGAAGGTGACGCTGCTGGAGCTGCCCGAGGCCGCCGACGAGCAACGCGCCCAGATGGTGGCCAACCTCCAGGCCCAGAGCAACCGCTACGACGTGCTGGGGCTCGACGTGGTGTGGACCGCCGAGTTCGCGGAGAACGGCTGGATCATCCCCCTGGAGCGCGGGTTGTTCCCGCTCGACAGGTTCCTGCCGCCCGTCGTGGACACGGCCGTCTACAAAGGCAAGCTCTGGGCCGTCCCGTACACCAGCAACGCGGGACTGCTCTACTACCGGACCGATCTCGTCAAGAAGCCGCCGCAGACCTGGGCGGAACTTCGCGACGAAGCACGAAAAATAACGAAAAAGCGTGACATCGGAGGCTATGCGGCCCAACTCCTGGCCTACGAAGGCTTGACGGTGAACTTCTCCGAGGCAGTGCAGTCGGCGGGCGGGCAGATTCTCAACCACGACGGCACGGAAGTGACCCTCGATCCGGCCAAGGGGAAGATCGCGCTCGACTTCCTGATGCAAGGGCTGCGGGAGGGCTGGATCACCGGCGACTCCCTGACCTTCAAGGAGGAGGAGACCCGGCTGGCCTTCCAGGACGGGAAGCTGGCCTTCGCCCGCAACTGGCCGCACGCCTACGGCCCGGCCAGGGCCAAACTGGGTGACCGTTTCGCGGTGACCCGGCTGCCCGGCCTGAACGGTCAGGGATCCAGCTCCCTCGGCGGGATCAACCTGGCCGTCAGCGCCTACTCCAAGCACCAGCAGACCGCACAGCAGTTCATCCGCTACTTCACCAGCCTGGAGAACGAACGCCGCGTCCTCACCGAGGGCTCCTTCCCGCCCGTGTGGACCGAGCTGTACGACGACCCGGCCCTGATCAAGCGGTTCCCGTACCTGCCCGTGCTCAAGGAGAGCATCCTCGCCGCCAAACCACGGCCGGTGAGCGCCAACTACAACCAGGTGAGCCTGGTGATCGCCAGCTCGGTCGCCAAGGCCCTGGCCGCTCCCTCGAAAGAGTCCGCCGACGACGTCGCGGTCTCCATGAAGTCAGAACTCGAAGAGATCATCAGAACCCAGTGAGGCAAAGCCATGCGTAAAGCCAGAGCAGCAGTAGTCCTGGCAGGGCTCGCGGTCGCCGTCGCCGCCTGCGGCAACGCCCCGACGACGACCACCCCCACCGCCTCGGAGTCCGCGCCGGCCGGCAACGCCGGCGGCGGCAAGACCCTCGAAGGCGTCAAGCTGGAGGTGGCGGCCAAGTGGACCGGCGCCGAGCAGAAGAACTTCGAGCAGGTGCTCAAGGCCTTCTCCGACAAGACCGGCGCCACGGTCACCTACGCCTCCACGGGTGAGGACACCGGCGCCTACCTCGGCCCGCGCATCCAGGGCAAGAACCCGCCGGACGTCGCGATCCTGCCGCAGCCGGGTCTGGTGCAGCAGTACGCCAAGCAGGACGCGCTCAAGCCGCTGTCCGCCGAGGTCACCCAGGAGATCGACACCAACTACACGCCGTACTGGAAGGAGCTGGGCTCCGCCGACGGCAAGGTGTACGGCGTGCTGATCAAGGCGGCGCACAAGTCGCTGGTCTGGTACCGCTCCGACGCCTTCGAGGAGGCCGGCGTCCAGGTGCCGACGACCTGGGACGAGCTGATCAAGGCCGGCCAGACCATCGCCGACTCCGGCACCCCGCCCTTCTCCCTCTGCGGCGCCTCGGGCTGGACGCTGACCGACCTGTTCGAGAACGTCTACCTGTCCAGCGCCGGCCCGGAGAACTACGACAAGCTCTCCAAGCACGAGATCCCGTGGACCGACCCCAGCGTCGCCACCGCCCTGGAGAAGATCGCGCAGATCGCGGGCAAGAAGGAGTTCGTGCTCGACGGCGCCTCCGGCGCGCTGCAGACCGACTTCCCGACCTGCGTGACCAAGGTGTACGGCAACAAGAAGGCCGCCATGGTCATCGAGGCCGACTTCGTCGCCACCCAGGCCACCCAGGACGGCGCCAAGGTCGGCGAGGGCGCCAAGTACTTCCCGTTCCCGAAGGCCGGCGACACCGCTCCGGTCGTGCTCGGCGGCGACGTGGCCGTGGTCATGAAGGAATCCCCCGGCGCGATGGCCCTGGTGCAGTTCCTGGCCTCCAAGGAGGGCGGCGAGATCTGGGCCAAGCTCCCCGGCTACCTGTCGCCCAACAAGAACGTCTCCCCCGACAACTACCCCGACGAGCTGACCAAGCAGCTCGGCCAGACGATCGTCTCCGCCGGTGACGCCGTCCGCTACGACATGTCGGACCTGGCCCCGAGCGCCTTCGGCGGCACCGACGGCAAGGGCGAGTGGAAGGTGCTGCAGGACTTCCTGCGCGACCCCAGCGACGTCAAGGGCGCCCAGGCGGCGCTCGAGGCCGAGGCCAAGAAGGCCTGGAAGTAAAGAGGTAAGGCCGTGACCGAACGGTTGGACGGCCCGGCGGCCCCGCCCGCGAAGACCGCGGGCGGGCCCTCCGCAGGACCGGCTGAAACCCCCCGTACGAGACGACGCCTCGGCCCATCGCCGGCGGTCGCCATCGCCTTCCTCCTGCCGGCGGCCCTGCTGCTCGGCGTCTGGGTGGTCTACCCCATCGTCTACTCCATCTTCCGCAGCCTGTTCGACGCCTCGGGCAGCGGGTTCGTGGGGCTGGGCAACTACACCACGATCTTCAGCGACAACGGCATGCTCGTCACGATCCGCAACAACCTCATCTGGGTGGTCGTGGCCCCGATCGTGGTCACCACGATCGGCCTGATCTTCGCGGTGCTGACCGAGCGCATTCGGTGGGCGACGGCCTTCAAGCTGATCGTGTTCATGCCGATGGCCGTCTCGCTGATGGCCGCCGGCGTGATCTTCCGCCTCGTCTACGAGGAGGACCCCGACAAGGGCCTGGCCAACGCGGTGCTCACCACCGTGCACGACACGTTCTCCTCCTCGCAGGGCTACCCCGAGGCACGGGCACGCGGCGGCGACCAGTCTCCCGTGACCGAGCAGAACGGCGCGGTCGTCACCAAGCAGCCCGTCCAGGCGGGCACGCCGGTGCTGATCCCGATCGTCGGCGTCAAGCCGCAGATCATGCCGTCCAACGCCCAGCCCGCCCACGCCCCCACCGGCGGCTCGGCGGTGTCGGGGACGGTGTGGTTCGACTTCACGCAGGGCGGCGGCGGCCAGAGCGGCGCCGTGGACCCGACCGAGAAGGGGCTGCCCGGCGTGACCGTCGAGGCGGTCAAGGACGGCCAGGTCGCGGCCACCGCCACGACCGCCGACGACGGCAGCTTCAGCTTCGCCGGCCTGCCGGCCGGCTCCTACGTCGTACGGCTGCCGCAGTCGAACTTCCAGGCCAGCTACGGCGGCCTGACCTGGCTCGGCCAGACGCTCATCACGCCGGCCATCATCGGCGCGTTCGTCTGGGTGTGGGCCGGGTTCGCGATGGTGCTGATCGCCGCCGGGCTCGCCGCCATCCCGCGGGACGCCCTGGAGGCCGCCCGCATCGACGGCGCGACCGAGTGGCAGGTGTTCCGGCGGATCACCGTGCCGCTGCTGTCGCCGGTGCTGCTCGTCGTCTTCGTGACGATGATCATCAATACGCTCAAGGTCTTCGACCTGGTCTACATCATCGCGCCGGCCTCGGTTCAGCCGCAGTCGAACGTGGTCGCGCTGGAGATGTGGCGCGTGTCGTTCGGCGGCGGGAACAACCAGGGGCTCGGCAGCGCACTCGCGGTGTTCCTGCTCATCCTGGTTCTGCCCTTCATGATCATGAACATCCGCCGGTTCAGAAGGGAAGACACATGACGACCGCGAGCGTGAGCGCACCTCACGGACTGGAGTCGGGCGCGCCGCGCAGAGGCGTGGCGAGCAGGATCGTGGACCGCCTCGGCGGCGGCGCCGTCCAGGTGGTCATGATCGTGCTCGGCCTGTTCTGGCTGGTGCCGACGCTGGGCCTGCTGGTCGTCTCCCTGCGCACGGTGAAGGTGAACAACGCCGAGGGCTGGTGGACGATCTTCACCAAGCCCGCCGAGCTGACCATCGCCAACTACAAGAACCTGCTGGCCAGCGGCTTCACCTCGTCGTTCTGGAACACGGTGCTCATCACCGTGCCGACCACGATCCTGGTGATCGGCATCGCGGCCATGGCGGCGTACGCGTTCGCGTGGATGGAGTTCCGCGGGCGGGACACGGCGTTCCTGGTCGTGGTGGGGCTGCTGATCGTGCCCATCCAGATCGCGCTGATCCCCGTCGCGGCCTTCTACGGCGGCGTCGGGATCTTCGGCACGATCCCCGGCGTGGTGCTGTTCCACACGGCGTTCGGCCTGCCGTTCGCCATCTTCCTGCTGCGCAACTTCTTCGTCGGCATCCCGTCGTCGCTGCTGGAGGCGGCCAGGATGGACGGCGCACCCGAATGGAAGATCTTCGCCCAGGTCGTGTTCCCGCTGGGCAAGCCGGCCATCGCCTCGCTGGGGATCTTCCAGTTCCTGTGGGTGTGGAACGACATGCTCATCGCGCTCGTGTTCGCCAACACCGACAACCAGCCGATGACCAAAGCCCTGCAGTCTCAGATGCGGCAGTTCGGATCGAACGTCGACATCCTCTCCTCCGGGGCGTTCCTGTCGCTGATCATCCCGCTGGTGCTGTTCTTCGCCTTCCAGCGGTACTTCGTCCAGGGCATGATGGCCGGTTCCGTCAAGTAGGCCGTCCCCCGCGGGCGCCCGCCTCCCTAGGGGGGCAGGCGGGCGCCCGTAACACCTGCTCGCGGACCTCCGATGATTGTTCATGAAGCGTCTTCTCGCCCTCGCCGCAGCAGCCTTCATCTCCCTCCCCCTCGCCCCCGCCGCCGCGCTCGGCGGCACCCCCGGTGCTCCCGGGGCGGGTGATCCGTACTTCCCCGGTCAGGGGAACGGCGGCTACGACGCCGGCCACTACGACCTCGCCCTGGACTACGACCCGTCCTCGAACGTCCTGACCGGCGTGGCCACCGTCGCCGCCCGTGCCACCCAGGCGCTGAGCCGCTTCGACCTCGACCTGTCCGGCTCGCTGTCCGTACGCTCGGTCACTGTGGACGGCAGGCCCGCCGCCGTCACGCGCGCCGGCGACGAGCTGGTCGTCACCCCCGCCGCCACGCTGGCCTCCGGGCAGAACTTCTCCGTCGTCGTCCGGTACGACGGCAGGCCCACCCACGTCCTCGACCCCGACGGCTCCAGGGACGGCTGGATCAGGACCAGCGACGGCGTCTTCAACGCCAACGAGCCGCAGGGCGCGATGACCTGGTACCCCGGCAACCACCACCTGTCGGACAAGGCGACGTACCGGTTCACCGTGACCGTGCCCAGCACGAGGGTCGCGGTGGCCAACGGCGACCTGGTGGCCAGAACGTCGGCCGGCGGCCGGACCACGTACGTGTGGGACGCCCGCGAGCCCATGGCGAGCTACCTGACCACGGTGTCGATCGGCAAGTTCCAGCTCACCGACGCCAGGATCGGCGGCTACCGCGTGATCACCGCCGTGGACCCCAAGCTCGCCGCCAAGGCGACGGACTTCGCCGCCCGCCACGCGCCCGTCCTCGACTACTTCAGCTCGCTCTTCGGCCCGTACCCGTTCTCCTCCACCGGCGGGATCGTCGACCACGAGCCGAACGTCGGCTACGCCCTGGAGACCCAGACCCGGCCCATCTACCCCGTGGCGCCCAGCGAGTCGCTGCTCGCCCACGAGCTGGCCCACCAGTGGTTCGGCGACTCGGTGACGCCCACCTTATGGCGTGACATCTGGCTGAACGAGGGCTTCGCGACGTACGCGGAATGGCTCTGGCTGGAGAAGACCGGCAGCCGTACCGTGCAGACGTCCTTCGACGGCGTCTACGCCAGGCCCGCCGGCGACGAGTTCTGGCAGACGCCGACCGCCGACCCCGGCGGCGCCGCCGCGCTCTTCCACGACCCCGTCTACGACCGCGGCGCGGCGACCCTGCACGTCCTGCGCCGGACCGTCGGCGACAGCGCGTTCTTCACGATCCTGCGTACCTGGGCGAGCGAGCACAAGTACGGCAACGCCGACACCGCCGCCTTCGTCGCCCTGTCCGAACGCGTGTCCGGCAGGCGGCTCGACGCCCTCTTCGACGCCTGGCTCTTCCAGCCCGGAAAGCCGTCGTTGTGATCATTCCGGTACGGCCTGCGTGCCCGTTTGGGCGGCAAGCCGTACCAGACCTAGATAAGCTTCACGGCCATGGCCGGTCGTCCTTTGCATGAAGTCGTCGAAGCCGGATGGGCTCAGGCTCTTGAGCCCGTATCCGAGCAGATCTCCTTGATGGGTGAGTTCCTGCGCAACGAGATCACCGAGGGCAGGCAGTACCTGCCCGCGGGTCCCAACGTCCTGCGCGCGTTCAACCAGCCCTTCGACGACGTCAGGGTGCTGATCGTGGGCCAGGACCCCTACCCCACGCCCGGCCACCCCGTCGGGCTGTCGTTCTCGGTGGCGCCCGAGGTGCGGCCGATACCCGGGAGCCTGCTCAACATCTACAAGGAGATGGAGTCCGACCTCGGCCTCCCCCGCCCCGCCAACGGCGACCTGACCCCGTGGGCCGAGCAGGGCGTGCTGCTGCTCAACAGGGTTCTGACGGTCATGCCGGGCAAGCCCGCCTCCCACCGGGGCAAGGGGTGGGAGCAGGTCACCGAGCAGGCCATCCGCGCCCTCGTGGCCCGCGACAAGCCGATGGTCGCCATCCTGTGGGGCCGCGACGCCCGCAACCTCGCCCCGATGCTGGGCAGCGTGCCGCGCATCGAGTCGGCGCATCCGTCCCCGTTGTCGGCGCGCAGCGGCTTCTTCGGCTCACGGCCGTTCAGCCGCGCCAATGAGCTGCTCACCCAGCAAGGCGCCGCACCTGTCGAGTGGAAGCTGCCCTAGCATCGTCGCCATGAGTGATGAACCGAAGTACCTGCGCCTTACGGTCGAACTGACCGTGGAGGTGCTCGACGTGAACGCGCTGCAGGCGGCGGCGCTGGCCGAGATCAGGCACCCCGACGCCGACCTCAGCGACGAGGAGCGCTCCGAGCAGGCCGACCTCGTCAACTCCGACGAGACCGGAGCCTCGGCGCTCCAGTGGCTGATCGAGCCTGACCACGTGCTGCAGCTCGTGGAGCACATCACCGAGATCGAGCCGCGTGAGGCCGTTCTCGGGGTGGAGCCGTCCGAGGGGCCGAGCGAGGACGAGGACGAGGAAGACCACGACCACGACCACGTGTGACGTGTGACGTACGGCGATCAGCCACGACGCCCCACCCGCGTCGTGGCTCTTCGCCCCGGCTACGATCGGTTCGTCCGGGCTGTTTCCGTCTGCTGAGGGATCTGTCGCCATGATCGTGGCCTTCTCCATCACCCCGCTGGGCGTCGGCGAAGGGGTCGCCGAACCGGTCGCCCGCGCCGTCAAGGTGGTCCGCGAGAGCGGCCTGCCCAACCGCACGGACGCGATGTTCACCACCATCGAGGGCGAGTGGGACGAGGTCATGGACGTCGTCAGGCGCGCGGTCGACGCCGTCTCCGAAGTCGCCCCGCGAGTCAGCCTGGTCCTGAAAGCCGACCTCCGCCCGGGCGTGACGGACGGCATGACCACCAAACTCCAAAGCCTCGAACGCCACCTCCCCTGAGCATCTGACGGCTCCCATGAGCCACGAAGCAGGTCAGAGGGCTACTACAGCAATCGGGGCGTGAACCGGGCACACGAATAGGGCAGAGCCACGTCCCCTGGCACGAACGCCCCCCTCCGCCGCCATGCAGGCCGCATCGCCGTGTGGCACGCGCTGGGCGAGGCCGTCCAGCCGTGCATTACGCGCGCCTTTCAGGACGGTTCAGAAAGCCGTCTCCGCCGCTTGCGCGGATCTCACACCACTCAGCGGATCACAGACAGCACGTCGCGAGCCGAGGCCAGGAGACTCCTCCACGGGTAGTCGCAGCCTGAGCCGCGGGGCAGGCGGCCGCGCGCCGGCACGCGGCTCGGTTCCCCGTGCGGCGTTCTCGCGGCCAGAAGCTTGATGCCGACTACTCCTGCATGTGCAGGAAGGCGGTTCGGCTCGTGGCCGGCCCGGCGGCGCCGGTGGAGAGGTCCGACGAATGCGGGGATTCGCGATATGTCTTGACCGTCTCCGTAGACGCGACATATCGTGTTGCGTGATCGACAAACGCGATACTACTCGTGCCCGGAGGTGGAGGCAATGAGACAAGAGCGAGTGCCCGTGCTGGTGGTCGGCGGCGGGTACGCGGGCCTGAGCGCTGCCGCGTTGCTGGCGTGGCGCGAAGTGCCCGTCATGCTGGTCGAACGGCACCCGAGCACGTCGATCCAGCCCAAGGCGTTCGGCATGGGGCCGCGAGCGGTCGAGCTGCTGCGCCCGCTGCCGGGCATCGAGCAGACGTTCGCCGACATCTGGACCGGCATCGGCGACTCCATGCGCATCGCGATCGCCAAGACCCTCGCCGACCCCGAGCCCCACATGATCTTCGAGGAATCGGACGAGTCCAACGCCCTCGCCGGCCTCACCCCCGTGCCCCGCGTGGGCGCCCCCCAGTCGGAGGTCGAGCGGGTGCTCCGCGCCTACGCCGACGAGCTAGGAGCGGACCTGCGCTTCTCCACCGAGCTGATCTCCCTCGACCAGGACGACGACGGCGTCACCGCCGTGATCCGCGCCGCCGACGGGGTCGAGAGCGTCGTACGGGCCGACTACGTGGTGGCGGCCGACGGCCACCGGAGCCCGTTGCGCGAGCGACTGGCCGTGCCCACCTCCGGCAAGGGCGACCTCGTGCAGATGCGCTCGATCATGTTCGACGCCGACCTGACCGGCCTGGTGAACGAGCGCGAGGTCATCGTCTGGTACCTCCACAACGACGCGTTCACCGGCGTGATCGTGACCGGCACGGGCGTGGGCGCGCACGTGCTCGGCGTCAACCAGCCCCCGTCCGAGGAGGGCCGGGCCGACGACCTCACCGAGGAACGCTGCATCGAGCTCATCCGCGTCGGCACCGGCATCCCGGACCTGGACGTGCAGGTGCTCGACACGGCGACGTTCAGCCTGGCGCACGTCGTGGCCGACACCTTCCGCGCCGGACGCGTCTTCTTCGCCGGCGACGCCGCCCACACCATGCCGCCCACCGGCGGCCAGGGCGGCAGCACCGCCCTCCAGGACGGCTGCGACATCGCCTGGCGCCTCTGGCTGGTGCTCAGCGGGCAGGCCGGCCCCGGCTTCCTGGACACCTACGACGCCGAACGCCGCCCGATCGGCGCCCTGACCGCCGACGCCCAGCTCGCCAACCTCGGCGTACGGATGCCCGTGGACGAGCGCTCCGACTACCCCGAGCCCCTGGAGGACTTCCTGCAGGCGATGCTCGGCTACCGGTACCACTCCGCCGCCGTCCTGGAGGAGCCCGGCGACGACGGCTCGCTCCTGGAGGACCCGCGCAACCCCGACGGCCGCCCCGGCAGCCGCGCCCCGCACGTCGTGCTCGACTGGGAGGGGCAGCGCATCTCGACCATCGACCTGTTCGGCTCGGGCTTCGTGCTGCTGGCCGACAAGAGCGGCGGCCAGGTCTGGATGGACGCCGGCCGCCTGGTCAAGGAGCGTCTGGGCGTGCAGCTCACCCGCATCCTGGTGGACGATGAACTGGTGGACGTGGAAGGCCGCTGGCGGGAGCGGTACGGCGTGCGGGAAGGCGGCGCGGTGCTGGTACGGCCCGACGGGTACGTGGCCTGGCGAGCCCCTCGCCCGACCTCGGACCCCACGTCCACCCTCGACCAGGCCCTCACCCAGATCCTCCACCGCTAGACCGCCGCTGGACCACCTGCCTCTCCTGGGGGTCTGGCCGTCTCGCGGGGGCGGGGGTCAGGCGGCGAGAGCCGGGCGTGCGGCAGGGCCGAGGCTGGTCAGGTCGGCACTCCGGGTGGTGCAGAGCCAGTCGTTGAGCGAGCCGGTGAAGCCGGAAGGCGGCCCGACCTTGAGGCAGGTGAGCCGGCCCGAGCCGGGATCGGGACCGACCTTCAGACGGCGGACACCGCCCGCCCTGCCCGGCTCGCCGAGGTCCGCCTCGCACGGGGTCAGCCGGACGCCGAACGGCGGGCCGCCCCGGAAGGCGCCGGACGGCTGGATCCGCAGGAGGTCGTCGATCTCGTGGCAGGTGGCCAGCGGGTGCGCCTTCAGGTGGGCGAGCTGGTCGGTGACCAGGCGGTGGGCCACCGAACGCAGAAGGCCGGTCGCGCACAGGCTGTGGGCACAGGCGGCGCCGTCGAGCGTGATCTCCGGCAGCGCGAAGCGGCTCAGGCCGCGCGAGGTGACGCGCAGGCAGTCGCAGGCCGCGGTGTCGGACGGGTCCCACGGCGGGCAGGTGGCGTCGTCGTGGATCCGCACGTCCCAGGTGAGCCAGTCGTCGCCGAGGCGGAAGTCGCGCGGCTCGCCCGGACACCTCGGGCAGGCGGGCACGGCCGAGGCGGTCAGCGGGTCGATCAGCAGGCCGCCGCCCTGGAGAGCGAGGGCACGGGCGACGGCCCTGGCGGTCTGGACGTTGCCCGGCAGGCGGTGCGGCGGCGCCGTGGTGGACACCAGGACGTGCTGCCCGGCCCGGCGCAGGCGCCGGCGTTCGTCGCCCGCGAGGGCGAGCCCGGCCGGTCGCCAGGGAGTCGGTTCGAGGGAGACCGTCAGGCCCGGCGGGGTGTCGAGCGCGTCACGGGCCGCCTTCCGGTACGGCCCGGGGACCCGCCAGGGCACGAAGGTGCCGACGTCGAACGGCAGATGCTCCACGGCTACGACGAACAGGGAGGTCAGCGTGGCGGGGAGCGGCAGAACGATCTTCATGAGGTGCCTCGCCTTCGGAACGTGGTGAGGCACCCAGAATCCGGAACCCGACCGCCCCCGATGCCGCCGAACCCCGTTCTGGGGACAACTCCGCCGCCCCGCCCCCACCCTGTGGACGACTTAGGGGACGGTACGGGAGATCGCGAGGGTCTGGCCGGGAAGGCGCAGGCCGTCGGGCCCGGCGGAGACCGGGTCGTCGGAGGCGAGCAGGACGACCGCGCCCGCCGGAGGCAACGTCAGCGTCTCGGGGGAGAGGTTGACGCTGACGCACACCGTCCCGCGCCACATGACCAGCCACTTCCCGTCCGGGTCCGCCTCCACCCGCACCCGCTCCAGCCTCGGGTCCGACAGCTCCGGCAGCGCCTTGCGGAGGGCGATCAGGTCCCGGTACCAGCACAGCAGGGACCAGTTCTCCTCCTCCTTCAGTTCGCCCCAGTCCAGCTTGGACCGCAGGAACGCCTCCTCGTCGGACGGGTCGGGCGCGTCCCAGGCGTACCCGAAGCCGTCGAACTCGCGCTCGCGCCGCGCCCCCTCGCTCTCCCGCAGCGCGGGCTCCACGTGGTCGGAGAAGAACAGGAACGGCGTGCGAGCACCCCACTCCTCCCCCATGAACAACATCGGCGTGAACGGCGAGGTCAGCAGCAGCCCCGCCCCCAGCCTGAGCGCCGACACGGGCAGCCGGTCGCCGCCGGGCCGGTTGCCGATCTGGTCGTGGTTCTGCAGGCAGGCGACCAGCCGGTGACCGGGCACGCCGGCGAAGGACTGGCCGTGGGCCCGGTCGCGGAAGCTGGAGTAGCCGCCGTCGTGCAGCACCCCTTGGGTCAGCACCCTGGCCAGCGCCGACGGGTCGGCGAAGTCCTCGTAGTAGCCGTGGCTCTCGCCGCTCACGGCGGTGTGCAGGGCGTGGTGGACGTCGTCGTTCCACTGCGCGGTCATCCCCAGGCCGCCGGCCTCCAGCGGACGGACCATGCGCGGGTCGTTGAGGTCGGACTCGGCGATCAGCGACAGCGGCCGGCCGAGCGAGCAGGCCAGCGCGTCGACCTCCTCCGACAGCTCGGCCAGCAGGTGACGGGCGCGTTTGTCGTGCAGCGCGTGGACGGCGTCCAGGCGCAGGCCGTCGACGTGGTAGTCGCGCAACCACTGGACGGCGTTGCCGATGAAGTACCGGCGCACCTCGTCGGACCCGGGCCCGTCCAGATTGACGGCTTCACCCCAATAACTACCAGCAAAGCCGGAAAAGTACGGTCCAAAGGGGTGCAGGAAGTTGCCCGACGGCCCCAGATGGTTGTAGACCACGTCCAGGATGACGCCGATCCCGGCCCGGTGGCACGCGTCCACGAACGACTTCAGCCCGTCGGGGCCGCCGTACGTCTCGTTGACCGCGTAGAGGTCGACCCCGTCGTACCCCCAGTTGCGCCCGCCGGGGACGGGCGCGACCGGCATGATCTCCACGAAGTCCACGCCGAGCTCGACCAGGTGCTCCAGCCGCTCGACCGCCGCGGCGAACGTGCCCTCGCCGGTGAACGTGCCGACGTGCAGCTCGTAGATCACCGAACCGCGCAGGTCGCGGCCCTTCCAGTCGTGGTCGGACCAGGTGAAGCGGGCGTGCTCGTAGACCGCGCTCGGCCCGAACACCCCCTCCGGCTGCCGCCGGGACCTCGGGTCCGGGTAGGGCCCGCCGCCGTCGAGGACGAAGGCGTACCTGGTGCCGTGTCCGGCCTCGGCGACCTCGGCCCACCACCAGCCTCTCTCCTTGGGGGACATCGGCCGGCGTCCGTCCAGAACGTCGACCTCGACAGCCGTGGCCTTCGGTGCCCAGACCTCAAAGATCATGTCGCTCCAGTAGTGAGACGGGGTACTGATCGAGCAGCCGGGCCAGCGGAACCGTCCCCGAATGCGGCTCGCCGGTGAGCAGGTCGCGCCAGGATCCGCCGGGCAGGGTCAAGGTGGTGTCGCCCCACACCGAGTGGCCGGCGACCGCGGACCGGCGCGCGAGGCGTACCGGCAGCCTGGTGGCGACCGCCACCGCCCGCGGGCCTTCGCCCCTGGCGAAGGCGATCGCGTGCTCGGCCGCCTCCCCCTCGGCCCGCAGCGGCAGGTACGGCGCCGCGCCCCCGAGCCGCCTGCGCAGCCGCAACGCCTGCGTCGTGACCAGCAGCTTGGCCGCGTCCCAGGAGGTCTCGGGCTTGCGCGGGTACGTCACGGGCCGCCGGTTGTCCGGATCGACCAGCGAGAAGTCGGTGGTCTCGTTGCCCTGGTACACGTCGGGCACCCCGGGCATCATGAGCTGCACCAGCTTGGCCCCGAGCGAGTTCGACATCGCGAACGGCTCGATGCGCTCGGTGAAGTCCTCCACCGGCAACCGCACGGCGGCCTGCGCGAACTCCCGCAGCCGCCGCTCGTAGCCGGCGTCCGGACGCACCCACGAGATCGCGGTCTTGGCCTCGCGAGCCGCCTTGAGCAGGTATTCGGCGAAGCGTTCTGCGGAGATCGGCCAGGCCGCCATGAGGTTCTGCCAGGCCAGGTAGTCGAGGTGGGGGTCGAAGGAGAGCTCGCTCGCCCATTCGCCCACCACGGACGCCCACTCCCTGGGCATCTCCGACAACACCGACAGCCGGGCGCGCACGTCCTCCGACCGCTTGGTGTCGTGCGTGGACAAGGTCGTCATCGTGTACGGGGACATCTCCCCGCAGAAGTCATGGAACTCCTCCACCGAGACGCCGAACGCGTCGGGCTCGCCGCCCACCTCGTTGAGGCAGGACAGCGGATACCACCGGTACAGCGCGGTGTCCTCCACCCCCTTGGCCATGACCGGCCCGCACGTCTGCTGGAAACGGACGATCGCCTCCGCCGACCCGTACAGGACCTCCTGGACGAGCGGCCGCACGGCGGGCGAGCACTCGGCGGCGGCCAGCTCGACGATCTCGACCGACTCGGGCGGCGGCTCCTCCCCCGGCACCAGGTAGGCGCGGTAGAGCGGCATCGCGGCCAGCAGCTCCGACACGGCGGCGGGGTCGCAGCCGGTGACCCTGGCCAGCCGGTCGATCTCCGCGCCGAAGAACAGGTCGAGCACCTCGCGCTTGGCCGCGACCATGACCGGACGGTACTCCTCCGGCTGCCCGGTCAGCTCACTGAACAGCCGGACCAGCGGTTCCTTGCCCGAAGGGTCCACGAACAGGCCGTTGACCCGGTTGAGCACCTCGTAGCCGGTCGAGCCGTCGCAGGCCCAGTCGGGCTGCAGCCGCTCGGGGCCGATGAGGATCTTCTCCACGACCGTCCAGGGGGCGCCGATCCGCTCGCGCAGCCGGTCGAGGTAGCCCCGGGGGTCGGCCAGGCCGTCGGGGTGATCGATGCGCAACCCGTCGACCAGGCCCTCGTCGAACAGCCAGAAGATCACCTCGTGCGTGGCGGACAGCACCGACGGGTCCTCCACACGCAGCCCGATCAGCGACGACACGTCGAAGAAGCGCCGGTAGCCGGGGCCCTCGCGCCAGTCGACCAGCCGGTAGTGGCCGGGGTGGGGGAAAGCGTGCTCGTGGTAGCGCAGGACGTCGCCGTCCACCACGGGCTCGGTGTCGTCGCCGAGCACCGGCAGCGCCACCTTCCCGTCCACCCACTCGATGTCGAACCAGTTCGCGTACGGCGAGGCGGGCCCGTCCTTGAGCACCGACCAGAACTGCGCGTTCATCGTGTTCATGTGGTTGGGCACGATGTCGATGACGATGCCCAGGTCCTGGGCGGCCAGTTGCCGGGCCATCTCGCGGAAGCCGGTGGCCCCGCCGAACTCCTCCCTGATCCTGGAGTGGTCGACGACGTCGTAGCCGTGCCGCGACTCGGGCGTGGCCTGGAGGATCGGCGACAGGTAGACGTGGCTGACGCCGAGGTCGCGCAGGTAACCGGCGATCTCGGCGACCTGCGCGAAACCGAAGTCGGGGGTGAGCTGCACCCGGTACGTCGAGACCGGCCTAGACACGGCGCAGCACCCGAACGCTGCGTCCGGGGACCTCGATCGCCTCGCCCGCACGCACCATCCGCACGTCGAGCCTGATGGGCATCGCGGTGTCGATCTCGGTGTGCCACATCTCGCCGTAGTCCTCGGGGATCGTGAACTTGATCGTGTCGTGGTGGGCGTTGAACAGCACCAGGAAGGAGTCGTCCCTGATCGGCCGGCCGCGCCGGTCGGGCTCGGTGATGGCGTCGCCGTTGAGGAAGACGGCCAGCGACTTGGCGTAGCCGACGTTCCAGTCGCTGTCGGTCATCTCCTCCCCGGAGGGGGTGAGCCAGGCGATGTCGCTCAGCCCGCGTACCGGCTTGCCGTAGAAGAACCTCCTGCGCCGGAAGACCGGATGTTTCTTGCGCAGCGCCGCCAGCTCCTGGGTGAACTCCAGCAGCAGCCAGTTCTCCCTGATGTCGGACCAGTCGACCCAGGTCAGCTCGTTGTCCTGGCAGTAGCCGTTGTTGTTGCCCTTCTGGGTGCGGCCCAGCTCGTCGCCGTGCGAGAGCATCGGCACGCCCTGCGACAGGAACAGCGTGGTGAGGAAGTTGCGCTTCTGCTGCTCGCGCAGCGACTCGATGGCCAGGCTCGCCGGGCCCTCCTCGCCGCAGTTCCACGACCTGTTGTCGTCGGTGCCGTCGCGGTTGCCTTCCTTGTTCGCCTCGTTGTGCTTGTTGTTGTACGCCACGAGGTCCTGGAGGGTGAAGCCGTCGTGGCAGGTCACGAAGTTGATCGAGGCGGCCGGGCGGCGGCTGTCGTCCTTGTACAGGTCGCTCGACCCGGTGAAGCGGGAGCCGAACTCCGGCAGCGTGGCGGCCTGCCCGCGCCACAGGTCGCGGATCGTGTCGCGGTAGCGGCCGTTCCACTCGGTCCAGCGCGAGGGGAAGTTGCCGACCTGGTAGCCGCCGGGGCCGACGTCCCAGGGCTCGGCGATGAGCTTGACCTGCGACAGCACCGGGTCCTGCTGCACCAGGTCGAAGAAGGCGCTCAGCCGGTCGACCTCGTGCAGCTCGCGGGCGAGGGTGGAGGCGAGGTCGAAGCGGAACCCGTCGACGTGCATCTCGATGACCCAGTAGCGGAGCGAGTCCATGATCATCTGGAGGACGTGCGGGGAGCGCATGAGCAGGCTGTTGCCCGTGCCGGTGGTGTCGACGTAGTAGCGCTTGTCGTTCTCGACCAGGCGGTAGTAGTTGCTGTTGTCGATGCCCCGGAACCCCAGCGTCGGCCCCAGGTGGTTGCCCTCGGCGGTGTGGTTGTAGACGACGTCGAGGATGACCTCGATGCCCGCCTCGTGCAGGCTGCGCACCATCGCCTTGAACTCCAGCACCTGCCCGCCGCGCTGCCCGGTGCTGGAGTAGCGGTTGTGCGGGGCGAAGAAGCCGATGGAGTTGTAGCCCCAGTAGTTGGACAGGCCGCGCTGCTCCAGGATGTGGTCGGTGACGAACTGGTGCACCGGCATCAGCTCCAGCGCCGTCACGCCCAGCTTGGTGAGGTGGTCGAGGATCTCGGGGTGGCCGAGCGCCGCGTACGTGCCGCGCAGGTGCTTGGGGATCTTGGGATGGCTTATCGTCAGCCCGCGCACGTGCGCCTCGTAGATCACCGTGTCGTGGTACGGCGTCGCCGGCGGCCGGTCGTGCCCCCACCCGAAGAACGGGTTGATCACGATGGACCGCGGCACGTACGGGGACGAGTCGGCGTCGTTGCGCGTGTCCGGCTGGCCGAACCGGTAGCCGTAGACCGCCTCGTGCCAGTCGACGCCGCCCTCGATCGCCATCGCGTACGGGTCGAGCAGCAGCTTGCTGGGGTTGCAGCGCAGCCCCCGCGCCGGCTCGTACGGCCCGTGCACCCGGTAGCCGTAGCGCTGGCCGGGGCCGATGCCCGGCAGGTAGCCGTGCCAGATGAACCCGTCGACCTCCGCGAGCGGCACCCGCGACTCGACGTTGTCCTCGTCGAACAGGCACAGCTCCACCGCCTGGGCCACCTCGGTGTAGAGCGAGAAGTTCGTGCCCGCGCCGTCGTACGTCGCCCCCAGAGGGTAGGGGTCTCCAGGCCAGATCTCGATCATCGAGGCTCCCTTGCGGTCTCTCCCCATGTTCCGTTCCCCTGCTCCGACGGACAAGGCCACCCTGTTCCTTCCCACCCGTCCGTCCGAGATACTCGGAAATGTGAGTGGGCCGCCTCCGACAGCGCGGTGTCGACGGCGGCCCACGTGTTCGGCCCGGTGGGGGGGTGGCGGGGTTCACGGATCCGGCGCGCGGCCCCTGCGCACCGGATCCGCACCCGCGATCGGGTGACGCGACACTGCGTCCCCGATCCCCCTCGGCAGGACGGGCGCAGCGGCCGGCCCTGCCCGTCGGAGACAGACAATCATGGAGAACCGATCCTCACGCTCTGGCAGGAGCGAAAGATCGGGGAACCGGGCCGACGAGACGACATCGGCCCAGCCTTATGTGACGGACGGCCTCTGGTGAGCCTTCACGTCAGGGAATGAACGCGGCATTTCGATCTCTGGCGGTTTCGAGTGGATCAGCCCTGGGCATCCCCCTCTCTTACGGCTTGGTTGACTTTTACCCTCCAACGCCAGAAACCCACCTCGATTTGGCACTTGCCATAGGAACGTGCCGGTGACGATTACCTACCGCTCACGACTTCGAAAGAATGGAGCGGGGGTACGCTCCAGAGCAGCAGGCCGCGACGGTCGAAGGAGCGTGGCGATGTCCGTCCCCAATCCGACGCTCCGGCAACGACAGCTCGCCATGCGGCTGCGCGAGCTGCGCCACGAGGCGGGCCTGAGCATCGCCGAGGTCGCCGAACACCTGCTCTGCTCCCCTGCCAAGATCAGCCGCATCGAGACGGCCCAGCGCAGGGTGAGCCTGCGCGACGTCCGCGACCTGTGCAGGCTCTACGGCGTCCAGGACTCCTCGGAGCTGATGACCCTGGCCAAGGACGCGCGGCAGAAACACTGGTGGCAGGACTACGACAACCGCAGCTTCCGGCCCATGATCGGGCTGGAGGCCGACAGCGTGGCCATCACCGAATACGAGATCACCACGATCCCCGGGCTGCTCCAGACGGAGGACTACGCCCGAGCCGTCATCCGGGGCTGCCTGCCGCGCATCGACAACGACATCCTCCAGGACCGGGTGCTGGCCCGCCTGAAGCGCCAGGAGCTGCTGACCGGCAGGGAGCCGCCCGACTACTGGGTCCTGCTCGACGAGTCGGCGCTGCACCGCCACGTCGGAGGCCGGCAGACCATGCTGGAGCAGCTGCGCCACCTCCTCACCGTCACGGAGCTGCCGCAGGTCACCATCCAGGTGATCCCCTTCACGGTGGGCGCGCACATGGGGTTCGACAGCACGTTCCGGCTGCTGGAGTTCGACAAGAGGTCGGGCATCGCCGACACCGTCTTCGTCGAGCATCAGATGGGCCTGTTCTACCTCGAAGGCGACAAGGTCGAGCCGTTCAGGGAGACGATCAACCATCTCCGCGCCGAGGCCCTGAACCCGCAGGAGTCGAAGAAACAGCTGGCCGAAATGGCACGCAAATTCGCCTAGTTGCCGCGCTCTCCGGGCGACCTCCGGCAATCGCCTCTGGCAATTGCCGTTCGAGCGCTTTGCTCGGCACTCCATAAACCCGAAATATCCTATATATCGCCCGCCTGATGACACAGACACCCGGCCAAAAACCCATCGGCCAGAAAGGCGTCGAACGTCGGCGCGACGGCTGCGGCGATCCGGGTCCCACCCTTGTCGTCCGGCAGCCGAATGGCCGACGGCCGGGTTTCCCGGCGCCCTTCCCGTCCGGAAAAAGAGGCGACCCCGTCCCGCGGTAATTCCGGCGAAATTCAGGCGCGCCGGAGAGCGTGTCCCTGCGCATCGCCGGAGAAGGAGAACCGGGCACCGGCGGCGCCGCCCGTCCCCGGCCCCCGGCTCCGCGGTTTCCCGGTGGGCGCGCCGCGGGAGAACCGTCCCGCGCCCGGCAAGATGCCCAGTCCGGCAGGCTCCCGGGTGTAGGGTCGTGGCCTCGGGTGAAACGGTCCACCAAGACCGTCAGCGCCGAGCTCACATCGCCTGTGCACGCCGGTCCGCCCGGCGCCGCCGATGGCCCGTAGGGAGCGACAATGTCGAACGAACAAGACCTTGGTGCATTTCCTCGCTGGCGCGCCTCGTCGCGCTGCAACAATGGCGACTGCGTAGAGGTCGCCTATTTCTCGCGTGATTCCATCGGCATCCGCGACAACAAGAATCCGAACAGTCCCGTTCTCACCTTCGACGCCACCGAATGGAATGCGTTCATCGGGAAGATCCGGGAGGCCGGCTGAGCCGGCCGGCCGGCCATGTGAGGCGGACATCCCACGGGTGTCCGCCTTTTTTCATGTCCAGGATGATCCGGGGGGCGCGCCGGCGGCCCGAGTGGCATCCGGCGATCGGGGTAATATCACATCGGCGCAATACCTCTACAGCCGACCTCCAGGAGGTAGTGCATGAAACGCCCACCTGCCCTTGACCAGGTTGCGTGGCATCGCTGCAACAACGGCGAATGCGTCGAAGTCACCATGCTCTCCGACCGGGTCTGGGTGCGGGGAAGTCAGGACGCCAGCGGTGCCGTCCTGTCGTTCACCATCGACGAGTGGAACGCGTTCCTCGACGGCGTGCGACGCGGCCTCTTCGATCTCGAACGGCTCGCGCCCCGGCTCTGACCGGCCACGACGTTCTCGATCGGGCTCTGTCGGGGGCCATCGGGGTTTCAGGCCGCGGCCCCCGGCAATATGCCGACTCCATGGGCGGTTTCAAGAAGTTCTTACTCCGTGGCAACATCGTCGAGCTGGCCGTCGCCGTGATTGTCGGGGCGACCTTCAGCGGGCTCGTCCAGGCGCTGGTCACCGACCTCATCACCCCGCTCATCGGCGCGGTGACCGGCGGCCGGCAGCCGAACTTCGCCGAGTACTCCTTCACGATCAACGGCAGCCGGTTCAAGTACGGCGACTTCCTCAACCACCTGGTGACCTTCATGGTCATCGCGGCGGTCGTCTACTGGCTGGTCGTGGCCCCCATGACGCGGCTGATCCACCTGTTCGACCGGGACAAGGCCGCGACGACCAAGCAGTGCCCCGAATGCCTGTCCGACATCCCGTCCGAGGCCAGGCGGTGCGCCCAATGCACGGCCGAGCTGGTGCCCGAGTCCGAGAAACCGCGCTGAACCGTACATCACGGACTCTTGACCCCAGTGGTGCGCCAGCATGGTGGACGTTCGGCAAGATGGACCGATGAGCGTTGAGTTGATGGTCTGGGACGAGCCCGTGCCGATCAGCAGGGATCAGGCCCGGGCCACGTATCTGGCGGTGAAGCGGAGCGACCCCGTCGAGGGGGACGTGCCCGACGTCGCCAAGGAGCTGCCCGGGGAGGTCACCCTGTACCCCGGGCACGTCCTGGTGACGATGGACCTGGACACGATGGACGAGACCTCGGCCCAGGTGTTCACCACCGCCCGCGCGCACGGCATGGTCTGCTACGACCCCCAGCGCGACCTGGTGCAGAACGTGGCCCCGCTCGGCGTGTACGAGGGCATGCAGCTCCACACCGGCGACGGGATGGTCGTCCACGACCCCGACCTCGGCCTGGTCCACGACGTCCTGGCCACCCTGTCGCCGCAGAACCCGTTCGTGGCCCTGGTGAACTTCGGCCACCACTTCCTCCAGGTCTCCCCCGGCTACGAGCTGGAGTACAAGGAGGGCACGATGGTCCGGGCGGTCGTGCCCGAGCTGGAGGAGGTGCGGCAGGCGTTCACCGAGTACGCCACCGGCGAGCGCGGGTTCCTGACCCGCCACACCTGGGCTCAGGCGTAGACCTGGGCGAACAGCTCCGGATCGACGTTCCCCCCGGACAGCACGGCCACCGTGCGCCCGGCGGGGACGCGGCCCGACAGCAGGGCGGCCGTGGTCGCCGCGCCGCTGGGCTCGGCCACCAGCCGGGCCGTGCGCGCGATGTGCCGCACCGCCGCCCGCAGCTCCTCCTCCGACACCGTGACGATGCCTTCGAGGTGCTCTCGCAGGTGGGCGAAGGTGAGCTCGGACACCTTGTTCACCCGCAGCCCGTCGGCGATGGTCCGGAACGTGCGGGTGGTCTCCCAGGCCACCACGTGCCCGGCCGCCAGGCTCTCGGCGGCGTCGGCGGCCAGCTCGGGCTCCACGCCGTACACGCGGACGTCGGGCCGCAGCGCCTTGACCGCCGCCGCGACGCCCGCGGCCAGCCCGCCGCCGCTGATCGGCACGAGCACCACCTCGACGTCCGGCAGGTCCTCGACGATCTCCAGGCCGATCGTGCCCTGCCCGGCGATGATCGCGCGGTGGTCGTAGGGCGGCACCAGCGTCAGGCCGCGCTCGCCCGCCAGCCGCTCGGCCGTCACCTCGCGCTGGTCGGGAGGCACGACCACCAGCTCGGCGCCCCACCCCTCGATCGCCGCCGCCTTGACCGCGGGCGTGCCCTCGGGCACGACGACCACGCACGGCACGCCGAACTCGGCCGCCGCGAACGCCAGGGCCTGGCCGTGGTTGCCGGAGGAGTGCGTGACGACTCCGGAGGGACGCAGGGCGGCCAGCGCGTTGTAGGCGCCGCGGATCTTGAACGAGCCGACCGGTTGCAGGCTCTCGGGCTTCAGCCACGCCTCGCCCATCGGCAGGAGCGGGGTGCGCACCGCGATCCCCTTGATGCGCCCGGCCGCCGTGCGGATGTCGTCGATCGTCACCAGGTCCATGTGATGACTTTAGGCTTCAGAACGGCACAATTCGACGAGTGCCTGGTCCATGGCAGGATCGCGAGACATGAGAACTCTGTACCCGCCCATCGAACCCTACGAGTCCGGCCTGCTCGACGTGGGCGACGGCAACCAGATCTACTGGGAGGTCTGCGGCAATCCCGACGGGAAGCCGGCCGTCATGCTGCACGGCGGGCCGGGCGCCGGGTGCAGCGCCGATCACCGCCGGCAGTGGAACCCCGAGCTGTACCGGATCGTCCTGTTCGACCAGCGCAACTGCGGTCGCAGCCTGCCGCACGCCAGCGAGCCGGGCACGTCGCTGGCCGCCAACACCACCTGGAACCTGGTGGCCGACATGGAACGCCTGCGCGAGCACCTGGGCATCGAGCGGTGGCAGGTGTTCGGCGGGTCGTGGGGCAGCGCGCTGTCGCTGGCCTACGCCCAGACGCACCCCGACCGTACGACCGAGCTGGTGCTGCGCGGGATCTTCACGCTGCGCCCGCACGAGCTGCGCTGGTTCTACCAGGAGGGCGCGAGCTACCTGTTCCCCGACCTGTGGGAGTCGTACGTGGCGCCGATCCCCGCCGAGGAGCGCGACGACCTCATGGCCGCCTACCGCGCCCGGCTCGAAGGCGACGACGAGGCGGTCCGGCTCGCGGCGGCCAAGGCGTGGTCCCAGTGGGAGGGCGCCACGATCACGCTGCTGCCCGACCCGAGCCTGGTGGCGGAGTTCGGCGAGGACAAGATGGCGGTGTCGTTCGCCAGGATCGAGAACCACTACTTCCACCACGGCGGCTGGTTCGGGCCCGAGCAGCTCATCAGGGACGTCGACCGCGTCCGGCACATCCCCGCCGTGATCATCCAGGGCCGCTACGACGCCTGCACCCCCATGGCCACCGCCTGGGACCTGCACAAGGCGTGGCCCGAGGCCGACTTCCAGGTCGTGCACGACGCCGGGCACGCGGCGAGCGAGCCCGGCATCGTCGACCGGCTCATCGCGGCGACAGACGGCTTCGCGCGAGCCTGACCGCGGGCGTGACCGCGCCGACCAGCAGCAGCGCGAACAGCGGCGCGAGCACCAGGCCGAGGAGGAAGCCGCCGGCCACGTCGTGCGGGTAGTGCACGCCGACGAACACCCGGGTGAAGCCCATCAGGGCGGCCAGCGGCAGCACCACCCAGGCCAGGGCGCGCCAGACCAGGATGAGCGTGCCCGCCGCCCCGGCGGCGATCACGGTGTGGTTGCTGGGGAAGGACCAGTCCGTCGAGGGTGGGCAGGCCGCGATCGTGGCGATCCCGCCACGGCACGGCCGGTCCTCCCGGACCAGCAGCTTCACGCCCTCGCTCACGATGTACGCGCCCACCACCCCGGCCGGCCCGGCGATGGCGAGCGCGAGGTCGCGGGCGGGGGCCTGGCGCGCCCGCCACCAGCACACGAGGAACAGCGCCGCGAAGATGAACAGGCCGGCGTCCGTGCCGAACTCGGCGAGGGCGTGCAACCACCCGGGCGTGGTCAGGGCGAAGTCGACGATGTCGCGGTACACAGGTGTCCAATCCGTGAACGGGTAGTGGACACGACCTTATGAACTTTGATCGTCAAATGCTTCGACCGAAAGGGTGATTCCGGGTTTTACGCAAGATACTGGCGTACGAGCAGGCTGCGCTTCTGCTCCAGCTCGCCTTCGGTGATGAGCCCGCGGTCGAACGCCTCGGAGGTGGCGTCCCGCTCGGCCACGAAGTAGGCGGCCATGATCTCGCTGCGCAAGGGGGTGAAACCGCGCTCCACGCAGTCGGAGAAGACGGTGACCTTCTGCTCGACGACGCCGGCGGGGACGGTGCACGTCAGGTCGTGCTCTTTGAGTTGCTGAACCGCTTCACGAAGGGTGACGGGGCCGAGTGACCCGTTGAAACGGGTGTCAAGGGTGATCTTCACTGTTTTTACGCCTCCAATCGTTTCAAACGCATCGAGAGAGACCGCGTATTCCCAGGTCAGAGCGGGTAAGAGGGCAAACGTGATCGGAGAGCACGTGATCGTCGGCTACAGCAACGACCCCGGTGGGCGCGATGCGCTCGCGCTCGGGGCCGCCATCACCCGGCTCACCGGGGGCGAGCTCACGGTGGCGTCGATCTATCCCCCGGGCAGCCCGGGGCTGGCCGTGGAGGCCCAGGCCAACCTGGCGCACGCGGGCGAGGAGCTGGGCGTCGTCCCGGCCGAGTACATGGCGTTCGAGAGTCGGGGCCCCGGGCGCGGGCTGTCGGTGCTGGCCAGCAGGATCAGGGCCGACCTGATCGTGGTCGGCTCGGCGAGCGGCGGCCAGTACGGCCGCATCGCCGTCGGGAGCACCGCCGACCACCTGCTGCACCTGTCGCCGGAGGCGGTGATGCTGGCGCCCTCGGGCTACGTGCCGCCCGACGAGCCCGCCCGGCTCACCCTCGCCTACGTCCACCGGCCGCAGTGCGACGCGGCGGTCGAGCGGGTGGCGCAGGCGGCACTGCGGCTCGACGTGCCGCTCCGGCTGATCACCCTCGACCTGCGCACCGAGGACCAGGGCAAGCTGCGCGACGACCTCGCCCTGGCCGTGCGGCTGGCCTGGGAGAGCACCGGCATCGAGGCCGAGTCGGAGGTGGCCGAGGGCCACGACGTGCAGGCCGCGCTGAAGGACGTCGAGTGGCTGCCCGGCGAGCTGCTGGTGTGCGCCGCGGGCGAGGACGCCCAGCCCCACCGGGTGTTCCTGGGCGAGCTGGCGATGAAGGTGCTCAGGTCGTCGTCCTGCCCGGTCACCGTGCTGCCGAGGGGTTTCTCCTAAGCTTCTGGGCGTGCGTGTCGCCCGGTTGATCGTCGTCGTGGTGCTGGCCTCCCTGGCCGGCGTCTACGTGGTGGCCGGCGCGTGGGGGGCGCTGGCGGTGTTCGCCGCTCAGTGCGCCTTCACGCTGCGGGTCAGGAAGGGGTGGCTGCTCGCCGTCCAGGGCGTGCTGGTCTACGCGGTGACGCTGGGGCAGGGCGCGTCCGTGGCGATCCTGGGGTTCCTCGCCGGCTCGCTGCTGGTGACGCGCTGGTGGGCGGTAGCGCCCGCGGTGGCGTTCAGCGGCGTCGTGATCCACCACTGGCGGTACGCCGGTGACGCGGTCTCCACGACGGACCTCGCGATCACGACGATCCTGATGGCGCTGGTCGTGTTCGGCCTCAACCGGCTGGTCGAGCGGGTGGCCGAGATGGAGGCCACCCGTCCGGCGCTGGCCGCGGCGGCGGTGGCCGAGGAGCGGCTGCGCATCGCGGCCGAGCTGAGCGACGGCCTCGGGCGCGGCCTGGCCGCGATCGGCGCGGGCGCGCGGCGGGCGCTGGCCGCGCCGCAGAACGCGGCGCGGCTGCTCGGCGAGGTGGTCACGACGGCGCGGCTGTCGCTGGCCGACGCCCGCGCCGCGGCGGCGAGCTACCGCGCGATGTCCCTGGCCCCCGAGCTGACGACCGCCCGCGCCCTGCTGGAGGCGGCGGGTGTCGGCGTGGAGGTGCGGGCCGCCCACACCGAGCCGCTGGGCCCGGCGGGCGCGCTGCTCGCCTCGGTGCTGCGCGAGGCGGTCACGGACGTCGCCCGCCGCGGCACGGCCACGGTGTGCGTGATCGAGACCTGGGAGGAGCCCGAAGGAGCCCAGGTACGCCTGAGAGTGGCCGACGACGGCCGCCGTACGGCCGAGGACGACGGCCTGGGCGGGCTCGGCGACCCGGCCGGGCTCACGCGCCAGGTGGCGGCGGCGGGCGGCACGCTCACCCGCGGCCTGTCCGGGCGGGGCCGCTACACGGTGGAGGCCGTGCTGCCCACGACCCGCCCGCCCGCGGCCGCCCGGCGCGAGCCGCCCGACGTCTCGGTGGTCCTGCTGGCCGCCGTGCTGGTCGGGTTCAGCGTCAAGGCGCTGCTGCAGATCCCGGCCGGCCTGCTGGCCCCCGCGGTCGCGGCGCTGGCCGTGATCGTGGTCATGCAGCTGCGGTCGGTCACCGGCCGCCACATGGTGGCGCTGGGGGTGATGGCGGCGCTCACCTTCGCCCCGATCTCGGTGTTCGGGCCGATCTGGCTGGGGACGGCGGGGTTCCTCGCCGGTCCGGTGCTGCTCGCCTTCCGCCCGCGTACCGCCTGGCCCCTGACGGCCGCGATCCTGGCCGCGGTCTGGACGGTCGCCTCCCTGTACGTGCTGCCCGCCCGGGTCAACATCACGGTGAGCACGCTGACGACCGGCCTGGTCGTCTACAGCCTCCTCCGGCTGGCCCAGCTCGCCAAGGAGCTGCACGCCGCCAGGGAGAGCCTGGCCCGCTCGGCCGTCGTGGAGGAGCGGCTGCGTGCCGCCCGCGACCTGCACGACCTGCTCGGCCACAGCCTGGCCGCCATCCTGCTCACCTGCGAGCTGGCCCGCCGCCTGCCCGACCCCGTTGCCGAGCTGGAGAACGTCGTCACCATGGCCGAGCACGCCCATCACGACCTGCGCTCGGTCACCGGCGAGCAGCGCGAGCTGTCCTTCGCCGCCGAGGCCGAGTCGGCCGGGAAGGTGCTGGCGGCGGCCGGGGTCGAGGTGACCGTACGGCTCGCGCACCCCGAGCTGCCGGCCGAGGTCGAGACCGTGCTCAGCGCCGTGCTGCGCGAGGCCGTGACGAACGTCCTGCGCCACAGCGCCGCCCGCGCCTGCGTGATCTCCACGTCCGCCACGGGCGACGAGGTCGGGCTGCTCGTCCGCAACGACGGCGCGGCCACGGCGGCTCCCCGTCGCGGCTCGTCGGGCCTGGGCAACCTCACCACCCGCCTGGCCACGCTGGGCGGCCGGCTCACCACCGCCGCCGAGGACGGCTGGTTCCGGCTCGACGCGCGCGCCCCGCTAGATCCAGCCGGCCTCGGTGGCGATGCGCACGGCGTCGGTGCGGTTGCGCGCGTTTAGCTTGGCCACGATGGCCGTCAGGTAGTTGCGCACGGTCCCGGCGGTCAGGTGCAGCCGCTGGGCGATGTCGGTGGCCTCCGCGCCGCCCGCCACCAGGCGCAGCACGTCGGCCTCGCGCGGCGTGAGCGGGTTGTCGGCCAGGTCCCAGGCGGTGACGGCGAGCGAGGGGTCGAGCACCCGGCCGCCGCGCGTGACCTCCCTGATCGCCGAGACCAGGTCCTCCGGCGGGGCCGTCTTCAGCAGGAAGCCGTCCACCTGGGCGGCCAGGGCCCGCTTGAGGTGGCCGGGCTTGCCGTACGCGGTGAGCATGAGCGTGCGGCACGACGGCACCCTGGCCCGGATCTCCGCGGCGGCGGCCAGCCCGTCGAGGGTGCCGGGCATGTCGATGTCCAGGACGGCCACGTCCGGCCGGTGCACGGCGGCGGAGGCCACGGCCGCGTCCCCGGACTCGACGGCGGCCACGATCTCGAAGTCGGCCTCCAGGCCGAGCAGGGTCGCGAGCGCGTGCCTGATCACGGCTTGATCCTCGGCCAGAAGTACGCGAATCACGGGGACATGTCTATCAGTGTCCGAATCATGATGACGTCATGGGCCATCGGTGATCGTGTCTCTGGTGGGCGTACGCGCAGTTCAGCAGGCTTGGAGCCATGACGGACGTAGTGCGGTTGGACGCGGTGAGCAAGGTGTACGGGAAGGGCCAGGGCGCGGTGGCGGCCCTGCGCGAGGTGTCCGTGGGCATCCCGCGCGGCTCCTTCACGGCGGTGATGGGCCCCTCGGGCTCGGGCAAGAGTACGTTCCTGCACTGCGCGGCGGGGCTGGACGTGCCCTCCTCCGGATCGGTCAGGCTGGGCGGCACGGAGCTGGCCGGCATGGACGAGACCCGCCTCACCGAGCTGCGCCGGGAGCGGATCGGTTTCGTCTTCCAGGCGTTCAACCTGATCCCCGCGCTCGACGTGATCGAGAACGTCACGCTCCCGCTGCGCCTGGCCGGGGCCCGCGTGGACCGGGCCTGGCTGACCGAGATCCTGAGCCGGGTCGGTCTGGAGGGCAGGGCCGGGCACCGGCCCGCGCAGCTGTCCGGCGGCCAGCAGCAGCGGGTGGCCATCGCCAGGGCGCTGGTCACCAGGCCGGAGGTGGTGTTCGGCGACGAGCCCACGGGCGCTCTGGACACGATGACCGCCCGCGACGTGCTCAGGCTGCTGCGCGAGGTGGTGGACGGCATGGGCCAGACCGTGGTGATGGTGACCCACGACCCGGTGGCCGCCTCCTACGCCGACCAGGTGCTGTTCCTGGCCGACGGCCGGATCGTGGACGCGATGACCGCGCCGACCGCCGAGAAGGTCGCCGAGCGCATGACCCGGCTGGGAGCGTGGACGCGATGATGATCTCGCTGGCCCTGAGGACCCTGCGGCACCGCGTGGCCGCCTTCGCGGGCGCGTTCTTCGCCCTGCTGTGCGCCGCCGCGCTGGTGTGCGCGTGCCTGATGCTGCTGGAGACCGGTCTGCGCGGCGACGTCCTGCCCGAGCGGTACGCCGGCGCGCCCGCGGTCGTGGCGGCCGACCAGTTCGTCCGCCAGACCGTCGTCAAGGGCGACGGTGACGTCAAGACGAAGGCCAAGGCGCTGGCCGAGCGCGCCTGGCTGCCCGAGTCCGTCGTGGCCGGGCTGCGCCGCGACGGCCGCAAGGTCGTCACCGAGGTGACGTTCCCGTTCGGCGGCTTCACCGGGCACGGCTGGGAGTCGGCCGCGCTCACCCCGTTCACGATCGCCAAGGGCCGCGCACCGCGGGCCGACGACGAGGTGGCGGTGGACGCCCGCGCCGGGCTCGACGTGGGCGCCAGGCTGCGCGGATACCGCGTCGTCGGGGTCACCGCGCAGGCGCTGCCGAGTCAGGACACCGTGTTCTTCAGCACCGCGCAGGCCCGCCGCCTGGCCGGGCACCCGGGCAGGGTGAGCGCCGCCGGCGTCTTCCCCGGCCTCGACCGGGCTCCGGAGGGCACCGTGCTGTACACCGGGGACGAGCGCGGCAGGCTGGAGTTCCTCGACGCCGAGCAGGCCCGGATCAAGCTGATCAGCATGGGCGGCTCGCTGGCCGGCACCTCGCTGCTGGTCGCGATCCTCGTCGTGATGGGCACGTTCGCGCTCTCCGTCCAGCAGCGGCAGCGGGAGCTGGCCCTGCTGCGGGCGATCGCGGCCACGCCGAAGCAGGTGCGCGGGCTGGTCGGCGGCGAGGCGCTGCTGGTGGGCGCCGCCGCCGGGACGCTGGGGGCCGCGGCGGGCATCGGGCTGGGCTTCTGGCTGCGCGGGCAGTTCGTCTCGCTGGGGGCGGTGCCGGCGAACCTGCACCTGGTGGTGAGCCCGTTCCCGCCGCTGGTCGCGCTGGCGGCCACCGTCGGCGCTGCCTGGGTCGCGGCCCGGGTGTCGGCCCGCCGCCTGACCCGGATCCGTCCGGTGGAGGCGCTGGGCGAGGCCGCTCTCGGCAGCCCGCGGCTGCCGTGGTGGCGGCTGGCGGCCGGGCTCGTGGCGGTGGCCGGGGCCGTGGTGCTGACGCTGGTCCTGTCGGGCCTGCGCACCGAGGCGGCGGCCACGCCGGTGACCCTGCTGACCACGCTGGTCTGGACGACGGCGTTCACGCTGCTCGGGCCCCTGGTGGCGCGGGTGACGGCGGCGCTGCTGGCGGTCCCGCTGCGGATCTCGCGGGTGGCCGGCTTCCTGGCCGCGCGCAACCTGCGCGCCGGGTCGGGGGCGCTGGCGTCGGTGCTCTCGCCGCTGACCCTGATGGTGGCGATGACGTGCACGATCCTGTTCGTCCAGACCACGATGGGGTACGCCGCCCAGGAGCAGGCCGACGCCGGCACCCGCGCCGACTACGTGGTGGCCGGGGCCTCCGGCCAGGCGGCCCGCGCGGTGCCCGGCGTGCTGTCGGTGACCGAGGTCCTGCGCACGTCGGTGCGGGTCGGCCTGGACAAGTTCTCCGCCCAGGCCGTCGCCCACCACTCCGGCACCCTCGACCTGGGGGTGGTCGCCGGTTCCATGGACGGCTTCGCCGACGGCTCGGCCGCGATCAGCCGGACCGCCGCCGACCTGCTCGGCCTGCGGCCCGGCGACCCGCTGAAGCTCACGCTGGGCGACGGCACCCCCGCCGCGCTCACGGTCGCCGCCGTCTACTCCCGCGGCCTCGGCTTCGGCGACGTGACGCTGCCGTACGCACTGGTCGCCGGGCACGTGGACGACCCGTCCGCCACGCTGCTCGTACGGGCTCCGCAGGTGCCGAGGACCGCGCTGACCGCGGCGCTGCCGGGAGCGAGCGTGCTCGACCGGGCCACGGCGGCCGAGGTGAGCACCGCGAACCCGCAGGTCACCTTCGTGGCCCTGGGCCTGATCATCGCCTTCACCGCCATCGCCGTGGTCAACACGCTGGCCATGGCGACCTCGGCCCGGTCCGGCGAGCTGACCGCGCTGCGGCTGACGGGCACGACCCGGCGGCAGGTGCTGCGGACCCTGCGGCTGGAGACGCTGGGCGCGGTGCTGGCCGCCTCGGTGCTCGGGTCGGCGGTGGCCGTGGTGACGCTGGCCGCGTTCGGCGCGGGCATGACCGGGTCGGCGGTGCCGCACATCCCGCTGCCCGCCTTCGCCGGGGTGATCGCGGCGGCGGCCGTCCTGTCCCTGGTCGCCACCGCTCTGCCGGCCCGGCTCGCGCTGCGGTCAGCCGTCTGAGCCCAGGAGCCGGCCGTACAGCTCCAGGTAGCGGTCGGCCATCACGGCGGGCGAGAAGCGGCGCCGGGCCTCGCGGCGGCACTCCTCCGGGTCGATCTCGTCCACCCGCTGGACCCACTCGGCCAGCTCCTCCTCGGTGTCGGCGAGGAAGCCGGTGCGGCCGTGGTCGATGATCTCGGGGAGGCAGCCGCGGCGCAGGCCCACCGGCGGCACCCCGAGCGCCAGGGCCTCGACGACGGCCGTGCCGCCGGGCTCGTCCCACTGGATGGGGAAGAGCGCGGCGCGGGCCGAGGCGTACAGCTCGTCCCTGGCCTGGCCGCCGACCGCGCCGACCCACTTGATCAGGTCGCCGTCGAGGTAGCGGGACAACTGGTCGAGGTGGTAGCGCACGTCGGGGTGGCCGTGCAGCGGGTGGTGGGGGTCCTGGAGGACGACGTCCAGCTCGGCCTGGCTGTCCCGGCCGCAGACCGGCCCGGCCACGACCAGCGGCAGGCCGAGCTTCTGGCAGATCCCGGCGGCCACGTGCTGGCCCTTGAGCCCGCAGATCCGGCCCATGATCACCAGGTGCTCGCCCCGCTCGGCCCGGACGTCCTGGTCCGCGAGCGGGGTGGCCAGGTAGACGGCGCCGAGCGAGGCCGCGCGCAGCGCCTCGGGGGCGCGGGCCAGCTGCGACTCCGACACCCCGTTGACCGCGATCGACCCCGGGAAGTCGCCGTAGAAGGCCGGGTGTTTGCACAGGTCCCAGTGGAGGGTGTGCAACACCGGCGGCCCGCCCAGCGCCGACAGCACCGCCGGCCCGACGACCTCCAGGTGGTCGTGGACGAGGTCGATGTCGTCGCGGGCGCGCAGCTCGTCCGCCACCCGCGCCTGGTGCGCGTGCGCGATCCCCATGACCTGGTTGTACGGCTTCTGCAGCTCGGCGAACCGGCCCTCGTCGTAGACGGCGATCAGCTCGTCGGCCTCCAGCGTGCTCGACGCCACGGAGGCCAGCACGATGTGCACGCCGCGTTCGCGCAGCGCGGGCACCAGCGTCGCGACGACGTTCTCGATCCCGCCGTAGCCGGGAGGCGGGACCGCCAGCCACGGTCCCGCGTTGATCAGCACCTTCACGCGACGTCCTCCTCCAGCATGAGGGAGGCGAGCGGCGGTCGTTCCGCCACGCCCACGTCCACCAGACCGGCCCGCCCGTCGAGCCCGAACTGCAGCAGCGTGTGTCCCGGGGGCTGCGACGACACCACGCGGCCCTGGCGTTCGAGCCGGGACCACGCGGTGAGCATGATCTGCCCGGCCATCCGGCCGAGCGCGTTCACGGACTGGTGCCCGTGCGCGCGGGAGCCCAGGTCCACCTGGGCCATCGCGTCCAGTCCCACGAGGTGGAGGAGGTCGACGAGGAGGCCGAGCTCCACGCCGTACTCGGTGACGAAGGGCACCTGTTCGAGCACTTCGCGCCGGGCGGCGTACTCGCCGCCGAGGGGTTGGCCGAAGCCCGCCAGCTCCGGCCAGAACATGTTGAGCAGGGGCCTGGCCACCAGCTCGGTCACCCGTCCGCCCGCGCCGCGCCGCGGCACGCCGTCCTCGCCCGTGAAGGGACGCTCGTACGTCGCCTTGACGAAATGGGTGTCGGAGTTCACCAGCAGCGGACCGACCAGCCCCGACACGAAGTGCGAGCCGAAGTTGAGCAGGTCCGAGTCGACGAACGCGACGATGTCGCCGTGGGAGGCGGCCAGGCCCTTCCACAGCGCCTCCCCCTTGCCCGTCATGCGCGGCAGGTGGGGCAGCACCTCGTTCTGCGCCACGACCCGCGCGCCCGCCGCGCGGGCCCGTTCCGCCGTCGCGTCGGTGGAGTTGGAGTCGACGACGAGGATCTCGTCGACGAGTGGCGACTCCTCCATCAGCTCACGCCTGATGACGGTGACGATGTCCCCGACTGTGCGCTCTTCGTCGCGCGCCGGTAGGACGACGCTCACCGTCGTGTTGCCCTTGGCCGCGATTAAGGCGTCCACCGGCCATTCGGACGCCGTGCTGGAATGCGGGCCATACCACTCCTGTGCCCTGGCCAAGGCTCGCACATCTGTATCCATGCAGTCAGCCCCATCTCATAGGGCCACGACCCCTGCCCGATCTATGCGCCTCTGAACATCTTTGTTTGTTAACCCCTAGACGTGGCATATGTCGGGTTGTGTCCCCAATTACCCGTGTCGGCATCATTGGTGCCGGAAATGTCGCCGCTCGCCACGCAGATGTCCTGGCCGGCTTCCCCGATGTGACGATCGCCGGGGTGGCCGACACCGATCTCCACAAGGCTGAGGCGTTGGCCTCCGCGTACGGCTCCCCCGCCTACGGCGACCATGCCGGCCTGCTGGAGGCCGGCGGTCTCGACGCTGTTTACGTCTGTGTGCCTCCTTTCGCGCACGGTAAACCGGAGTTCGACGCCCTATCCTGCAATCTCCCGATTTTCGTGGAAAAACCCCTTTCCATGGATCTCAAAACCGCAGAAAACATCGCAGCCGAAATCGAACGGAGAGGGCTCCCGTCCGCCGTCGGCCACCACTGGCGCTACCTCGACGTCGTCGACAGGGCCAGGGAACTGCTCGACGGCCGGCCCGTACGGCTCGCGCTCGGGCACTGGCTGGACAAGGTGCCCCCGGTCGGCTGGTGGCTGAACGCCGGGCTGTCGGGCGGCCAGATCCTGGAGCAGGCGGTCCACGTCCTGGACCTGGCCCGGCTGCTGGTGGGCGAGGTGTCGATGGTGCACGCCGTACCGGCCGGGAACCGGGTGGAGGGCGAGATCGACCGGGCCACGTCGGCCGTCATGAGCTTCACGGACGGCGCCACCGGCCTGCTGGCCACCTCCTGCCTGCTGCCCCGCAAGCACCGGGTGGGGCTGGAGGTGTGCGCCGACGGCATCGCCCTGGAGGTCAGCGAGACCCGGCTGCTCGTGGACGGCGAGGAGTCGATCGAGGACGCCGGGCACGCCAAGACCCTCGTGGACCGCGCGTTCATCGACGCGGTGCGAGGGAAGGACGCCGACGTGCGCGCGCCGTACGCCGAAGCCCTGCGAACCCACCGCCTGGCCCTCGCCCTCACCCGCTCCGCCGCCGAACGCCGGCCGGTGATGCTCGATGAGTGAGCCTGTGAACACCATTCTCAGTATCGAGGCGCCCGGTGAGGTGCGGATGGTGGAGGAGGAGCTGCCAGGCCTGGCCGACGGCGGGTTCATGGTCGCCACCACGCACAGCGGTGTCTCGGCGGGCACCGAGCTGACCTACGTCAAGGGCGCCAACCCCTACCTCAGCTCGACCTGGGACCCGGCGCTCGGCCTGTTCCTGCCCGGCACGCCGTCGGTGGGGTATCCCGTGCGCGGCATCGGCTACATGCAGGTGGGCCAGGTGGTCGAGACCCGTACGCGGGCCGTGGACGAAGGCGCGCTGGTCGCCATGGCGTACGGACACCGCACCGCGTACGCGGCCGACCCGATGACCGACCGGTTCGTCGTGCTGCCCGGCGACCTCGACCCGCTGCTCGGCATCTACGTCGCCCACATGGGCCCGATCTGCGCCAACGGCCTCCTGCACGCGGCCGCCGACCTGCACGGCCCGGCCGTCCAGCACCTGGGCGACGGCGTGCGCGGGCGGCGCGTCGCGGTGGTCGGCGCGGGCGTGGTGGGCCTGCTGACCGCGTCCTTCGCCCTGTCCTGCGGGGCCGCCGAGGTCGTGGTCGTGGACGAGACCCCGGCCAGGCTCGCGGTCGCCGAGGCGATCGGCGCGCAGGTCCTGGCCACCGCCGACGACGACCCCGCGGTGACGCTGAAGCGCCGCTGGCGGCACGCCCCCAACGACCGCGGCGCGGACCTGGTCTTCCAGTGCCGCGGTCAGCCGAGGGCGCTGGCCCTGGGGCTCAGGCTGCTGCGCCCGCAGGGCACGCTGATCGACCTGGCGTTCTACACCCAGGGCGCCGACGAGGTGCGGCTCGGCGAGGAGTTCCACCACAACGGGCTGACGCTGCGCTGCGCCCAGATCGGCCGGGTGCCGCGCGGCCTCGCGCACTCCTGGGACCGCGAACGCCTCTCGTACGAGACGATCGGCCTGCTCAGGGAGCGCGGGAGGCTGCTACGCGAGCACGTGGTCACCGACGTCGTCGGCTTCGGGGAGGCCCCCGAACTTCTGGCCGATCTCGCGGCCCGACGGCGGCAGACCGTCCAGGCCGTGCTCAGCGACGACGTCGAGGATGAGGGCGGCTGACCAGCTGAAGTCCCCGCACCCGTGACCGCGCAGCGTGAACGGGTTGAAGTACTCGCGGAAGCCGGAGTGGGCGACGGCGTGGATCATGCCCTCGGCGAGCAGGTCGGCCAGGTCGGGGCGGCGGTCCCTGAGCCCCTGCCAGACGAGCCAGGTCAGGTTGATCCAGCTCGGCCCGCGCCAGTAGCGCGCCGGGTCGAACTCGGCCGTGGCCGGGGCGTGGCTGGGCAGCACGCCGTCCTTGAGCGAGAACTTGTCGACGGCCGTGCCGATCAGCGCCTCGGCGATCTCCGGCGGCAGCCCGGGCAGCATGAGCGGCACCAGGCCGGCGGCGCTGCCCGAGCGGATCAGGCGGCCCGTGCGCAGGTCGCGGGGGCGGAAGTGGCCGTCCTGGTAGAGGTGGTCGACCATGGCGGCGGTGACGGCGGCGGCCTCGCGCCGGTGGGGCTCGGGGTCCTGGCCGCACACCTCGGCGATCTCGGCGAGCGCCGACTCGGCCACGCCGTACGCGGTGTTGAACAGCGGGTCCTCGATCTCGAACGAGCCGGCCCGCTGGTAGCCGCTGTCACGGTAGGCGCTCGCGAGCGCGACGTACCGCTCGTAGTCGCGGTCGGTGGGGCGTTCGTCGGCGCTGACGGTGTTGAGGTCTCTGCGGACGAAGCCCGTCACGCCCGGCTCGACCGCGCGCAGCGGGAGGTCCCAGGCCGGGCTGTTGTCCATGCCCGACTCCCACGGGTGGACGATCGAGATCAGCCCCTCGGGCGAGCGCCGCGAGGCGCGCAGGAACTCCTGCTGGGCGACGAGCTTGGGATAGATCCTGGCCAGGAACGCCGGGTCGGGCTCGGCCTGGTGCACCTTCCAGGCCGCCAGCGCGTGCACGGGCGGCTGCACGATGCCGGAGGTCGCCGAGCCGGACGGCGCGCGGGCGCCCCAGAACTGCGGGCCGGGGAAGTAGGCGCCCTCGGGCACGACGGGGTTGAACACGATGTGCGGCACCCGGCCGTCGCGCCACTGGGCGCCGAACAGCGAGAGCAGCTCCGCCCTGGCCCGCCGCGGCGACCAGCGGGCGTTGCCGATCGCGATGAAGGCGGAGTCCCAGCTCCACTGGTGGGGGTACAGGCGACGGGAGGGAACCGTGTAGCTGCCGTCCCAGTTGGCGACCAGCACGCGTACGGCGTCGCGGAGGATCACAGGTATTTCCTGATGAAGGCCGCCGTCTGCGGGAGCACGATCTCGGGCTCGCCCCGCAACCGGCATTCGAGGGCGAGGTAGCCGTCGAAGCCGACGGCGTCGAGCGTGGCGAGCTGCGCGCCCCAGTCGAGGTGGCCGGTGCCGGGCTGGTTCCTGTTGGACTCGCTGATCTGCATGTGCGCGAGGTACGGCGCCGCCTCCGCCAGGGCCTGGCAGGGGTCGTCCTCCTCGATGTTCATGTGGTAGGTGTCGCCGACGATCCTGATCGAGTCCATCGAGCAGTACGACACCGCGTCGGCCAGGGTGTTGACCATGTGGTTCTCGTACCGGTTGAGGGGTTCGAGCATGATCAGCACGCCGTTGCGCTGGGCGTGCTCGCCGAGGATGCCGAGCGCCTCGGCGAGCACCTCGCGGTCCTCCTCGGCGGTGCGCGGCGGCTCGAACGGCGGCAGCCTGAGCGAGAACTGGCCCCAGGAAGCCGGGGTCATGACGCCGATGCCGCCCAGCTCGGCGATCACCGTGAGCTGCGACCTGAGCTGCTGGATGGCGTCCTTGCGCTTGGCGGGGTCGAAGTCGCCGATGAAGTGCGGCATCTCGACGCACACCGTGGGCATGACGACGCCGTCGGCCAGCGCCCGCTTGAGCTCGGTCAGGCGGCCGGCGAAGTGGAAGTCGCCCTTGCCCCTCAGCTCGATGGCGTCGAACCCGGCCTCCACCGCGAACGCGAACTTCTCCTGCAGGCTCCGGCCGGGCAGAAGCTGCTCCTGGGCGGCGAGCTTCATCATGACTCCTCGAAGGTGAAGACGAGCTGGAGCACCTCGGACTGGTGCTTGTCGATCAGGTCGAACGCCTCGGCCGCCTGCTCGACCGGCACGCGATGGGTGACGAGGTCGGCGACCTCGACCTCGCCCCGGTGCACGAGCTCCATGAACGTGCGCTGGAGGCGTTCGACGTCCCAGCGGTGGGCCAGCCAGGAGGCGACGCCGCCGATCTGGGAGGAGACGAGCTGCACCTGGTTGTGGTGGAACTCCTCGCCCAGCCGCAGCCCGATGCCGTCGCCCTGGTAGAAGCCGGCCGCCACGACCCGGCCGCCCTTGCGCACGCTCCTGATGGCCTCCTGGAGGCCCAGGTGGTTGCCGCTCAGCTCGATCGCGGTGTCGGCGCCCTCGATGCGCTTGCGCAGGAACTCGGCCACCGAGCCGGACCGCACGTCGAACGTCTCGGCGGCGCCGAACTTTCTGGCGAGTTCGAGCCGGTCGGGGATGGCGTCGGCGGCGACCACCCGGGCGCCGCTGAGCACCGCCATGCGGGTGGCGAGCAGGCCGATGACGCCCTGGCCGAAGATCACGACCTGGTCGCCAAGGTGCACGTCGGCGGCGTGGACGGCGTTGAGCGCGATGGCCCCGACCCGGGCGAACACGCCCGCGACGGGGTCGGCCCCCGGCGGCAGGATGTGGCCGGCCAGCTTCTCGGCGGGGACGACCGCCTCGGCGCGGTGGCCCCAGATGCCCCACACGAGGCTGCCGACGGGCGGCTCGGCGACGTCGGGGGCCGCCTCCACCACCTCGCCCACCTCCTGGTAGCCCCAGCCGGACAGGGGGTAGGCGTGCGTCTGGCCTTCGAGGAAGATCCGGCGCTCGGTGTCCCACTTACGGGTGAGGTAGGGATTGGTGCCGCGATACGCGGTCAGCTCGGTGCCCGCGGAAACCCCGGAATACAGGGTCCGCACCCGGACGGAGCCCGGGACGAGTTCGGCGGGCGACTCCAGGCTGACGCTGACACGGCCTGGCTCTTGGAAGGTGATGACGCGCATACCCCACACTTACGCTTTTTGATCAAACAAAAGTCAGAGATTTAGTGTTTGTTTGCACACCATAGTTGCGCTCGAAACACGCGTAAGTCTACGACTTCCGTCGATCGCGGCCGATGGAATCCGGGTTTCCGGCAGGGCGCGTTCTGGAAAGAGATCTTATCGACATATCCCGCCCCGCCTGTCCACCTGGTCCGGAAGTGCCAGAAGTGCTTGGCCGGGCAGCATCCGGATGACCGAAATGACATCAGACCCGATCGTTTCGCGACGGGTGTCCGCGATCGGTTCTGGGGAAGATTTGCCGCGATGCCGACCAATCTTTTACGAAATCCCCCCAACTGGAGGAGCGTGCCATGCCGAAGAAGGTCACCGCCGTCCTCTCCGTCGCCCTGCTGGCCTCGGCCTCCCTCGCGGCGTGCGGCGACGGCGGCGAGCAGCGGTCCGGCCCGAACCAGATCACCGTCTGGACCGAGGAGAACCTCGGCGACCGGATGGCCGTGCAGAACCAGATCGTCGCCGAGTTCACCAGGAAGACCGGGATCAAGGTCAAGCTGGTCGGCGTCGGGGAGGACCAGTTCAGCCAGACCGTGACGGCCGCCGCCGCCGCGGACGACCTCCCGGACGTGATCGGCGCGCTGCCCCTCGCCTCCGTCCGCGAGCTGGAGGCCAACGACCTGCTGGACACCGAGACGCCGGGGCGGATCGTCGATCGGCTCGGCAAGGACTCCTTCTCGCCGCGCGCGCTCGAACTGGACTCCTCCGGCGGCAGGCTGCTGGCCGTGCCCAGCGACGGGTGGGCGCAGCTCCTGCTCTACCGCAAGGACCTGTTCGGCAAGGCCGGGCTGGCGCCGCCGGACACGTACGAGGCGCTGGAGGCGGCGGCGGCGAAGCTGAACGCGGGTGGGGTGGCGGGCATCACGCTGGCGATCGCGCCCAAGGACTCCTTCACCGCGCAGAGCTTCGAGCACGTGGCGCTGGCGAACGGCTGCCAGCTAGTCGACAATTCCGGAAATGTTGCGCTAGACAGCCCACAGTGTGTGAAAGCCTTCGAGTTCTACGCGAAACTGGCGAAAACCTACTCAGTCAAGGGCAAACAGGACGTCGACTCCACCAGGGCCACGTACTTCTCCGGGAAGGCGGCCATGATGATCTGGTCGTCGTTCATCCTCGACGAGCTGGCGGGGCTGCGTAAGGACGCGCTGCCGAGCTGCGCCGAGTGCCGCGGCGACCCCGAGTGGCTGGCGAAGAACACCGGCGTGGTCACGGCGCTGAAGGGCCCCGACGGAAGCGCCCCCGCCCAGTACGGCGAGATCGTCTCGTGGGCGGTCGTCCGCGGCGCCGCCACCGACCCGGCCGCCACGTTCGTCGCCTACATGATGGACGAGGGCTACGAGCGCTGGATCGGGATGGCCCCCGAGGGCAAGTTCCCCACCCGCGAGGGCTTCGCGGACAAGTGGAACAAGCTGCCCGCGGGCGTGGACTCCAAGAAGCCGCTGTCGGAGGTCTACCCGGCCGACGTGCTCGACGCGCTGCGCAGGAGCCCGGACACCTTCGCCCGCTGGGGCATCCCGCAGGGCCAGGGCAAGCTCGTCGGCGCCACGATGGGCGAACTGCCCGTGCCCAAGGCACTGAGCCAGGTGGCCGACGGCTCGCTGACCCCGCAGGCCGCCGCCGCCCAGGCCAGGAAGGACGTGGAGACCATCAAGCGCGGGATCCGGCAATGAGCGCACCCCGGACCCTGCGGCAGCGGGAAGGGCGGGCCGGCCTGGCGTTGATCTCCCCCACGCTGGTCATCACGCTGGTCGTGGTGGTGCTGCCGCTGCTGTGGGCGATCATGCTGGCCTTCCAGGACGTCCGGCTGATCAACATCCGCCGGGCCGGCGTCTTCGGGCACTACACGCTGCAGAACTTCACGTACGTGATCTCCGAGCCGGGTTTCTGGACGTCGCTGGTCAACACCCTGATCTACACGGTGGCCGGCACGGCGCTGTCGATCGCGGCCGGCCTGGTGACCGCGCTCGCCCTGCGCGACAGGTTCCGGGGCCGCACCCTGGTCAGGGCCTCGATCCTGATCCCGTACGTGGCGCCGGTCGTGGCCGTGGCCTTCCTGTGGGAGACCATGCTGAACCCCCAGTACGGCATCGTGAACACCTGGCTGAAGGAGCCGATCGCCTTCCTCACCCAGGCCCAGGGCGACTTCCTGGGCCTGAAGGTGCCGGTCGCGCTGCTCACGGTGATCGCGTTCGAGGCGTGGCGGTACTTCCCGTTCGCGTTCCTGTTCATCCTGGCCCGGTTGCAGGCGCTGCCCGCCGACCTGGAGGAGGCCGCGGTCGTGGACGGCGCCACCCCCACCCAGCGCTTCCGGTACGTGATCATGCCGCAGCTCTGGCGCATCGTGGCGCTCCTGGCGGTGCTGCGGTTCGTGTTCACCTTCACCAAGTTCGACGACGTCTACCTGCTGACCGGCGGCGGCGCCGGGACCGAGGTGGTCAGCGTGCGCGTCTACAACTTCCTGACCGCCCGCGACGACATCGGCGCCTCGGCCGCGCAGGCGATCGTGCTGGCCGTCTTCCTCGTCGTCTTCCTGACCGTCTACCTGCGCTTCTTCTCGGGAGGCGATCGTGAGCAGGGATAGGTTCGAGCGTGGGCTGTTCGCGGTGCTCAGGCCCGTGGTGATCGTGTTCCTCCTCGCGGTCACCGCGCTGCCGTTCCTCTACATGGTGACGTTGTCCGTGCGCGACATCCAGGAGCTCATCCTGGAGCCGGGGTCGGTGTGGCCGCGGCGTCTCACCCTGGACACGTACGTGAACGTGCTCACCACGCAGGGGTTCCTCACCTTCATCAGGAACAGCGCGGTCGTCGCGGCCGGCTCGGTGGCCGCGACGCTGCTGATCTCGATCCCGGGCGCCTACGCCGTCGCGCGGCTGCGCTTCTTCGGCCGGCGGCAGGTGCACTTCCTGTTCCTGGCGGTCTACCTGTTCCCGGCGATCGTCCTGGCCATCCCCTTGTTCGTGCTGTTCACCATGCTGGGGCTCAGAGGATCTCTCGCCGGACTGATCCTGGTTTATATCGCGCAGACCGTGCCCGTCACGGTATACATGCTGCGCAACTACTTCGAGACCGTGCCACGGAGCGTGGAGGAGGCGGCCGCGATCGACGGCTGCTCGCGGCTGTCGACCATCTGGCGGGTGGTGCTGCCCCTGTCCAAGCCCGCGCTCATGGCGACCGGACTCTACGCGTTCATGATCGCGTGGAACGAGTTCCTGTTCGCCCTGCTGTTCCTCGTGGAGCGGCGGGAGAGCTGGACGGTCTCCCTGGGGCTCTCGCAGCTGGCGGGGAGCATAGAGATCCCCACGACGGTGCTGATGGCAGGATCCGTGGTGCTGACGCTGCCCATCGTGATCGTGTTCTTCGCCAGTGAACGCCTGCTGACGGAGGGCCTCACGGCCGGCGCGGAGAAGGGATAGACATGCTGACGGCAGGGCAGGTCCTCCAGCTCGTCCGCGATGGCTCCTGCCGTACCCGCAAAGAGCTGATCGAGTTCACCGGCCTGTCCCGGTCGACCATCACCGACCGGGTCGACCGGCTCATCGCCGCCGGCTACCTGCACGAGTCCGGCGTCGGCGCCTCCGGCGGTGGCCGGCCGCCCTCCGTGCTCGACGTCGACGCCGCCCGTCGGCTGGTGCTCGTGGCCGACCTGGGCGCCACCCACGCCAGGGTCGCCCTCACCGACCTCGCCGCCCGGCCGTTGGCCGAGGAACGCGCCGAGATGCGCATCGACCGCGGGCCCGAGGCCGTGCTGACGTGGGTGCGCGAGGCGTTCCAGCGCATGCTGGACCGGGCCGGACGGCCGGCGAGCGAGGTGTGCGGCATCGGGCTCGACCTGCCCGGCTCGGTCGACCACACCAGCGGGCGGATGATCAGGTCGTTCCTGATGCCGGGCTGGGACGACCATCCGATCAGGGAGGCGATCGGACGCACGTACGACGTGCCCATCCTGGTGGAGAACGACGCCAACGCGATGGCGCTCGGCGAGTGGTGGTCGTCCTGGCGGGAGACGGACTCGCTGATCCTGGTCAAGGTGTCAACCGGCATCGGCACCGGCATCGTCCTCGACGGGCAGATCTACCGTGGCGTCGAGGAGGCCGCCGGGAACATCGGGCACGTCCGCATCCGGGAGACCGACGACCGGGTGTGCACCTGCGGCTCCCGCGGCTGCGTGGCCTCCCTGGCCAGCGGGCACGCCCTCGCGGCCGACCTCGGCCAGGAGACCAGCCGCGACGTCGTGCGCCTGGTGCAGGCCGGCGACCCGGCGGCCATCGCGCGCACCCAGGAGGCGGGCCGCACGCTGGGCGTGGTGCTGGCCACCGCGGTCAGCCTGCTCAACCCCGGCGTGCTGGTGCTGGCCGGGGACATGGCGCAGACGCGGGAGCACTACCTGACCGGGATCAGGGAGGTCGTCTACCGGCGAAGCCTGCCGTACACGACGCGCAACCTGGAGATCGTCCCCAGCCGGCTCGGCGACCGGGCCGGGATCACCGGCATGGCGGTGATCGTCATGGAGCACGTGCTCTCGCCCGCGGCCGTGGACGGCGCACTGGCCGCCGCCGTCGGGTGATCAGGCGAGGGCTGCGGGCAGGGCGGTGGCGGCCTCGGTGAGCGAGGGGCCGTACCAGGTCAGCAGGCGGCCGCTGACCAGCGCGCAGGGCAGGCCGGGGAACGCCTCGGGGCCGTCGTCCGCGCTGAAGGCGTAGGGCTCGTCGGGCAGTACGACCAGGTCGGGGCGGTTGCCGGTCAGCTCGGGCAGCGGGATCTTGGGGTAGCGGTCGGCGTGGCCGGCGTACAGGTTGTCCACGCCGAGGTGCCGCAGCACGTCCCCGGTGAAGGTGTCGCGGCCCACGACCATCCAGGGGCGGCGCCAGATCGGGACGATCGCGGTGCGGCGCGTGCCGGGCGCGGGGGCGCCCCACGCCTCGCGGGCGGTTTCCAGCCAGGCCGGGCGGTCCGTACGGCAGGCGTGCGCGAACATGCGCTCCAGCGAGGCGAACGCCTGCTCCAGCGTCTCGATCCTGGTCACCCAGACCGCGACGCCCGCCTCGCGCAGGGCCTCGACGTCGGGCGCGCGGTTCTCCTCGACGTTGGCCAGGACGACGTCCGGTCGCAGGCGGAGCACGGCGTCGAGATCGGGGTTCTTGGTGCCCCTGACCCTGGCCACGTCCAGGCCGGCCGGGTGCGTGCACCAGTCCGTCGCCCCGACCAGCGCCTCCGGGACGGTCGCCGCCACGGACTCGGTCAGCGACGGCACCAGCGACACGATCCGCCGGACGTCGCGGGGTACCTTCACAGGCACCCCTGTGTCATCGTGGACCACGGCACCACCTTAGGTTGCGTTTTCCTGAAATATGCGTAGCACCACTCTTATGTCGGTATAGATCCGTAGAATCCCGGTAAAGATCGTTAAAACTCTGTGATCGGGGGCTCGACGGTTGGAGCACGAGGCATCGGATTTCGATCCGAACACGCCGAACGTGGCACGGCTCTACGACTACTACCTCGGCGGCAAGGATCACTTCCCGGTCGACCGGGAGGCGGCCGAGCGGATCCTCACGGTGGCGCCCGAGGTACGGGCGGCGGCGCGGGCCAACCGCGCCTTCCTCGGCCGCGCCGTACGCCACCTCGCCGAGGCCGGGATCAGGCAGTTCCTCGACATCGGCACGGGGCTGCCGACCCAGGGGAACGTGCACGAGGTGGCCGCCAAGATCGCGCCGGGCTCCCGCGTCGTCTACGTCGACCGCGACCCCGTGGTGCTGGTGCACGCCAGGGCGCTGCTCACCGGCCACGGCGACGACACCACGGTGGTCGAGGGCGACCTGCGCAATCCGGGCGACATCCTGCGCGACCCCGAGGTGCTGCGGGCCATCGACTTCAGCCGGCCGGTCGCCGTGCTGCTGGTGGCGATCATGCACTTCATCGAGGAGTCCGACGATCCCGAGGGGATCCTGAAGACGTTGCGTGAGGTCATGGCCCCGGGTAGTTACCTGGTCATGTCCCACGGCACCAGCGACGCCCGTCCCGACGCGGTCAGCACGGGCACCGAGGTCTACCGCAACGCCACCGCGCGGCTGGCGCTGCGCAGCCGGGCCCGGATCAGGGAGCTGTTCGAGGGTTTCGAGCTGCTGGAGCCCGGCCTGGTGTGGCTGCCCGAGTGGCATCCCGACCAGACAGACACGATCGACTTCATGGACCGTCCGGAGTCGTCGCTCATCGTGTGCGGCGTCGCCAGGAAGGTCTAGGACGCGCTCATGGACCTCGGCCTCGCCGTCCCGCAGTACGGCAGGTTCGCCGCGCTGCCCGCCGTGACCCGGGTGGCCCGCGAGGCAGAGGCGATGGGGTTCGCCGCCCTGTGGGCGGGCGACCGGCTGCTGACGCCGCTGCGCCCCAAGGACCGCTACCCCGGCGGCGACGGCAGCGTGCCCGAGGCCCATCGGGTGTTCCTCGACCCGTTCGCGGTGCTGGCCGTGGCCGCGTCCGTGACGTCGTCCGTGCGGCTGGGGACCAGCGCGCTCAACGCCTGCTGGTATCCCCCGCCGGTGCTGGCCCGCTCGCTCACCACGATCGACCACCTGAGCGGCGGACGCCTGGCGGCGGGTCTCGGCCTCGGCTGGTCCTCCGACGAGTACGCCGCCGTGGGCGTGCCCTGGAAAGGCCGGGCCGAACGCTACGAGGCCACCCTCGACGCCCTGGAGGCGATCTGGGGCGAGGACCCCGTGACGTTCGAGCACGAGCTGTGGACGATCGCGCCCAGCCACATCGACCCCAAGCCGGCCCGCCGCCCGCCGCTGCTGCTGGCCGGGTTCGCCCCGGAGGCGCTGGCCAGGATCGGGCGCAGGGGCGACGGCTGGCTGACGGCCGCGCTGCCGATCCCCGCGCTCCTCGCGATGTGGAAGACGGTCAGGCAGAGCGCCGAGCAGGCCGGACGCGATCCAGACGCCCTGCGCATGATCCTGCGCTCGAACCCGGTCGTCACCGCCGACGGCACCCCGCCGAGGAGCGGCACGGTCGCCGAGATCGCGGCGTACCTGTCGCAGGCGGCGGAGGCCGGGGTCCACGAGGTCATCCTGGACCTCCAGCACACCGCCGCCGACGTCGACCACCTGCTGGAGCTGGCCGCCGAGTTCGGCGAGCGCCTTCGCGCCGCCTGAACCCGGGGCCACAGCCGGCTGCCTGAGCGTCGGCTACTTGAGCGCGGAGAGCGCGCCCTCGTAGTCGGGCTCCTGGGTGATCTCGGGCACCAGCTCGGAGTAGACCACGTTGTCGTCGGCGTCGAGCACGACGACCGCGCGCGCGGCCAGGCCGGCCAGCGGGCCGGACTCCTGGGCCACGCCGTAGTCGGTGAGGAACTCACGCCCGCGCATGAGCGACAGCATGGTCACCTTGTCGAGGCCCTCGGCGCCGCAGAACCGGTTCTGGGCGAAGGGCAGGTCGGCCGAGACGCAGAGCACGACCGCGTCGGGGTGCTCGGACGCGACCTGGTTGAAGCGGCGCACCGAGGCCGCGCAGACGCCGGTGTCGACGCTCGGGAAGATGTTGAGCACCTTGGTCTTGCCGGCGAAGTCGGCCAGCGTGCGGTCGGACAGGTCGGTGCCGACCAGCGTGAAGGCGGGCGCGGCGTCGCCGGGCTTCGGGAAGGCGCCGCCCACGGTGATCGGGTTGCCCTTGAAAGTGACGTCGGACATGAAAGCCTCCTGATAGCGATGTTCCCCGACCGCGATCCTAGCGGCGCGATCTCCCCCGCCAGGCAGCCCGGCCCCGGCGCCACGCACCGCTCGACGTCACGCCGGTACCGGGCCCGCGCATCACCGGTACCGGCCGCGCGTGATCGCTAGACGTTGCGCCGGTACTGGCCGCCCGCCTCGAACAGGGCGTCGGTGATCTGGCCGAGCGAGCAGACCCGGGCCGCGTCCATCAGCACCGCGAACGCGTTGCCGTCGGACATCGCGACCTCGCGCAGCCGCGACAGCTCCGCGGGCGCCTGTGCCCGGTTGCGCTCGTGGAAGTCGCGCAGGCGGTCGAGCTGCGAGCGCTTCTCCTCCTCGGTGCCCCTGGCCAGCTCCAGCTTGTGCGGGTCGGACTGCTCGGCGCCGGGGTTGCGGAAGGTGTTGACGCCGATGATCGGCAGGGAGCCGTCGTGCTTGCGCATCTCGTACAGCATCGACTCGTCCTGGATCTTGCCGCGCTGGTAGCCGGTCTCCATCGCGCCGAGCACGCCGCCGCGGTCCGACAGCCGCTCGAACTCGGCCAGCACCGCCTCCTCGACCAGGTCGGTCAGCTCGTCGATGATGAACGAGCCCTGCAACGGGTTCTCGTTCCTGGCCAGGCCCCACTCGCGGTTGATGATGAGCTGGATCGCCATCGCGCGGCGCACCGAGTCGGCCGACGGGGTGGTGACGGCCTCGTCGAAGGCGTTGGTGTGCAGGCTGTTGCAGTTGTCGTAGATGGCGATCAGGGCCTGGAGGGTCGTGCGGATGTCGTTGAAGGACATCTCCTGCGCGTGCAGCGACCGGCCCGAGGTCTGGATGTGGTACTTGAGCTTCTGCGAGCGCTCGCCCGCGCCGTAACGCTCGCGCATGGCGACCGCCCAGATCCGGCGCGCCACCCGTCCGAGCACGCTGTACTCGGGGTCCATGCCGTTGGAGAAGAAGAACGACAGGTTCGGCGCGAAGTCGTCGACCCGCATCCCCCTGGCCAGGTACGCCTCCACGTACGTGAACCCGTTGGCCAGCGTGAACGCGAGCTGGCTGATCGGGTTGGCCCCCGCCTCGGCGATGTGGTAGCCGGAGATCGAGACCGAGTAGAAGTTCCTGACCGCGTTCTGGATGAACCATTCCTGGATGTCGGCCATCATCCGCAACGAGAACTCGGTGGAGAAGATGCAGGTGTTCTGCCCCTGGTCCTCCTTCAGGATGTCGGCCTGGACCGTGCCCCTGACCGTGGCCAGCGTACGGGCGCGCAGGTCGCGGGCCTCCTGCTCGCCGGGCTCGCGGCCCTGCTCGGCGCGGAAGCGGTCGAGGGCCTGGTCGATCGCGGCGTTGAGGAAGAAGGCCAGGATGGTGGGCGCCGGGCCGTTGATCGTCATGGACACCGACGTGTTGGGCGCCGCCAGGTCGAACCCGTCGTAAAGCACCTTCATGTCGTCGAGCGTGGCGATGGACACCCCCGAGGTGCCGACCTTTCCGTAAATGTCGGGACGCAGGTCGGGGTCGTGGCCGTACAGGGTGACCGAGTCGAAGGCCGTGGACAGCCGGGTCGCGGGCTGGCCCTCCGACAGCAGCTTGAAGCGCCGGTTGGTGCGGAACGGGTCGCCCTCCCCGGCGAACATCCTGGTCGGGTCCTCGTCGTCGCGCTTGAACGGGAACACCCCGGCGGTGAACGGGAACGACCCCGGCAGGTTCTCCGAGCGCAGGAACCTCAGCAGGTCACCGTGGTCGCTGAAGCGCGGCAGGGCCACCCGCGGGATGCGGTTGCCGGACAGCGTCTCGCGCCAGAGCGGAGTGTGGATCTCCCGGTCGCGGATCTTCACGACCAGCTCGTCGCTGCTGTACGCCTCCTTGACCGCGGGCCAGCCGTCGAGCAGGCGGCGGCTCTCCTCGCTCAGCTCCCCCTCGGCCTGCTCGGCGAGCCCGGCCAGCCGGGCGTCCTCGCCGCCCAGGAGCTCCTGTACGGCGGCGAGCTGCTGGCGGCGGCGCGCGACCTCCGCCTGGGCCAGCGTCTCGGCGTGGTAGGTCCGGACGGACTCGGCGATGTCGGCCAGGTAGCGGGCCCTGGCGGGGGGGACGATCGCCGCGGCCGCCTTGGAGGTGCGCTCGGTCACGACGGGCAGCAGCCCCGGCCCGACGTCCTCCAGCAGCAGGCCCTTGAGGTGCTGGTAGAGGGCGGTGACGCCGGCGTCGTTGTAGCGGGCGGCGATCGTGCCGAAGACCGGCATGTCCTCGGGCGACTGACCGAACGCCTCCCGGTTGCGCACGAGCTGGCGGCGCACGTCGCGCAGGGCGTCCTCGGCGCCGCGGCGCTCGTACTTGTTGATGACGACGGCCTCGGCGAAGTCGAGCATGTCGATCTTCTCCAGCTGGGAGGCGGCGCCGAACTCTGGGGTCATGACGTAGATGGGCACGTCCACGTGCGGGACGATGCCGGCGTCGCCCTGGCCGATGCCCGGGGTCTCCACGATCACCAGGTCGTAGCCGGCCGCGCGGCAGGCGGTGACCACGTCGTCGAGGCAGGCCGGGACCTCGTTGGCGGCCCCGCGGGTGGCCAGCGAGCGGAAGTACGTCTGGGGGCCCAGGCTGTTCATCCTGATGCGGTCGCCGAGCAGCGCGCCGCCGCCGCGCCGGCGGGTCGGGTCGATGGCGAGGATGGCGATGCGCAGCTTGTCGTCGTTGTCCACCCGGAAGCGACGGACCAGCTCGTCGGTGAGCGACGACTTGCCCGAACCGCCCGTCCCGGTGATGCCGAGCACACGCGCCGGGCGCTCCTGGACGGCCACTGCGGCCTTCAGCCCCTCGACCAGCTCGGCCGAGGCGCGTCCGGACTCCATGAAGGTGATCGCGCGGGCCAGCGCCGCCTGGTCGCCCGAGAGCACGGCCTCCAGGGGCGGCGGGTCGCCGAGCTCGTGGTCGCACTCCTCGATCAGCTTGTTGATCATGCCGGGCAGGCCGTACCGCTGGCCGTCCTCCGGCGAGAAGATGCGCGTGACGCCCCGCTCGTGCAGCAGCTCGATCTCCTCGGGGACGATCACGCCGCCACCGCCGCCGTACACCTTCACGTGGCCCGCGCCGCGCTCGCGCAGCAGCTCGACCAGGTAGGTGAAGAACTCCACGTGGCCGCCCTGGTAGGAGCTGATGGCCACGCCCTGGACGTCCTCCTGGAGGGCGGCCGTGACGATCTCGTCCACGGACCGGTTGTGGCCGAGGTGGATCACCTCTGCCCCCTGCGTCTGGAGGATGCGCCGCATGATGTTGATCGCCGCGTCATGGCCGTCGAACAGCGCCGCGGCGGTCACGAAACGGACAGGGTACGCCGGAACGTGCACGCCTGATCACTCCTTTGTGAGGGGACCCCTCCTGCGAAAGATACTAGGACGTCCAACTATTTCGATAGTAGGACGTCCTCGTAGCTCCTTCCGGTCTGGGTAAGGACTGCCCCAGGGGGTGACGCCGATGCGCGCGTTGACATTCGAGCCGGGCCGGCCGGGGATGCTTGAGGTGGAAGAGGTGCCCGATCCGGAACCGGGCCCCGGGGAACTGCTCGTCCAGGGGCTGGCCCTGGGGGTCTGCGGGACCGACAGGGAACTGGCGGACGGCGAGTACGGCTGGGCGCCGCCCGGCCGGAGCCGTATGATCATCGGCCATGAGTCGCTCGGCCGGGTGCTCCAGGTCCCCGACGGGTCCGCCTTCTCCCCCGGCGACCTGGTCGTGGGCGTGGTACGCCGTCCCGACCCCGAACCGTGCGGCGCCTGCGCGCGCGGCGAGTTCGACATGTGCCGCAACGGCCGCTACACCGAACGCGGCATCAAGGAGATCGACGGCTACGCCGGTGAGCGGTGGACCGTCGAGGCCGGGTACGCCGTGCGCCTCGACCCCTCGCTGGAGAGCGTGGGCATGCTCGTCGAGCCGACGTCCGTGGTGGCCAAGGCATGGGAGCACATCGAGCGGATCGGCTCGCGCGCCTGGTTCGAGCCGCGCACGGTGCTGGTGACCGGCGCGGGGCCGATCGGGCTGCTGGCGGCGCTGCTGGGACGGCAGCGGGGGCTGGAGGTGCACGTCCTGGACCGGACGGCGGGCGGGGCCAAGCCCGCGCTGGTGGCCGACCTGGGGGCGACGTACCACGTGGGCAGCAGCCTGGACGCCTTCGCCAACGCCAAACCGGACATCATCATCGAGGGGACCGGGGTGGGGCAGCTCGTCATGGAGTCCATGACCTGCACGTCCGCGGCCGGGATCGTCTGCCTGGCCGGGCTGGCTGCGGGCGGCCGCACCCACCGGCTGGACGTGAGCGAGATCAACCGGGACATCGTCCTGGAGAACGACGCGATCTTCGGCACGGTCAACGCCAACCTCCGCCACTTCCGGGACGCCGCGACCGCCCTGGCCCAGGCGGACCGGACCTGGCTCGAACGCCTGATCACCCGCCGCGTCCCCCTCAGCCAGGCCAAGGACGCCTTCGTCCACCACCCGGGCGACGTCAAGGTGACCCTCGACCTCACCACCTGACCCACTTCGAGGGCGGCCCCGACGGTTGCGCCCCTGGGAGGGGCCCGTCCCCGGGGAGGTCAGTCCTTGGGGGTGTAGGGCTTGCGGCGGGTGGTGGGGGTGCGGCCGGCCGCCGGGCGTCCCGCGCCCGCCGCGACCCGCTGCCGGGGCGGGGTGGTGCCCACGCGGATGCGGGAGGCGTCCTGCGGCGCCTGATCGGGCGCGAGGACGGTCACGCGAGGCGCCCAGCCCTCGCCAACCCCGATGCGCGCGGCACGTGGGCCATCAACGGTACGGCGGTCGTCCAGGCCGGGGCGGCCGGCGCTGCGGTCTTCTGGCGCGTTCCAGGGGCGGGGCCAGCTGAAGCGGCGGTGGGTGCCGCGGCGGCGGCCCGTCACGCGTAAGGAAAGCACGACGGTCACCAGCACCATCGCGACCAGCAGCGCGGGCGGCGTCCCCAGGACGTCCAGAGGCGAGGACCGCCCCACCTCCGTGCGCGGCGCGGGCACGAACGGACGCTCGGTCGACCGGATCTCGGCCGCCTGGTCGGCACCGGCCTTGACCAGCCGGGGAAGCCCGTAGCCGACGACCTTGTCGGTGTCCCTGACCTTGCGCTTGAGCCAGACACGGTCGACGTTGGCCTCGATGGTGTGGATCTTCTTGCCCTCGACCCGTTCCACGATCCCGACGTGGTCGACGCCCTTGTAGCTCTTGCCGCCGCTCCAGTCGTAGAAGACCAGAGCGCCGGGCTCGGGCCGCTGCGCCCAGGCCTTCTGCTTGATGAACCAGGCCGCGTGGGACGGCGTCCAGGCGAACTGCCCGACGTACGGACTGAGGCCGGTTCTGTCGGCTGCCCAGGCGATGAACATGTCACACCAGGGGGCGTTGCGGTATTGGGTGTCCTGGACGCGATCCGCGTACCACTGGCCGAACTTGGTGCTCTGGCCGCTCTTCTCCTTGTAGCCGACTTCCTGCCGTACCTGCTTCAGCAGCGCGTCCGCGATCGGGTCCAGGGTGACTCCTCCCCGAAAAACCGACAAATCACGATGGACTGTAGTAGCGCCATCGCGAATTTGCTCGAATCATTCAGAAAGTGTCTATCAATGGGCCCAAATTTCGGCATTGGGACGCATGTGACTGCTGTGACGGGCGATATCGCCCGTCAGGCCCCCGCACCCACGCGGTAGACGCTCACCTCACCCGCGCCCGGCGCCACCACGTCGGCCACGATCACGGTGACGTTGTCGGGCGAGCCGCCCTCGTTCGCCAGGTCGATGAGCCGCTGGACGGCGGCCGCCGGGTCTGCCACCGTGGTCAGCACCTCGTGCAGGACCTCGGGCCCGAGCACGGTCGTGAGCCCGTCGGAGCAGAGGAGGTAGCGATCATCAGGCTCGGCCTCGCGCAGCGCCATGTCCGGCTCGGCCCTGCCCTCGCTGCCCAGGACGCGCAGCACCATGGACCGCCGGGGATGTACGGCGGCCTGATCCTCCGTTATCCGCCCTTCATCCACCATCGACTGCACAAGTGTGTGATCCTTGGTCATCTGATAGAGCGCGCCATCACGAAGCAGGTATCCGCGGGAGTCACCGAGATGAGCAAGGGCGAACCGGTAGCCGTCCCACAGCAGGGCGGTGACCGTGGTTCCCATCCCCCGGCGGGCCGGGTCGATGTCGGCCAGCTCGACCAGCCTGCGGGCCGCCTCGTGCACGGCGCCCTCCAGGGCCGCCTCCAGATCGGAGCCGGTCTCGGGAAGCGTGGCATCCAGCTCGCGCATGACGGCGATCGCCGCCGAGCTCGCCAGCTCGCCGGCCGCGTGCCCGCCCATGCCGTCGGCAACCACGAGCAACCGGCCACTCGCATAGCCGGAGTCCTCGTTCTGCTCCCTGCGGCGGCCCACGTCTGATCCGGCGGCATAGCGGATGTTGTGCTTCATACCCAGCAGTAAATCATTGGTTGAAAGACTTCACAAGCAGATGCGCTGAAGACTCTTGTGAACTACTGTGGGTTTCATGAGCCACGACCCGACCGTGAACGCCGGGGACATCGCCCGGCTCGCCGGTGTCGGGCGTGCCGCGGTGAGCAACTGGCGCCGCCGCCACGACGACTTCCCCCAACCGATCGGCGGAACCGCGAACCAGCCGCTGTTCTCGCTGCGGCAGGTCGAGTCCTGGCTGCGCCGCTATGGGAAGTCCTACCAGGTCTCGCTGGCAGATCGGGTGTGGCAACGCCTGAAAGCCGCCGGCGATCTGCGGCTGGGCCATCTGGTCGCCCAGGCTGGAACGTTGCTGACCAGCGGAGAGAGCGAGCTGGAGCCCGAGCTGGCCGGGCTCGTGACGGAGCTGGCCGAGCGGCACGACCCGCTGACGGCCTACGAGTTCCTCTGCGAGCGTTACCTGGAGGCCCACTCCCGCCAGCTCTCGGTCACCCGTGACGACGTGGCCGAGCTGATGCTGCGGCTCGTCCGGGCCGACGGCGCCACCGTCCTCGATCCCGCCTGCGGGGTCGGCACCCTGCTCCTGCCGCCGTCCGCCGTGCCGGAACGCGCCGAAGCCGTTCCCGGCGACCCCGCGCCCGCCGACGGCGACCCGCCCGCGGGCCGGGGCGGCCCCGCCCGCGTCCTCGGGCAGGAGCTCAGCGAGACCTCGGCCGCCATCACCGCGGCCCGCCTGCGGCTGCGCGGCATCCAGGCCGACATCGTGGCCGGCGACTCCATGCGGCTGGACGGCTTCCCCGAGCTCAAGGCCGACGCCGTGGTGTGCGATCCGCCGTTCAACGAGCGGGCCTGGGGTTACGAGGAGCTGACCGGCGACCCGCGCTGGGAGCACGGCCTGCCGCCGCGCGGCGAGCCCGAGCTGGCCTGGGTCCAGCACTGCCTCACCCACGTCAGGCCCGGCGGCCTGGTCGCGGTGCTCATGCCGCCGGCCGCCGCGAGCCGCAAGGCGGGCCGCCGGATCAGGGCCAACCTGCTGCGCGCCGGAGCGTTGCGCGCGGTGGTGGCGCTGCCGGGCTCCGACCTGTGGCTGCTGCGCCGGCCGAGGGCGGGCGAGCGGCCGCCGTCGGAGGTGCTCATCCTCGACGCGACGGCCGACCTGTCGCCGGTCGAGCCCGCCTGGCTGGCCTACCTCGACGACCGCTCCGACCAGACCGTGCGGATCATCGACCTGCTGGCCGACGAGGTCGACATGACCCCGGCCCGCCACCAGCGCCGCGACGACGTGGGCCGGGCCTTCGCGCAGGCGCGCGACCGCTTCCTCGCCGCCGCCGCCGTCCCGCCCGACCTGAAGGTGCTCGACCAGCCGCTCGACCAGCCGTCCACGACGCTGGGCGACCTGATCAAGGAGGGGCTGGTGAGCACGTCGCAGGCGCCGCCCAAGATGGCCGCCGACGGCGGCGACGTGGCCGTGCTCACGGCCGACGACGTGCTGACCGGCGGCGCGCCCTCCGGCCTGACCGGCATGCAGCCGGGCCTGATCGTGATCCGTCCCGGCGACGTGGTGGCCTCCTACTCGGGGGTGCGGGTGATCGCCGACGGCGGCGCGGTGCTAGGCCCCCACCTGACCCTCTACCGGGTCGACGCGCGCAGGCTCGATCCCGACTTCCTGGCCGGGTTCCTGCGGGCCGCGGGCGGCCGGGTGACCACCGGCTCCAGCAGGTTCGACGTGCGCCGCACCCGCGTGCCCAGGCTGTCGCTGAAGGAGCAGAAGGCGTACGGGGAGGCGTTCAGGCAACTGGCCGTGCTGGAGGACGCGCTGCGCGAGACCTCGACGCTGGGCCGTACCCTGATCAGGCTCGGCCTCGACGGGCTGGCCGACGGCCATCTGCACCCGCAGTCCTGACGGTGTAGTTTTTCCCGAAAGGCTGCGTGGAGGGGCGAATGGTCATCGGCGACCGCTATGAGCTCGACGACCTCCCCCTCGGGCAGGGCGGGATGGGCGCGGTCTACGCGGGCCACGACCGCCACCTCGATCGCAGGGTCGCGGTGAAGCTGCTCAGGCTGCCGAGCGGCCCCGACCACGAGCTGGAACGCCGGTTCATCCGCGAGGCGCGCATCCTGGCCAGGCTGGAGCATCCGGGCGCGCCCGTGCTGTACGACTTCGGCACCCACGAGCAGCGGCTCTACCAGGTCATGCAGTTCATCGAGGGCGTCACGGTGGCCGACGTGGTCAGCGAGCACGGCCCGCTGCCGGTGCCATGGGCGGCGGCCATCGCGGCCCAGGCGTGCGCGGTGCTGTCGGCGGCCCACGCCCTGGCGATCTGCCACCGCGACCTCAAGCCGACCAACCTCATGCTCTGCCCCGACGGCAGCGTCAAGGTGCTCGACTTCGGGCTCGCGCTGCTGCGGGACGCCGACGTCACCACGTTCACCCGGATCGGCCAGATCCTCGGCACGCCGGCGTACATGGCTCCCGAGCAGATCCAGCACGGTGTGGCCGAGCCGCGCAGCGACCTGTACTCGCTCGGCTGCGTCCTGCACGAGATGCTGACCGGGCGGCAGCTGTTCACCGGGCCGACCGACTACGTGGTGTTCGAGCAGCAGGTCAAGGAGCGTCCGCCGGCCATCCCCGGCCTTCCCGACAAGCTGGGCGCGCTCCTGGCCGAGCTGCTGGAGAAGCAGCCGGAGAACCGTCCCGCCGACGCCGACGAGCTGTACGAGCGGCTGGCCCCCTTCGCCGTCGGGCTGCCGATGCTGCCCGGCTTCCTGACCGAGGCGCCGAGCCCCGGCCGCATGTACGCCCGCATGGTGGGCCGCGTGCTCAGCCCCCGGTCGTAGGGCCCCGGAATCCGGCGAAGGCGGCGATCAAGGCGTCCCCCAGGCGGTCGCGCCAGCAGTAGCGGTCGTGACCGCCCGCGAACTCCCGGTAGTCCGCCGCCGCGCCGAGGACGGCTCGCAGCCGTTCGGTCGGGCCGTGCATGGCGTCGTCCTCCAGGCTGCCGAGCTGGAGGTGCACGCGCGGCACCGGGCCCCTGGCCAGCTCGCCCGTCAGCCATTCGGGCTCGGGGCCGTCCGGCCACCAGAAGGAGCCCGACTGCGACACCGCCGCGGCGAACCTGCCGGGATGCCGGTGGGCGGCGTAGACGGCGGTGAGCCCGCCGAGGCTCTGACCGGCGATCACGGTGAAGCCGTCGTGGGGCAGCGCGTCCACGAAGCCGGGGTCGCAGGTGAGCCGGGCCACGCGGTCGGGGCCCGACTCGACCAGCCAGGCCCGGACCGGCGGGATGCGGCCGGCCGCGATGAGGTTGTCGAGGACGACGGGCAGGTCCTCGGTCCACTCCTCGCCGTCGAGCGCGACCAGCGAGGCGACCGGCGGGAGCGCGGGCTCGTACCGGAACCCGGCGGGCTCGCGGACGAGCTCGTGACGGCGCCGGCCGGGGACCAGCCACGGTGACGACGGGGTCGTCTCGGCGATCGAGAAGCCGCGCCACCGGCGGGGGTTGAGCGGGTCGGCGACCTGCGCGCCGTCCACCTGGAGGTGGTAGGAGGCGCGCCAGCCGCGCCGCACGCGGAAGGTGCGGCTCCACAGGTCCGGCCCGAGCTCCAGCAGGGCGTCGGCGCCGTCGGGACGCAGCCTGCCGGCCAGGACGCGCACCTCGCCGGCGGGGCCGTGCCACCGGAACGTGACCGCGTCGTGCTCGTCGTCGAGCCGGTTGACGACGGGCGTGACGGTCGCGCCCGGGAGCGGGACCGGCAGGGTCTCGGGCGGAAGGTCGCTCGTCAAGGCGGGCTGCTCCTCGGTCCGGTCGGAGACGTTGCAGCACCCTACCCCACACCTCCAGGCTGCCCTGAACGCGCTCTCCTGGTAACGCCGATCGTTATGCAGACCCCGTTGACAGGGCGGCACAGAGGCCGCGAATCTGGCGAGAGAGCGCTCTCTCACATCCCCCGTTCTACCCAGGAGGGTTTCCATGACCCCTCGTATCCGGCGGCTCGCCGTGCCCGTGCTCACCGCGTCCCTGCTCGCGCTGGCGACGGCCTGCGGCAGCGGCGGCGGAAGCCCCGCCACGGAGGCGAGCGCCAAGCCCGGCGAGAAGATCAAGCTGTCCGTCGGCCTCTTCGGGGACTTCGGCTTCAAACCGCTCTACGAGGAATACAAGAAGACCCACCCGAACATCGAGGTCGTGGAGGCCGTCACCCAGTTCAACGACCACCACAACAACCTGGTCAAGCGCCTGGCCACGAACGCCGGCGCGGGTGACGTCGAGGCCGTCGAGGTGGGCTACATCAGCACGTTCACCTCCCAGCCCGGCAAGTTCGTCGACCTCAAGCAGTACGGGCTCGACAAGCGCCAGGGCGACTACCTCGACTGGAAGTGGCAACAGGGCCTCAGCAAGGACGGGCAGCAGCTCCTCGGCCTCGGCACCGACGTCGGCGGCCTGGCCATGTGCTACCGCAAGGACCTGTTCAAGAAGGCCGGGCTGCCGAGCGGACGAACCGAAGTGAGCGCTCTCTGGCCCACCTGGGAGCAGTACATCGAGACCGGCAAGAAGTTCGGCGCCGCGAAGGTCGCCGACGCCAAGTTCGTCGACTCCCCCGGCGAGATCTTCCGCGCGATGGTCAACCAGGCCCCCGTCGGCCTGTACGACGCCCAGGACAAGATCATCGTGGACAGCAACCCCGACGTGAAGAAGGCGTGGGACCTGTCCAACCAGCTCACCCAGGAAGGCCTGACCGCCAAGCTGGCCGCCTTCACCCCGCCGTGGAACACCGGTTTCGCCAAGGGCTCGTTCGCCACGATCATCTGTCCGGCCTGGATGACCGGGTTCATCCAGGAGCAGGCCAAGGACGCCTCCGGGAAGTGGGACATCGCGACCGTGCCGGGCGGTTCGGGCAACAGCGGCGGCTCCCACCTGATGGTGCCCAAGCAGAGCAAGCACCCGAAGGAGGCGGCCGAGCTGATCGACTTCCTGACCTCCAAGGAGAACCAGGCCAAGGTGTTCAAGGAGGAGGGCACGTTCCCGTCGATCCCGGCGCTGTACGACGACCCCTCGATCCAGAACTTCACCAAGCCGTTCTTCGGCGACGCCCCCATCGGCAAGATCTACTCCGACGCCGCCAAGGCGCTCAAGCCGCAGCACCTCGGCCCGAAGGAGGCCGACGTCCGGGTGGCGATCGGTAACGGGCTCGGCCGGGTCGAGCAGGGCAAGCAGACGCCGGAAGAGGCGTGGGCGCAGGTTCTCCAGGACGTCCAGAAGATCAGATGAGCACGCTCCCGCTGTCGGTGCCGACCCGGCGCCGGCGGCGTAGCGTCCGGCACACCCTCGACGTGAGGGTGTCGCCGTACGCCTACGTCGCCCCCTTCTTCCTGCTGTTCTGCGCCTTCGGGCTGTTCCCGCTCATCTACACGGCCTGGGTCAGCCTGCACGACTGGACCCTGCTGTCGGAGGAGCACACGTTCGTCGGCGCGAAGAACTTCCAGACGCTGCTGGCCGACGGCTACTTCTGGAACGCCACGTTCAACACGCTGTCCATCGGCGTGCTGTCCACCGTGCCGCAGCTCCTGCTGGCCGTCTGGCTGGCCCATCTGCTGAACCGGCGGCTGCGCTTCCAGACGCTGCTGCGCATCTCGATGCTGCTGCCCAACGTCACCAGCGTGGTGGCCGTGGTGGTGATCTTCAGCCAGCTCTTCGGCCGCGACTTCGGGCTGATCAACTGGGTGCTGTCGTGGTTCGGCATCGGGAACATCGACTGGGCGGCCGGCACCGCGACCTCGCACATCGCGCTCTCCGTGATGATCATGTGGCGCTGGACCGGCTACAACGCGCTCATCTTCCTGGCCGCCATGCAGGCCGTGCCGCGCGAGCTGTACGAGGCCGCCACCCTCGACGGCGCGAGCAGCTTCACCCAGCTCCGCCGGATCACCATCCCGATGATCCGGCCCACGATCATCTTCGTCGTCATCGTCTCCACGATCGGCGCGATGCAGATCATCGCCGAGCCGCTGCTGTTCGGCCAGAGCAGCGGCGCGGGCGGCGGCGCGGCCAGCGGCGGCCCGGACCGCCAGTACCAGACGCTCGCGCTGTTCGTCTACGAGCAGGGCTTCACCAAGTTCGACTTCGGGTACGCCTCGGCGGCGTCCTGGCTGATGTTCCTGGTCGTGGTGGCCGTCGCCGGGATCAACTTCCTGATCAGCCGCCGGGTGAAGGGCGGCACGACATGAGACTGCGCTACCTGACCCTCATCGCGGTCGCCTTCTTCTCCGCCTTCCCGCTCTACTACAGCGTGGTGGTGGCCTCGCGGCACAACTCGGCGCTGGCCGAGGTACCGCCGCCGCTGCTGCCCGGCGGGAACTTCCTGGCCAACGTCTCCCGCGTGTTCGACACCGTGCCCTTCGGGCTGGCGCTGCTGAACTCGGTCATCGTGGCGGGCTCGATCGCGGTCGCGGTGATGTTCTTCTCGACGCTGGCCGGGTTCGCCTTCGCCAAGCTGCGGTTCCGGGGCAGGAACGCCATGCTGGTGATCACCGTGGCCACCATGATGGTCCCGGCCCAGCTCGGCATCATCCCGCTCTACCTGCTCATGGTGAAGCTGGAGTGGACCGGCACGGACTACGCGCTGATCGTGCCGGCGCTGGTCAACGCGTTCGGGGTGTTCTTCATGACCCAGTACCTCACCCGGGCGCTGCCCGACGAGCTGCTGGAGGCCGGGCGGGTGGACGGCTGCACGACGTGGGGCCTGTTCTGGCACGTCGTGCTGCCCGCCGCGCGGCCGGCGGCGGCCGTGCTGGGCATGCTGACGTTCATGTCGGCCTGGAACGACTACTTCTGGCCGCTGGTCGTGCTGAACCCGGACAACCCCACCGTCCAGGTGGCCCTGTCCACGCTGGCCAGCGGATACGTCAACGACTACGTGCTGGGCCTGGCGGGCACGGCGGTCGGCGTCCTGCCGCTCGTGGCGGTCTTCGCCCTGTTCGGCAGGCAAATCATCGGTGGAATCATGCAAGGAGCTGTTAAGGGATGAAGTTTCCCGAGGAATTCGTCTGGGGAGCCGCCACGGCGTCCTACCAGATCGAGGGGGCGGTCAAGGAGGACGGGCGGGGCCAGTCGATCTGGGACACCTTCTCCCACACCCCCGGGAAAGTGGCCGACGACGACACCGGCGACATGGCCTGCGACCACTACCACCGGTACAAGGACGACGTCGCGCTGATGCGCGAGCTGCGGCTGCGGGCCTACCGGTTCTCGGTGGCCTGGCCGCGCGTCCAGCCGGACGGCAGGGGGCCGATCAACCCGCGCGGCCTGGCCTTCTACGACAAACTCGTAGATGAACTACTAGCCGCCGAAATTTCGCCTTATGTCACCCTCTACCACTGGGACCTCCCCCAAGCCCTCGAAGCCCACGGCGGCTGGACGGACCGCGACACGGCCTACCGCTTCGCCGACTACGCCCAGGCCGTGCACGACCGGCTCGGCGACCGGGTGACCCACTGGACGACGCTCAACGAGCCCTGGGTGTCGGCCTTCCTCGGCTACGGCAACGGCGTCCACGCCCCCGGCCGCCGCGACCCCGGCGAGGCCATGCGCGCCGCCCACCACCTCATGCTCGGCCACGGCCTGGCGGCGCGCCGGCTGCGGGCGGCCGGGGCGCGCAGCATCATGCTCGTGGTCAACTCAGCGCCGGTGCTCACGCCGGCCCAGGTCAACGACCCCGCGGCGGTCGCCGGCGAGGCGGACGCGGCCGCCGCAGAACGCGTCCACGCGCTGCTGACCAGGCAGTTCCTCGACCCGGCGGTGTACGGCACGTACCCGGAGGAGGTCCTCGCGGCGGCGGCGCGCAACGGCGGGACCGCGCACGTCCAGGACGGCGACCTGGAGCTGATCAACGCGCCGATCGACCTGGTCGGCGTCAACTACTACAACCCGTGCGTGGTCGAGTCGGGCCCGGGGCTGCCCGCCGACGCCGCCTGGCCGGGCTCGGAGGACGTGCGCTTCACGACGGCGGACGCGCCGGTCACCGCGATGGGCTGGCCGATCGTGCCCGACGGCCTGTCCCGGCTGCTCGTCCGGCTCTCGAAGGACTATCCGCAGGTCGGGCTCATGGTCACCGAGAACGGCGCGGCCTTCGACGACCGCGTCGAGGACGGGCGGGTGCACGACGACGAGCGCGTGGCGTACCTGGACGGGCATCTGCGCGAGGTGCACCGGGCCGTCGAGGCGGGCGCCGACCTGCGCGGTTACCTGGTGTGGTCGTTGCTCGACAACTTCGAGTGGGCCGAGGGCTACCGGCGCAGGTTCGGCATCGTGCACGTGGACTACGCGACGCAGACCCGGGTGCCCAAGGACAGCGCCCTGTGGTACCGCGACGTGATCAGCAGGAACGGCCTGTAGATTTTTTCCGTGCTCTCCCTCTTGGTGCAGTCATGAGACGCCCGACGCTGGAGGCGGTCGCCGCCCGCGCGGGCGTCTCCCGCGCGACCGCCTCCAGGGTCGTCAACAACCAGACGACCGTCGCGCCGCACATCCGCGACGCCGTGCAGCGCGCGATCGACGAGCTGGGCTACATCCCCAACTCGGCGGCGCGCAGCCTGGTCACCCAGCGCACCGACTCGATCGCCCTGGTCGTCAGCGAGCCGGGCACCCGGGTCTTCTCCGAGGACCCGATGTTCTCCACGGCGATCAGGTCGGCCAGCTACGAGCTGGAGGCGGTCAACAAGCAGGTCGTGCTGATGCTGGCCTCCTCGCCCAAGAGCCACGCCCGGGTGGAGCGGTACATCTCGGGCGGCCACGTCGACGGCGTCATGCTGATCTCCATGCACGGCGCCGACCCGCTGCCGTCCGCGTTGTCGCGGCTGCGCGTCCCCGTGGTCTCGTACGGGCGGCCGGCCGTGCCGGTGGACATCCCGTTCGTCGACAACGACAACGTGGGCGGGGCCGAGGCAGGGGTGCGGCACCTGGTCGAGTCCGGGCGGCGCAGGATCGCCACGATCGCCGGCCCGCAGGACATGATCGCCGGCCAGGACCGCCTGACCGGCTACCGCAACGTGCTGCGCGACTCCGACCGCCGCTCGATCGTGGCCGTGGGCGACTTCACCAGGGAGTCGGGCGCGATCGCGATGCGCCAGCTCCTCGGCGACGACCCCGCGCTCGACGCCGTGTTCGTGGGCAACGACCTGATGGCCGTCGGTGCGCTCCAGGCGTTGCGCCAGGCCGGGCGGCGGGTGCCCGACGACGTGGCGGTGGTGGGGTTCGACGACATCGAGGCGGCCAAGTACACCGAGCCGCCGCTGACCACGCTGCGGCATCCGATCGCCGAGCAGGCGGCGGCCATGGTCCGGCTGCTGCTCGGCCTCTTCGAGGGCGGCTCGCGGGAACCGGTGATCCTGCCGACCGAGCTGGTGGTCCGTGAGTCGGCCTGAGCGTACCGGGGGCGCGCGGGCGATCTCCGCGGGCGAGGCCGTGGCCGCCGCCGTCGCGGTGGCCGAGGAGCACGGCATCACGGTGCGCGAGCCCGTCGTGCTGACGGACTCCTACAACCTCAGGATCCACCTGCGGCCGGCGCCGGTCGTGGCGCGGGTGCCCACGGTCACCGCCCTGGCCCGGCTCCGGCCCGAGGAGGCGATGCGGCGGGAGCTGGCGGTCGTGTCGTTCCTGCACGGGCGGGGGGCGCCGGTCGTGCCGCCGAGCGACCTGCTGCCCGCGCGGGTGCACGAGCACGGCGGGACGCCGGTGTCGTACTGGCAGTACGTCGAACACGTCGAACACGTCGAACACGCCGAACACGCCGAACACGCCGAGCACGACGGGTCTCCGGTGACGCCCGAGGCGTTCGGGCGGGCGCTGCGCGAGCTGCACGAGGAGCTGCGCGGCTTTCCAGGCGCGCTGCCGCGCCTCGGGCCCGTCCTCGACGAGCCCCGGCACCTGCTCGGGCTGCTCTCCGGCGAGCTGGAGCCGGACGTGCTGGCCCGGCTCGCCGAGGCCCGCGACGGGCTGGCCGCCCGGCTGCCCGACGGCGGTCAGGCCGTGCACGGCGACGCGCATCCGGGCAACCTGCTGGTCACGCCCGGCGGCCTGCTGTGGAACGACTTCGAGGAGACCATGTCCGCGCCCGTGGGCTGGGACCTGGCCTGCCTGCTGAGGACCGTCCGGCTCGACGGGCGCGCCGCCGTGCGGGCCTACGGCGCCGATCCCGACGATCCGGCCCTGGCGGTGTTCACGGAGGCGCGGACCTTGCAGGCCGTCCTGTGGACGCTGGTCAGGGCGCTGCGCTTCCCCGAGGAGCGGGCCGCCGCCCGCGCCACCCTCGACGGATGGCTGCGCGACCCCACCCGCCGCACCCGCTGACCGGCACCACGCCCTCCGCGGGGCCTGGGCGGGTCCGGGCGTGGTCAGGCGGGGATGATGGCGCGGGCCTCCTCGACGTGGGCGGCGATGCGGCCGGCGCCGCACGACTCGGCCAGCGCGCGGGCCTCGTCGGCCAGCGCCAGCGCCTCGGCGTGACGTCCCTGGGCGACGGCGATGCGGATCAGCCCGACCTGGTTGGACGCGACCCCCGCCGGATGCCCGAGCTCCCGCCGCAGCCGCGACGACTCCGTCAGCCTCTCGCGCGCCTCGTCGAGCCGCCCGGCCCGGTGGGCGACGATCCCCTGGTGCCTGAGCACCTCCGCGAGCGTGGCGAGGTCGCCCGTCTCCGCGGCCAGCTCCCCGGCGCGCTCGAACAGGGGAACGGCCCGGTCGAGGTCGCCTTCGACGACCTGGTGGAAACAGCCCTCCCAGAACGCCGCCTCGCCCTCCCCGCGCCGGTCGCCGAGCGCCCTGAACAGGGTCGTGGCCCGCTGGAACAGCGGCAGCTCGCGCGGGTCCGCCTCATCCCCTTGCAGCACGCGCCCGTGCAGGACCCGGCCTCTGGCCAGGTACAACGCCGCCTCGACCGCGTCCAGCTCGCGGCCGGACGTCGCGAGCGCCGCGTCGTCCCCGGCGTAGATCCCACGTTCGTAGAGCTCCTGGGCCCGCTCGATCCACATTTGCCCGAACCTAATGGAGGCCGACGCCGCAGACAACGACATCCGGGGCAGATGCCTAGCGCGGGAGCGGTCAGCCGCGCGCCCGCGCCGTCGAGGCCCTGACCACCAGCTCCGGCTCGAACAGCAGCTCGTCGGCGGGCACGACCGCCTTGTCGATCTGGGCCACCAGCAGGTCGACGGCGGCCCGGCCCATCGCGTCGATCGGCTGGCGGACCGTGGTCAGCGGCGGCTCGGTGCAGTTCATCAGCGCCGAGTCGTCGAAGCCGATGACCGAGACGTCCCCCGGCACGGTGAGCCCGGCCCGCCTGGCCGCCCGGACGGTGCCGAGCGCGAGCAGGTCGCTGGCGCAGATCACGCCGGTCACCCCCTGCCTGACCAGCCGGGCCGCGGCCGCGTGCCCGCCTTCCAGGGAGAACATCGTGTGCTCGACGAGTCGTGGATCGCCGCCCCCGGCCTCGAACGTCTCCAGCTTGCGCCGGGAGGGCATGTGGTCCTTCGGGCCGAGCACCATGCCGACGCGTTCGTGGCCGAGCGCGCGCAGGTGGGACAGGGCCATCTCGGCGGCCACCACGTCGTCGCAGGAGACCTGCGGGAAGTCCAGCCGCTCGACGGCCGCGTTGACCAGGACGGTCGGCAGCTTGCGCTCGTGCAGCAGCTCGTAGTGGTCGTGCGAGGCGTCGGCCTGGGCGTAGAGGCCGCCGGCGAAGACCACGCCGCTGACCTGCTGCTGGAGCAACAGGTCGACGTAGTCGGCCTCGGAGACGCCGCCGACCGTGCGGGTGCACAGCACCGAGGTGAAGCCCTGCTGGGCCAGGGCGCCGCCGACGACCTCCGCGAAGGCGGGGAAGATCGGGTTCTGCAGCTCGGGGAGCACCAGGCCGACCAGGCGGGCCCGGTCGCCGCGCAACTGGGTGGGACGCTCGTAGCCGAGCACGTCGAGCGCGGTCAGCACGGCCTCGCGCGTGGCGTCGGACACACCCGGCTTGCCGTTGAGCACGCGGCTGACCGTCGCCTCGCTCACCCCGACCTTCTTCGCAACCTCTGCGAGTCGTCGCGTCATGGGCAAACTATACGGCCTCCCACGCAAGCGCTTGCGATCACTTACGTAGCCCGCGCCCGGCGATCCCACTCCCGCCCAGGACGGCCTTCCCGGCAATTTCGGCGTATCGGCCGGACGAAATGCGGGGTGCCGCACGACAATTGCCCGTCAAATGTTTGCGCAATCACGTCAAGCCGTTGCGAAATTCTGCGTCACAGCTCCGCCCTGGTCGGCAAACCCTGCCAGTCGCTCACGCTCGTCATCGCCGCCGCGCCCAGCAGCGCGCCTCGCTGCAACCGCTCCTGCGGGGTCAGACCGTCGAGCGCGGCGCTGATGTAGCCGGCCGCGAACGCCTCGCCCGAGCCCGCCATGTCCACCACGGGAACCTGCGGGACGGTCACGTCGTAACGCATGCGGTCGGCGCGCACGCTGGCGCCCTTCGCACCCCGGTTGACGACGACCTCGCGCTCGGGGGTGAGGGCGGGTTTGACCAGGTCCAGCTCGTCCTGGGCGAGGAAGAGCAGGTGGGAGCGGCAGGCCAGCTCGCCGAGCACCTCCTCGGCCTCCCGGACGGAGGGCCACAGCTCGGGCACGTAGTCGACGGAGAAGGAGATCATGACGCCGGCCGTCCGCGCCGCGCTCATGGCGGCGTGCACGGCGTCGAGCGCGTCCATGCCCAGGGCCGCCGTGACGCCGGTCACGTGCAGCATCTTCGCCGCGCCCACCCGGTCCACCGGCACGTTGCCCGGCGACAGCCGCGACCCGGCCGAACGGGTGCGGTACTGGGCCGTCACCGGCTCGCGGCCGACGCGCACCTCCCTGAGCACCATCCCGGTACGCGCCCCTTCGACCACCCGCACGTCCCCGACGTCCACGCCCTCGCCCTTGAGCACGGTCAGCGCCCTGGCGCCCAGCTCGTCGTCCCCCACCCGGCCGGCGTACGCGCAGCGGTGACCCAGCCTGGACAGGGCGATGACCAGGGTGAACTCGGGACCGCAGACGTCCAGCCTGGCATCGTTCTCGTGCCGCACCCGGCCGCTGGAGACGACGCCGAGCGGCTCGCCCAGCGCGTAGACGTCTGTCATGGGCCAGACTGTAGTTGGTCACGGCAGTGCTGAATGATTTTTTTGCATAGGTCCTGGTTAGGACCGTGATCAAATATTTTCTGTATCTTTAGCGAACCTTTTTCCCAACTCGTGCCTCAAAGTAGTAGAGGAAGCCGGCGCGCCCCGGTGCCGGCTTCGAGTCGATACGGGGAGAGGAATCAGCACCCTCATGAGAAAGATCGCAGTAGGAATCATCACCGCCTTCGTCGGCGGGGCCATGTTGGTTTCCGGCGCGGGCGCCGCCTCCGCCACCGCGACCAAGCACGCCACGGAGCTCAAGATCCGTGACATCACCCCCAACCCGGTCGTGGTGAAGGCCGGCAGCGAGACCACCGCGTACTTCGACATCGGGGCCAGCTCCGACGTCCAGAAGGTCACGCTGAGCGTGGCGCCGGAGGGCGACGTCCGCACCTTCCGCGCCAAGGACGTCAAGGACCTTCAGGGCTGGCGCTTCGCCGTCCCGTTCAACGAGGGCGACTTCGCCGGCAAGTGGAAGGCCACCGCTGTGGCCTTCGACAAGGACAACAAGCAGGTCGCCACCGACTCCGCGTTCTTCAACGTCGAGATCCAGAAGGGCAAGGCCGACACCCGCGTCTCGCGCTTCACGGCCGACCCCTACAAGGTCCGTCAGGGCCGCTCGATCTACTTCTCCGGTCGCCTTCAGGTCGATGACGAAGGCTGGGAGGGCCTGCGCGGCGAGAAGGTCAGCGTCTACTACCGCGCCGACGGCTCCAGCGGCTGGAAGTGGGTCGCCTCCACCACGACCAAGTGGGGCGGCAAGTTCTCCGCCAAGACCCGCGCCTGGAAGAGCGGCACGTTCAAGGCCGTCTACGAGGGCAACGACGAGCTCAACGGCTCCGAGAGCCGTCGCGACTACGTCAAGGTCTACCGTTCCTGGCACCACCGGTAATTGATCGTCTGAGGCCCGGTTCCCCTGGTGGGAGCCGGGCCTTCGGCTTTTCCGGATTCCTTTACCCGCACCGGGGTTTATCGATCACCGGATCGCCGCATGGACTGTCCCATTTGCAAAGGAGGCGGCACGCCGCCTCACGGACAGCGCGTCGATCCGACAGGAGCCCTTATATGCCCAACCCCCTGATCGCCCTCGTCCTGAGCCTGACGAGCACGCTGGGGGCGGCGCCTTCGGTGCGTTACGAACCCGCCGGCACGGCCCGCGAGCAACACGCCAGGAAGCTCCTGAAGGACAGCGGCGCGCTGCGGCCCCGGCTCGGCGGGGTCCAGGTCGTGGCCCGCGGCTGCGACGCCCCCCGCGCCCGCTGGGACGGCGGCAAGCGGCGGATCACGATCTGCTACTCCCTGGTCAACAAGATCGACCGGACGCTCACCGGCATCTCCGAGACCGAGGAGGCCGACCGGCGCACCACCGCCGGCCGCGTGGACGGCGCGCTGGCCGCCGTCTACCACCACCAGCTCGGCCACGCCCTGGCCGCGCTCAACGGCCTGCCCGCCGACGAGCAGCAGGCCGACCGGTTCGCCGCGCTGACGCTCGCCGCGCGCGACGGCGGGCACGTGGTGGCCGCCGCCGAGGCCCGCCACCTGCTGGCCGCCCACACCGACGCGGACCACCTGTCGGGGACGGCCGCGTCCGCCACCTTCGCCTGCCTCCTGTACGGCGCCGACCCCGTGAAGTACGCCCGCATCGCCAAGGGCGGCTGGGTTCCGGCCGAGCGCGCCCCCTCCTGCCGCGCCGAGTACGAGCAGGCCAGGTCGGCTCTGGGCTCCCTGGCCGTGAAAGTCGAGGCGTGAGGGGTACGTCCGGTGTATGGCTGAGGAGCTGCTCCGAGAGTTCGACCCGTTCGACATCTTCGACACCGAGGCGGCCCGGCTCGACCGGTTCTTCGACGGGCTCGACGAGGCGGGCTGGGCGCGTCCGTCCCGCTGTGCCGGGTGGTCGGTCCGGGACGTGCTCGCCCACCTGGCGGGTGAGGAGGCGTACAACCACGCCTGCCTCGACGGCACCGTGCAGGAGCTGCTGACCCGGGTGGCCGCCGAGGGGGTGACCGGGTTCAACGACTTCAACGAGTGGTCCGTACGGCAGCGTCGTGACGTGCCCGTCGAGACGGTGCTCCAGGAGTGGCGCACCAAGAACGGCGAGACGCGCGAACGCATGCGGGCACTCGGCCGCGACGCGACGATCGACACGATGGCGGGCCCGTACCCGGTGGGGTTGCAGACCTTCCACTACGACTCCGAGTACGCCACCCACGCCGATGACGTCGGCGCGCCGGTCTCGCAGGAGGAGATCGACCACCGGACGTTCTGGCGGGTGGCCGTCGGGCGGTTCGTGCTGGCCGAGCAGGACTCGAAGGCGCAGGTGGAGCAGACGGCCGAGCAGATCTGGGTGAGCGTCGACCAGGGCAGCGCGTCGCTGTCGTACCCGGAGTTCGTGGAGGCGACCGTGGGGCGGCTGCCGACCGACGGGCTCGACCCGCGGGTCGCCGCCGCGCTGCGGTGCCTGGCCTGAGAGGAGAGCGGCATGTGGCTGCGTGACCGCGAGGGCTCCGAGCCGGTGACCGCGCGCAGTCCGCTGCGCGCCAGGCGCATCCTGTCGTGGATCGCCCTGGTGGTCGCCGTGGTCGCGGCGGTCTTCTTCGTGACCCGCGCGATGTCCACGGGACAGCAGGTGTGGGTCTGGGAGGCCGCCATCGCCGCCGCGGTGGCCGTGGTGGCCGCCGTGGACCTGGCGGTGCTCAGACGCCGCCGCGCCCGGCCGTCAGGTGGTGAGCACGGCCAGCAGGAGCAGCAGGATCACGGCGGCGGCCACCCCGAAGATGATCCAGACATGGGTCAGCGCCCACACTCGTAGCCGGTCACCGCAGGCATGCGGATAGTCGATTCCGTCGGACTCGATCCTGTTGATCGCCGCCACGCGCCGGGCCAGCTCGGGGTCGTCCCGTTCGAGGCCCTGCTCGATCTCAGCGAGGAGGCGGCGTTCCCTTCCAGAGAGACCCATCGCGATCACCATTGCTCCCACGCCGGTGAAAGCCTTGTACCCACCAGTAGCCCCAGCATGCCCGCCTCGCGCGTCCTTGGCATGACATGCCGAAACCCCCGGCCGCTCCGGCCGGAAGGCAGGGAGCGGACAGGGGCGGGTCAAGCTTCGGCTGTCATTTCCTGCCGTAGCGCTGGTTGAAGCGCTCGACGCGGCCCTCGGTGTCGAGGACGCGGCTGCGGCCGGTGTAGAACGGGTGGCTGGCCGACGACACGTCGACGTCCACGACCGGGTAGGTCCTGCCGTCCTCCCACTCGACGGTCCTGCTGCTCGTCAGGGTCGAGCGGGTGAGGATGGCGAAGCCGGCGCTCGGGTCGCGGAAGACGACCGGACGGTACGAGGGGTGCAGGTTCTTCTTCATGCCCCTCTCAACCGGGTGACAATGGTTTTCATTCCCTGGCTTCCGGGTCGATCCCGAGGACGGTCCGGCCGCCGTCCACGGGGATCGTCGCACCGTTGACGAAGGAGGCCTCCGGCGACAGCAGGTGCGCCACGACCGAGGCCACCTCGTCCGGGTGGGCGACCCGGCCCAGGGGGTGCACCCTGGCCATCTCGCGCTCGACCTCCACGACCTCGTCCGCGGTCCTGGAGGCCAGGAAGTCCTCGTAGCGTTCGGTGGCCACCGAACCCGGCGCGACGGCGTTGACCCTGATGCCGTACCGCCCGTACTCGACGGCCAGCGACCTGGTCAGGCCCTCGGTCGCGGCCTTCGCCGTGGCGTAGGGCAGGCTGCCGGGCACCGCCCTCGTGGCCTGGTGCGAGGTGACGTTGACGATCGCCCCGGGCGTGCCCGCCGCCAGGAACCGACGGACGGCCACCGCGCAGCCCACCAGCGCCAGGTCCAGGTTGGCCGCGACCAGCTCCCTGACCTCGGCGATCGGGGCGTCGTGCACGGAGGCGTCACGGAAGATCGCCGCGTTGTTGACCCAGCCCGCCAGCGTGCCGGCCTCCTGGGCCCGGTCGGCGGCCCACGCGGCCAGCTCCTCGTCGGCCGCGTCGCCCACCACGGGGATGACGCGGGGGCCCGTCCAGGACAGCGAGCCGCCGTCGCGGTCGATGACGACGACGGTGTCCTTCTCCCCCAGGAGCCGCTGGACCACGGCCTTCCCGATGCCACGCCCGCCGCCGGTCACCACGTAGGAAAGACTCATGCGTCCGACGCTACTCCCGTTCCGGAGTGACGTTCGTCACCGTATTTCCGGATGGTGAATGGGGTTCCCGGATGGTGAACGGGAACGAACCAGGCGTGATCGCCGTACCCGGTCCGAGGTCGCCGGCTTTCGTGGTCGGGGCGCTCGCGATCACGCAGACGGCCGGCTACGGCGTGCTCTACTACGCGTTCTCGGTGCTCATCCCGCCGATGGCCCGCGACCTGCGGACGGGGGTCGCCCAGCTCACCGGGGCGATCACGGTGGCGGTGCTGGTGTCCGCCCTGTTCGCGCCGCTCGTCGGACGCCGGCTCGACCGGCACGGGGGCCGCGCGCTGATGACGGCCGGGTCCCTGCTGGGCGGGCTCGCGGTGCTCGCGTGGTCGCAGGTGCGCACGGTGACGCAGCTCTACCTGGTGTGCGCGGTGCTCGGGGCCGCCTCGGCCATGGTGCTCTACGAGGCCGCCTTCGCGGTGATCGTCGCCTGGTTCGACGCGGCCCGGCGGGCGCGCGCGCTGCTGGCCGTGACGGTGGTGGCCGGGTTCGCCTCCAGCATCTTCCTGCCACTGACGGGGTTCCTCGTGGACCGGTACGGCTGGCGGCAGGCGCTGGTCGTCCTGGCCGCCGGGTACGCGCTGACGGCCGTGCCGCTGCACGCGCTGGCCGTGCGGGGGCGGGGGGCGTCCGCGCCGCCGGCCCGGCGTCGCGCGATCGTCGGCTCCGCGCTGCGCGAACGGCCGTTCTGGCTGCTGGTGGCCGCCTTCCTGGCCCAGACGGGCGCGGTGGCGGTCATGGGGGTGCTGCTGGTGACGTACCTGATCGCGCTCGGACATCCGCCGTTGTTCGCGGCGAGCGTGGCCGGGCTGCTCGGCGTGTTGTCGGTGACCGGGCGGCTGGTCACGACGGGGCTGCAGAGCCGGTGGCCGGTGGCGCTGGTCACGGCGGCGATGTTCGCCGTCCAGGGGGTGGCGGCGCTGCTGCTGCCGCTGGCGGGCGACAGCGTCGCGGGGGCGGTCGCGGGGGTGGTGCTGTTCGGGCTGGGGTTCGGGGTGGCCACGATCGCCCGTCCCGCGCTGCTGGCCGACCGGTACGGCACGACCGCGTACGCGACGCTGAGCGGCGCGCTCGCCCTGCCCGTCACGGTGGCCAAGGCGGTGGCCCCGCTGCTGTCGGCGGCGGTGGCGCAGATCGCCGGATATCCGGCGGTGATGGCCTCGGTGGCGGCGGCGTGCGTGCTCGGAGCGCTCTCGCTGGTGGCCTACGATCGGTACGGGCGGGCGCCGGAGCAGGAGGCCGCGCTGCCCGCCGAGCCGGCCTGAGACCCGCGGTCCGCCGTCGGCGGAACTGACGGAACGTCGATCGACGACCACGTAAGGTAGCCGCATGGATACCCCCACCGAGGTTCTCCACCGCGTCTTCGGTTACGACTCGTTCAGGGCGGGTCAGCAGGAGATCATCGACCATGTCGTCGGCGGCGGCGACGCGCTGGTGCTCATGCCCACCGGCGGCGGCAAGTCCCTGTGCTACCAGATCCCGGCCCTCGTGCGCCCCGGGGTGGGGGTCGTCGTCTCGCCGCTCATCGCGCTCATGCAGGACCAGGTCGACGCGCTGCGCGCGCTCGGCGTGCGGGCCGGTTTCCTCAACTCCACCCAAGACTTCGACGAGCGCCAGCTCGTGGAGGCCGAGTTCCTGGCCGGCGAGCTCGACCTGCTCTACCTCGCGCCCGAGCGGCTGCGCGTCGAGGCCACGATGCGGCTGCTGGCCAAGGGCGAGATCTCGATGTTCGCCATCGACGAGGCCCACTGCGTGTCGCAGTGGGGCCACGACTTCCGCCCCGACTACCTGGCCCTGTCGGAGCTGCGCGAGCGCTGGCCGCAGGTGCCGCGCATCGCGCTGACCGCCACCGCCACCCCGGCCACCCACGCCGAGATCTCCACCCGGCTCGGCCTCGACGAGGCCCGCCATTTCGTGGCCGGCTTCGACCGGCCCAACATCCACTACCGCATCACGTCCAAGAGCGATCCCAAGCGGCAGCTCCTCGACTTCCTGCGCACCGAGCACCCGGGCGACTCCGGCATCGTCTACTGTCTGTCGCGCTCGTCGGTGGAGAAGATCGCCGCGTTCCTGGCCGATCACGGCATCGCGGCGGTGCCGTACCACGCGGGGCTCGACGCCCGCACCCGCGCCGCCCACCAGTCCCGCTTCCTGCGCGAGGACGGGCTGATCGTGGTGGCCACCATCGCGTTCGGCATGGGCATCGACAAGCCCGACGTGCGGTTCGTCGCCCACCTCGACCTGCCCAAGTCGGTCGAGGGCTACTACCAGGAGACCGGCCGGGCCGGGCGCGACGGCCTGCCCGCGACCGCCTGGATGGCCTACGGCCTCCAGGACGTCGTCCAGCACCGGCGCATGGCCCTGGAGGGCGACGACGCCCACCGCCGCCGCCAGGTCCTCCACCTCGACGCCATGCTGGCGCTGTGCGAGACGGCCGGCTGCCGCCGGGTCATGCTGCTCGACTACTTCGGGCAGAAGGGCGCCGAGCCCTGCGGCAACTGCGACACCTGCCAGAGCCCGCCCGAGTCCTGGGACGGCACGATCGCCGCCCAGAAGGTGCTGTCCACCGTGCTCCGGCTCAAGCGGGAGCGCGGCCAGAAGTTCGGCGTCGGCCAGGTGGTCGACATCCTGCTCGGCAAGAAGACGGCCAAGGTGCTCCAGCACGGCCACGACTCACTGACCGTGTTCGGCGTGGGCACCGACCTGGGCAACGCCGAGTGGCACGGCGTGGCGCGGCAACTGCTGGCCCAGGGCCTGCTCGCGGTGGAGTCCGACCACGGCACGCTGGTGCTCACCGACGCCAGCGCCGACGTGCTGCGCGGGCAGCGGGAGGTGCCGCTGCGCCGGGAGACCGCCCGTCCGGCGTCCCGGGCATCCAGGTCGTCCGGGTCGTCCGGGGCGAAGGGGCAGCCGGTCGCCGAGCTTTCCGCCGAGGCGGCGCCGCTGTTCGAGCGGCTGCGGGCCTGGCGGGGCGCCGTCGCCAAGGAACAGGGCGTGCCCGCGTACGTCATCTTCCACGACGCCACGCTGCGGGAGATCGCCACGTCGGCGCCGTCCTCACTGGCGGAGCTGAGCCGGGTCAACGGGGTCGGGGAGAACAAACTCGCCAAATACGGTGACCAGGTTCTGGAGGTCGTCGGGGCGGCGGCCGCCGAAGACGCCTGACACCGTTTCCGCCTCCGGCCTCCGTGGAGGTGCGGTTCGGGGTGATGGCGACGGCCGCACGAAGAACGGTCGTCGCCATCACGTGGGCCGGCCCGGTCGAGGTGTCTGGCCCGCGACCGGCCGGACGGCTGTCGGGCCCCGTGTCCCTCTTTGATCGTACGGGGTGCCGCCACCGAGTGGGGGGCCGGTCATGCCGTCAGTTCGGGGCGCGGCCGAGGTAGGCGAGGAGGTGTTCCTGGGCGGTGGCCAGCGGGGGCGGCCGGAGCCGGGCGGCGAAGCGGAACGGGCGGTCCTCGTCGGTGACGAACAGGTGGGCCAGGTCCAGCAGTTCTTCCGCCAGGGCGTGCGGGATCGGGCGGCGTTCGCCGCAGGCTCGCGCGATGTCCCAGCCGTGCACGGTGATCTCGATGGCGCCCGCCGCGGCGACCATCGGCGTCGTCATCGGCACGTTCCCCACGGAGATCATCTCGGCCTGGATCGTACCCGTCCAGGTGCCGAGCACTTCGGTCGCGCCGTCCCTGAGCAGCAGGGCCGGGTTGCCGGGCGCGGGGCCGCCGACGGTGACGGGCCTGCGGGCGGGGGCGATGTGGCCCAGCGCGGCCTCGTTCAGGGCCTCGAAGGAGTCGTGCATGTGGTCCAGGAGCGCCTGGAGGCTCCAGCGGGAGCACGGGGTGGGGCGGCACAGCACGTGGGGGCTGACTATGCGGAGGCTGCCCAAGGTGTAGTCGATGGCCCGCTCAAGCAGCGCCACCCCTGCCGTCAATGCCCGTGCCCGTTCGTTCATGTCGCCTCCTCGGTTCATGCAGACCTTGGGGATGACGGAAATTCATCGGCAGTCGAGGCCGGGAGCCGAGGGCCGGGGCCGCGGGGTCTTCCAGTGCTTGGGGAGCAGCGCGTTCCACTGCACAGGCCCCCCACGCACACAGCCCCGCCCCCACAAGGCCCACAGTGCCGAAGGGCCGGGGGCCGCGGGGTCTTCCTGTGTTTGGGGGACAGTCCGTTCCACTGCACAGGCCCCCACGCACAAGGCCCGTGTGCTTGCGGGGGTGGGCTCAAGTGGCTCTTGGGTTGGGATGTGGGTGGCGCTTGTTTCGCTGGAACCTTTGGGCGGGTGGCGGGGTATGTGAGGGCATGAGGAAGATAGCGACGTTTTCGGTGGTGGCGCTCCTGCTGGCGAGCGGGTGTGCGGGGTGCGGTGGTTCCGGAGGGTCGCCAGTCGCGAGTGGTGGTGGCGTTGGGGCTCTGTCCGGGGGCGAGGGGAGCTCATCCCCGGGGCTCACCCCGAGCGGGAGCACGCCGAGCGGGAGCACGCCGAGCGGGAGTGGAAGCCCGGAGACGGCTGGGCGGCCGAGCGGAGGCCCGAGCCCGGAGACGGGTGGGAGGCCGGACGGAGGGCCGAGCTCGGAGACAGGTGGGCGGCCGAGCGGGGGGCCGAGTCTGAAGATTGGTGGGAAGCCGGGGTCTGGGGGTGGCGGCGGCGGGGGTTGTGAGGAGACGCCTGTGGTGGAAGGGAAGGGGTTTCCGGAGGTGCGGGGGGTGTCGGGGGATGTCGAGGTGTGGGGGTTGTTGTTCGTGTCCGGGGTGCCGCTGCCGCGGGGCGAGACCGTCAAGATCGTGTGGCGGATGACCGGCGAGGGGCCGCTGACGGTCAAGGCGGCCCTTCCCGACGGCACCGCCGCCCGGCTCGCCTGGGGGCCCGAGGAGCACGGCGGGTCGACCTGGCACCGGCCGGGGGACGAATGGGGCACCGGGCTCGTCTTCCCCGAACGCGGCTGCTGGAGGATCGACCTCAGCCGCACCCACGGCACAGCCCACCTCTGGCTACCGGTCGCCTGACACACAACCGCCGAAACACCGTGCACGTAGACCCGACCACCGAAACACCGGCCGCGTCGCATCCGCCCCCCGGAACTCCGGTCGCACGACAACCGACCACTGACGCGTCGGCCACGCAGCAACCGTCCACCGAAATACGGATCGCACAGCACCCGGCCACCGACACGCTGGTCGCGTGGCGCCGGGTCAGTGGGGGTTCAGTGCGCGGTCCACGAATGCTTCGACGTCGGCGAGCACCTCGTTCTTGTTGGTTTCGTTGAACACCTCGTGGCGGGCTCCGGCGTAGATCCGCTCGGTCAGGTCGCTGCCCTTGACCGCCTCCACCCCGGCCCGGCTCCCGGCCAGCGGTACGAGCTGGTCGTCGTCGCCGTGCACCCACAGCGTGGGCAGGTCGCCGAACGTGCCGCCCTTGGCGATCGTGTCGAGCATCGCGGCGAACGCCTGCACCGTGGCCCGCTTGAACGGCCCGTGCCAGACCAGCGGGTCTTCCGCGTACGTCGCCCCCACGGACGGGTCGCGGGAGAGCGTGGCCGGGTCGATGGGGACGTCGGGCAGCTCGTCGAGCGCCATCAGCGCCGGGATGACCTCCCACTCGCCGATCACCGGCCCCGACAGCACCAGCGCGGTCAGGCCCTCGGCGTAGCGCTGGGCGTACCGGGCGGCGATCATGCCGCCCATCGAGTGGCCGATCACCACGACCGGGACGCCGGGATGGTCGGCCCTGGCGCGTTCCTCGACGGCGTGCACGTCGGTGACGACGTCCTCGAAGTCCTCGACGAGCACGCGTTCGCCCGCCGACCTGCCGTGGCCCATGTGATCGAGTCCGTAGACGGCCGCGCCGTGCCGGACGAGGCGGTCGGCGACGTGTTCGTAGCGGCCGATGTGCTCGCCGTACCCGTGGACCAGGAGGGCGAGGTAGCGGGGCCGGGCGTGCGGCCATTCGCGGACGACGTTCGGCCCCCGCGTCCCGGTGAAGGTGTGCTCTCGCGATCCGGCCATGAACTTCCTCTCCTCCAGCCACGACGTCCGAAAACCGCTGACTTCCGCGGACGCTCCGGTGTTGTAGAGACTATGGACATCCACAACATCATCGACAGCCCGCTGGGCGAGATTCTGCTCGCCGGCGACGGCGAGGGGCGTCTGACCCGCGTGTCGTTCGACGTGGGCGCGCCGCCCGGACGCCGGGAGCCGGCCGCGTTCAGGGAGGCGGAGCGGCAGCTCGGCGAGTACTTCGCGGGCGAGCGTACCGTCTTCGACCTGCCCCTGGCCGCCCGCGGGACGGCGTTCCAGCAGCAGGTGTGGGAGCAGGTGGCGGCGCTGCCGTACGGGACCACCGTGAGCTATGGCGAGCTGACCGCCCGCGCGGGCGCGGCACGGGACCGCATCCGCGCGGTCGGCGCGGCGATCGGCGCGAACCCGCTGCTCGTCGTGGTCCCCTGCCACCGGGTGGTCGCCGCGGACGGCGCGCTGACCGGCTACGCGGGTGGCCTGGAACGCAAGTGCGACCTGCTCACCCTCGAAGGCGTGCTCCAGCCGCAGCTGTGGAGCGTGCTGCCATGACGGGGTTCCCGCAGGTCGAAGGGGCCGACTGGAAGCTGCTGGCCGGGGAGCTCGACGCCCACGGCTGCGCGCTGACGCCGCGGCTGCTCTCGCCGGCGGAGTGCGCGGAGATCTCCGCCCTGTACGACGAGACGGGCCGGTTCCGCGCCACCATCGACATGGCGCGCCACCGGTTCGGCTCCGGCCAGTACCGGTACTTCCGCCGGCCGTTCCCGCCGCTGGTCGAGGCGTTGCGGGCGGCGTTCTATCCCCGGCTGTTGCCGATCGCCCGCGACTGGGCGGCCCGGCTCGGCCAGCCGGCGCCCTGGCCGGACGACTTCGGCGAGTGGCTGGACATGTGCCACGCGGCGGGACAGACCAGGCCGACCCCGATCCTGCTGCGTTACCGCGAGAACGACTGGAACGCCCTCCACCGCGACCTGTATGGCGACCTCGTGTTCCCGCTCCAGGTCGTGATCGGCCTCGACCGGCCCGGCGAGGACTACACCGGGGGCGAGTTCCTGCTGGTGGAGCAGCGGCCGAGGGCTCAGTCGCGGGGCACGGTAACCGTCCTGCCGCAGGGTCACGGGCTGATCTTCACCACCCGCGACCGGCCGGTGCGCTCCTCGCGCGGCTGGTCGGCCTCGCCGGTGCGGCACGGGGTCAGCACGGTGCGTTCCGGGCTGCGGCACACCCTCGGCCTCGTCCTGCACGACGCGACATGACGGGCGAGCCGATCGCCGAGCTGGAGGGGGTGCTCGCGCTGGTACGGGCCCAGCGTCCGAGGGCGGCGGCGGTCGTGATCGGCCACGGCCGGGACGGCGTCCACCTGGCTGAGGCGTTCGCGGACGCCTGGGAGGGGACGGTGCTAGCGGTGGTCGCCTGGCCGGAGACGGCGGCGTCGTGGTTGCGTCAGGCCAGGCGGTTCACGGCGGGAGCCCCCGACGCCTGGGTGGTCGCGGGCGAGCCGGCGGGATGGGCCGGGATGAGCGGACGCCTGCGCCGCAGCACCGCCTGGGACCCGAACCGGACGTACGGTTTCGCGGCCACGGCCCGCGCGGTCGCCCTGGCCGCCCCTGGGACACTGGAAGGCATGCGCGGAGCCGACACCGACGGCACACCATGGCGAATAGGACGAAATCTGATATTTCGGGAAGAATTGTGATCCCTTTGCCCATGCGGGAGATCGCCCCCGGCGCGGTGCACGTCCCCGGCTGGCTGTCCCTCCGCGAGCAGCAGGACCTGGTGCGCGCCTGCCGCGCCTGGGCCACCGGCCCGGTGCCGATCCGGCACACCGTGCTGCCCGGAGGCGGCGTGATGTCGGTGCGGACGGTGTGCGTCGGCTGGCACTGGCAGCCGTACCGGTACACGCGGCTGGCCCACGACGTGAACGGGCAGCGGGTGGCCGCGTTCCCCGGCTGGCTCGGCGACCTCGGCCGCCGCGCGATCGCCGACGCCTACGGCCGCCCGGACGACGGCTACGAACCGGACACCGCGCTGGTCAACTTCTACGACGGCCAGGCCAGGATGGGCATGCACCAGGACAAGGACGAACGCTCCGACGCCCCGGTGGTGTCCCTGAGCGTCGGCGACACGTGCCTGTTCCGCTTCGGCAACACCGAGACGCGCGGGAAGCCGTACACGGACGTCGAGCTGGCCTCGGGTGACCTGTTCGTGTTCGGCGGCGCGTCCCGGTTCGCCTATCACGGCGTGCCGAAGGTCCATCCGGGCACCGGCGACCCCGCCACGGGCCTGGCCGCCGGACGCCTCAACGTCACGATGCGGGTGACTGGTCTTCGATGAAGTAGTCGAACTGGTCGTCGGTGAGGGTGCGGCGCAGGATGCGCAGGACCTTGCCGGGGTCGTCGTGCGGGCCCGGCACGTAGAAGGGCTTGCCCTCGCGGCCGAAGGTGATGGCCGAGCCGCCCTCCCACTTGCCCAGCAGGTCGCTGACCGGCGAGAAGTCCTCGTGGGGCTCGAAGCCGAGCGTGCGCGCGTAGTCCATCGAGCCGAAGACCAGGTTCTGGGCCAGCTCGATCGGCACCTCCTGGTAGCCCGCGTACTCGCCGAAGAAGTACTCGCGGAACCTGCGCAGGTCGCGATCGTCGAGCACGTCGGGGCCGATGGTGTTCTTCACGCCGAGGCAGTAGACGTCGGCGAGGTAGCCGCAGACGGTCATCCGGTCCCAGGTGTGACGCCGGGCGACCAGCACGCACACCATGCCGCCCGCGCCGGACTCCGGGGCCTCGTCGGTCCAGCCCTTGGACGGGTCGACGCCCAGCCCGGCGCTCCAGCCGACGTTCGTCCAGCAGCCGACCACCTCGGCCTCGCCGGTCGTCACGTTCTCGGCGGCGATGGCGCGCACGAGGGGCGCGACGACCGACGGCGACACCTTGAGCGCCCGGGCGATCTCCTTGGGGGACCTGCCCTGGGCGCGCAGCTCGCGTACCTGATCCTTCAACTCCACACGCGGCAGCCTAGCGCCCGGCGTCCCGTCAGGCCGACAGGCGGCGGGCGAGCCACGCCAGGGCGAGGGGATAGCGGTACTCGATCGCGCCGTGCCCGGCGTCGAAGAGCTCGAAGTAGACCCGCTCGTCCGGTACGCCCGCCGCCTCCAGAGCGCGGCGGAACGCCGTGGCCCCGAAGTCCAGGTAGTACTCGTCGCGGCTGCCGGCGTCCACCCAGATCGCCCGCATCGAGCGCAGCGCCTCGGCGTAGCGGGGCTCGGCGGCCATGACCACCGGGTCGCGGGCCAGCCAGCGGCTCCACACCTCGGGGATCACCGCCCCGGTGTCGTCGAACGGGACGCGTACGGTGCCGTCGTCGTCGGCCGAGTAGGCCGCGGAGTAGGCGTACATCTCCAGGAGCTCGAAGTCGCCCTCCCTGGTGCCGGCCAGACGGCCGCGGAAGTCGGCGAGGAACGTGTCGTAGGAGCCGTCGTACATGTCGCGCAACCTGCGGGCCAGGCCCGGGAACGCGTTCCTGTTGCCGACCTCGAACAGAGCGTCGCCGGCGTGCGTGGCGAGCGCGCCGAACACGTCGGGGGCCAGCATCGCGGTGACCATGGCCCCGTAGCCGCCGCTCGACTTGCCGGTGACGGCACGGTGGTCGCGGTCGGCGATCGTCCGGTAGTGGGCGTCCACCCACGGGACGACCTCGTCGCGCAGGTAGGAGTGGTAGCGGCCGGTGCCGGGCGAGTCGAGGTACTGGCTGCCGCCGAGCGCGGTCCAGGCGTCGACGTAGACGACGATCGCGGGCGGCGCCTGCCCGGCGGCGAACACGGCGTCGGCCAGCTCAGGGTACGGCTGACGGAACGGCGTCCGGTTGAGCCACATGCCGACGTGCCCGGTGTAACCGAGCAGCACGTAGACGGAGGGGTAGCGGCGGTCGGGTTCGGAGTCGTAGCCGGGCGGCACGTACACCAGGAGGGGCCGTTCGTGCGGGTCGCCCAGGGGGTTGCCGCGCAGCAGGGCGCTGTCGACGACCTGGTGGTCGAGGCGTCCGGCCAGTTCGGCGGACCAGGGCAGCATGAATTCTCCTTCGGTTCAGCCGACCGACTCAGCCGACCGACGGGGTCACGGTGTCCACGTGCTTCTGGGAGACCGAACGCCCTGACACCAGGACGAGTTCGAGCGCGCGCAGGTCGGCCAGCCGGTCGAGCGGGTTGCCGCGGACCGCGATGACGTCGGCGCGCTTGCCCGCCTCCAGGCTGCCGGTCTCGGCCCCGGCCCCGCACGCGTCGGCGGCGCGTACGGTGGCCAGCTCGATGATCTCGGCGTTGCCGAACCCGGCCTCGGCGAAGACCTCCAGCCCCGACACGTAGTCGTCGGTGCGCTTGTCGAGCCCGGCGATGGCGAACCCGGTGTCGGTGCCGGCGACGAGCCTGATCCCGGCCTCGCGCATGGCGGCCAGGTTGCCCAGCCAGCGGTCCATCGGCTCGGCGCCGACGAGCGCGCGCAGGTTCCAGAACTGCCCGTGGACGGTGGGGCACACGTACGTGCCGCTCTCGGCGATGCGGTCGGCCAGCCGTGCGTCGTAGGCCGGGCCCGCCGGGGTGTGGAACGTGCAGTGCTCGATCGTGGTGACCCCGGCCTCCAGCGCGTTGCGGATCGACTCGGGGGCATGGGCGTGGGCCGCGACGGTCCTGCCGCGCGTCGCCGCCTCCTCCACCGCGGCCCTGATCAGCGCGGCCGGGTACTGGGCCCGCCAGCTCGGCACCGAGCCGGGCGACATCTCGCCTCCCGAGGCCATCACCTTGAGGCAGTCGGCGCCGGCCCGCAGGTTCTCCCTGGCCACCCGTCGGACGGACGACTCGTCGTCGGCCTCGCCGCCCATGTACCAGCAGTGGCCGCCGGTGACCGTGATCGGCCGGGTCGCGGCGATCAGGTGCGGGCCGACAGCGAGGCCGCCCTCGATCGCGTCGCGCAGGGTGAGGTCGAGGAAGCCGCGTCCGCCCAGGTCGCGGGCGGTGGTGACGCCGGCGGAGACGAGCTTGCGGGCGTTCTCGGCCATGCGCAGCAGCAGGTGGCCGTCGCTCACGGCGCTGCGGCCGGTCACCGGGTCGACCGTGCCGTCGAAGCCGAGGTGCACGTGCGCGTCGACCAGGCCGGGCAGGAGGGTGTGGCCGGGCAGGTCGAGCGTCTCGGGGGCGTCGCCCGCGCTGCCGCGGGGGCCCACCGACAGGATGCGCGAGCCGTCGATCAGCACCTCGCCGTCCGTGATGACCTCTCCGGGGCGCCCGGTGAGCACCGTGCCGGCACGGATGATCCGCATGTCCTCCACCCTGTCACACACCCCGGACGCCGCCCACCCCACGCCGCTCCGACCGCGCTCGCGTGCGGGGCGAAGGGGTTCGGTGTGGGCCCGCGCCGGAACCCTTCTGATAGGAAGGTTTCCTTATTAGGGCATGATGGCCGTCCATGTGGACGCGCGACTTCGTGCTCTTCTTCACCGCCCGCACGGTGTCGATGCTCGGCTCGGCGATGATGCCGGTGGCCACCGCGCTCGGCATGCACGACGCCGGTTACGGCGCGACCGGCGTCGGCCTGGCGCTGGCCGCCTGGATGGTGCCGATGGCCGGGCTCATCCTGTTCGGCGGCGTGCTCATGGACCGTTTCACCCCCCGCCGCATGATGGTCGGCGCCGACCTCACCAGGACGGCGACGCAGGCCGGCATGGCGGTCCTGTTCGGGCTGGGCCGGCCGGAGTTGTGGCAGGTCCTGGCGCTGTCGGCGGCGGCAGGGGCGGCGGCCGCCATGTACACGCCGGGCGTCGCGGGCACGATCTCGCGGATCGCGTCCGACGTGCAGCGGGCCAACGCCACCCTGCGCATGTCCGAGGCGATCATGCAGTTGCTCGGGCCGGGCCTGGCCGGCGCGCTGGTCGGGCTGGCCGGGGTGGGCGTGGTGTTCGCCGCCGACTCGGCCGGGTTCGCCGTCAGCGCGGCCTGCCTGCTGCTCATGCGGGTCCGGGTGGCCGGCTCGGGTGAGGAGCCGGTGCTCGTGCGGCTGCGGGAGGGGTGGCGGGAGTTCCGGTCCCGGACGTGGATGTGGAGCGTCATCATGATCTGGGTGGTCTTCGGGATCACCCTGTTCGGGCCGCTGATCCCGCTGGGCTCGGTGATCGTGACCGACGCGTTCGGGGAGACCGCGTACGGGCTGGTCATGTCGGCGAGCGGGGCGGGCACGATCGTGGGCGGGCTGGTGGCGCTGCGGATCAGGCCGGCCAGGCCGCTGGCGGCGGGCGGCGTCGGCATGTTCCTGTTCGCGCTGGAGCCGCTGAGCTTCGCGGCCGGCGTGCCGCTCGGCGTGATCATGGCCTGTCACGTGCTGGGCGGGGCCGGGTGGGCGTTCTGGTCGGTGATGTGGGCGACGAGCGTGCAGACGCTGGTGCCGGCCGAGGCGCTGAACCGGGTCAGCGCGTACGAGATCGGCGGCTCGACCATGTCGCTCCCGATCGGGCAGGCGCTGGCCGGGCCGGTGGCCGCCCTGGTGGGCTCCCGCGAGGTGCTGGCCTTCTCCGCGCTGGTCGCGGTCGCCGGCTGCCTGGTTCTGCTGTCCGTACGGCCGGTGCGGCAGATCACCGTAAGGCCGTGAGAAGAGGACCGTAAGGCCGCCCGCGCATCGTGGAGACATGACAACGACGCAGACCGCACAGTACGAGATCGTCCGCACCTTCGACGCCCCCCGCGAGGACGTCTACGCCGCCTGGACCGAGCCCGAGCGCTTCTCGCGCTGGTTCGGCCCCCGCATGCTGACCACGCCGGTCGGCCGGATCACCCTGGACGCCCACCCCGGCGGCCGGTGGCGTGCGACGCTCGTCGGCGAGGACGGGTTCGAGGCCACACTGGAAGGCTCCTACCGCGAAGTGCAGGCGCCCGCGCGACTGGTGTTCACGACCGGCGACCCCGACAACCCCGGCGACGGCCCCGCCTCCGTGGTGACGCTCGACCTGCTCGACCGGGACGGCGGCACCGAGATGCGCTTCCACCAGTTCGGCGTCAACACCGACCAGGCCCACGCCGACCAGGCCAGGGCCGGCTGGGACGAGTTCTTCGACCGCCTGGCCGAGCATGTCGGGCGCTGACCGTCAGAACAGCCCCAGGGCGTCGTCCAGCTTGTACGTGCCGCCCCGCTCGTACGCCTCGGCGAAGGCCCGCTCACCGAGCGCGTCGCGGACCCGGGCCGTGACGCGCTCGTCCTCCTCGCGTTCGGAGGCGGTCGCCGGGGTCTGGATCTGCTCGCGGATCGCGGCGGCCAGGCCCAGCAGCACCGCCGCCGGCTCGGTCGGCCCGGCCGCCGACGCCGCGCCCGCGACGCACGCCGCCGCCGTGCGCGGGTCGCCGATCCTGACCGCCGCGGCCAGCGCCTCCCGGTGCAGTTCCATGGCCGCGGCCGGGTCGCCGCGCAGCTCGGTGACGTGGCCCAGCTCTACCAGCAGGTCGGGCAGGTGCAGCGGGGGCTCGACGCCGGGGTCGCGCGGCAGGCCCTCCAGCAGGTGGTGCAGGTGCGACTCGGCCAGGTCGAGCAGCCCTGCGCGGCGCGCGGCGAACGCCAGGCCCATCTCGGCCATCGTCTCGCCCATCTTGTAGCCCTGGCCGAGCGCCAGCTTCATCGCCCGTCCGCACAGCTCCATGGCCTGGTCGTACGCGCCGCTGTGCAGCGCCGTCCAGCCCAGCCAGGCGATGCGCCCGGCCACCTCGGGCCACAGGCCGAGCTCCTCGGCCATGCCCAGCCCCTCGGCGAACAGCCGGCGCGCCCGCTCGTGGTCGCCGGCCATCTCGGCCGCGCCCGCCAGCCATTCGGTGGCCTGCAACATGCCCCAGCGGTCGCCCAGCTCGCCGAACAGCCGCGCGCTCTCCCCCGCGTCGCGCTCCAGCGCCTCGGTGTCCCGCGTGGTGAACGCGTCCCGCGCCTGCCTGGCCAGCGCGACCGCGACGCCCCACGTGTCGCCGAGCTCGCGGCAGGCCGCCAGCGCCCGTCCGGTCAGCTCCTGGCCGGTGACCATGTCGGGCACGCCCACGCCGACGAACAGCTCGGCCCTCGCGCGCTCGCCCGGGTCGGCGATCCGGTCGATCAGCGGCTCCCACGCGACCTGCTCGCCCAGGATGAGCGCGAACCCGGCGTGCCAGGCCGCGGCCCGCTGCCGGGCCGGGTCGTCCGGACCTTCGACGGCCAGCGCCGCGCCCAGCGAGCGCCTGCCCTCGGCCAGCCGGCCGCGCAGGAACCAGTACCAGGCCAGCGCGTTGACCAGACGCGCGGCGGCGTCGGCGGCACCCTCGGCGATCGCGGTGTCGAGCGCGGCCCGCATGTTGGCCGACTCGGCGTCCAGGCGCAGCAGGCGGTCCCGCTGCTCGCCGCCGTACAGGCCGGGTTCGGACTCGATCGCCAGGTCCAGGTAGTGGCGCAGGTGCGCGCGGCGGACGCCGGCCAGCTCACCGGCGTCGGCGAGACGGCCTGCGCAGTACTCGGACACCGACTCCAGCAGCCGGTACCTGACCCCGGTCGTGCCCTCGGCGACGACCACGAGCGAGCGGTCGACCAGCCGGGCCAGCAGGTCCAGCACGTCGAGGCCCGGCTCGGCGCACACCGCCTCGGCCGACTCCAGGGTGCAGCCGTCGGCGTGCACGGCCAGGCGGCGCAGCACCACCCGCTCCTCGTCCGACAGCAGGTCCCAGCTCCAGTCGATCACGGCGGTGAGCGTCTGCTGCCGGGCGGGCGCGCCCCGCCGTCCGGACGCCAGCAGCCTGAACCGGTCGTCCAGCCGGTCCACCACGCCCTGGACGCCGAGCGCCCGCACCCGCGTCGCGGCCAGCTCCAGGGCCAGCGGGATGCCGTCGAGCCGCCGGCAGAGCTGGGCCACCGCCTGCGCGTTGCCCGCCTCCAGGGCGAACCCGCGGGCGGAGGCGGCGGCCCTGGCGACGAACAGGCGGACCGCGTCGGAGCGGGCCATCTCGGTCAGGTCCGTGCCCGTAGGCAGGCCGAGCGGCGGGACGCTCCACAACACCTCGCCGTCCACGCCGAGCGGCTCCCGGCTGGTGGCCAGCACGGTCAGCCGCGGCGCGGCGGCCAACAGCACCTCGGCCAGCTCGGCGACCTGCTCGATCACGTGCTCGCAGTTGTCCAGCACGAGCAGCACGCGCCTCGGCCGCAGCGCCGCGGCCAGCCGCTCGTGGACGTCGCCGCCCGACGGGTCCTCGCGGATGTCCAGCGCCGCCATGATCGCCTCGGCGGGCGAGTGGGTGGCCTGGTCGAGCGCGACCAGCCAGACGCCGTCGGCGAACCCGTCCAGCAGCCGGTGCGCCGCCTCCAGAGCGAGCCTGGTCTTGCCGACGCCGCCGGTGCCGGTCAGCGTGACCAGCCGCTCGGCGGTGACCAGCGAGCAGACCTCGGCCAGCGCCTCGTCCCTGCCGACGAGCCTGCTGACGGACGCGGGCAGGTTCGTCGTGGGCCGCTCGGCGGGCAGGCTCAGCGCCGGGTCCTGGCCCAGGATCGCCTGGTGCAGCGCGACCAGGTCGGGGCCGGGGTCGAGGCCCAGTTCGTCGGCCAGGCGCTCGCGCAGCTCGGCGAAGCCCGCCAGGGCGTCGCTCTGACGTCCGGCCCGGTAGAGGGCGCGCATGTGGGCGGCGCGCAGCCGTTCCCGCATCGGATGCCGGGCCACCAGGTCGCCCAGCTCGCCCACGAGCAGCCCGTGCTCGCCCAGTTCGAGCCGGGCCTCGGCGCGCTGCTCCAGCGCCGTCAGCCGCTGCTCCTCCAGCCGGACGATGGCCGACCTGGTGTACTCCTCGTCGGCGAAGTCCGCGTACGCCTCCCCCCGCCACAGCGCCAGGGCGTCGGCCAGCAGCCCCGCCCTGGTCCGGGGGCTGTCGGCGGCCTCGGCGCGGGTCAGCAGGTCGGCGAAGCGGGCCGCGTCGAGCGCTCCTGGATCGGTGCGCAGCAGGTAGCCGGGCGCCCGCGAGACCACCAGGTTCTTGCCGCCCGGCTCGGCGTCCTCCAGCGCCTTGCGCAACTGCGAGACCCGCACCTGGAGCGCGCCCGCCGGGTTGCCCGGCGGCTCCTCGCCCCACAGGTCGTCGACCAGCCGGTCGGCCGAGACCGGATGGCCCTCGTGGACGAGCAGGTCGGCGAGCAGCGCCCGTACCTTGAGCCCGGGGATCGTCACGGGCTCCCCCGCGTCGGTCCACACGGCCAGCGAGCCCAGCACCCCAAAACGCATGTCCGTCACCTTATGTGCCGCCGTAAGCCGGCGAGAAGCACACCTGAAGCGCCCTCCGGCACCGTGAAGCCATCGAAAAGCGGTGAAGCCCATGGAAGGGGCAAACGACATGAAGACCGGCACCCTCGCGGGACGGCGTGAATGGACCGGACTCGCGGTCCTGGCCTCGGTGGCCCTGCTGCTCTCCATCGACCTGAGCGTGCTCTACCTGGCGCTGCCGCACCTGAGCGCCGGTCTCGGGGCCTCCGCGCCGCAGCAGTTGTGGATCCTGGACATCTACTCGTTCATGCTGGCCGGCTTCCTGGTGACCATGGGGACGCTGGGCGACCGGATCGGGCGGCGCAGGCTGCTGCTGATCGGCTCGGTGGCCTTCGCCGCGGCCTCGGTGGCCGCCGCGTACTCGGTGAACGCGGAGATGCTCATCGTGTCCAGGGCGCTGCTCGGGATCTCGGGGGCGACGCTGCTGCCGTCGTCGCTGGCGCTGATCCGCACGATGTTCACCGACGGCCGGCAGATGGGGACCGCGATCGGCCTCTGGTACGGCTGCTTCATGCTCGGCATGGCGGTCGGCCCGCTGGTGGGCGGGCTGCTGCTGGAGCACTTCTGGTGGGGGTCGGCGTTCCTGATGGGCGTGCCGTTCATGGCGGCGGTGCTGGTCGCCGGACGGCTGCTGCTCCCCGAGTACCGCGACCCGGACGCCGGCCGCCTCGACCTGGCCAGCGTGGCCCTGTCCCTGGCGACCATCCTGCCGGCCGTCTACGGGCTCAAGGAGATCGCGCGCGGCGGCTGGCAGACCGTGCCCGTGGCCGCGCTCGTCGCCGGGACGGCCTTCGGCGTGGTGTTCGTCCGGCGGCAGCGCAAGCTCGCCAACCCGCTGCTGGACCTGCGGCTGTTCGGCAACCGCGCGTTCGCGGCGACGCTGGGGATCATGTCGCTCGGCGGGATCGTCATGGCCGGGACCACGCTCATGACCACCCAGTACCTGCAGGCCGTGGAGTCGCTGTCGCCGCTGGGCGCCGGGTTGTGGCTGGTGCCGCAGAACCTGGCCATGATCGTGGCCCTGACGGCCGCGCCGCGGCTCGCCGCCCGGATCGGCACCGCGTACGTGATGGCCGCCGGGCTGGCGCTGGGCGCCGTCGGACTGTTCCTGCACACCCTGGTCCCGAGCGTCGGCGGGACCGGGCTGGTCGTCACCGGGCTGGTCCTGGCCTCGGCGGGCATCGCGCTGCCGATGGGCGCGGGCAACAGCGTGATCATGACGGCCGCGCCCGCCGAGAAGGCCGGGTCTGCGGCGTCCCTGACCGAGACGAGCGGCGAGTTCGGGGTGGCGCTGGGGGTGGCCGCGCTCGGCAGCCTCGGCACGGCCGTCTACCGTGGCCGGCTCCCCGAGCACCTGCCGGTGGAGGCCGTGCGGGAGAGCATCAGCGCGGCGGTGACCGCCGCCAAGGACCTGCCCGACCTGCTGGACCTGGCGCGGGCGGCGTTCACGGCGGGGCTGAACACGGTGGGGGCGGTGAGCGCGGTGGTCTTCGCGGGGCTGGCCGTCTTCGCCCTCCTCACCCTCCGCGACCACCGCCCCACACCCTGACCGCCCCTCCCCCTCGGACCGCCGGCCCGGCCGGCGGTCCTTCGTGGTTCCGGCGGGTTCCGGCCGTACGCCGGTCAGGTGGACGGCGGCGCCTTGCGGGCCGAGCCGCGGTAGCCGGCCGCGTCGTAGCGGCGTTCGTTGTCCGCCAGCTTGGCCGTCGCCGCCTCCACCAGGTCGACCCCCAGGACGTCGGCCAGCCGGACCAGGTACAGGGTCACGTCGCCGAGCTCGGCACGGACGCGGGCGAGCGTGTCGGCGTCGGGGCTCGCGGACTCCTCGGCGGTCAGCCACTGGAACTCCGCGACCAGTTCCCCGGCCTCCCCCGCCAGCGCCATCGCCAGGTTCTTCGGCGTATGGAACCTCTCCCAGTCACGGGCCCGCGCGAACTCCCGCAGCCGTACGGCCAGCCCCTCCAGCTCCTCGCTCACGCCACCCGACCCTACTGGCCCAGCCCCCCGATTCATCACCACCGGTGATGACAGTGCGGACGAACCCCGTCTGGTTCCCCGGCCGCTTCCGCGATCGACTGGCCGCCATGATCTCCCACCTCAGCGGACCGGCACTCGTCCCCGGCGACCCCGGATACGACGACGAGACCGCCCGCTTCAACACCGTCGCCACCCCCGCCCGCCCCGCCGTGGTCGTCGGCGCACGGGACGTGACCGACGTCCGGAAGGCGATCGCCCACGCGCGGTCGGCAGGGCTCAGGGTGGCGATCCAGGCGACCGGCCACGGCCTGTCCACCCCCACGGACGGCGCCCTTCTCATCAACACCCGCCGGATGACCGGCCTGTCCGTCGACCCCGCCACCCGCACGGCCCGCGTCGAGGCCGGAGTGCGCTGGGGCCAGGTCGTCGACGCCGCCGCCGAGCACGGCCTCACCCCGCCGAACGGCTCCTCCCCTCTGGTCGGCGCGATCGGCTACACGCTGGGCGGCGGCCTGCCCGTGCTCGGCCGCACGCTCGGCTGGGCCGCCGACCGGGTCAGGTCGCTGGACCTGGTCACGGCCGACGGATCCCTGCGCACGGTGAGCCCGTACGAGAACCCGGACCTGTTCTGGGCCCTGCGCGGCGGCCGGCCAGGCGTCGGCGTGGTGACCGCGATGGAAGTGGAACTCGCCGCCGTCCCCCGTTTCCACGGCGGCATGCTGCGCTTTCCCGCCGAACGCGCGTCCGAGCTGCTGGCCGCCTGGCTGGAGTGGAGCCGCGACCTTCCCGACACGATGAACACCTCCATCGCCCTCCTCCGCCCGCCCCACGCCCACCCGGTGGCCATCCGCCTGGCCCACGCCGCCCTCTCGCCCCTCTCGTCCTCGCACCCGGCCCCCGAGACCCTGATCGCCCCTCTTCGCGCCCTGCGTCCGGTCGAGGACACCGTCAGGGACCGCCCGTGCACCGAGATCGCCGCCGTCCACGACGACCCCACGGAACCCGCCGCCTATCACGAGCTCTCCCTGATGCTGCACACCCTCGACCCCGGCCTGTTCGACCATCCCGACCCGGGCTTCGCGATGGTCGAGATCCGCCGGCTCGGCGGCGCCCTGTCCGCCGCCCCGGACGTCCCGAACGCGATCGACCACCGCACGGCCGCCTACAGCCTGAGCACGATCGCCCCCGCCACCACGACCGCCTTCACCACCACGACCGCCTTCACCGCCCCGAACACCTTCACCGCCCCGAACGTCTTCGCCGCCCCGAACCCGAAACCGCCCCTGGACCTCGCCGACCCGTCCAGCACGGGCCTCCGCTTCCGCAACTTCCTGGCCGGCCCGGAAGCCCCGGCCTTGGCCGCCGAGGCGTACACCCCCGCCACCTGGAACAGGCTCACCTCCCTCAAGACCACCCACGACCCCCACAACCTGTTCCTGTGACCGCGACGCCAAGAACTCGAAATGGGAGCTTGCCGGTTCTCCGAAAGGCATTACGGCCTGGGATCGGCCGACCGGGGTTACGGGCTGCCTCAGATGTAGCCGGGTGCTGACGTCCGGGCCTCGCATGGGCTGTTGGATGCCGGGCGTCGACGCCCCGCGAGGTCATTTGGCGGGCGGGGTTGGGCAGGGAAGGCGGGCGTAGAGGGCCGGCCGTCGCGCAGGGGTGGGGCCAGGGCGCCGGGGGCCGCCCGTATCGCGGGGCAAGCGCTGGGGCCAGGGCGCCGGGGTGCGCCGGAGGCACCGAAGGAAGGACGCCTGAGCCCGAAGGGCGAAGACCGCTTGGCCGGGGTGCCCGCTCCCGTCATTCCACGGCGGCCGTGCTCTCCCGGACGATCAACTCCGTGGCCAGTTCCACCCGCTTGGTCTCCGGCACCTCGCCCTTCCCCATGCCCAGCACCGTACGGGTGGCCAGCGCCGCCATCTCCTGCAAGGGCTGTCGTACCGTCGTCAGCGGCGGCCAGGCCGACTTCGACAGCGGCAGGTCGTCGAACCCCACGACGCTCAGGTCCTCGGGCACGCGCAGCCCCCGCTGCCGGGCGGCCTCGAACACGCCGAACGCCATCAGGTCGCACCCGGCGAAGATGGCCGTGGGCGGTTCGTCCAGGGACAGGAGCGCGTGGCCCTGGTCGTGGCCGGAGTCGACGAGGAAGGTGCCGCGCCGGATGAGCTCGGGGGCGAGCGGCACGCCGGCCGTCTCCAGGGCGGCCCGGTAACCGTCCACGCGGGCCTGGCTGCAGAGCATGTCGGCGGGGCCGCTGATCATGCCGATGCGACGGTGGCCGAGTTCGAGCAGGTGGCGGGTGGCGGCGAGGCCGCCGTTCCAGTTGGTGGCGCCGACCGAGACGACGCCGGGCGCCGGCTCGCCCTCGGGGTCGACCACGACGAACGGCAGCGACCGCGCGCTGAGCTGGGCCTGCACGCCGGTGGACAGGCGGGAGGCGACGATCACCACGCCGTCGGTACGGCGGGCGGCCAGCCGTTCGAGCCAGTCGCGTCCGGGGCCGGCGTGGGTGTGCAGCACCGAGATGACGACGCTGGCCCCGGCCTCGTGGGCCGCGCTCTCCGCGCCGCGCACGATCTCCATGGCCCACGGCGACTCGATCTCGGCGAACACCAGGTCGACCAGGCCGGCGGGGCTGTCGTCCTGGCTGACGCGCCGCTGGTAGCCGTGCTCCTGGAGCAGCCGTTCGACCTTGTGACGGGTCGCCGGCGCCACCTCGGGCCGGCCGTTGATGACCTTGGAGACCGTCGGGATGGAGACTCCGGCCTCTTCTGCGATCAGTGCGATCGTCACGCGCCTCTTAGCTGACACGTTCGGGAGTGTATCCGAAAGTTTCGGACTGGGATCGCTCCCACGACAGCTATTGACGCCCTGGGCAGCACATACCTATGCTCCGACCAACGAAATTATCGGGGGATATACGAAACTTTCATACCGCTCGTGCCCGATGAAGGGACCCCTGGATGAAACGCGGTCTGATCCTCATGGCCACCGCCGTACTCGTCGCCGGATGCGGCAGCGGCGGGAATGACGGCAGTGGCGCGCAGCCCGGCAGCTCGCAGCAGGGCCAGAAGCCCGCCAAGGTGACGCTGGAATGGTGGCACCTGTCCACCTCCGAGCCGCTGAAGTCCCTGTGGGCGCAGCGGGCCAAGGACTTCGAGGCCGCGCACCCGAACGTCACCATCAAGGCGACGGTGCTGGAGAACGACGCCTACAAGGCCAAGCTCACCACGATCACCCAGTCCGGCAAGGCCCCGGACGTCTTCGTCACCTGGGGCGGCGGCGTGCTCAAGCAGCAGATCGACGCCGGCCTGGTCAAGGACGTCTCCGGCGACGTCGCCCCCGTGCTGGACACGTTCACCCCGGCGGCGCTGAGCGCGTACCAGTTCGACGGGAAGACGTACGGGCTGCCCACGGACATCGGGCTGGTCGGCTTCTGGTACAACAAGAAGCTTTTCGCCAAGGCGGGCATCTCGGCCCCGCCCGCCACCTGGACGGAGTTCCTCGGCGACGTCAAGAAGCTGAAGGCGTCCGGCGTCACCCCGATCGCGCTGGCGGGCAAGGAGAAGTGGCCGGGCCACTACTACTGGGCCTACCTCGCCATGCGCATCGCCGGCCTGCCCGCGCTCCAGCAGGCAGGCGTGGACCACGACTTCAGCAAGCCCGACTTCGTGGCCGCCGGGCAGCAGGTCAAGGCGCTGGCCGACCTCCAGCCGTTCCAGAAGGGCTTCCTCGGCGCGGGGTACGGCACCCCCGACGGACAGGCGGCCACGATCTCCAACGGCAAGGCCGCCATCGAGCTCATGGGCCAGTGGGCGCCCGCCGTCCAGAAGGACGCGGGCAAGGGCCTCGGCGACGACCTGGGCTTCTTCCCCTTCCCCGCGGTCGAGGGCGGCAAGGGCGCGATCGGCGACGCCTTCGGCGGCGGCAACGGCCTGTCGGTGGGCGCGGACGCGCCCCCGGAGGCCGTGGAGTTCGTGAAGTTCATGACGCAGATGGACCAGCACACCAAGGCCGTGGAGGCCGGCGGCGTGCTGCCGGTGCTCAAGGGCGAGGAGAACGCGGTCAAGGACGCCAACCTCAAGCAGGTCGCGACCTTGCTGGCCGGAGCCTCCGGCTACCAGCTCTACCTGGACCAGGCCTACCCGCCGGCGGTCGGCCAGCAGGTCAACGACAGCGTGGCCGAGCTGATCGCCGGGACCAAGACGCCGGAACAGATCGGCCAGGACATCAGCGAAGTGGCCAAGAGCGAATGACGACCCTGACCCGAGGGCCGGAGGCGGTCACGCTTCCGGCCCCTGCCCCGGCGGGGCGGGGGCGCGGGCGGGCGGTCACGATCGCCCTGTTCCTGCTGCCCGCGCTGGTGCTCTTCCTGCTGCTGGTGGTGGCCCCGATCCTGGTGGCCGGCTACGCCAGCGCGTTCAAGTGGAACGGATTCGGCGGGCTGCCCACCGACTTCGTCGGGCTGGACAACTTCACCAGGCTCTTCTCCTCCGACATCTTCGCCACCGACCTGGCGCACCTGGCGGTCCTGGTCCTGTTCTCGGTGGTGATCCAGCTTCCGTTCTCGCTGGCCGTCGCGATGCTGCTGAACCAGCGCATCCGGGGACGGGCGGTCTACCGGCTGGTGTTCTTCGCGCCGTACGTGCTGTCCGAGGTGATCACGGGCGTGCTGTTCTCGCTGATCCTCGCCCCGGACGGCGGGATGGCGAACCAGTTCCTGTCGGTGTTCGGGCTGGAGTCGGAGTTCCTGGCCGATCCGGACACCGTGATGCCCGCCCTCTTCCTGGTCATGACCTGGAAGTACTTCGGGTTCCACATGATGATCTACCTGGCCGGACGGCAGGGCATCCCGAACGAGCTGATCGAGGCCGCGCAGATCGACGGCGCGACGCCCTGGGAGACGTTCCGGCACGTCACGCTGCCGCTGCTCGGGCCGACGATCAGGATCAGCGTGTTCCTGTCGGTCATCTACACCATCCAGCTGTTCGACCTGGTCTGGATCCTCACCGGCGGCGGCCCGTCGCACTCCTCGGAGACGATGGCCGTCACCATGATGGAGTTCGGCTTCAAGCGCTCCCAGGTGGGTTACGCCAACGCGATCAGCGTCGTGATGTTCGTGCTCAGCCTCGTCTTCGCCCTCGTCTACCAGCGCGCGGTGATGCGCCGGGACCTGGAGGGCGCGACCACGTCCATGGGAGGCCGACGATGAACCACGGAAGGCCGCCCGCGCGGCGCCGCCGCCCCACCCTGCCCCTGCACGTGATCGCCTGGATCGTCGGCGCGTTCATCCTGGTGCCGATCGTGTACGCGCTGCTCGGCGGGTTCAAGAGCAACAGCCAGCTCTCCGGCAACCCCTTCGGCCTGCCCGATCCCTGGGTGACCTCGAACTACACCGACGTGCTCGGCTCGGGGTCGTTCTGGCGGCAGGTGTGGAACAGCACGTTCATCGCGGTCGCCACGACCGTGGTGATGGTCGGGCTGTCGGCGCTGGCCGCGTTCGTCTTCGCCAGGTTCGCCTTCCGGGGCAGGGAGGCGCTGTTCACGCTGTTCACCGCCGGGCTGATGTTCCCGTTCGCGGTGGCCATCCTGCCGATCTTCGTGCTGCTGCGCACGTTCGGGCTGCTGGACGACCCGCTCGGCGTGATCCTGACACAGGCCGCCTTCGGGCTGCCGCTGACGATCATCATCCTGCGGGGCTTCTTCCGGAGCATCCCGGGTGAGGTCGAGGAGGCCGCGATCATCGACGGCTGCTCGCCGTTCGGGTTCTTCTGGCGGATCCTGCTGCCGATGGCCCGCCCGGCCATGGCGACGGTCTCCGTGCTGGCCGTCGTGGGCAGCTGGAACAACTTCATGCTGCCCCTGGTGGTCTTCAGCGACGAGACGAGCTGGACGCTGCCGCTCGGCATCCAGCAGTTCCAGGGCCAGTACGCCGCCGACACCGCACGCATCCTCGCCTACCTGATCCTGGCCATGCTGCCGGCGCTCGGGTTCTACGCCATCGCTGAACGTCACCTGGTCGGTGGGCTCACCGCAGGTGCGACGAAAGGGTGAACATGCTCCACGTCTCCGGAAGCCGGCTCCTCACCCCCGAAGGCACCCAGGTACGGCTCAGGGGGGTGGGTCTCGGGGGCTGGATGAACATGGAGAACTTCATCACCGGCCACCCCGCGAACGAGACCTCGATGCGCGCGGCCGTGCGCGGCGTGCTGGGCGAGGAGCGGGCCGAGCTCTTCTTCGACCGGCTGCTCACCTCGTTCTTCACCGGCGGCGACGCCGGCCTGCTGGCCGAGCTGGGCATGAACTGCGTGCGCATCCCGGTCAACTACCACCACTGGGAGTCCGACGCCCGGCCCATGGAGATCGACCCTAGGGGCTTCCGGCACCTCGACCGGGTGATCGGCCTGCTGGGCGAGCGCGGCATCTACAGCGTCATCGACCTGCACGCCCTGCCCGGCTCCCAGAACCAGCACTGGCACAGCGACAACCCGACGCACGTGGCGGCGTTCTGGCAGCACCGCCACTTCCAGGACCGGGCCGTGCACCTGTGGGAGGCGCTGGCCGACCACTACCGGGGGCATCCCTGGGTGGCCGGGTACAACATGGTGAACGAGCCGGGCGACGTCTCGGGCAAGGTGGTCGGCCCGTTCTACGACCGGCTGGTCAAGGCCGTACGGGCCGCGGACCCGGACCACATCCTGTTCCTGGACGGCAACACGTACGCCACCGATTTCTCGATGTTCCGGGAGATGTACGAGAACACGGTGTTCGTCATGCACGACTACGCCCTGGCCGGGTTCGCCCATGGCGGTCCGTACCCGGGGCTCACCAGGGGCGAGTGGTGTGACCGGGGCCAGCTGGAGGAGACCTTCGCCCGGCGGTCGCAGTTCCAGCGCGAGACCGGCACGCCGTTGTGGGTGGGCGAGTTCGGCCCGGTCTACACCGGCGACCCGGAGCGGGACGCGCAGCGCTACCAGGTCCTGCGCGACCAGCTCGACATCTACGACGCCCATGACGCGGGCTGGTCGCTGTGGACGTACAAGGACGTGGGCCTCCAGGGGCTGGTGCACGCGTCGGGGGCGTACCTGGACCGGTTCGGCGCGTTCATCGCCAAGAAGCGGCGGCTCGGCGCGGACCGGTGGGGCTCGACCATGGAGGAGTGCGCCGACGTGCTCGGCCCGCTGCACCGGCTGGTCGAGACCGAGTTCCCGGGCTGGGAGCCCTACCCGTGGGGCGCCCGCTACCAGACCGACGACCTGATCAGGCACATCCTCTTCGCCCAGGCCCTGCTGCCCGAGTACGCCGAGCTGTTCAGGGGGCTCGGCGACGACGAGCTGCTCGCCCTGGCCGACTCGTTCGCGCTGGAGCGGTGCGTCCGGCGCGAGCCGCTGCTCGACCTGCTGGCCGGCAATCTCATGGGGTGACAAACCGCTCATACAGTCGGGTGCGTCACACCACCGGGCAAACTATCGCCATCACTGCTTGCGCTAGGTATGCTTCGGCTGCCCTAATTTAGGTAAGCCTTTCCTCAGCGAGCGGGAGTGACGGTGTTCGCCAGCTACCTCATCGGACTGCGCGAGGGACTGGAGGCGACTCTCGTCGTCTCCGTCCTCATCGCCTTCCTCGTCAAGAGCGACAGGAAGGACAAACTTCCCCAGGTCTGGACGGGAGTCGCCGCGGCGATCGCCCTGTCCGTCGGCTTCGGCGCACTGCTGACCTTCACCGCCGCCAACCTCGGGCACACCGGGCAGGAGCTGTTCGACGCGATCACCTCGCTGCTCGCCGTCGTGTTCGTCACCTGGATGATCTTCTGGATGCGGCGCACCGCCCGCGCGCTCTCCGGTGAGCTGCGGGGCAAGCTCACCGACGCGCTCCAGATGGGCTCGCTCGCGGTGGTCGTGATGGCCTTCCTGGCCGTGGCCCGCGAGGGGCTGGAGACGGCGCTGCTGTTCTTCGCCGCCGTCCGGGGCGCGACCGCCACCGCCGAGCCGCTGATCGGCATCGCGCTCGGCCTGCTCACGTCCGTGGTCATCGGCTGGGGGCTGTACAAGAGCGCGTTGAGGATCAACCTCACCAAGTTCTTCACCTGGACCGGCCTGCTGCTGATCCTGGTCGCCGCCGGCATCTTCAAGTACGGCATGCACGACCTCCAGGAGGCCAACATCCTGCCGGGGCTGAGCACGTACGCCTTCGACATCAGCGCCGCGCTGCCCGCCGATTCCTGGTACGGCGCACTGCTTTCCGGCATGCTCAACATCACGCCCCAGCCGAGCGTCGTCGAGGCCGTGGCCTGGATCGTCTACCTCGTGCCCACTCTCATTTTCTTCCTGCTGCCCCAGCGGGTGAAGACCACTCCCGCCGCCACCGCACCCGCGGCCTGAACAGGAGCATCATGCGTACCGCCATCAGCCTGTCCTTCGGCGCGCTCGCCCTGGCGACCCTGACCGCGTGCGGCTCGGGCACCACCGCCACGGACACCGGCAAGGGGTCGGCCGCCGCGCCCGGCAAGATCAATGTGGCCGCGTCCGACACCGAGTGCAAGGTCGCGACCGCGGAGATCGCAGCGGGCACGAGCACGTTCACGATCACCAACGGCGGGTCCAAGGTGACCGAGTTCTACGTGTACGCCCCCGGTGACCGGGTCATGGCCGAGGTCGAGAACATCGTGCCCGGCCTGACCAGGGAGCTGGTCGCCGAGCTGCCGGCCGGCGCGTACGAGACCGTGTGCAAGCCCGGCATGGTGGGCAAGGGCATCCGCAACGCCCTGAAGGTGACCGGCGAGCACAAGGCGCTCAGCTCCGACGCGCAGCTCGCCGGCGCGGTCACCAGCTACAAGCGCTACATCAAGTCGCAGAGCGACACGCTGCTGGTCAAGACCCAGGAGTTCGTGGACGCCGTCAAGGCCGGTGAGATCGCCAAGGCCAAGGAGCTGTACCCGGTCGCGCGGACGTACTGGGAGCGCATCGAGCCCGTCGCGGAGATCTTCGGCGACCTCGACCCGGCCATCGACGCCCGCGAGGCGGACCTGGCCGACGGCGAGGAGTGGACCGGTTTCCACCGGATCGAGAAGGATCTGTGGATCAAGAAGGACGTCAGCAAGGACGGCCCGGTCGCCGACAAGCTGATCGCCGACGTCAAGACCATCGTCGAGAAGTCCAACACCGCCGAGCTGACCCCGCTCAACCTGGCCAACGGCGCCAAGGGGCTGCTCGACGAGGTGGCCTCCGGGAAGATCACCGGCGAGGAGGACATCTGGTCGCACACCGACCTGTGGGACTTCGACGCCAACCTCCAGGGCTCCAAGGCCGCCGTGCAGTCGCTCCGCCCGGTGCTGGAGGAGCGCTCCCCCGACCTGGTCAAGACGCTGGACGAGAAGTTCGCCGCCGCCGACGCCGCGCTGGGCGCGCACCGGAAGGGCGACGGCTGGAAGCTGCACGACGAGCTGTCCAAGGCCGAGCTGAAGGCGCTGTCCGACGCGATCAACGCGCTGGCCGAGCCGATCAGTAAGATCGCTCCGGTCATCGCCAAGTAACGGGAGGTGGGGGCGATGTCGCAGGCCGGCGGGCGGATGAGCCGCCGCAAGCTGTTCGGGCTGGGGGCCGCGGGGGCGGCCGTGCTCGGGGCCGGGGCGGTGACGACCAGGTCGCTGCTGGAGGAGCCGCCGGTCGCGCACGCCGCCTCTACGTCCGATCCGTACCCGTTCTACGGCGGGCATCAGGCGGGCGTCGTCACGCCCGCCCAGGACCGGCTGCACTTCGTCGCCTTCGACGTCATCACCGACAAGAAGGCCGAACTGGTCGACCTGCTCCAGGAGTGGACGGCCGCGGCGGCCCGGCTGACGCAGGGCAAGGAGGCCGGGGCGTTCGGCGCGGTGGGCGGGGCGGCCGAGGCGGCCCCCGACGACACCGGCGAGGCGCTGGGCCTGCCCGCCTCGGGGCTCACGCTGACGATCGGGTTCGGCCCGTCGCTGTTCGACGACCGGTTCGGGCTGGCGGGCAAGCGTCCGGCCGCCCTCGCCGACCTGCCGAAGTTCCCCGGCGAACAGCTCATCCCGGAGATCTCGGGCGGGGACATCTGCGTCCAGGCCTGCGCGCACGACCCCCAGGTGGCCGTGCACGCCATCCGCAACCTGGCCAGGATCGGGTTCGGCAAGGTCTCGGTGCGCTGGTCGCAGCTCGGCTTCGGCCGTACGTCGTCCACCTCGCGGGCCCAGGCCACGCCGCGCAACCTCATGGGCTTCAAGGACGGCACCAACAACATGAAGCTGGAGGACGCCGACCTGCTGCGCGACCACCTGTGGGCCGCCGGCTCGGACGGCACCGCCTGGATGGCGGGCGGCACGTACATGGTCACCAGGAAGATCCGCATGACGGTCGAGACCTGGGACCGCGCCCCGCTCGCCGAGCAGGAGCAGATCTTCGGCCGGGACAAGGGCGAGGGCGCGCCGCTGGGCAAGAAGGCCGAGTTCGACGCCGTGGACCTCGCCGCCAAGGGCCCCGACGGGCAGCCGATGATCAAGGAGAACTCGCACGTCAGGCTGGCCCACCCGACCAGCAACGGCAACGCCCACCTGCTGCGCCGCGGCTACAACTTCGTGGACGGCTCCGACGGGCTCGGCCGCCTGGACGCCGGGCTGTTCTTCATCGCCTACCAACGCGACCCGCGCAGGCAGTTCGTGCCCGTGCAGATGAACCTGGCCCGGCACGACGCGCTCAACGAGTACATCAAGCACGTCTCCAGCGGCCTGTTCGCCTGCCCTCCCGGCGTCCAGGACGCGGGCGACTACTGGGGGCGCACCCTGTTCGCCTGACCTTGCCCGGCGCCCGCCGTCAGCGGTGGCGGGCGCGGGAGGCCTGGGCGTGGGCGCGGTTGGCGCAGCGGGTCGAGCAGAACTGCCGCTTGCCCGGCCGGCTGCGGTCGATGAAGGCGTCGGTGCACGGCGTGGCCGCGCAGCGGCGCAGCCGTTCCCAGTCGCCGGACGCGGCGATCTCCAGCAGCTCGGTGACGGCCCGTACGGCGAGCCGTCCCGCCGGCGCCGCCCCGTCCGGCGCGACCAGCCGCAGCCGGGGCACGCCGCCCGCCGCGGTCACCGCCGGCCGCGCGGGCAGCCCGGCCACCCACTCCGCCAGCACCCGCGCCCGGTCGTCGGGCTCGGCGGCCAGCACCGCCCGCAACCGCCCCCGCACCTCCCTGACCTGCCGCAGGTCCTCCTCCCCGACCCCGCCCTGACCGCGCGGCGCCTGGTCGTTCTCGACCGGTTCGCCCAGTTCGCGACAGAAGCGGTGCAGCTCCGCCACGTCGGGCAATCGTTCGGGATCGTCCAGGTACTCGTCCCACGTGTTGGCCAGATCGACGGCCACGAGACCCGTCTCGATGAACTGGCGCATCCCTCACCCTCCTGCTACTGTCACGACTATGAGCACTATAACCCCTGACAGAAACCTGACCATCCTCGACGCGCCCTCGAACCTGGGCCTGCGCCCACTCGCCGAGGATGTCATCCCCGGCTGCTACAAGGCCCCCTGGGCGCTGCGGAACAACGGGCTGGTCGCCCGGCTCGGCGCGGCCGACGCGGGCACGCTGATCCCGCCCCGCTACGTGGCCACCTGGAAGCCCGGCGACGGCGTGCGCAACGGCGAGGCGATCGCCGCCTACACCCGGCGGCTGGCCGACCGCGTGGCCGGGATCAGGGCGTCCGGCGGGTTCCCCGTCCTGCTCGGCGGCGACTGCTCGATCATGCTCGGCCCCGCCCTCGCCCTGCGCAGGACCGGCCGCTACGGGGTGGCCTACCTCGACGCCCACGCCGACTTCCGCCACCTCGGCAACTCCCCGCACGTCGGCGCGGCGGCCGGGGAGGACCTGGCCCTGGTGACCGGCCGCGGCGACGACTACCTGGCCGACATCGACGGCCTGCGCCCGTACGTCCGGGACGAGGACGTCATCGTGCTCGGCGTCCGGGACAACGAGGACGTCCAGGACATCGCCGGCAGCGGGATCGCCTTCGTCGCCGGGAACGACATCCCCCTGGAGGCCGCCGAGCGCGTGCTCGTGCGCGACGACCTGGACGGCTTCTGGATCCACGTGGACGCCGACGTGCTCGACCCGTCCGTGGTGTCGGCCGTCGACTCGCCCTCCCCCGGCGGCCTGACCGGCGAGCAGCTCGCCGACCTGCTCCGCGGGCTGGTCGCGCTGCCCGGCGCGGCCGGGATCGAGATCACCATCCTCGACCCCGACCTCGACGAGGACGGCAGCCAGGCGGCCACCCTGACCGACATCCTCGTCTCAGCCCTGAGCTGACCCGTGGCCTTCCGGGGCGGAGCCGTCCGCCCTGAGGATGCGGAAGACGGGATGGCGAGGTGCGATCCGCCGGAAACCGTCCAGCGACGCCTTCGGGCCGAGGCCGAGATGGGGGCGCGCGCCGGGCGCGACGGCGGCGTAGCGGCGCAGGATCTCGGGGCGGCGCTCGACCGGCACCTCCTCCAGCCTGATCGGCACCCCCCGCCCGCGGCGGCGCAGCACGGCCCGGCCACCGGCGGCCCGGACGTTGCGCACCCAGTTCGCCTCCGGCCCCAGCATGGACACGAGGAACTCGCCGCCCTCGTACCCCGCGACCACGACGGGCACCGACGTGCGGGCCCCGGTACGGCGTCCCACCACCTGGAGCACGGCCCCCTGAGGCAGCGGCAACCAGCGGGACGCGTACGTCAGCGCGTCGAGCCGGTTCATCGCGCGCATGAGCGCGTTGGGCCGCCCGCCCCGGTACATCAGGCGTTTGAGCGCCGCCAGCCGCCGGACGACGCCCGTCCACGCCGGGGTCACCGCACCCTCCTCCACAACAGCACGACCGCCGCGAGCCCCGGGACCAGCGGAAGGACCTGCGACCAGCCCAGCAGCGGCACGAGACCGACCTCGCCGTTGGTGTCCCGGACGGTCAGCGCCGCCAGCACGAGGCACAGGGCCACCACGAACAGCCCGGACCCCAGCCACCGGGCCCACCCCTTGCCCGCGCGGGCCCCCAGGACGGTGACGAGCCAGCCGAGCAGCCCGAGCGCCCCCATGACGACGAGGATCACCGTGTACGCGGTGACGCCCTCGTCGATCTTCGCCGGGGCGAGCCCGGGGTAGCCGGTCCGGAGGTGTTCGGCCAGCCCGGACCGGTAGGCGAACACGAAGAGCGTGACGAGCAGCGTGAGCGCGGCGCCGCCGTACAGCAGGGCGAGGGCGCCCCGCGACTTCCCTGGCATGACATAGGTCCTTTCGTCGGCACAACATTCTTACAACGTATGTTTCTACTATACTTACGCGGTAAGAATCGAGAAAGGGCACCATGTCCCCGAAGCGCACCCGCGGCCAGAACGCCGGCCTCACCCGGCAGGCCATCCTGCGGGCGGCTCTGGCGCTGGCCGACCGCGAAGGGCTGAAGGCGCTGTCCATGCGCCGCATCGGCCAGGAGCTCGGCGTCGAGGCCATGTCCCTCTACCAGCACGTAGGCAGCAAGGACGAGCTGCTCGACGGCCTGGTCGAGCAGCTCGTCACGCAGGCCGCGCCGCTGCTGACCGAGGCCGCCGCATGGCAGGAGGGCCTGCGCGAGTACGCCCACACGCTGCTGCGCGTCCTGCTCGCGCACCCGAACGTCCTGCCCCTGGTGGTCAGCCGGCCCGCGATCACCCCCCAGAACCTGCGCCTGATGGAGGAGGGGCTGCGCGTGCTGCGCTCGGCGGGCCTGCCGCCGGACCGCGCGCTGGACATGCTCTACGCCGTGACCGGATTCGTCGTCGGCCACGTCGCCCTCCTGGCCGCCGGCGGCGGACCAGCTCCGGGCGACGGGATGCGGGACATCCCCGAACCGGACCTGCTGGAGACCCCGCTGCTGGCCGAGGCCACCCGGGCGCGGCGCGCCCAGCCGTCCTCGGGCACCGACCCCCGCTTCGTCTTCGCGCTCGAAGCCATGCTGCGCGGCTTCGGCGAGCCCTAGCGGAACACGTACCCGCTCGTGCTGGTCTGTCCGGCGGCGTTCGTGGCGGTGACGGAGGTCCAGGGGCCGGGCGGGACGTAGGGGGCCCACGCCGACTCGGGGCGGCCCGGTCCGTGCCACTGCTGGGCGACGCCGACCTCGCGTCCGCCGGGCGAGGTGAAGCGCAGGGTGCCGCCGCGCAGGTTGTAGCCCTCGACCACGATTCCGGGCCGTCCGTCCCGGTCCTTCCGGTACGCGTTCACGATGATCGGCTGCCGCCTTCCGTCGGCGATGTCGTCGGCCAGGGAAGGGGTGGCCGGGCTCGCCTGGCAGGTGAAGAAGGGGTCCCAGCCGTAGGAGAGGATCTTCGCGGCGAGCCCGCCGGTCGCCATGATCTGCTGGTCCAGCCGGGCCTTGCTGGTACGTCCCCGGAACGGCAACGGCTCGACCCGGCCGCACTCGCCGTCCACCGGGGCGGGCTCGAAGCCCTCGACGTTCACCCACAGCTCGACCCCGGCGGGCACGCTCCGGGCCGCCGCCTCGATGTAGTCCCTGGTGGGCCCGTAGTAGCCGTCGGCGTTGCGCACCCGGCCGACCACCGGCACCAGCCTGGGGGCGACCATGGAACCGCCGTCCTCGATCCCGTGCACGGGGACCTTGCCGGTGCCCCGCCCGTCCTGCACGGCGACGGCCATGGGGGCGCCCGCGCGGGTGGCGGCGATGTCGGCGAGCCCGCCGGGCACCTGGCCGGGCGGGAATCCGCGCCCCCTGCGGGCGTCGATGTAGGGGCTGACCAGGATCTTCCTGCCGGGCAGCGCGGCGGCGACCACCGCGTGCTGGGCCGCGTACAGCGCGAGCACGGGGTCGCGCGGCCCCCGCTGGCGCATGGCCAGCTCGAACGACTGGTAGACCCCGCCGAAGGCCGACGACCCGCCGAACCGCTCCCGGTAGGCGGCCAGCACCCGCGCGGTGAAGGCGTTCAGCGCGGCGAGGTGCGCGAGGTCCGGCTCCCACGGCTTGCCGCGCCGCTGCGGCGCGGCGGGCAGCCCGGGGAACACCTTCATCCCGTACGCCGCCGCCTCCTCCACCAGATTGCCGACCCCGTCGCCGTCCGTGGAGACCAGCACGAGGTCCTGGACGCGATCGGCGCACGACGCGGCCAGCGACACCCGGTAGAAGACGCGGTCGCCGGCGTCGATCCGGCGGTCCACGCCGGGACAGCGCAGCAGCGAGCGCCCGAACTCCTCGCTGGTCACGTACGTGTACACGTGCCGGACGCGCTTGCCCGGCACCCGCGCGCAGGGCCGCCCGTCCACCCGGCAGGCGGCGAACTCCGGTTCCATCGGCCCGGCCTCGAACCGGGGCCCGAACGTGACGAGCGTGTCACCGCCGAGCGAGTGGATCGCCTCCACCATCCGCCGCGTCACGCACACGTCGGCCCGCGGCATGACCCAGTAGCCCGTGATCGCGTACGGGGAGTCCGCCCGCGTGTCCCTGGGCGGGCACCCGTCGTCGCCCGCGCCCGCCCCGGCCGGGACCGCGACGAAGACCGCCAGGACCGCCACCACGACCAGCCACCGTAACCGGCGCACCCGTGCTCCCCTCGACGTACCGACCACAGTAGGCACCTACCCGATCCGCGGCCGTACGTGCCCCGGCACCGGGCGGCCGGGCGGCGGCACGGACAATGGAGTCATGGTGAGCATCGACCTCAGTGGGAAGACAGCGCTGGTCACAGGCTCGACCCAGGGCATCGGGGCGGCCATCGCGGCCGGTCTGGCGGGAGCGGGCGCGCGGGTCGGCGTCAACGGCCGCAGCGAGGGCTCGGTGGCCGCCGCCATCGAGCGCATGAACCACGGCGACCTGGTGGCGGCGCCCGGCGACGTCTCCACCGACGAAGGGCTCCAGCGGATCCTCGGCTCGCTGCCGCGGGTGGACATCCTCGTCAACAACCTGGGCATCTTCGGGGCCAGGCCCGCGATGGAGATCGACGACGCGGAGTGGCGGCGGTACTTCGAGGTCAACGTCCTGACCGCGGTGCGGCTGACGCGCGCCTACCTGCCGGGCATGATCGAGCGCGGCTGGGGCCGGATCCAGTACATCGCCAGCGACTCGGCCGTCGTCACGCCCGCCGAGATGATCCACTACGGCATGAGCAAGACGGCGCTGCTGGCCGTCTCGCGCGGGTTCGCCAAGGAGGCCGCCGGGAGCGGGGTGACGGTCAACTCGGTGATCGCCGGGCCCACGCACACCAGCGGCGTGGAGGAGTTCGTCTACCAGCTCGTGGACCGGGAGCTGCCGTGGGAGGAGGCGCAGCGGGCGTTCATGCGCCAGTACCGTCCGCAGTCGCTCATCCAGCGGCTGATCGAGCCCGAGGAGATCGCCAACATGGTCGTCTATCTCAGCTCGCCGCTCGCCTCGGCCACCACAGGCGGCGCCCTGCGCGTGGACGGCGGCTACGTGGACGCCATCCTGCCCTGATCCCGGCCGCCCGCCCGCGCTCAGTACGACTGGAGCTCGATCAGGTTGCCCTCCGGGTCACGCAGGTGGGCCGTGCGCAGGCCGGGCCCCCAGGCGGGGCGGTCCTGGGGCGGCGCGGCGACCGTGGCCCCGAGCCGGACGAGCCGGTCGGTCTCGCCGTCCACGTCGTCGACCTTCATCACCAGCATCACCGTGTCCTGGGCGGCCGACGCAGGCAGCCCGGCGGTGCCGACGACCTCGGCGACGCGGTCGCGGCCGAAGAGCACCAGACCGGCCTGGCCGTCGATGTCCCAGTTGGCGTAGGCGGCCTCCGGCAGCACCTTGACCGGCTCCACGCCGAGGGCGGCCCGGTAGAAGGCGACGCTCGCCGGGAAGTCGCGCACCAGCAGCCGAGGGTAGAGGGCGTCCATCCTGGACCTCCAATATTAGTGGGTAACTACCAACTATTGGCAACAACCTACACTTCTGGATGAGATGGAACTGCCACCCACCCTGCTCGGGACGACCACCTTCGTGCTGCACAAGGTCGGCGTCGCCAACCGGCGCGCCCTGGCCGCGCGGCTGACCGCCGACACGGGGCTGAGCCTGTGGGAGTTCGCGGCGCTGGCCACGCTCGACGACTTCGGCCCGGCCGCCCAGCGGGAGGTCGGCGACCGGCTGGGCCTCGACCCGAGCGACATGGTGCGCCTGATGGACGGGCTCATGAACGAGGGCCTGGCCGCCCGGGAGCGCGACCCCGCCGACCGCCGCCGCTACCGGATCTCGCTGACCGCCGCCGGCCGCGACACCCTCGAACGGGCCCGCGCGGTGGTGGCGGACGTCGAACGCGAGACCCTCGCCCCGCTGACGGACGCCGAGCGCCGCCACCTCCACATTCTCGTCACAAAACTCTTCTCCCCTTGACAAATTCCATAACCCACGTCAACTGAATAGCAACAGCCACAACAACTGCCCTCTTTGCACAAAGAATCAGATCATGTTAGATGGAGGGCAAGCTCCGGGAGAGAGGACCGGGCATTGTGACGCTGATTCTCGATGGCGTCCGCGTACGGCAGCGCGGGGAGACCTGGCTCGACGACATCCACCTGGAACTACCCAACGGACTGACCACTCTCGTCGGCCCGATGAACTCGGGAAAGACCACGCTCATGCGGGTCGCCGCCGGGCTGCAGCCGCCTGATTCCGGGCGGGTGCTGGTCAACGGAAATGACGTCACCTCGATTTCCGTGCGAAAGCGCTCGGTCGCCTTCGTCTATCAGCAATTCATCAATTACCCGTCCCTCACCGTCCGGCAGAACATCGCCTCGCCGCTGCGGCTGGACCGGTCGTACCGGAAGGACGACATCGACCGGCGGGTGCGGGAGGTGGCCGCGATCATGGGCCTCGGCGACCTGCTGGACCGCAGGCCCGCGGAGCTGTCGGGCGGCCAGCAGCAGCGCACGGCGATCGCCCGCGCGCTGGCCAGGCCCGTGGACGTGCTGCTGCTCGACGAGCCGCTGGCCAACCTCGACTTCAAGCTGCGCGAGCAGTTGCGCGAGGACCTCAAGCGCATGTTCGCCGGCGCGCCTGGCGTCGTCCTGTACTCCACGGCCGACCCGAACGAGGCCCTGACCTTCGCCGCGCCCGCCGTGGTGCTCGGCGAGGGCCGGGTGCGGCACGTCGGCGACCCGGCCACCATGTACGCCGAGCCGCCCACGGTCGACGTCGCGGCCACGCTCAGCGACCCGCCGCTCAACCTGCTGCCCGGCACGGTACGGAACGGCCGGATCGAGGTCCTGGGCACGTCCTTCCCCGCGCCACCCGTCCCCGCCTCGGGCCACGACGTCGTGCTGGGCATCCGCCCCCACCAGGTCACGATCACCAGGACCGGCCCCGGCGCGCTGGAGCTGCCCGCCGAGATCAGGCTGGCCGAGGTGACCGGCGGCGCGACGTTCCTGCACCTGCTGCTGGACGGACGGCGGCACCTGGTCGCCCACCTGCCGGGCACCCGGCAGTTCGCCCCGGGCGAGCCGACCACCGCGTACGTGGACCCGCGGCACATCTTCGTGTTCGACGAGGCCGGCGGCCGATTACCGGCGGTCCCGGCGGCGGGGGCCGGCCCGCATGGCTGACATCCGCCTGGAAGGCGTGGGCCACAGCTACGACGGCGGCCGCACCTGGGCGCTCAGGCCGACGACCTGGACGTGGCGCGGCGCCAGGGCCTACGCCCTGCTCGGGCCGAGCGGCTGCGGCAAGACGACGCTGCTCAACATCATCTCGGGGCTGCTCACACCCACCGTGGGCCGGATCTGGTTCGACGACCGCGAGGTGACCGGGGTCCCCACGGCCGGCCGCGACATCGCCCAGGTCTTCCAGTTCCCCGTCCTGTACGAGGAGATGTCCGTCTACGGCAACCTGGCCTTCCCGCTGCGCAACCGGAAGGTCCCGGCCGAGGAGGTCCACCGGCGCGTTTTGCGGGTCTCGGCCATGCTGGGCCTGGACGACGTGCTGCGCCGCCGGGCGCGCCGGCTCGACCCGGGCCGCAAGCAGATCGTCAGCCTGGGCCGCGGCCTGGTACGCGAGCAGGTGGCGGCCGTGCTGCTCGACGAGCCGCTGACCGTGGTGGACCCGGCGCTGAAGTGGACGCTGCGCAGCAAGCTCAAGGAGATCCACCGCGACACCGGCCACACCCTCGTCTACGTCACCCACGACCAGACCGAGGCGCTGACCTTCGCCGACGAGGTGGTCGTCCTCAACGACGGCCGGATCGTGCAGGCCGGGGAGCCGGCGGAGCTGTTCCTGTCGCCCGCGCACGAGTTCGTCGGCCACTTCATCGGCTCGCCCGGCATGAACGTGCTGCCCGCCGAGATCGGCGGCGACGGCGTGGTCAGGATCGGCCCCTCGGCGGTCGGCGCGGCGGGCGCGGCCGGCGCGATGGGGGGTGGGTTGCCGCCCGGGCCGGTGCGGATCGGGGTGCGGCCCGAGTTCGTCCAGGTCGGCGGCCCGGTGCGGAACCCCGGCGCGGCGGGCAGGGTGACCGGGGTCGACCGCATGGGGTCCCACGACCTGGTGCGCGCCGAGATCGGCGGCCATCCGCTGATCGCCAGGACCGAGGCCGGCTCCCCCTGGACGCCGGGCACGGTCGTGTTCCTGCATTTCCCCGCGGACCGCACGTTCCTGTTCCGCGACGAGGTCAGGTGCGGCTCGCTCGCACCCCTGGACGGAAGGGGTCAGGCATGACCGACCGGACCGCCGTCGCGGGCGGCCAGACAGCCGGCGAGGTCGTCCCGGACGCCGCGCCCGCGCCCCCGGCCGAGGCCGCCGGGTCGCGGGCCGATCCCCGTCCGCGGGACAACCGGGCCTGGCTGCTGGTGCTGCCGGTCGTGGTGTCGGTGGCCTTCACCGCCGTGATCCCGCTGATGACCGTCGTGAACTTCTCCGTCCAGGACGTCTTCAGCCCGGTGGACCGGGTGTTCGTCGGCCTGGACTGGTTCCGGCAGATCGCCCGCGACCCCGAGGTGCGCGCGGCGCTCGTGCGCACGCTGCTGTTCTCGGCCCAGGTGCTGCTGGTGGAGATCCCGCTCGGCGTGGTCATCGCCGTGTGCATGCCGCGCCGCGGGTTCTGGGTGTCGGTGGCGCTGGTGCTGGTGGCGCTGCCGCTGCTCATCCCGTGGAACGTCGTGGGCACGATCTGGCAGATCTTCGCCCGCGGCGACATCGGGCTCGGCGGCTGGGCGGTCAACAACGTGCTGCACGTCAACTTCAACTACACGCTCGACTCGGCCGACGCCTGGATCACCGTCCTGGTCATGGACGTGTGGCACTGGACGCCGCTGGTGGCGCTGCTGGCCTACGCGGGGCTGCGGTCGATCCCGGAGCCGTACTTCCAGGCCGCGCAGATCGACGGCGCCTCGGGGTGGGCGACGTTCCGGCACATCCAGCTCCCGCGGCTGCGCGGCGTGCTGACGATCGCGATCCTGCTGCGGTTCATGGACAGCTTCATGATCTACACGGAGCCGTTCGTGGTGACCGGCGGCGGGCCGGGGAACGCGACCTCGTTCCTGAGCATCCTGCTGTCGAAGATCGCCGTCGGCCAGTTCGACCTGGGCCCGGCGGGCGCGTTCTCGCTGCTGTACTTCCTGCTCGTCCAGGTCGCCTGTTACGTCTTCTTCACCGTGCTGACCAGGGCGGGGAGGTGAGCCCGATGCGCCACCGGCTGCCGTGGGCGCGCACGGTCTTCTGGCTGTACGCCGCCACGCTGATGTTGCCGCTGCTGTGGATGTTCGGCATGTCCATCCGCCCGAACGAGGACATCCTGGGCAGCTTCTCGCTGATCCCGCAGCGCGTGACCTTCGACAACTACGCCACGTTCTTCACCGATCCGTCGTGGTATTCGAGCTACCTGAACTCGATCGTCTACACCTCGATGAACGCGGTCATGTCGCTGGTGGTGGCGCTGCCGGCGGCGTACGCGTTCTCGCGGTTCCGCTTCGCCGGGGACAAGCACCTGTTCTTCTGGCTGCTGACGAACCGGATGGCGCCGCCCGCGGTGTTCCTGCTGCCGTTCTTCCAGATCTACCAGGCGGTCGGGCTGTTCGACACGCATCTGGGCGTGGCGATCGCGCACATGCTCTTCAACGTGCCGCTGGCGGTCTGGATCCTCGAAGGCTTCATGTCGGGGATCCCGCGGGAGATCGACGAGACCGCGGCGATCGACGGGTACTCGCTGCCGCGCTTCTTCGTCCGGATCTTCCTGCCGATGATCCGGTCCGCGCTCGGCGTCACCGCGTTCTTCTGCTTCATGTTCAGCTGGGTGGAGCTGCTGATCGCCAGGACGATCACGTCCGTGGACGCCAAGCCCATCGCGGCCACCATGACGCGGACGGTGAGTGCGGCGGGCGTGGACTGGGGGCTGCTGGCCGCGGCCGGCGTGCTGACGATCGTCCCCGGGGCCGTCGTCATCTGGTTCGTGCGCAACTACATCGCCAAGGGGTTCGCCCTGGGGAGGGTCTGACCGTGCAGTGGATGGTGTGGACCGCCCCCACGGCCCTGGTGTTCGCCGGGCTGGCGCTGCTGCTGTGCGGGATGGCCGTGTGGGCCCGGATCTCCCCGCCCGTGGCCCGGCGCGGGTTCCTGCGCATCGAGACCGACCGGGGCGACCGGCTGTACATCGGCCTGATCAGCGCGGCCGTCGTGCTGGCCCTGTGGATTGCAGTCACCGACCTGTCCATGTGGGCGGCGCTCGGCGTCGCGCTGCTGGTCGTGGTCGTGATCGGGATGTGGGGCTGAGAGGAAGGAGCCAGGCGATGAGGCATGCGATGGGTGCTGCGGCGGCGGTCGCGGCGGCGCTGGCCCTGGTGGTGGCCGGTTGCACGAGCGGCGAGGAGAAGCCGAGGAGCGACTTCAAGGAGGCCGACGGCAGGGCGGCGGCGCAGCGCTGGGTGGCGGAGGAGTTCACGCCGAGCACGTTGTCGAAGGATCAGCAACTGGCGGAGATGGACTGGTTCATCAAGGCGGCGGCGCCGTACCGGGGCATGCAGATCAACGTGGTGTCCGAGACGATCACCACCCACGAGTACGAGTCCCAGAAGCTGGCCAAGGCGTTCACCGAGATCACCGGGATCAGGATCAAGCATGACCTGATCCAGGAGGGCGACGTCATCGAGAAGCTCCAGACGCAGATCCAGGGCGACCAGAACATCTACGACGCCTACGTCAACGACTCCGACCTCATCGGCACCCACTCGCGCGGCACGTACGTGTTCCCGCTGTCGGACTACATGGCCGGAGAGGGCAGGAACGTCACCTCCCCCACCCTCGACCTGAACGACTTCATCGGCATCAGCTTCACCACCGGCCCCGACAAGAAGATCTACCAGCTCCCCGACCAGCAGTTCGCGAACCTCTACTGGTTCCGCTACGACTGGTTCACCGACCCGGCGATCAAGAAGCAGTTCAAGGACGCCTACGGCTACGACCTGGGCGTGCCGGTCAACTGGGCGGCCTACGAGGACATCGCCGACTTCTTCAGCAACAAGGTCAACGGCGACGGGACCGTCGACGGCAAGAAGGTCTACGGCCACATGGACTACGGCCGCAAGGACCCCTCGCTGGGCTGGCGCTTCACCGACGCGTGGCTGTCCATGGCGGGCAACGGCGACCCCGGCATCCCCAACGGCCTGCCGGTGGACGACTGGGGCATCCGGGTGGAGAACTGCCGCCCGGTCGGCTCGTCGGTCACCCGCGGCGGCGACACCAACGGCCCGGCCTCGGTGTACGCCCTCACCAAGTACGTGGACTGGCTGAAGAAGTACGCGCCCCGCGAGGCCGCGGGCATGAACTTCAGCGAGGCGGGCCCGGTCCCGGCCCAGGGGAACATCGCCCAGCAGATCTTCTGGTACACCACGTTCACGGCCGACATGACCAAGAAGGGCCTGCCGGTCGTCAACGACGACGGCACCCCCAAGTGGCGCATCGCGCCCAGCCCGCACGGCGCCTACTGGAAGGACGGCAACAAGCTCGGCTACCAGGACGCCGGCTCGTGGACGCTGCTGAACAACACCCCCAAGGACCGCAGGGCCGCGGCCTGGCTCTACGCCCAGTTCGTCACCTCCAAGACGGTGTCGCTGAAGAAGTCGATCACCGGGCTGACCTTCATCCGCGACTCCGACATCAAGAGCGACTACTTCAAGGACAACGCGGCCAAGTACGGCGGCCTGATCGAGTTCTACAACTCCCCCGCCCGCAAGCAGTGGACCCCGACCGGCACGAACGTGCCCGACTACCCCAAGCTCGCCCAGCTCTGGTGGCAGAACGTGGCCACCGCCGTCACCGGCGAGACGACCCCGCAGCAGTCGATGGACAATCTGGCCAGGCAGCAGGACGAGATCCTGGCCCGGCTGGAACGCCTGTCGCGGGAGCGCCAGGGCTACGGCGGCCAGTGCGCGCCCAAGCTGAACCCCGAGCGTCCGGCCCAGTACTGGTTCGACCAGCCGGGCGCGCCCGCGCCGAAGCTGGCGGACGAGCGCGGCAAGCCCGCCACGCTCGACTACGACAAGCTCATCGCCCAGTGGAAGGCCGGCGGCTGACCAGCCCCCGCACCGTCCCGGCACCGTCCCGTCCCCGCGCCAACCCCCGCACTGGCGCGGGGCCGGTGTGGGGCCGTCAGGCCAGGCGGGTGCCGGTGTCCGTCAGGTGTACCGGGGTGCCTGACGCGGCCGACAGGTTGGCGGCGACGCCGGTCAGGACGCTGCGGATGCCGTCCCGGTAGCCCGCCTGCCGGGCCAGCGGGTCGTCGGCCGGGCCGCGGAACACGTCGTCCAGCAGCAGCCGGTCACCGCCACCGTGCCCCCCACCGTGCCCCCCACCGTGCCCGCCCGCGCCCGACTCGATCGGCACCTCGCGGGGCTGCTCCCAGTGGGGGCGCAGGGTGAGCCGCTCCCAGGCCCCGGCGGCGTGCTCCTTGGACGCGGCGCTCGGGTCGATCGCCGCGTGCGGCGGCGTCCACGCCCGTTCGACGACCTCCAGCTCCAGCCGTCCCGCCGTCCCGTTGAACGCCACCCGGTAACCCTCGAAGGGCGCGTGGGCGTTCAGCGAGTACGTCAGCAGCGCCCCGCTGTCGTACCGGACCAGGACCGCCATGTTGTCGTCGATGGTGACGCCGTCGCCGAAGACGTCCTGGTCCCGGACGTAGCCGTCCTCGTGCTCGGCGTCCAGGTAGAGGCGCTTGAGCCGGGGATCGGCGGAGATGTCCAGGATGAACGGGTCGCTGCCGAGGCCGGGCGCGCCCTGGCCGCGTTCGGGACGGTCGGCCAGCCCCCGCGACCGCGCGTTGGCCGAGCCGTAGAACCGCAGCGACGTCTGCGCGAAGACGGTCTCCGGCGCCGCCCCGAGCCACCAGTTGACCAGGTCGAAGTGGTGGGTGGACTTGTGCACGAGCAGGCCGCCCGAGCTGCCCCGGTCGCGGTGCCAGCGGCGGAAGTAGTCCGCGCCGTGGATGGTGTCGAGCGTCCACTCGAAGTGCACGGACGTCACCTCGCCGACGGCGCCGTCCATGAGCAGGCGGCGCACGGCCGAGTTGCGCGGCGAGTACCGGTAGTTGAAGGTGACGATCAGCCTGCCGGTGCTGCGCCGGGCCGACTCGGCGATGGCCGCGCAGCTCTCGGCGTCCACGGTGAGCGGTTTCTCCACGATGACGTCGCGGCCGGCGTCCAGGGCCGCGCACACGTACCGGGCGTGCGCGGCGTCCACGGTCGCGACCACGACCGCGTCGGCGAGTTCGAGCACCTTGCCGAACTCGGCGGGGGCGAAGCAGGGCACCTCGTGGCCGATCCGCTCGACGTAGTAGTCCATGCGGGTCCGGTTGCCGTCGCACAGGGCGACGACGGTGCCGGTGTCGCGCCACTCACCGAGCAGGGCGTCGACGTACAGCTGCGCGCGGTGCCCGAGCCCGACGAACGCGTACCTCATGGTCGTCCTCTCAGCCGCCGAGGGCGGCGTTGGCCTCGGTCAGGAACTTCTGGGCGGCGGCGTCGGGCGCCATCTGGCCGAAGATGACCTCTTCGGTGTACCGCTTGAGCATGTCCTCCAGGGCGCTGGCGCCCTTCGGCGGCGCGGCGGGCGGGTCGGACAGCTCGCCCTTGATGGAGTCGACGAACTCCAGCGTCTTCTGGTCCGCGGGCGGCAGCTTGTCCTTGACCGCGGCCAGGACCTTCGAGCTGGCGGGCAGGCCGCGGTCGCTGAGGATGATCCCGCCGACCTCGGCATCGTTGATCATGAAGTCGATGAACTTGGCGGCCTCGGCGGCGTGCTCGCTCTTGGCGGAGGCGGTGTAGAACATCGCCGGCTGGAGGAACATGCCGCCGCTGCCGGCGCCCTCCGCCTTGGGCAGGCGCAGCAGGCTCATCTCCTTGCCCGACGCCTTGACGACCGCGCCGAGCTGGTTGCTCCACCACATGCCGGACGCGCCGGTGTTGGTGGCCAGCAGCGACTGGTCCACGCTGGTCGCGCCGACCTCGGCGGTCTTGGCGGCGTCGGGGCTGCCCTTGGCCTTGATCGTGTCCAGCATGACCTGCCACCAGGCCACGATCGTCCCGGGCGTGACGGCGATCTTGTTGCCCTGGTAGAAGGGCTCGCCGCGCTGGGCGGCGAAGATCTGCAGGAAGGCGGGGTTCCAGTTGAGCTGGGTGCCGTAGACCGTGCCGCCGCCCTTGGCGGTGATCTTCGAACTGAGGTCGACGTAGTCCTGCCAGGTCCACTTGGTGTCGTCGGGCACCTTCTCCCCGGCCGCCTCCACCACGGACGGGTTGAGCACCACCGAGAAGACGTTCGCGCCGGTGGGGACGGCGAACTGCTTGCCGTCGATGTTGCCGGTGCCGAGCAGCTTGGGGTCGATGTCGCCGATCTGGACCTTGCCGGTCAGGTCGGCCAGCGTGCCGCGGTCGGCGTACTCGCGCAGGCCGCGGATCTCCAGCGTGATGACGTCCGGGGCGTCGCTGGCGGCCACCTTCGTGGACAGCGTCTCGTAGTAGCTGGCGAAGTCGGAGAACTCGCCCTCGACGTCGATGCCCGGGTTCTTGGCCTCGAACTTCTTGATGGCCTCCTCGGTCATCTTCTGCCGAGCGTCGCTGCCCCAGTAGGAGAAGCGCAGCTTGACCTTCCCGCCGGCGCCCTCGTCGCCGCCGCTGCCGCAGGCCGCGGTGACCGCCAGCACAGCGGTGGCGAGCAGGGCCGCCGACCACATCTTCTTGCCAGAGCTCACGGCTCTACCTCCTGTGGGATTTCTCTGTGTCGGGGGGTGGGGGAACTACTTCAGGCCCGTGGTGGCCACACCACGGATCAGGTACTTCTGGCCGGCCAGGAAGAAGCCGAAGATCGGCCCGAGCGCGACGATCGACATGGCGAACATCGGGCCCCAGGACGAGTCGCTGCTGGCGTCGAGGAAGGTGCGCAGAGCCACCGGAGCGGTGAAGTTGTCCGGGTTGTTGAGGTAGAGGAGCTGGCTGAGGAAGTCGTTCCACGTCCAGATGAACGTGAAGATCGCCGTCGTGGCCAGCGCCGGGGTGCAGAGCGGGATGATCACCCTGATGAACGTCCGCCAGTAGCCGGCGCCGTCGATCTCGGCGGCCTCGTCCAACTCCCGGGGGAGGGAGCGGATGAACTGCACCATCAGGAACACGAAGAACGCGTCCGTGGCCAGCACCTTCGGCATGACCAGCGGCCAGATCGTGTTGATCAGCCCGAGCTTGGAGAACATGACGTACTGCGGCACGATCAGCACGTGGTGCGGCAGCATGATCGTGCCCAGCATGAGGGTGAACCACAGCTTCTTGAGCGGGAAGTTCAGCCGGGCGAAGGCGTAGGCGGCCAGCGAGCAGGCCACCAGGTTCGCCACCACCGACAGCACGGTGATCACCGCGGAGTTCCACAGGTAGTAGCCGAAGGGGTGCTTGAGCGCGGTCCAGCCCTCGGTGTAGTTCTCCAGCGTCACCTCGCTGGGCCACAGGCCGGGCTGCCGGAAGATCAGCTCCTCCGGTTTGAGCGAGCTGGAGATCATCCACAGCAGCGGATAGAGCATGACCAGGCCGAACCCGATCAGCAGCACGTGCTTGACCACCCGGCCGCCCTTGAGCGGGCGGAACAGGACGGGCAGCGGCCTACTTGGTGTCGCCATAGAAGACCCAATACTTGGACGCGAGGAAGTTCACCCCGGTGAGACCGGCGATGATGAGCAGCAGGACCCACGCCATGGCGGCCGCGTAGCCCATGTCGAAGCTCTTGAAGCCCTTGAGGTAGAGGTAGAGCGTGTTGAACATCGTGGAGTCGGCCGGTCCGCCCGAGCCGCCGCTCACGATGAACGACTGCGTGAACGACTGGAACGACTTGATGATCTCCAGCACCAGGTTGAAGAAGATGATCGGCGTCAGCAGCGGCAGCGTGATCGAGCGGAACCGGCGGAACGCGCCGGCGCCGTCCACCGAGGCGGCCTCGTAGTAGCTGGCGGGGATCTGCCGCAGCCCGGCCAGGAAGATGATCATCGGGGCGCCGAACGTCCAGACGTGCAGGATGATCAGCGTGCCGAGGGCGGTGTCGGGGTCGCTGACCCAGCCGGGCCCCTGGATCCCGAAGACCGACAGCACGGCGTTGACCAGGCCCTCGGCCCCGAAGACCTTGCGCCAGAGGATCGCGATCGCCACGCTGCCGCCCAGCAGCGAGGGCAGGTAGAAGATCGACCGGTAGAGCGACAGGCCGCGCAGCCCGCGGTCGAGCACCAGGGCCAGCACGAGCGCGAAGGCCAGTTGCAGCGGCACCGAGACGACCACGTAGATCGTCGTCACCTTCAGCGAGTTCAGGTAACGGGGGTCCTCGGTGAACATCTTGACGTAGTTGTCGAACCCGACCCACTTGGCCTCCTCCAGGAGGTTGTAGTCGGTGAACGACAGGTAGAGCGAGGCGACGATGGGACCGATCGTGATGACGAGCAGACCGGCGAACCAGGGCGCCAGGAACAGGTAGGCGGCCCGCGCCTCGCGGCGGGAACGTCTGGACGCACGGCGGTCTCCGCGCTCGGGCGGGTTCGCGACGTCCGGGGGTCTCACCGCCACCGAGTCAGCCATGACGGAACTCATTCGTCATCACGGACCTTCCGGCGAGATGTGAACGGATAGCGCTTTCCTATAGCTGGCAGGAAAGTTCCGTCAACCCTTTGCAGACGTTACATCGCCGTTATCGATATATCGACATCGCGTTTTACCTGGTGACAAGCGCTTACCACTCAGAGGTAGGACGAATATTGCTGCGATTTAGTACAACCGTTTGCAGGTCATCGGGGCGGCGCCGTCGACTCCCGCAGCACCAACCTGGTCTCCAGCGAGGTCGTGGCGCTCACCTCCTGGATGAGCAGGTCGACCGCCAGCCGCCCGGCCGCCGCGGTGGGCATGGCGACCGTGGTGAGCTTGGGACGGTTCAGCCGCCCCGGGACGATGTCGTCGATGCCCACCACGCTGACGTCCTCCGGCACGCTGAGCCCGAGCTCGCCCAGCCCCTCGATGAGCCCGATCGCCATGAGGTCGTTGTAGGCCAGCACCCCGGTCACCCCGGCCTCGCGCACCGCGGACGCGGCGGCCAGGCCACCCCGCTCGGTGGGCGCGTTGGGCCCGATCACGACCAGGTCGACGCCCGCCACCCGCTCGGCGGCCGTCCGGATCTCGCCGCTCGTCCACGAGCCCGCCGGGCCCGACAGCAGCGCGACGCGGCGGTGACCGAGCACGGCCAGGTGCTCGACCGCCATCCGCGCGCCGTGCCCGACGTCCATGAGGACCGTGGCCGCGCCGCGCAGCCGGCGGTTGATCACCACGAACGGCACCCGCTCGGCCAGCCGCTCCAGCGCCTTGTTCGACGAGCGCGGGCTGCACAGCACCACGCCGTCCACCTGCTTGGAGAACGCCTGGATCAGCTCCTCCTCGGCGGCCGGCTCCTCGTCGGTGTCGGCCACGAACAGGTGGTAGTCGCGCTGCCGGGCCGCGGCGTGCGCGGCCTTGATCAGCGGCGGGAAGAACGGGTTGGCGATGTCGGCCACGATCAGGCCCAGGTTGTGGGTACGCCCGGTCGTGAGCGCCCTCGCCGCCCTGTTGGGCCGGTACCCCAGCTCCTCGGCCACCGTCAGCACCCTGGTACGGGTGGCGGCGTTCACCATGTGCGGCGCGGAGAACGTCCGCGACACGGTCGATACGTGCACACCGGAAGCGCGGGCCACATCACGAATCGTCACTGTCACAGTCGCCCACCCTAACGCAACCGCTTGCAGGCACCAGGGCGAGGATGAAAGCGCTTGCCGACCAGGCCGCTTCCAGGCGACGTGGCATATCCCCAGGTAGATGGTGTTGTCAGAAATCGACTCTTGACGCCTCTCCCTTCGTGACCCATAGGTTTAGTGCAACTGTTTGCAGTCCTGAAGGAGTCCCCCACGGTGAGCAGAGTGCTCGTCACCGGCAGCGCCGGACGCCTCGGCCGCAGCGTCGTCACCGCGCTCGCGGCCGCCGGGCACGAGGTGATCGGCGTGGACCAGGCCCCCGGCACGCCGGTCGAGGCCGCCGCGACGTCACCGGCCGACCTCACCGACACCGGCCAGGCGTACGAGGTCGTCGCCCGGTTCCGGCCGGAGTCGGTGATCCATCTGGCGGCCATCGCGACGCCGTTCAGCCGGCCGGAGTCAGTGATCTTCCAGGTGAACACGCGGCTCGCGTTCAACGTCTGCGCGGCCTCGGTGGAGCTGGGCGTGTCCGGCGTGGTGGTGGCCAGCAGCCCCACGGTCATCGGGTACGGCGCGCCCGGCGGCTGGGCGCCGGCGTACCTGCCGATCGACGAGGAGCACCCGGCGCTGCCCTGGAACGCCTACAACCTGTCCAAACTGGTGGCCGAGCAGACCATGAAGGCGTTCGCGCGGGCGGGCCGGACGAGGATGGCGGCCGTCCGGCCGTGCTTCGTCATCCCGCCCGAGGAGTGGGCGGGCGCGCCCACGCAGTCGGGCCACACCGTCAGGGAACGGCTCGACCAGCCGGAGATCGGCGGCGTCTCGCTGTTCAACTACATCGACGCGCGCGACGCGGCCGAGCTGTTCGCCGTGCTGATCGCGGCGCTGCCCGAGCTGCCGGGCGGCGAGGTCTTCTTCGCCGGCGCGGCCGACGCCCTGGCCAGGGAGCCGCTGGCCGACCTGCTCCCGCAGGCCGTGCCCGGCACCGGGGAACTGGCGGCCGGGCTCACCGGCAGCGCTCCCGCCTTCTCGACGGACAAGGCGCGCCGCCTGCTCGGCTGGGAGCCCAAGCGAAGCTGGCGAACCGAACTGAAGGAATCCGAATGAATCTCAGCGGTGTGCTGTTCTTCCCCGTCACCCCCTTCGACGCCGACGGCGCCCTCGCCGAGCAGGTGCTGGCCGAGCACATCCGGCAGGGCATGGCCCACGGCCCCGGCGGCGTGTTCGTGGCCTGCGGCACCGGCGAGTTCTCCGCCCTGTCGGAGGCGGAGCACGCGCGGGCCGTCCGGGTGGCCACCGAGGTCGTGGGCGGGCGGGTGCCGGTGTTCGCCGGGGCGGGCGGCCCGATCGGCGCGGCGCTGAACCAGGCGCGGGCGGCCCGCGCGGCCGGCGCCGACGGGCTGCTGCTCATGCCTCCGTACCTGACGCAGGGGCCGGGCAGCGGTTTCGCCGCGTACGTGGCCGCCGTCGCCGCCGAGCTGCCGGTGATCGTCTACCAGCGCGGCGCGGTCGTGCTCGCTCCGGACGCCGTGGTCGAGCTGGCCGGCGTCCCCGGCGTGATCGGGCTCAAGGACGGGCTCGGCGACATCGACCGCATGCAGCGGACCGTCCTCGCGGTGCGCGAGAAGCACCCGGACTTCCTGTTCTTCAACGGCCTGCCGACGGCCGAGCTGACCATGCCCGCCTACCGCGGCATCGGCGTCGACCTGTACTCCAGCGCGGTCTTCGCCTTCGCCCCCGAGATCGCCGTGGCGTACCTGAAGGGCGACGAGCGGCTGCTGACCGAGTTCTACGCGCCGCTGGTCCGCCTGCGCGACAAGGTGCCGGGCTACCCGGTGGCCCTGGTCAAGGCCGGCGTACGGCTGCGCGGCCTCGACGTCGGCGCGGTGCGCCCGCCGCTGGTCGACGTGGCCGAGGACCACCTCGCCGAGTTGGACGCGCTGATCAGGTCCGGGCTCGCCCTGGCGGCCTCGTGATCACCGGCCTGCGGACCGAGCTGCGGACGGTCCCCCTGCCCCGCCCGTGGGGCCCGGACGTGCCGGCCAACCACGTGATCGTCTGCCACGTGACGCTGGCGGACGGCCGTACCGGCACCGGGTTCTCCTGGACGCCGCAGATCGGCGCGCACGCCGTGCGGGCCCTGCTGGAGCACGACCTGCGCGGGGCGCTGATCGGGCTGCCCGCCCACCCCGAGCTGGTGTGGGACCGGCTGTGGCGGCACCTGCGCGAGGCCGGCCCCGGCGGGATCACCACGGTCGCGCTGGCCGGGATCGACCTGGCGCTGTGGGACCTGCGCTGCGGCGACGCCGGGCTGGCCGACGTGCTGGGCCGGCGGCGCGAGCACGTCCCGGCCTACGGCAGCGGCGTCAACCTGCACTACTCCCTGGAGGAGCTGACCGGGCAGGCGCGGCGCTGGGTGGCCGCCGGGTACCGCGGCGTCAAGATCAAGGTGGGCCGTCCCGACCTGGCCGAGGACGTCGCCCGGGTGGCGGCCGTCCGCGAGGTGATCGGGCCCGACCGGCTGCTGATGATCGACGCCAACCAGCGGTGGGACCTCCACCGGGCCAGGCGCGCCCTGGCCGCGTTGCGCGAGTTCGACCTCCACTGGATCGAGGAGCCGCTGCCCGCCGACGACGTGGCGGCGCACGTCGAGCTGCGCCGCTCGACCGACGTGCCGGTCGCGGTGGGCGAGAACGTCTACACCGTGTACGGCTTCCGCGACCTGCTCACCGCGGGCGCCTGCGACATCGTCCAGCCGAACGTCGTGCGCGTCGGCGGCGTCACGCCGTTCCTGCGGATCGCGGAGCTGGCCAGGACGTTCGGCGTGCCGGTCCATCCGCACCTGCTGAGCGAGGTGTCCGGGCAGCTCGCCCTGGCGCTGCCGCTGCCGCCGCTGGCCGAGGACGTCGAGGACGCCTCGTTCGGCAGGCTGGGGCTGCTGGCCGAGCCGTACCCGGTGGAGATCGCGGACGGCGTGCTGCGCGTGGGCGGCCACGCGGGACTGGGGTTGCGATGGGCGTGAGGACGGACCCCGTCAAGGTCGTCCTGGCCGGGGCGCACGGGCACGGACGGCATCACCTGGACGACCTGCGCAGGCTCGCGGCCACCGGGCTGGTCGAGCCGGCCGGGATCTGCGACGTGCGGCCGGTGGAGCTCGACGGCGATCCCCTGCCCTGGTCACCGGACCTGAGCGAGCTCGTCGCCGCCACCGGCGCGGAGATCACGATCGTCTGCACGCCGATCCACACGCACGCCGACCTCGCCGTCACGGCGCTGCGCGCCGGGTCGCACGTGCTGCTGGAGAAGCCGCCCGCGGCGAGCCCCGAGGCGCACGCGCGGATCACCGCGGCGGTGGCCGAGACCGGGCTGGCCTGCCAGGTCGGCTTCCAGAGCCTGGGCTCGCGGGCCGTCCCCGCGCTGCGGGAGCTGATGGCGAGCGGCGCGCTCGGCCGTGTCCGCGGCATCGGCGGCGCGGGCGCGTGGGAGCGGCCCTCGTCGTACTTCACGCGCTCGTCCTGGGCCGGACGGCGCCGGCTGGACGGCGTGGACGTGGTGGACGGCGCGCTCACCAACCCCTTCGCGCACGCCGTCGCGACCGCGCTCGCCCTGGTGGACGGCCCGGTCGAGACGGTCGAGACCGAGCTCTACCACGCCCATCCGATCGAGGCCGACGACACCTCCTGCCTGCGCGTCCGGATCGCGGGCGGGCCGGTGATCACGATCGCGGTGTCGTTGTGCGCGACCGGCCGGAGTGAACCGTACCTGGTGGTGCACGGGGAGGCGGGGCGGGCGACGCTCACGTACACGCTGGACGAGCTGCGGGTCGAGCGGGCCGACGGCTCGGTCGAGACCACCGTGCACGAGCGCGCCGGGCTGCTGGAGAACCTGGTCGCGCACATCCGCACAGGGGCCGAGCTGCTCGTCCCGCTGGCCCGTACGGAGACGTTCACCCAGGTCCTGGACGCGGTGCGGCTGGCCCCCGAGCCGCTGCCCATCGCCGCGCGGCACCAGGTCGTGGAGCGCGACGACGCGGGCGAGGTCACCCACCGGTTCCTGCCCGGCATCGCCGAGCTGACCGCCCGCAGCGCCGAGGAGCTGGCGCTCTACTCCGAGCTCCGGGCCCCCTGGACGGCAGTGGAACTGCGGGTGGCCGGCACGCCGGTCGCGGCCTACGAATGGCGGCCCGACCTGCCCGTCACCGACTCACCGCGGCCGTACCTGCATCCGGTGCACACGCTCGGCGGCGTCACCGTCACCCAGGTGCGCCCCGACGACCACGTGCACCACCTCGGCGCCGGCGTGGCGATCGCCGACCTGGGCGGCGCGAACTTCTGGGGCGGCCGCACCTACGTCAGGGACCGGGGACCGGCCTGGCTGGACGACCACGGAAGGCAGCGGCACGTCGCCTTCACCCGGCTGGACGACGACGGCTTCACCGAGGAGCTGGAGTGGATCGGCCCCGGCGACCGGCTGATCGCCCGCGAGCGGCGCACGGTCGCCGCCCGGCCGGTCGGCGGCGCATGGGCCCTCGACCTCACGTTCACGCTGACCAACCTCACCGGCTCGCCGCTGGAGGTCAACAGCTCGGCCACGAAGGGCCGGCCCGGCGCGGGCTACGGCGGGTTCTTCTGGCGCGCGCCCGGCTCCTCCTCCGGCCGGGTGACCTTCCCCGGGGACGAGGAATCCGTGCACGGCAGCCGGGGCCGGTGGGTGGCCATGGCCGGGACCGAGCCGGACGGGCGGAACTGGACGCTGGTGTTCGTGCAGGCCGGCGACGATCCCTGGTTCGTGCGGGTGGCGGAGTATCCGGGGGTCGGGCAGGCGCTGGCGTGGGACCGTCCGCTCGTCGTCGAGGACGCGCTGACCAGGCGGGTGGTCACGGTCGTGGCCGACGGGCGGCTCGACGGGCCGTCGGCGTCGGCCCTGGCCGCCACCGTCGAAGCGATGATCTGAGGCGATGATCTGAGGCGGTGATCGGGGAGCGCGCCTGACACCCGCTCTTCGGTAAGCCCTCATTCCCGGTTTCCCGGCGGTTCGGCGGGCCGCGGCTAGGGTGCGGAATCTGTGAACGCACCCGTCATCGCCCGCCCCGCCACCGCCAGGGACCCGTTCTTCGACAACGCGAAGTACCTGGCCATCGTGCTGGTCGTGTGCGGTCACCTGATCGAGGACCAGCGCGACGCGCCGCTCGCCCACGCGCTGTACTTCTATGTGTACGTCTTCCACATGCCGCTATTCATCGTCCTAAGCGGCTATTTGTCCCGAAATTTCACGTTTTCGGGGGGCAAGGCGCGCAAACTCATCTCCACGCTCGCCGTCCCCTACCTGATCTTCGAGCTGGCCTACTCGCTCCCCCGCCCGATCCTGTACGGCAAGTTCGAGCTGAGCCTGCTCGACCCCTACTACCTCACCTGGTTCCTGCTCTCGCTGTTCCTGTGGCGGCTGTCCACGCCGGTGTGGCAGCAGCTCAAGTGGCCGCTCGCGGTCGCGGTCGCGCTGTCCCTGCTGACCGGGCTCGACCGGTTGCCCGGCGAGCTGGCCATGAACCGCACGTTCGCGCTGCTGCCGTTCTACGTGCTCGGCCTGATGGTGCGGCCCGAGCACTTCGCGTGGCTGCGGCGGCCTCCCATGCGGCTGGCCGGGTTCTGCGTGCTGGGGCTGGGGCTCGCGGTCGCGCTGCTGGTGCACGAGCGGGTGCCGACCGAGTGGATCAGGTGGCGGCACTCCAACGCGGCCATCGGCGTGGACGACCTCACCGGCACCGCGATCAGGCTGGCGCTGCTGGCGGCGGGGGCGGTGCTGGTGGCCGCGTTCCTGGCGGTCACCCCGTCCCGGCGCACCTGGTTCAGCGGGCTGGGGTCGGCCACCATGTACGCGTACCTGCTGCACGGCTTCGTGGTGAAGGGCGCCGAGCGGCTCGGCCTGGGCCTGCCGCTGTCACTCCTGCTGGGCGTCGTCACCGCCACCCTGCTGTGCGCCCCCTGGGTGCGCCGGCTCTTCCGCTGGGCCGTCGAACCCCGCATGACCTGGGCCTTCACCCCGCTGCGCCGTCCCGGCTGACTCGTGCCTGAGCAGGCGCAGCGCGCCCCTGGACAGCGCGACCAGGATGTCGGCGCACTCGTCCAGGTCGGGGTAGCGGCCCTCCAGGTGGCCCATGGCCAGCGCGTTCGTGGCCGCGTTGACGCCCTCGGCGATCATCTCCAGGCGCCGCCGGTCGCGCTCGTCGCCGGCGGTGTAGCCGAGCGCGGCCAGGTCGGCCGCGTGGTGCTCGCGGTAGGCCGCGGCCGTACGGGCGGCGAAGTCGCGCAGCGAGGAGGACGGGTCGTGCCGCGCGCGCAGCTGGATGCGCAGCAGCTCGGGGTGGCGGCAGATCGCCTCCAGCGGGATGCGGAAGGTGTCGCGGTGGCGTTCGAGGTCGTCGGGCGCCTCGCGGGCCCTGCGCCGCGCCTCCCGCATCGCCCGGCGCAGCCGGTCGCCGCCCTCCTCGCCGAGCACCCGCAGCAGCTCCTGCATGTCCTTGAAATGCACGTAGAAGCTCGACTGGGCGATTCCTGCGGCCTTGGTGACCTTGCCGGTGGTCAGGCCGGCCTCGCCCTCCTCGTCGAGGAGCGTCAGGGCCGCCCTGATCAGCCTGCGCCGGGTCAGGTCCTTCGCCTCGCTTCTGCTGCGCGGTGTGCTGGTCACGATCGCCTCACGGGACTTGTGTGTGCTTTCGCCGATAGTACTATCGGTGAAATCGCCGAAGGAGAGTCATGGCCATCGATTTCACTCTCGCTCCCGAACACGAGGAGATCCGCGGGCGGGTCAGGTCCTTCATCCAGGAGACCGTGATCCCGACGATGTCCGGCGTGGAGGAGGGCGACCGGGACGCCTACTTCCGCACGATCTTCGAGCTGCGCCGCCGGGCGAAGTCCGAGGGGCTGTGGCTGCCGCACATGCCCGAGGAGTGGGGCGGCATGGGCCTCGGCCACGTCGAGCTGGCCATGGTGCAGTCGGAGGCGGCCAAGACCCGCATCGGCCCGTGGGTGCTCAACTGCCAGGCCCCCGACGAGGGCAACATGCACACCCTGCTCCACTGGGCGGACGACGAGCAGAAGGAGAAGTACCTGCGGCCGCTGCTGGACGGCGTCCAGATGTCGTGCTTCGCGATGACCGAGCCCGAGGTGGCCGGGTCCGACCCCACCCTGATCCGCACCGAGGCCGTCAAGGACGGCGACGAGTGGGTGATCAACGGCCACAAGTGGTTCATCTCCAACGCCCGCCGGGCGAGCTTCGCCATCCTCATCGCGCGCACCGAGATGGACGTGCCCGACGGCTCCCGTGGCGCGAACACGGCCTTCCTGGTCGACCTGCCCAATCCGGGCTGGAAGGACGTGCGCGAGGTCGAGACCATGCACGGCTCGACCGGCCACAGCGAGATCGTGATCGAGGACCTCCGGGTGCCCGACAGCGCGGTCCTGGGCGGCCGGGGCAACGGCCACCGGCTGGGCCAGTACCGGCTGGGCCCGGCGCGGCTCGCCCACTGCATGCGGTGGATCTCGCAGGCCGAGACGGCGCTGGACATGATGGTGGACCGGGCGCTCAACCGCTACAGCCACGGCTCGCTGCTGGCCGAGAAGCAGGGCGTGCAGTGGCTGATCGCCGACTCGGCCATGGAGCTCTACCAGTGCAAGCTGATGGTCCTGCACGCCGCCTCGAAGATCGACAGGGGCGAGGACTTCCGTACGGAGGTGTCGATGGCCAAGCACTTCGTGGCCAACAGCCTCAACCGGATCGTGGACCGGGCGATCCAGGTGCACGGCGCGCTCGGCTACTCGACCGACACTCCGCTGGCGAGCATGTTCCAGCACGCCCGCTGGGCCCGTTTCGCCGACGGCGCCGACGAGATCCACCAGATGCGCATCGCCGAGCGCACGATCGCGGCCTACCAGGCGACCGGTTCGACGAGCGCGGCGACGGGCGGCCTGCCGCTATAGCGCGAAATATCCCCGCATGGCGGGCTGCCAGCGGTTGGCCGGGACGCCCCTCAACGCGGCCACCGCCAGGCAGTACTTGCTCACGCTGACCGGCCGCACCCCCAGCCCGCGCAGCACCCGGTCCACCGGCGCCCGCCCGTCGGCCGACTTCGACTCCAGCAGCACCCGGTCGCCGCGGGCGGGCACGCTCCGGCCGCCGTCGCGGCAGAGCAGGCCGGTGTCGCAGGTCAGCCGGGTCTGCCCGTCCACGAGCGTGACCCGCCGGTAGTCGGTGGACAGCACGGGCCCCAGCGCGTCGGGCACGGCGACGCTCAGCTCTCTGCTCAGCGTGTCACCGACGAACTCCATGGCCTCCGTGGTCAGCTCGCCGGCCGGGGCGGCATCGTAGGGGATGCGGCGTTTGTCGGTGTTGCCGCGCGCGCCGTTCAGCTTCAGCTCCAGCCACCGGCCGCCGCCGTCCAGGTACGTACGGGTGCGCAGCTTGAACCGGCGTCGCCGGTCCTGCCGGTGGTGGCGGAAGGTCAGCAGGTCGGGCGTGTCGAAGTAGGTCGAGGTGTAACGGAACTGGCGAAGGGCCCCGATCCGCAACACCGAGAACCGGTCGCCCAGCTCGGCCGCGAGCCTGGCCATGACCGGGACGCTGACCACGTACTTGTGGTCCGTCCGGCTCATCAGCTCGGGCACCTCGTCCAGCCCGATCGGCGGCAGCCCGGCGGCGACGCCGGCCATCAGCGCGCTCGCGTCCCTCATCGGGCCACCTCGGCGAGTTGGAAGCGCACGTCCACCACGGTCACGTCGCGCACGTAGTCCACCTGGGTGACGACGCAGTGCAGGACGCGGCCGCGCAACCGGCTCTCCAGGTCGGCCCTGAGCAGCTCGGGGTCGGCGTGCACGACGTCCAGCGTCACGACCTGCTGCCTCGTGCGGCCGAGCAGGCGGGGATGGTCGGCGACGTACACGACGGCCAGGAGCACGCCGTCCAGGAAGAGCGCGGTCAGCGGGAGCTGCGAGGCGATGCCGTTCACCAGCCCGAGGACGATCGCCACGAAGTAGTAGGCGATCTCCTGCTGGGTGATCTCGCTGGACCGCAGCCGGATGATCGACAACACCCCGAACAGCCCGAACCCGACCGCCAGGTCCACCCGCTGGACCAGCAGCAGGGAGACCACCGCGAAGATGCCCAGGTTCAGCGCCACGTAGGCGAACAGCAGGTCGCGCCGGTGATGTCGCCGGTAGTACAGGCCGTAGGCCAGGACGGTGATCGCCGCCAGGTCCATCGCCAGTCCGGCCGTCACGGTGTCTTGCCCCTCGTTCTCATGTCCACCAGCCTGCGGCCCGCCGGTGAGGGAGCCGTGAGCCGCCCATTAGGCGGCTCTCATCCGGTAGCCCGTGCCGCGCACGGTCTCGATGCGGTCGGGGCCGATCTTCCTGCGCAGGTAGCGGACATAGACGTCCACGACATTCGAGCCGGGGTCGAAGTCGAAGCCCCAGACGTGGCTGAGGAGCTGCTCGCGGGTCAGCACCTGGTCGGGATGCCGGCAGAAGATCTCCGCCAGCGCGAACTCCCTGGTGGACAGGTCCACCACGCGGTCCCCGACGTGCGCCCGCCTGGTCCGCAGGTCGAGTGCCAGATCCCGGACGCGCAGGACGGTCGGCTCGGGCGTGCGGTCGGCCCGCAGCCGCAGCCTGACCCGCGCGAGCAGCTCCTCGAAGGCGAAGGGCTTGGCGATGTAGTCGTCGGCGCCCCCTTCGAGCCCGGCGACCGTGTCGGTCACGCCGCCCCGGGCCGTCAGGATGATCACCGGGATGGCCACCTTCGACTCCCGCAGCCGCCGCAGCACGGTGAATCCGTCGCTGAGCGGCAGCCCGATGTCGAGCAGGAGCAGGTCGAACCCGCCCGAACTGGCCAGATCGTAGGCCGCCACGCCGTCCGTCACCACCGCCGTGACGAAGCCGTTGCCGCGCAGGCCCTTCTCCAGGAAGGCCGCGATCCGGCTCTCGTCCTCGGCGATCAGGATCCGGTTCATGCCCTGGCCAGTGGCAACGTCATCACGAAACAAGCGCCCCCCGCCGGGACGTCCGCCACTCTCACACCGCCTCCATGCGCCTCGGCGATCGATCTGACGATCGCCAGCCCCAGCCCTGCCCCGTCGTGCCCGCCTGTACGTCCCGCGCCCCTGACGAACCGGCGGAAGATGCGCTCGCGGTCGGCGGGCGCGACGCCCGGCCCGCTGTCCCGCACCCACAGCTCGGCCCGCCCGTCCCGCACGGCCGACCCGACCGCGATGAGATCGTCGTCCATGGTGTGGCGGACGGCGTTCACCACGAGCTGCATGAGCGCCTGCGTGAGCCGCTGCCGGTCGGCCGGGATCCGCGCCTCGGCCACCTGGTCCACCCGCCACCGCCGGTCGCCCAGCGGCCGCGCCTTGGCCACCACGCTCACCGTGAGGTCGGCCAGCTCGACCTCCTCGACCGCGAGGAACCCGGGCTGCTCGGCCTTGGCCAACGTGAGCAGGTCGTCCACGATCCGGTTCATGCGGTCCAGCTCGTCGGTGACCAGGGCCAGCGTCTCCGCCCGCTCGGCCGGATCGTCCCCCATCAGCTCCAGATGCCCCCGGATGACCGTGATGGGGGTACGCAGCTCGTGCCCGGCGTCGTCCACGAACGTGCGCTGCACGGCGAAGGAACGTTCCAAACGGTCGAGCATGTGGTTGAACGTGGCGGCCAGCGCGGCCACGTCGTCGTCACCGGTGACCTTGAGCCGGCGCGTGAGGTCGGCCGAGTCGCTGATCTGCTCGGCCGTCTGGCTCACCAGCCGCACCGGGGCCAGCACCCGCCCCGCCACGAACCATCCCGCCGCCCCCGCCAGGGCCAGCGCGGCCAGCGCCGACAGTCCGAGCACACCGACCGCGTCCACGATCTCGCCCCGGTGGCGGTCGTAGAAGACGGCGGCGACGAAATGGCCGGGACGGGGGTCGGCCGCCACCCTGACCGGGATGACGGCGTACCTGACCGTGCCCTCGACGCTCTCGGTGTCGCCGTAGGCCGGTCTGGTGGCCGCGGCCAGGACCTTGACCAGCTTCTCGTCCGTGTCGAGCCGGGCCGGGGGCGTGACGGCGGTGATCCGGTCGGCCCTGCCGTCCACCATGCTGAAGAAGGTCTCCCATCGGTCGGGCGAGTTGATCGCCAGGTAGCCGGTGAGCAGTTCCCGCACGTCGGAGACCGGCCGGCCGGTGCGGGGATCGTGGGCGGTGGCGGCGTACCGGCGCAGCTTCTCGGCCTCGTTGGTGAACTCCAGGTTCATCCGGTCGTCGAGGCGGGCGAGCAGGACGGTCCAGGTCGCGAAGATCGAGACCGCCAGGGCCAGGCCGACCACGGCGAGCATCCAGCCCACGATCCGGGCGCGGGCGCTCACCCGCATCCGACCCCCCGCTCAGTCGTCTTCGTCATCGTCGTCGTCATCGTCATCGTCGTCGCCGCTTTCGTGAGCGTCGTCGTCATCGTCGTCTCCGCCGGCCCAGGCGCGATGGGGGTCGTCGTCGCCATCATCATCGCCGCCTCCGGGCTTCGGCGCGGGCGGCTTGACGGGTTCCGCCTCGGTTCCCGGCGACGTGACCGGCCGTACGTCGTCGACCGACGTCCCCGGCGAGGACGAGACCGTGACGGAGTCGCCCAGATCGGGCCCGTCGTCGGCCGCCCGCACCCATCCGGCCGAGAGGAAGCCCGCCGCCGTCAGCGCCACGAGAATGAGCATCACGCGTTTCATGAGGTTGAGCGTGCGCCCGTCCGAGGAGACCACTCTGAGCCCCGGATGAGGAACCTCTCATCCCTCGGGCTCGCCTTTGACACCGGCCGGTCGGTCAGCGGGCTGGATCGCTCACGAGGTGAGGGTTCAGGCGGGCCACGAGGGACTGGGGAAGGGCGGGCAGGCCGTCGCGGATGCGTCCGCCCGCCTCGCCCCCGAACCGCGCCCGATGTTTGAGCACGAGCTGCGCCGCCCTCCCCTGCACCTCGTACGACGCGTGCTGGAACCCCAGGACCAACGCCCCCGCCAGGTCGTCGGCCAGGGCGGGCGACGCGCGTACGGTCTCGTCGAGCCAGCTCAGCCCGGCGCGGGCGAGCTTGACCTCGGCGCGGAACACCAGCCCCTCCACGGCCTCCACCACGTCGGCGGGGTCGGGGTGGTCCAGGTGGCGGACGCGTCTCAGCGCCAGCTCGGCCACCAGGCCGGGAGCGGCGGGCAGCAGGCGCAGGTAGTCGAGGCGGCGCGCAACGACCTCGTCGGCGGCCGGGTCGAGGGCTTCGTGGAGCCGGACGAAGAAGCGCAGGTCGTGGAGCGGCCCGCCGCGCAGGAAGCGGCGTACGCAGCCGTCGAGCAGGACCCCGCGGTCGGCCGCGCGGATCAGCGGGTCGGTACGGGCCTCGCGCAGGAGCCGCCCGGCCCCTTCCGCCTCGAAGATCCTGGGCAGGAGGGCGGGGAAGAGCGGGTCGGCGGGGCGTAACGCGCCGTCGGAGATCCAGGCCAGCACCAGGGGATCGTGCGCGGGCGGCTCGGCCCGGGTGTGCCGGAGCATGGCCAGGGCCAGCGGGGCTCCCGGGTCGGCGGGGCCGCGCAACCTGGCGGCCAGGCGTACGGCGAGGTCGGCCTGCCAGCCGGCGGGACGGTGACCGAACAGCCGCACCATCGGCCCGGGGGCACCGAAGTGGGGACGGGCGGAGAAGCCGTACCAGGACTGGAGGTCGCGGCGGTTGACCCAGGCGGCCACGGCGCCGACGGCGCCGAGGGTGGCCGCCCCGGCCAGGCGCAGCAGCTCGGCGGGCGGTGTCCAGCCGACCTCGCCGATCTCCTCCCAGTCGGGGTCGGCGAGGTCGTCGCGCCGGAGGGCGACGTGCTCGCGGAGTGATCCGGCGACGAGCTTGCGCTCGTCGGCGTCGAGGGTGAGCAGGCGGGAGACGAGCGTGTCGGTGTGGCGCGCGTCGATGAGGTCGCGGATCTCGTCCCAGGCGGTCGGCACGCGGGCGAGTCTATTGATCACCTACGACAGATCCGCCGGACGTGGCCGGATGAGGTCAGGGCACTGCCGTTGGGGCGTCCCGAGGAGGAGCATCGGGCTGACGATGGCACGGGGAGGGGTGGGGATGAAGCGGAAGCGGTCCAAGGGGCAGGGCGGCACGAAGTCGGAGAGCAGCAAGACGAACTTACGCAAGAAGAACAAGGGTGACTCCGAGGAGGAGGTCACGCCCGTCGTCCGGCTGGAGAAGCGGAAGAGCGCGCCGGTCCTGTCCCTGGACCGAGGCGAGGCCATGGAGACCGACACGCGCCCGCGCACCATCGCCATCTCCAAGCCGCGCAGCGAGGTCTGGGGCGCGGTCACGTTCGCGGCACGGGAGCACGACCTCCCGGCGGGCGCCGTCGTGCACCTGCGCCCCCTGGTGGACCTGCGGGGCGACGCGGGACCGAAGAAGATCGCCGGAGTGCTCATCAGCCGGCTCCAGCGCACGCCCTCCCCCTTCGGCAATCGCATGGGCGACCACACGACCTCGTGGCAGGGGGTCGTGGACTCGGTACGCGCCTCGCTGTACGGCCTGACCGTCAAGGAGGCGGCCACGGCGCTGCTGTCGATGCAGGCCGCGGCGCAGGCCCAGGTGAGCGACCCGGACGGCACGGCACGCGACCTGCTGATGCGCCTGGAGGCGGTCGACGCCGACGACGCGACCAGCCGGGTCGGGCCTCTGGAGAACTCTGCCCGCCTGGTCGCCGAGCAGTGCGCCCTGGCCCTGAGCGAGAAGAACGAGAGCAAGGCGGCCCAGGCGCTGGCCACGGCGGTGGCCCAGCATCTGAACTTCCTGAACCACCTGCCGTTCAGCACGGTCCCGCCCGCCTCGGCCAGGGGCTCGACGGGGTCGGGTGAGGGCACGTACCGGGGGGCTCTGCTGGCGTACGAGGTCAAGGCGGCGAAGCTGGCCGCCGAGAAGGGCACGGGCGCCCCCAAACCCCGCCAGTCCGAGCAGAACGAGATGAGGACGGCTCTGTGGAAGATGTTCGCGTTCGACGCGTCGATGCGCGAGTCGTACGTCGAGTACGCGCTCAACCCGCAGTCCTACGGGGACGTGGCCAAGCAGTACGCCGAGCTCCAGTCGATCAACACCGAGCTGGACAAGGCGCTGACGGCGGTCGCCACCAACAAGGACCGGGTCACGGCGTTGCAGGGCATCCCGGCCCTCCTCGACCGGATCGAGGACGTGCAGAAGGCACCCGGGATCTACCAGGGCATGCACCGCGCGGCCGGCGCGCTCAGGGCCAAGGCGGAGGACGCGCGCACCCGGCTCCAGCAGCCGCACACCGCGCGCCGGGCGGAGAGCGCCAAGGAGGCGATCTCGTCGGCCAGGAACGCCCGCATCCTCGCCGAGGCCGGCCAGGTCGCCACGGACCTGAAGAAGATCGGCGACGGCGCGCCGGAGTACGCGGTCGTCGTCCTGTCCGACCTCTTGGACAGGCACCTGCGGGTGATGGCCGCCGCCTACCCGCACGCGGTGACCGCGGCCGGGCTGCCCGAGCCGGTGGACGGCAAGCTCGGCCGGGCGGCAGCGGAGATGATGGTCAAGCAGTTCGAGGGCGCGCTGCGCAAGGAGTACCCGGAGCTGTTCCCCAAGAGGGCGGTCCCGGACGCGCTCCCGCCGCTGATCGAGAGCATCACGGCGCGGCTGGCCGACCAGCCGCCGATCACCGTCGAGCCGAAGCGCACCACCTGGGCGTCGGAGGCCGCCGACACGAACCTGGTGGTGGACTTCGACCCGTCGCTGAAGGAGTCCCTGGTCATCAACGGGCGCGCGCCCGCCCCGCCGGGCGTCGCCGGGATGGGCTGCCACACCACCGCCTGGGCGATCGAGACACAGCACGCCAACCACCTCGTCTCGGACGCCACCACCGGCCCCCAGGCGGTCAGGGCGCTGAAGGAGGCCGTGCGCAAGGACCTCCAGTCGCGGATCATGGAACTGGCCGCGCTGCTGCCCGTCGAACAGATCGAGGGACGCCAGCTCGCGAGCATGTTCGACGAGGCCGCCGCGGTGCTGAACGCCTCCGACGCGCCCACGGCCGCGATGGCCTACCTGTCGTTCCGCAACCTCATGCCGTTCGCGACGGTCAACGAGGGCGACCGCGGCGGCCACGCGGAGAAGAAGGACGGCGGGGTGGACATCACGTTCGACCGGACGGCGATGAAGCTGGCCGCCGACCACAAGCAGGAGGAACTGGTCAAGAACGCGAAGTCGGTCGCGGACAAGCTGCTGGCCGAGCGCGACCTGCTCGCCGCCGACCTGGACCGCTGGGAGGACGACGACACGCTGTCCACCGCCGTCGAGACCGTCCGCACCCGGCTCAAGGAGCAGGCCGACTTCCTCAAGCGCGCCAAGAGCGGCGAACTGGCCACGTACGCCAAGGAGGCCGGGACGAAGGTCTTCGACACCAGGCTGATCGAGCACAAACGGGTGTGGAAGGAGGTTCAGGACTTCAGAAAGGGCTGACCTGGGCAAGCCGTGACGTTACCGATACCCCGCCGGGGGAAGACCGCCGGACATGTCAGACACACCACCACCGCAGAGCCAGCCGTACCCGGGCCGTACGGGGGACATGTCCCCCGAGCCGCGCGACGAGATGCGCGGCTACGAGGGCAGGAACCTGCTGGCGGGCAAGAGGACGCTGATCACCGGTGGTGACTCGGGCATCGGCCGGGCGGTGGCGGTCGCGTTCGCCAAGGAGGGCGCGGACGTCGCCATCGCCTACCTCGACGAGCACGACGACGCCAACCACACCCGCGGCCTGGTCGAGCGGGAGGGGCGGCGCTGCGTGCTGCTGCCCGGCGACCTGGCCGACCGCGACCACTGCGTGGCGGTCGTGGAGCAGGCCGTCGCCGAGCTCGGCGGCCTCGACGTGCTGGTCAACAACGTGGCCTACCAGGCGCCGGTGGACTCCCTGGAGGAGCTCCCGGACGAGCAGTGGGAGCACACGTTCGCGGTCAACATCCACAGCTACTACCGCGTCACCAAGGCCGCGCTGCCGCACCTGCGGGAGGGCTGCGCGATCGTGAACACCTCCTCGATCAACGGCCTGCGCGGCAACAGGAATCTCATCGACTACGCCGCGACGAAGGGCGCGATCAACGCCTTCACCTACTCCATGGCCCAGAACCTGGTCGAACGCGGCATCAGGATCAACGCCGTCGCCCCCGGCCCGGTCTGGACGCCGCTGATCCCGGCCACGATGCCGGAGGAGAAGGTGGAGACGTTCGGCGCGCAGGTGCCCATGAAGCGGGCCGCCGACCCCGACGAGATCGCCCCTTCGTACGTGTTCTTCGCCGCCGACCGGCTGTCCTCGTACTACACGGGTGAGGTGCTGGCCCCGATCGGCGGCGAGACGCTGCCCGGCTGACCGCGGCGGGCTACAGGTAGATCGTGCCGCCCTTCCGGGTGAACTCGGCCGCCTTGTCGGCCATGCCCGCCCGTACCTCGTGGCTGAGCTTCATCGAGCAGAACTTCGGGCCGCACATCGAGCAGAAGTGCGCGGTCTTGGCGGGCGCGGCGGGCAGGGTCTCGTCGTGGAAGGCGCGGGCGGTGTCCGGGTCGAGCGACAGGTCGAACTGGTCCTCCCAGCGGAACTCGAACCGGGCGTCCGAGAGCGCGTCGTCCCACGCCTGGGCCTGCGGGTGGCCCTTGGCCAGGTCCGCCGCGTGCGCCGCGATCTTGTACGTGATCACGCCGGTCTTGACGTCGTCCCGGTTCGGCAGGCCCAGGTGCTCCTTGGGGGTGACGTAGCAGAGCATGGCGGTGCCGTACCAGGCGATCATGGCGGCGCCGATGCCCGAGGTGATGTGGTCGTAGCCGGGTGCGATGTCGGTGACGAGCGGGCCGAGGGTGTAGAACGGCACGTCGTCGCAGAGCTCGCGCTGCAGGTCGACGTTCTCCTTGATCTTGTGCATGGGCACGTGGCCGGGGCCCTCGATCATCACCTGCACGTCGTGCGCGTGCGCGACCTTGGTCAGCTCGCCCAGGGTGCGCAGCTCGGCGAACTGGGCCTCGTCGTTGGCGTCCGCGATCGACCCCGGGCGCAGGCCGTCGCCCAGCGAGAACGTCACGTCGTAGCGGGCCAGCAGGGCGCACATCTCGTCGAAGTGCTCGTACAGGAAGCTCTCGCGGTGGTGGGCCAGGCACCAGGCGGCCATGATCGCACCGCCCCGCGAGACGATCCCGGTCCTGCGGCGGACGGTCAGCGGCACGTGCGCCAGCCGCACGCCCGCGTGCACCGTCACGTAGTCGACGCCCTGCTCGCACTGCTCGATCAGGGTGTCGCGGTAGACCTCCCACGACAGCGCCTCCGGACGCCCGCCCACCTTCTCCAGCGCCTGATAGATCGGCACGGTCCCGACCGGTACGGGCGAGCTGCGGATGATCTGCTCGCGGGTCTCGTGGATGTTCGGCCCGGTGGACAGGTCCATGACCGTGTCGGCGCCCCAGCGGGTGGCCCAGGTCATCTTCTCGACCTCCTCCTCGATCGAGGAGGTGACGGCCGAGTTGCCGATGTTGGCGTTGATCTTGACCAGGAAGTTCCTGCCGATGGCCATCGGCTCGGACTCGGGATGGTTGACGTTGGCGGGGATGACCGCCCGGCCGGCCGCGACCTCCTGCCGTACGAACTCGGGCGCCATGCCCTCCCGGACGGCCACGAACTCCATCTCCTTGGTGACCACCCCGCGCCGCGCGGCGCCGAGCTGGGTGACCGGGGACCCCCACGCCGAGCGGTCGGTACGCGACGGCCCTGAGGTGTCGTAGAGCCGCACCGACGTGCCGTTCGACAGCCTGACCTCGCGCATGGGCACCTGGAGGTCACCGATGTGGATCTTGGAAAAGCGCGCGTCGCTCATCGCGCAAACTCCCTTCGCCGGCATTATCCGGAGCAGGTTCTGGCGGTCGGCGGCTGGCAGCCGTCCTCTCAGCCCGGTCCACACCGGGCTCCCGCGTTGGTCACCGCGATCATAACCTCGCGCGTGGCAGGATCAAGGGGATGTCTGATCCCATTGCGCACACGACCGCCACCTACGACGTCATCGCGAACCAGTTCGACGAGCGGTTCGCCGCTCCTCTTCCTTCGTTCGCGGCCTTCCGCGAACGGTTCGCCTCATCCCTTCCCGCCGGAGCCACGGTCGCCGACCTGGGGTGCGGCCCCGGGCGCGAGTCGGCCTGGTTCACCGGACGCGGCCTGTCCACCGTGGGCGTGGACCTGTCGATCGGGATGGCCGCTCTCGCCGCCGGGCGAGGCGTTCCCACCGTCCTGGGCGATCTGCGGCACCCGCCGCTGGCGCCCGCGTCCCTGGACGGCATCTGGTCGGCCGCGGCCCTCGTGCACGTGCCGTCCGAGCAGACCGAGTCGACGTTGCGCGCCTGGCACGCGACACTGCGCCCCGGCGGGGTGCTCGCGCTGACCACCGCCCTGGGCGACAGCGAGGGGTGGGAGCCGGTGCCCTACCGGACCGAGTACGAGCGCTGGTTCGTCCATCGCGACGCCGGCGACCTGCTCACGGCGCTGGACTCGGCCGGGTTCGCGGTCGCCTGGCACGAGTCGAGCGTGACCCACCGCACCTGGTTCAGCGTGCTGGCGACAGCGCGTAGCTCTCCCCTGCCCTAGTCTCCAGGTCGAGCGCGAACCCGGGGCCGCGCAGCCGGGCGGTCCCGCCGCGCGCCGACGTCAGCCTGACCTCGGCCGGCACGCCGTCCGTCCAGGTCACCCCCACCGAGAAGCCGCCGCGGGCGCGCAGCCCGTCGAAGGAGCCCGCGCGCCAGGCGGACGGCAGCGCGGGCAGCAGCTCGACGACGCCGGCGTGGCTCTGGAGCAGCATCTCGGCCACCCCTGCGGTCGCGCCGAGGTTCCCGTCGATCTGGAACGGCGGATGCGTGTCCCACAGGTTCGGCAGCGTGCTGGACCGCAATTGCCCGCTCAGCATGCTCAGCGCGCGGTCGCCGTCCTTGAGCCGGGCCCAGAAGTTGACCTTCCAGGCCATGCTCCAGCCCGTGCCTCCGTCGCCGCGGGCTTCGAGGGTCGTACGCGCCGCCGCCAAGTGCTCGGGAGCGGTGAGCTGCGTGCCGGGGTGCAGGGCGTAGAGCTGGGAGACGTGCCGGTGCCGGTCGGCGGGGTCGTCGAGGTCGGCCTTCCATTCCTGGAGCTGCCCCCAGGAGCCGACGCGCAGCCCGGGATCGAGCCGGTCGGCCGCCGCGCGCAGCCGTCCGGCGAACTCGGCGTCCACGCCGAGCGTCCGCGCGGCCTCGGCCGTGCAGGCGAACAGGTCCCGGACGATCTGCTGCGGCATGGCCGCGCCCGCGGTGAAGTCGCCGTGCTCGGGCGAGTAGGCGGGCGAGACGACCAGGCTGCCGTCGCGCACGTCGGGACGCAGGTTGGCCAGCCAGAACTCGGCGGCCTCGCGCATCGCCGGGTAGGCGTGCCCGCGCAGGTAACCCTCGTCGCCGTCGAACAGGTAACGCTCGTAGAGCTGGCGCACCAGCCAGCCGGCCGCGTCCGGCATCCAGAACGACGTGGGCCAGTCGTGCACCCCTGTGAACCCGAACGGGTTGGTGTTGGAGTGCACCACCCACCCCTCGGTGCCGAAGATCGACCTGGCGGTCTCGCGTCCGGGCGCGCGCAGCCCCGCCACGAACTCCTGGTACGGCACCGCCGTCTCGGCCAGGTTCGCCGGCCCGGCGGGCCAGTAGTTCATCTGGAGGTTGATGTTGGTGTGGTAGTCGGACTCCCAGGGCGGCGAGTTGGACGCGTTCCACACCCCCTGGAGGTTGGCCGGCAGCGAGCCGGGGCGGGAGGAGGCGATCAGCAGGTACCGGCCGTACTGGAAGTACAGCGTCTCCAGCGCCTTGTCGGACGGGCTCGCGGCCCCTTCGTAGCCGGCCAGCAGGCGGTCGGTCGGCAGGTCGGGCATGATCTGGCCGAGGTCCAGGCGGACCCGGCCGAACAGCGCCCGGTGGTCGGCCTCGTGCTCGGCCCGCAGCTCCCCGTACGGCCGGCGCGCCGCCGCGTCCACGGCCGCCGTGACCCGCGCCGCCGGGTCCGGGCCCCGGTAACCGGGATGGACGGGCGCGTGGTCGGTGCCCGCCGAGAACACGAACACCGCGCTGTCGGCGCCGGTCACGACGACGCGGTCGCCCTCGTCCGTACGGGTGCCGCCCTCGGTCAGCACCTGGACCTGGCCCTCGTACACCAGGCCGTTGTCGGCCAGCACGCCCCGGACGCGCAGCCGTCCCGCCTCGGCGGTCACTTCCTCCCCGCCTGGGTGCGCTGTGCCGAACCGTAACGTGAACCCCACCCGCCCCGGGCGTGCCGCCGTCAGCCGTCCGACGATGACCTTCGCCGGGTACGAGGCGAAATATTCCCTGGTGAGCACCACGCCGTCGGCGTCCTCGTACGTCACGGCGGCCACCGCCGTCTCCAGGTCGAGCGTGCGCCGGTAGCCGCCCGAGAAACCACCGGTCACGTCGAGCAGCAGCTCACCGAAATTCTGGTACGCCCCGAACCCGGGGATGTGCCCCACCGTGCTGTAGGACGGGTTTCCGAGGATTCCGGCCACTTCCTCCGGCGCGACCGAACCCCGCTCGTCGATCATCCGGCGCACGGCGTCCAGCGCGCCGGGCCGCTCCTCGGGCCAGTTCCCCGACGCGCCGGGCTCCGCGCTGCCCGGACCGCCGGTCCACAACGACTTCTCGTTGAGCTGGACGCGTTCCGTCCCGAGGGTCCCGAACACGCACGCGCCGAGCGCTCCGTTGCCGATCGGAAGGACGTGTCCTTCCCAGTCGGGGGCGGGCTCGTCGTACCGGAGCGTCAGCATGGCGATCAGCCTAAGGTTTGACGATCGCCCCTGGCGGTACGGACCCCCTCAGGGGAACTATGATGAAGATCGCCGCTGTGGCCGCGATCGTGGCTCTGACCACGATCGGACCGGCTGCCGCCTCTGGGGACGGCATCGAGCAGCAGGAAGTGAGCAAGCAGCAGTACCGGATCCTGACCGCCCAGTGCCGCTACGCCGACACGCAGGCCCTGCGCGCCAAGTGCAGGCAGGCGGTCCAGGAGAACTACCGCATCGGCCGGCGCAACCGTTCACTCGACTGCCGGACGTACTCCGGCGTGACGGTCTGCGGCGAACTACTCCTCAGCAGGACCGAGCGCGCGTGCATCGACGAGTCCACCAGACAGGGCTTGGCGTACCGCCGCGCCGAAGTGGAATGTTACGTGGCCTGACCATGATCGTCGCAGGTGTCGACGGCTCGCCGACCGGACTGCTGTCCGTCGACTGGGCCGCCAAGGAGGCAGTGCTGCGCGGGGTGTCGCTGACCGTGGCCCACGTGGTGCCCGACTGGGTCTGCCGCCCGATCTCCGGCCGGTACGCGGAGGTGGGCAAGTGGATGCGCGACGGCGCCAAGGAAGTGCTCGCGGCCGCCGAGCGGCACGCCCGCGAGCAGGGCGCCGAGGTGACCACGGAACTCGTGCCCGGCGATCCCCGCGCCGCGCTCATCAAGACCGCCGAGCAGGCCGAACTGCTCGTCGTCGGCAGTCGTGGCCTGGGCGGCGTCCGTGGGCTGCTGCTCGGCTCGGTCGCCCACGGGGTGGCCGCGCACGCCCACACGGACGTCGTCCTGGTCCGCGACCCGCCCGCCGTTCCGCGCGGGGAACTGGTGGTCGGTGTGGACCGCTCCGAGGGGAGCCTGCGCGCGCTGAAGTTCGCCTTCGCCGAGGCCGAGCTGCGCGGCGCCCGCCTGCGCGCGGTGGAGGCCTGGGCCTGGCCGCGCGCTTCGGGCTTCGACCCCGCCGATCCTGAGGCCGAACGCGAGACCCGCGAGGCCCTGCGGACGTTCCTCGCCATACCCCGGCAGTGCCATCCCGGCGTGGAGGTGATCGAGGACGTCGTGCACGGCCATCCCGTCGAGGTGCTGCGCGAGGCGGCGTCCGGGGCCGACCTGCTGGTCGTCGGCAGCCGGGGGCACGGCACGCTGAAGGGCATGCTCATCGGCTCGGTCAGCCAGGGCATGCTGCACCACGGGCCCTGCCCGCTCGCGATCGTGAAAGTCACATCGGTGTAGGGGATGTTCCCGCAGGTCGCCGCCTTCCGTTCGGACGGCCGCCTTCCCCGTCTCCCCCGCCCGCTCCTACCATCTGCGCAGGCCACGCGATGGGAGTGGACATGCGCAGGATCAGCGCCTTACTGACGGCGATGCCGGCACTGGCCGGCGCGGTGCTCGTCCTCACCACGTCGCCCACGACGGTGACAACGAGGGTCACGGCGACTACCTGGCCACCAACATCGCGAACCAGGGCCTGCTGCCCGGCTGGCTCTCGGCCACCAGGCCCGACATCGTCGTCATGCACCTCGGCACCAACGACGTGTGGAGCAACATCGCCCCCGCGACGATCCTGGGCGCGTTCACCACCCTGGTGAACCAGATGCGGGCGAGCAACCCCGACATGAAGATCCTCGTCGCCAAGATCATCCCGATGAACCCGGCCACCTGCGCCGACTGCGCGCAACGCGTCGTGGCCTTCGACAACGCCGTCCCCGCCTGGGCCGCCGCCACCACCACCGCCCAGTCCCCCGTCACGGTGGTGGACCAGTGGACGGGCTTCAGCACGGGCACCGACACCTACGACGGCGTGCACCCGAACGCCTCCGGCGACCAGAAGATGTCCGACGCCTGGTACCCGGCCCTGACCGCCGCCCTCTCCGGGCCTTCCTCCCCCACCCCCACCTCGGGGAGCGGTGACTGCGCGGCGGCCTACCGGATCACCGGCCAGTGGCAGGGCGGTTTCCAGGGCGAGGTGACCGTCACGAACACCGGCGCCTCCCCGGTGACCGGCTGGGACGTCGGCTGGACGTTCGCCGACGGTCAGGCGGTCAGCCGGCTGTGGGGTGGGCGGCTCACGCAGACGGGCTCGTCCGTGCAGGTCAAGAACGAGACCTGGAACGGCGCCCTCGCCCCCCGGCGCCACGACCACCTTCGGCTTCCTCTCCTCCTGGACCACCACCAACACCCCACCGACCGCCACCTGCGCCCGCGCTTGAGGCCCGGTTGGTTGCCGGTACCCACACGCGGTCTTTGTCGGCGGGCGGTACCCCGCAGGGGCTCAGTTGGCGGCCGGCACCGGCGCCGCCACGATGGTGGCCACGCGCGGCGCGGCCAGCCGGACGTAGTCGTCGGTGGCCAGCACCAGCGACCGGTCGAGCCGCGCGGCGTTGAAGTAGATCTCCGGCAGCTCCAGCAGCGAAGGATCGACCACCAGCTCAAGACGAGGGTCGAAGCTGAACGGCAACACCGTCCCGCTGACGCTCCCCGCCAGCTCCTCCGCCCTGTCCTTGTCGGCGAAGGTCACGTACGTGCCCTCCAGCAACCCCTTGACCGCCTGCAGATCCAGCCGCGCATCCCCCGGCATGACGGCCAGCACGTGCCGGGTCACCTTCTTGCCGACCTTGACCATCACGATCAGGCACTTGGCCGCCTGCTCCACACCGTGCCCCCGCAGGGCGCTCACCAGCTCGGTACGGCCCTCCGCCGGATGGTCGATCACCCGGTAGCGCGCCCCGCCGGCATCGAGATCGGCGATCAGACGTTCGTAGGCGTCGGCCGAGTCACCAGTCACTGCTCAACATCTCCTTGACCTTGGTGATCCGGTCCTCGTCGCGCTGGTAGAAGACCCATTGCCTGATCTTCGTGCCCCGGATCAGCCCCGCCTTGGCCAGCACCTTGAGGTGCTCGCCGCAGGTGGGCTGACTCACGCCCAGCTTCTCGGCGATGAACAGCGAACAGACGCCGTCCCGTACGAGGTCGCCGTCGCGCTGTGGGCGGAAGTGCCGCTCGGGGTCGCGCAGCCACTCAAGGATGAGCAGCCGTTTGTCGCTGGCCAGCGCCTTGACCAGATCCACATCCACCGAGCCAGTATGGCAATTAGCTAATTACCTGTCCACGCCCGAACCGCCACCTGACGTAGAACCGGCACCTGCCCTCGGCGCCCACACGCACTCCCCGGCCGCCGCAGGCCACTGCCTCCTCGGCAACCGCACAAGCCTCCCCGCCGCCGCAGGCCACTGCCTCCTCGGCAACCGCACAAGCTTCCCGGCAGCCGTACAAGTCGGCCGGACAGCTGCACCACCGTCGGCCGCGCCATGCCTCACGGCCGCGCATGCCTCACGACGCCTGCACCACCGGCGCCCCTTCGCTGGCCTGCACCAGCACGAATCCCTGCCCCCGGAACGCCAGTTGCATGGCCTCCCCGCTCCCCCGCCCGATCAACGCCCCCGCCTTCATCGTGCGGTTGACCCCGACCTGCAACCCCGTGCTCCAGCACACCGCCGCCTGCCCGTCCACGAACGTCGGCATCCTCGCCACGTCCAGCAGCACCGGCGTGCCGTGCGTGGTCACCGCCACCCACCCGGTGCCGGTCACCGTGGTGTTGAACAACCCGCCGGCCGCGACCCCGGCCCCCTGAACCCGCTGGATGTCCCACCGGAGCTCCGGCCCGAACGCCAACAGGTTCCGCCCGTTGACCGTCAGCCCCTCGTTCTCCAGGTAGAAAAGGTGGATGTCGTCGGCATTGTCCGCCAGATAGAGCAGCCCCTGGCCGCGTACCCGCATCAGGGAGGTGCCCTCTCCCGTCACGGCCTTCTTGAGCAACCGGCCGATCCCGCCGGCGCCCTCGTAGTCGAAGTCCATCTGCCCCTGGAAGGCGACCATGGACCCCTGCTTGGCCAGCACCTCGTGCGGCAGCTGAACCCGCAACATCTTGCGGTTCTCCAGCGCGAACCCGCCGGGAAGCGGCTGGGCATCGAGGTTGCCAAAGATCGAACTACGCACGTCGTACCTCTCACGTCGATGGTCGTCGCCGCCGACGTGCACCCGGACGCGGCCCGAGCGGCGCCACCCCGCCGCTCTTCACCACCTCCGGCACTCCGCCCCAGCGCCTTCTACAACCCCATCAACTCGGAGCCCCGGAAGCGAGTTCCCGTACCACCTGAATGAGCTCGGCCGGGTCGAACGGCTTGGTCAGGTACGCGTCGACCCCGATCCCCAGCCCACGCCTCCGGTCATCGTCCTGCGCCCGCGCCGTGATCAGGACGACCTTGATGTGACTGGTCGCCTCCTCCGTACGCAACTTCTCCGCCGTCGCCCACCCGTCCAGGCAGGGCATCATCACGTCGAGCGTGATCACATCCGGCATGACGTCCATCACCCGATCCAGACAGTCCTGCCCATCGGTGGCGGTCGACACCTCGAACCCCTCCAGGTTCAGGTTGACCGCGATGAGCTGCCGGATGACCTCGTCGTCATCCACGACCAGTACTTTGCCAAGAACGTCGCTCACGGGCGCAAAGCTAGCCCGTAGTGGGGCGGTCACGTGGGGTTTTCGCGGGATGCGTTCAAGGAGCGTTATCTGGTGCCGAGTGGTCTCCGGATGCTGATAGCCTTATCACTCGTCGCCCCCTTAGCTCAGGGGATAGAGCACCGGCCTCCGGAGCCGGGTGCGTAGGTTCGAATCCTACAGGGGGCACACAATCTTGATCAGCGGTTCAGGCCGTTGACCAGCGCAAACATCACAGGAACGGGCGGGCCTCCAGTCTCACGGAGCCCCGCCCGTTCTCGTTGACGCTAGCTGGTTGTGGGCCAGTTGTAGGCCACGACAGGTAGCTGTCAGCCCCTTGCTGGCACAGGGGCACACGGCGGGGAGGCGGTCGATCAGCCGGGAGACGGTGGGGTCGGAGACGACGTGCCCGACCAGGTCGGGCTGGGAGCGCAGCAGTGCGATGTCGGCCAGGCAGATACCGCCGAGAGCCAGGCTGAGGGCCAGGTCGGCGATGACCATGCCGCGGTCGTGCACGGCCCCGGGCAGGTCGCCGGCGCTGCAGCCGGGTGGACAACGCTTGGTCCAGGCCGGTGACGCGGAGGGTGCGGAGCAGTTGCAGGGCGCCTGCGTGGGAGGCGAGCCCCGAACCGTCTGCGGACACCACGATCTTGCGCTGGGACGCGATGGTCTCCACTCGAATGGTGCCTTCTAATCTGGCGTGGACAGGACTCTGGACAAGCCCCGTCCTCCCAGCTCAAAGGCACGTTTCTCATATGAACGATCAGCTCGGCTCAAATTCCCCGCGAGCGCCCGGGGCTAGTCCCAACGTTGAGCAGGCCGGCCGACACAGCTCCGAGAGCTATGCAGGTCGAATGCGTTGTGGCCAACACAGCTTCATGCTCCGCTTGCGGACCATCACCTGGCCCTACCCAACGAGCACCCTCGAAGCCACTGGTCAGAGGCTTGCACGTATCCTCGACAGCAGCCCTCACGGAGCCGAATGCGTAGGTTTGAATCCTACAGGGGGGCACAAGATCTCGATCAGCGGTTCAGGCCATTGACCAGCATGAACATCACAGAAGCGGGCGGGCCTCCAGTCTCACGGAGTTCCACCCGTTTCTCGTTGACGCTCACTGGCTGTAGGCAAGGTTGGGATGGGTAGAGGCCTGAGGGACACATCCGACTCGGTGCCTATGTGTGTCCGCCGCAGGAACCGCAACCGCTGATCCGCCTGGCATCGGGCGACACCTTACGGCTCGCCGTTCAGGCGGGACATGAAGCGACAAAGCCGTGAGGCCGGCTGGACGTATGAGTCACAGACGGTCCAGGCACCACCAGAGATCCGCGACCGTCTCAGCCTCGATGAGCCTGAGGGACGTGGAAGACGTGGTGCGGACTGACTATGTCTTCTCGGCCGACAGAGAGCCAGTCATGCTTCCACCAGTTGGGAACCGCTTCGACTTACCCGGGTACGCCGATAGTGCTGCCCGAGGACGGCGGGCCGCCCGCGGAGTGGCCGAACGGATGGTATATCCATGAGCGGTTGGGCGGAAGAAGTCTCGGCACGCTTCGGAACGGCCAAGGAGTGTGAGCGGCTACAGCGCGACCAGATCGATCCTGCGAACGTACTACTCGGAGGAGACGCAGGTGGAGACAGCAGACATCGTGGTACCAGCCAACCGGTTCGCACTGATCCAGAGCGGCAAGATGGGCGTACCACCGGCCAAGGACCTTCCATCGGCCTGTCGCCTCTTTGTGTCTAGAAAGAATGGAGGGACGACAGCCCGACGCAGACGTCGTCGGCCAGTCCAAGGTCATCGGGGCCATCATGGCATGAGAACCAAGTCGAGCTCGCCCGCGATTGACATCGTCTCTGGGGCCGCAAATGACACAATCTTCTCATTGTATTGCGCCATTACGCAGCGCCCACTCCATGAACCCTTCAGGAGCGTTCCTGATGCCGAGGACCTGGGCTCCCCTCATTGAGACTATTTGCTCCCAATCCCTCAGTCCGGCCAAGTCGGCGCGCTCTAGATTAGTCCCAGAAAAATTCGCACGCAGAACGGTCGTCCCCCGCAAATTGGCTTCGCTGAGATTTGCCTTTGATAGATCACAGTCAATAAGGTTACATGATTCCAGGCTTGCTCGCTGAAGTCTCGCTTCACGAAGACTGGCACCCGGGAGCTGGGCGCCAATGAACTCTATATTGTCGGCACAGTTGGCATCATCGAGAACGGCGTCTTGCAGCTGCGCCTTGCGAAAGCTGGCACCGATCAAAGATGCGGATTTGAAGTTCGCCGCTACCGCTATCACCTCATCAAAGATTGCCCTATCTAGAATCGCCTTACTCAGGTCGGCTTTTGATAGAGTTGCTCCAGAAAGCTTCACCCCAGAGAGGTTCGCTCCCGACAGGGAGGCGCCCGCAAGGTTGGCATAGTTCAAGTCAGCCTCGACAAGGCTCCCGTCCGCGAGCCAACCGGAGTCGCGAAGTTCCTTGACCGAGCGACTGGCCGCCGCCTGATCCGTGCTCCCCATCTCCCAAATCAGTCTCTTCTTAAGTTGGGCACGGTTGGCCTGCTCACTGAGCTTATCAATCAAGAGCACTGTGATTGATATGCTGATAAGACTGGTAGAGAGATTCGCATATAAATCCCCTACCAGTTCCTTACCGATCCAGGTGTCGGGATACCAATAGAACCCGAGAGAGGCTCCCCCAACCACCAGAAGCCATCTAGCCGCAGTCTGCGCCGTCATCGCTAGAGGTCTCCCACCTCACGCGGGACGTCCCTCGCGGCATACTCGAGCGTGATGAAGAAGTGAGAGCTGTCGCGCCCTTGCGTAATCTGGAGTGCCCCCTCCGGCGTGAAGGCCATTCCAAACTCTACCTTCATGCCGTCGGCACGGCTCTCGCTTGTTGCACTCACTGCACGTCGCAATGAACGCGACACTTTAAGTAGCGCCACTGTAAGATCTTCGTCATCGACGATGATTTCACGGTCGACACCGAATCTTCTTATCTGTCCAGGAGCGTAAACCTGATACTTTACTCCATCTCGCGTGCGTATCGTGATAGTTTCGTCTGGATTCGACGACGCCACTGGACCACTCCCTGGTGTCGGACCGCGTTCTTCATCAGATCAAAGCACATGAATTCTTCCCGCCCATGGGCGCAACTGGCAAGACCGTTTGGGTAATGTGCGCCTCCGACGGCCCGCCGAAGGCGGCGCCGGCTTGGATCAGCCGCTCGGCCCGACAACGCAGGGGCGGCCGTCAGGCCACCACACGGATCTTGACCACTTCGATGCGAACCCGCTGGAGACGGCCATAGCTACGGCCCACTCCCCGGCGCCTGGGGGGCACGCGGTCACGCTCATGAACGGCGCCCTGATCCAAGATGCCGGGCGCTTCACGGCGTGACCGCCGCTTGGCTGGTCGCGGACACGGGTCGTCAAGACAGGGTTCGGATGCCGTTCGAGTGGCAGCGCTGCCGTCCATGGTCGTCACGTGGGTGGCGGGACTCGATAACTGCGCCCATGCCCGGGTTCAGGCTATCGGTGAGTGCGCCATTGTGAGCCTCGGAGGTGACCACCTAGGTGCGTCTCTGGGCGCATCGCGCGTCCGTCTCGTGCCCATGCACCGCCGTCCTCGTTTCACTTCTCATGGTCAGGAGATATGCCGTGTCTTGCGGCGTACGCAGCGAGTTGCTGTTCCTCTGGCAATCCATTCATCATCCACGTGTCGCCGCTTTCCTTGACCACGACAACCGGCCCATAGCCGGGCCCATGGACGTCGGCGAAATCACGTGTCTCGATGAAACGGGCCGTGTTCCATGGGAAGACGAAACACCAGCCCAGGTCGTCCACGGATTCGTCGCCATAAAGGGCCAGCGGCTTTTCGGCAGTTGAGAAGCCCGCCAGGTAACGCTCGGCGAGCAATGTGGCCTGCTGTCTGTCCACGTCTTCTCTCCTCGGCTAGTTGGTGCGCAGGAATTCCATGTGGGCAAAATTCTCCGGCGTCGCCCAGGAGCCGTTCTGGCCGTCAACAAAGTATACTTTGCCACCGCGGTTCACCACGTTGAAGACATGACCTGCGCGCGGCAGCCCCGTACGCGGGTCGACGCGCATGCCGTGAATGATGCCACGAGCACCGTCCCCGCCTCTGAGCAGCTCCGTGACTATCTCGTCATAATCCTTCACCGCGCGGAACGGCTTTCCTCCGCCTACGGTGTCCGTCACGCTACGAGGCCAGTCGAACGGATGCGAAGGATGGTGCGGGACAGCGGATATCGGCGACGAACCCGAGAGCAGCCGATCCGTCACCACCACACAGCTCTGGCAATTGTTGGTGTATTGCCATGCCTGCGAGGAGAACTGAGGGTTCACGTCCTTGATGTCGGTGAACAGTACGTCGAACTCCTGTTGCGGCGCGTTGCCCGCATGGCGAGTGATGTTCGGATCTTGGAAGGGTGACTTCGAAGGCAGCCCGGGAGTCGACGAGGTCCTTCGGCGGCCGCCGTCGTCGAAGCCCTTGCGGAGCCGGTTGGCTGCGGTGACCTCGCTTCCCACCCCTGCGGTGGCGATGGTCAGGATGACGTCAGGAACAAGGCGGCCGAACCAGCGGCCTGGGTCCTTCTGCAGGGTTTCCAGATCTGCGAGGGCCTTGCCGAACTCCACGGGCTGCTGTTTCGCGAACGCGGCGGTCTCTCCCGCTCCTCGCAGCCGGTTCAGAAAGCCGATCGGATCTGTGATCAGGCCGAGCTGCGACCAGTTCCACGCGCCCTTGAGCAGGCCCCAGGTGGCCTCGTTCGCTCCCTGTGTGAACGGCGCGGCCACCTTGTCGACGTATTGCCGCGCAGCCTTCCCGATCTGTGGTTGACCGAGCTTCACGCTGAGCCGCTCCACGTTGCCGGCCCAGAAGTCGCCGTACCATGCGATTCCCTTGTTGAGGAGGGAGGTCGCCTGGTCGGAGAACTCTTCGACCGGAGAGCGATCTTGTTCGCGCAGATCGAGCAGAGTGAAGAGCATGCCGAGGACGGGCGCGGGACCTCCACCGGCGGTCCCGGAGACTGTCCGTGATCCGTCCATGGCCGGCTGGGCCGGGGCCTTCAGGAGTTCGGCACGGCGTCGCTGAAGGTCTTTGCGCTGATCGACGAGCCAGCTCCCCGCCATGGTGACCGTCCGGCCCGCGCTGGTCGCCAGCCCGATGTGGGACAGGGCTCCGGAAAGCTCATGTCCGGCCTCCTGCCAGTCGCTTCCCACACGGCCGAACTCGGAGTCCAGTGCCTCCATGAGACCGGGAGAGCCGCCGACATAACCTCCGGGTGGCGTCGGCAACGGTGCTGGAGGCGGGCGGAGCTGAGGGGCATGAATCGTGGGCGACTTTCCGCCCGTGGCGGCAAGCTGTTCGGCCGTCTCAAAGGCACGGGTGAACGCGTGCCGCACGGCCAGATGCTGCTCGATCAACCCTTCATGCATACGGGTGGCACCAGGCCCGAGCAGTGCACCGTCGCCAAAAAGCTGATACGTCCTGTCCAGCGCGTTCCCGTGCTCTTCGGCTAATCGCGCGATCGTCGCCAGCGTCAGCTGGGCTTCTTCTGGAGTCGCCATGCGCTTCCACCCGTCCGTGGATACGGCTTGCGCTACGCAAAGGCTAAGAAGGTCTGAAAGCTGAACGAATCAGCTATGCCCAATACGCATGAGCTGTTCGGCTGCTGTCTTTCCGGGTCCGGGCACGCAGGTCGAATGTCGCCGCTCGATGACGGGATACCCGATGCCGAAGCACCGGGCCTACCTCAGCCGCGGGCTGGGGTGCTGGGGCATGGTGACGTCTGGCGCGGATGTGGATGGCGGCTGGTTTCCCGCCGGCGAGCATGCGGCGGTCCAGGTCGAAGAATGTGGCGTGGCCGTAACTGCGGGATCAGAGGCGCGGTCGGGGGATGAACTCTCCCCATACTGGAATGGCGTCTCCCTCCTCCCCGGATTCTGCGTCCTCGTCGCGCGGGTGGAAGTCGTGGGTGACGTATTCGGCGAGGTCTCGGCCGTAGCTGATGATGTCCGTTCCCCATATCGACAGCACCTGGCCGCCGTACGTGCCGCGTCCGCCGGGCAGGAAACGATGGGCGTAGATCGGGATCAGCTTCGGCGCCCTGGCCAGCTCTTGTGCCGCGACGCGTAACGCCTGCTCGTCGCTCTCCGGCCGTGCTCCCCACGACCTCAACCAGGCGTCCCGCTCCACATCCTGCAGAACCACCCGCACGGGCCATCCGACGTGCCGGCGAAGCTCCTCCTCGTCGCCCTCGCGCCAGTCCGGCCAGGGGCGTTCCCATGTGGCGCCTTCGTCCGGCCGGGCGGAGTTGATGGGAAGGCCTGCGGCGAGAAAGGCCCGGTGGTCGTCGGCGAACTCGATGCCGTATTCCTTCTCGATCCAGGCGAACTCCTTGTCGGTCAGGCCGGGCCTGACCTCGCAGACGCCCGACGACGCCAGGCGCCGAGCGGCTTCACGGCCGAGGCGGACCGCATCTGAAGGGGGCACGCCGTTCACCATAGGGGGCCGGGACTTTCTTGATCGTGGCGATGGCCGGGTCCTGTGGGGGTCCGTCCGGTGAGGCGGGGTGCGGCGGTTGTTCGGGGAGGGGCAGGTGGGAAGGTGGCCGGGTGCAGATTTCCCTCCTTGGTCCTGTTGCGGCCACGTCCGACGACGCCTCCCCGATCGACCTCCCCGGCGCGCGGCTGCGGATGTTGCTGACGCGGCTCGCGCTGGAGGCCGGACGGCCGGTGCCGGCGGACGTTCTGATCGACTGCATCTGGGGCGAGGAGCCCCCGGCCGGGGTCGCCAACGCGTTGCACGGGCTGGTCTCGCGGCTGCGCAGGATGTTGGGCGGGCCGGAGTCCGTGGAGCTGGTGGCCGGTGGATACCGGTTGCCGGTGCGTCCCGAGGACGTGGACACGCATCGGTTCGAGCAGCTTGCCGGGCAGGCCAGGCGGGAGCTCGCGGCCGGCAGGCCGGAGGAAGCCTCGACCTTGCTCCGGACCGCTCTGGACCAATGGCGGGGCGACGCGCTGGCGGACGTGCTGGAGGCCGCGTTCGCCCGTGATGTGGCGGCCCGGCTGGAGGAGTTGCGCGCCGCCGTCGCCGAGGACTTCTTCGACGCGGAGGTGCGGCTCGGCCGCCACTCCGAGGTGCTGGCCGACCTGCGCGTCGCGGCCGTCGCCCGCCCGCTGAGCGAGCGCCTGGCCGAACTGCGGATCCGGGCCCTGTCGGCCGCCGGGCGCCAGTCGGAGGCGCTGGCGGTGTACGACGAGGTCCGCGGCAGGCTCGGCGACGAGCTGGGCGTCGACCCCTCGCCCGAGCTGCGCGCGGTCCACCTCGCCCTGCTGCGCGGGGAGCTGAACCGTCCGTCCGTACGGCCACCGTCCGCGCCCAGCCGGCTCCCGGCCAGGCTGACCACCTTCGTCGGCCGGGAACGTGAGCTCGGCGAGCTCGCCCGGCTGCTGGCCGGCGCGCGGCTGGTCACGATCGTCGGACCGGGTGGCGCGGGCAAGACCAGGCTGGCTATGGAGGCCGCCGACCACGTCGAGGAGCGCACGTGGTTCGTCTCGCTCGCCGGGGTCACCCAGCCGGACCAGATCGCGGACGCGGTGCTCAGCGCCTGCGGCGGCCTGTTCGAGGGCGGGTTCAAGCCGCAGGCTCCCGCCACGGCCCGGCTGGCGGCCCAGCTCGACGTCGGCCCGGCCGTACTGGTGCTGGACAACTGCGAGCACCTGGTGGAGGCGGCCGCGCAGCTCGCCGAGCAGCTGCTCGGCCGGCTTCCGCAGCTGCGCGTCCTGGCCACCAGCAGGGAGGCGCTGGCGATCAACGGCGAGGCCCTGTGCCACCTCGGCCCGCTCGACCTGCCCGTGGCGGACGCGGACCTGGCCGAGGCCGCCGAGTCGGACGCCGTGCGGCTGTTCGTCGAGCGGGCGGGCAGGGTGCGCCAGGGGTTCGCGCTCGACCAGGCCACGCTGGGGCACACGGTGGAGATCTGCCGCCGCCTGGACGGCATGCCGCTGGCGCTCGAACTGGCCGCGGCCAAGCTGCGGGCGATGAGCGTGGCGCAGATCGCCCGGCGTCTGGACGATCGGTTCCGCCTGCTCACCTCGGGGAGCAGGACCGCGCTGCCACGTCAGCGCACGCTGCTCGCGCTGGTGGAGTGGAGCTGGGACCTGCTGGAGGAGCCCGAACGGGTGCTGGCCGCCCGCCTGGCCGCCTTCCCCGGCGGCGCCGACCTGGCCGCGCTGGAGGAGATCTGCTCCGACGCGTCCCTGTCCGCCGCCGACATGGTGTACGTCGCGAGCGCACTGGTCGAGAAGTCCATGATCCAGCAGGACGGCGACAGGTACTGGATGCTGGAGACCGTCCGCGCCTACGCGGCGGACCGGCTCGCCGAGCCGATCAACGACCGGTTCCGCGACTACTTCCTGGCGCTGGCCGAGGAGAACGAGCCGCTGCTGCGTACCCGGGACCAGCTGCGGGCCGTCGAGGTCTTCGACGCCGAGCACGACAACCTGGTCGCCGTGCTGCGGACGGCCATCGAGGCGGGCGACGCGGCCACGTCCGCCCGGTTCGTCAGGTCCATGATCTGGTACTGGGGCATGCGCGGGATGTCCACCGAGTCCGACGCGTTCCTGGGCGAGGTGCTGGCGTTCGGCGAAGAGCTGCCGGCGGACGCGCGTACCGCCTTCGAGGTGGTGCGGTCGACGGCGGGCCGGCGAGGCGGGCAGGAGGTCCGCGAGAACCTCAGCCGTCCCGGGGTGACGAAGTACCACAACGCGCTGCCGTTGCTCCGCCTCTCCAAGCTCACCGCCCAGGACGCCGGAGACCTGGAGGCCCTGGACTCCCCCGACCCCTGGGTGCGCGCCAGCGCCCACTGGGCCTACGACTTCCGCCTCACGGAACAGGGTGACCAGGAGACCGGCGCCGGCCACAGGGAGGCGGCGTTGCGCCTGTTCCAGCAGGTCGGCGACCGCTGGGGGCTGGTGATGAGCCTGGTACGGCAGAGCCGCGTCCACGGCCTGCGCGGCGAGCACGACAGCGCGGTCGCGGCCTGCGAGCGCGCCGTCGCGATCGCCTCCGAGCTCGGCACCGAGGAACACCTCTTCATCACCAAGTCGCACCTCGCCCAGAACCGCATGCGCGGCGGCGACCTGGACGGCGCGCTGCACGACGTCCACGCCGCGCGGCGCCAGGGACGCGAGCACGGCCACCGGAGGCTGGAGGCCAGCATGCTGTTCCCGCTCGCCGAGGTGCACCGCCATGCCGGCGACCTGGACCGGGCCCATCAGGCCGTGGACGAGCTGGAGGCGGTCGCCCACCGGCTGCCCGGCCCGCCCGCGCTGAACGGCGACGTGATCGTGTCCTCCCGGATGGCCGTCCTGGTGACGGAGGGGGCCGCGGAGCGGGCGCGCGAGCTGCTGCCCCGGGCGCTGCGCGGTGTGCTCGGGAACACCAACGCCAACGCCATGGCCCGGGGCGCGGAGCTGGTGGCCAGGCTGCTCGGGCTGGAAGGCGACCATGCGGGGGCCGCGACGGCGCTCGGCATGAGCCACGTGATCAGGGGCGTCTTCGACGAGGGCGACCCCGATCTGGGCCGGCTGGTTCCCGTCCTGACCGGGCGGCTCGGCGACGCAGGTTACCTGGAGGCGTACCGGCGTGGCGCGGACCTGCCGCGGCAGGAGGCGATGGACCGGCTCCTGGCGCTCTGCGCGGACCCGTCGGGGGTTTGACGTGGGCTGAGCGGGAGGCGGCGGGTCCGTGAGGTCGTCATTCGTGCAGGAAGGTCAGCAGGGAGGCGGCGAGGGCGTCCGGGGCCTCTTCGGCCACGTGGTGGCCGCTGTCGATCGGGTGGCCGGTCACGTCGTCGGCCCAGGTGCGCCAGATCGCCAGCGGGTCGCCGTACAGGTCCTCCATGTCGTCCTTGGACGTCCAGAGGAACAGGGTCGGGCAGGTGAGGCGGCGGGCGGCGGCGCGGTCGGCGTCGTCGGCCGCGCGGTCCACGGTCAGGCCGGCGCGGTAGTCCTCGCACATCGCGTGCACGGTCTCCGGGTCGTGGACGGCCCGGCGGTAGTCCTCGTACGCCTCCTGGCCCGTCTGCTCGGCGGTGCCCTCGTACCAGGCGTCGGGGTCGGCGTTGATGACGCGTTCGGCGGGTTTGGCGGTCTGGCCGAGGAAGAACCAGTGCCACCAGGACGCGGCGAACCGGGCGTCGGCCCTGGCCAGCGCCTCGCCGATGGGGATGCCGTCCATCACGACCAGGCGGGTGACGGCGTCGGGGTGGTCGGCGGCCAGGCGGTGGGCCACGTAGGCGCCGCGGTCGTGGCCGGCGACGGCGAACCGTTCGTGGCCCAGCGAGCGCATGAGGGCGACCATGTCGCGGGCCATGGCGCGCTTGGAGTAGGGCTCGTGGTCGGGGGTGGTGGGCGGCTTGCCCGAGCGGCCGTACCCGCGCAGGTCGGGGCAGACCACCGTGTGGTGCGGGGCCAGGAGGGGGGCGACGCGGTGCCAGGTCGCGTGGGTACGGGGGTGGCCGTGGAGCAGCAGGACGGGCGAGCCCGAGCCGCCGTACCGGACGAACAGTTCTGTCTCGCCCACGTCGATCATGCCGGTCGCGAAGTCGTCGAACATCGGCCGCCTCTACCCACGGCCGCCGCCGATCAACGCGGCCCGGGTCGCGACGCCCGGCAAGCGACGGACGGTCACAGGTGCCGAACCGGCGACCCGCCGCATACGGGGACGTTCTAGGATCGGGCCATGCCTTTGACCGCGGACGACGTCGACCGGTTCGTGACCGCCAGACCCCGCCTGGAGGCCATCGCCTATCGCCTGCTCGGCTCGGCCGCGGAGGCCGAGGACGCCGTGCAGGAGACGTTCCTGCGCTGGCAGGCCGCCGACGCCGGGCGCGTCGAGGTTCCCGAGGCGTGGCTGACGAAGGTGCTCACCAACCTGTGCCTCAACCAGCTCGGTTCCGCGCGGGCGCGCCGCGAGACGTACGTGGGCCAGTGGCTGCCCGAGCCGCTGCTCGCCGGGGACCCGATGCTCGGCCCGGCCGACACCGCCGAGCAGCGCGAGTCGGTCTCGTACGCCGTCCTCACTCTGATGGAACGCCTCTCCCCCAACGAGCGGGCGGTCTACGTGCTGCGGACGGCCTTCGACCACTCCCACCGGGAGATCGCCGAGATCCTCGACCTCACCGAGGCGGCCAGCCAGCAGATCTTCCACCGCGCCAAGAAGCACGTCGCCGACGGCAGGGCCCGTACGGAGGTCGACGAGGCCACCGCCCGGCGGATCGTCGAGGAGTTCCTGGCCGCCGCCGGCAACGGGCAGACCGAGCCGCTGGTACGCCTGCTCACCCAGGACGCCATCGCGATCGGCGACGGCGGCGGCAAGGTCCCGGCCCGCGCCAAGGCGTTCGAGGGCGCCGTCGCGGTCGCGAAGTTCCTGTGGGGCCTGCTCAAGCCCGGCAAGGCCAAGCGCGCCCTGGTCGGCGGCTCGCCCGAGATCCACGTCTGGACGGCCAACGGCGAGCCGGCCGTCGTCGCGGTCGTGGACGGCCAGGTCGTCGGCGTCATGTGCATGGAGATCACCACCGAGGGCATCGCCGCGTTCCGCAACCAGGTCAACCCCGACAAGCTCGCCCGCGCGACCGCGCAGTGGGCCGCCACAGACCACGGGGAGCCGCTGCTCAGAGCCTCCTGGTGAGAGGTGTGACGCGCTTCACATCGTGATCCTGTCAGGAAAGCGCGGGCCGTCCGGTTCAGGTGGCGAACCCGCGTCAGACAGGAGCGAGGAAATGCAGCACCGCATCATCGTCCTCGGAGCCGGCTACACCGGAGCCGTCGTCGCCGGCCGTCTCGCCAGGCGGCTGCGCCACGAGGACGTCGCCATCACCCTCGTCAACGCCGAGCCCGACTTCGTCGAACGCGTCCGCATGCACCAGGTGGCCACCGGCCAGGACCTCAGGCCCCGGCCGTTCCGCGAGATGTTCGCGGGCACCGGCGTCGAGCTGCGGCTCGGGACGGTCACCGGCCTCGACGCCGACCGCCGGACCGTCACCGTGACCAGCACGGGCACCGGCACCGGCGGCGCCGAGGAGCTGGCCTACGACACGCTGGTCTACGCGCTCGGCAGCGGCTGGGACGCCGAGGCCGTGCCCGGGACCGCCGAGCACGCCCACGACATCGCCGGCCGTCCGGGGGCGCTGCGGCTGCGCGAGCGGCTGGCCGGGCTCGACGCGGGGCAGAGCGTGGTCGTCGTCGGCGGCGGGCTCACCGGGCTGGAGGCCGTGGCCGAGATCGCCGAGGCCCGTCCGGACCTCGACGTCGCCCTGGCCGCCCGCGGCGGGCTCGGCGACTGGCTCTCGCCGAAGGGCCGCGCGCACGTGCGGAAGGTCCTGACCGGGCTCGGGGTGAGCGTGCACGAGCACACCACCGTCACCGGGGTCGAGGCCGACCGTGTCACCACCGCCGGCGAGCCCATCCCGGCCGCGGTGACCGTCTGGACGGCCGGCTTCGCCGTGCACCCGATCCCGCGGGCGACCACGCTGGAGGTCACCGAAAGCGGCCAGATCGTGGTCGACCGGACGATGCGCTCGGTCTCGCACCCGGACGTGTACGCCGTCGGCGACGCCGCCATGGCGATGGGCCCCGGCGACAAGCCGCTGCGGATGTCGTGCGCGTCGGGCATCCCGACCGCCTGGCAGGCCGCCGACTCGATCGCGGCGCGGCTGACCGGCGGGAAGCTGCCGAACACGCCGCTGCGCTACTTCAACCAGTGCGTCTCGCTGGGCCGGGACAACGGGCTGATCCAGTTCGTCACCGCCGACGACCGCGCCGTGCCCACGGTGCTGACCGGGCGGACCGCCGCCGTCTACAAGGAGCTGGTCTGCAAGGGGGCGGCGTGGGGGGTCGCCAACCCGATGCTGGGCCTCCCGGCCCGCCGCCGCCGCGTCACCCGCCCGAGCAGCACGACGGGCCCGGCCGCCAAGGCACGGGCATAGAACGCGACGGCGGCGGCCTGGAGAGAGGCGGGGGCGCGTCAGGGGGTGGTGAGGATGACGAGTTGGCGGGTCGCCCGGGTCATCGCGACATAACGGTCGACCGCCCCTTCGACGCCCTCGCCGCCCCCGCCGAACCTCTCCGGATCGACCAGGACGACCAGGTCGAACTCCAGCCCCTTCGACAGCTCCGGCGTCAGCGACCGGACCCGGGGCCGCTCCCGGAAGCCCGGGTCCCCGATCACGCACGCGATCCCCTCGGCGTTCGCGGCCAGCCAGGCGTCGAGGATCGCCGCCAGCTCCGCGGCCGGCCCGCGCGTGACGGGGACGCCGCTCTCCCGGATGGAGCTCGGCACGTTGGCGTCCGGGAGCGCGGCCCGGATGACCGGCTCGGCCTCGGCCATGATCTCCGCCGGGGTCCGGTAGTTGACGCTCAGGGTGGCCAGTTCGACGCGGTCGATGCCGACCCGGCCGAGCCGCTCCTCCCACGACTCGGTGAACCCGTGCCTGGCCTGGGCGCGGTCCCCGACGATGGTGAAACTCCTGGACGGGCAGCGCAGCAGCAACATCTGCCATTCGGCGTCGGTCAGCTCCTGGGCCTCGTCCACGACGATGTGCGCGAACGGCCCGGCGAGCAGGTCCGGCTCCACCGTGGGCAGCTCGGACTCGTCCACCAGGTTCCGCTGGAGGTCCGCCCGGCGCAGCTGCGTCACCAGGCCCTCGCCGTCGTCGTCGGCCTCGATCAGGTTGTCCACGACCTGGGCCATGCGCTCGCGCTGCACGGCGAGGGCGGCCTCCTGCCTGCGCATGCGGCGGGACGCCTCCGGGTCGCCGAGGCGCTGGCGGGCCGCGTCCAGGAGGGGCAGGTCGGAGACGGTCCAGGACTGGGCGTCGGCGCGCTGGAGCCGGCGGATCTCGTCCGGGCCGAGCCGGGGGGCGCACAGCCGCAGGTAGGCGGGGACCGTCCACAGGTCGCCGACGAGGTCGGTGGGCTCGATCAGCGGCCAGGCGCGGTTGAAGGCGGCGAGCAGCTCCCGGTTCGCCCGCAGCGACCTGCGTAGCAGGTCCGGTGAGGCCTCGTCGGACAGGTCGTGCTTGTCGATGAGGATCGTGAGCAGTTCCTCCCAGATCTGGTCGCGCGCCTCGTTGTGCGGCGTGCCGGGTTCGGCGGCCTCGAACGCCTCGGCCCAGTCCTCGGCGCTCAGCCGGACGTCGGCCCAGTGCGTGGTGACCGTCATGCCCTTGGCGGGCGGGTTCTCGTAGAACCTGACGGCCGGCTCGATCGCCTTCACCAGGTCCGCGGACGCCTTCAGCCGGGCCACCTCCGGGTCCCGCTCGGGGGCCGCCGCCGCCCCCTCGGGCACGAGGTCCCGCAAGGTGCAGGTCCGCACGCCCTCCTCCCCCAGGCTGGGCAGGACGTCGGCGACGTAGGCCAGGTAGGGCTGGTGCGGGCCGACGAACAGCACGCCGCCCCGGGAATGGCCGAGCCGGGGGTCGGAGTAGAGCAGGTAGGCCGAGCGGTGGAGGGCGACGACGGTCTTGCCCGTGCCGGGGCCGCCGTCCACGACGAGGGCGCCGCGGGAGCCGGCCCGGATGATGGCGTCCTGGTCGGCCTGGATGGTGCCGAGCACGTCCCGCATCCTGGGCGAACGGTTGCCGCCCAGGCTGGCGATGAAGGCCGACTGGTCGTCGAGGGCGGCGTGGCCCTCGAAGCCGTCGGCGGTGAACACCTCGTCCCAGTAGTCGCTGATCCGGCCGCGGGTCCAGCGGTATCTGCGGCGGCTGGTCAGGCCCATGGGGTTGGCGTGGGTGGCGCCGAAGAACGGCTCGGCCGCGGGCGAACGCCAGTCGAGCAGCAGGCGGCGTCCGTCGCGGTCGGTGAGGCCGAGGCGTCCGACGTACACCGGTTCGGGGTGGTCGGGGGTGACCATGTGGCCGAGGCACAGGTCCAGGCCGAAGCGGCGCAGCGTACGCAGGCGGGCGGCCAGTCGGTGGATCTCCAGGTCCCGGTCGAGCGCCTGACGGCCCTTGCCGCCGGGGTTCTTGCGTTCGGCGTCGAGGCGGGCGGACAGGTCGGCGATCGACTGCTCCAGGGTCTCGGCGAGCGCCGCGAAGTGCCGCTCGTCAACGGCGATCAGCGCCGGGTCGGCCTTGGCGGCGAGGTTGCCGGGCAGGTCGAACACGCTGGTGGTCAGGGGATTCATATCTGTGGCTCCGCTACGAGGTCGGTCTTCGCATGGCAAGGCTTCTGGCCTAGGCGGACGATTCTGCGCCACGACGGGGGTCTTGCCGCAAGCCCCCGGGTGCGCTATACGTTGAGAGTGGAAAGGAGTAGAAGCTCCTTTTTCCAAATCTCGCTCCGCAATGCAGGAGCAATCCCCCACAAGGCGACGAACGGCTCAGAGCCTCGACGCGCGGGGCGTCCACCAGGCTGCGTGACCGGCGGAAGCCGGTGACCCGCCCCTGACGGGCGGATCACCGGTGCGGGATCACCAGTCGCCGTCGCCGCCCTCGTCCTCGTCGCCCTCGAAGATCTCCTCGACGATCTCGCCCGCCACCAGTCCGCCGACCACGCCGGCGGCGCCGGCCGCGGCCACCGTGCCCCAGCCCGGCCCGCCGCGGTGCTCCTCGTGGTGGCCGTAACCGTGATGGTCGCCGTGACCGTGATGGTCGCCGTAGCCGTGGTGGTCGCCGTGCCCGAAGGACGAAGGGGCGTGCGAGGCCAGGCCGGACAGCCAGCGGTCGAGCTCGCCGGGCCAGTCGGTGTGCAGGGCGTCGGCGTGGCTGACGGTGAAGCGGCCGATCGCGTCGCCGGAGTAGCGGCCGGCGCGCTTGTCGGCCTCCAGGACCACCTCCAGCCCCGACGGGTCGGCCACGAAGGTCACTTCGAGCTCGCCGAGCACGCCGGCGTACCGGCCGGCCGGGTAGAACTCGATCTCCTGGTAGAACGGCAGCGTCTGGTGCACGCCGTACAGGTGGCCGGCCTCCAGGTCGGCGGACTTGAACGCGAAGCCGAGCTGGAGCAGCGCCTCCAGGATGCGCAGCTGGGAGGGCAGCGGCTCGACCGCGACCTCGTCGAGGTCACCCTTGTCGACCGCCTTGGCGATGGCGAGCTCGGTGCGCACGCCCAGCGCCATGCCGTGCAGCGGCTGCCCGCCGATCCGGCTGATCGGCGCCTCCCACGGCACGCCGATCTCGAAGGGGATCGCGCGCTCCTCGCCCTGGCGCAGCACGAACGGGCCGGACACCTGGACGCGGGAGAACTCCCCCGCCCCCGTGTGCTCGCCGTCGCCGTGCTCGAACTCCACGCGGGCGACCAGGCCGAGGGTGACGTGCTCGATCTCGGCGTCGAAGTCGCCGCCCTTGAGCCGTACCTCGCCCGACAGCGTGCCGCCCGGCTGGACGCGCGGGGTCGCCAGGACGGTGTCCACGGAGGGCGCGCCGACGCCGAAGGCACCCAGCATGCGTTTGAAGACCACGGCTTTGTTCTCCCTGTCGAAGATCGAAATGTGTGCAGCCGACCCGCACAACGATCTCCGGCGTGCCCCGGTTCCGGACATAGCGAAAACGCATGCCGGGGCGTCGGCGAAGGGGCGGGAACGGCGGGATCCCGGAGCGCGGCGCGTGTGCCGCCCTCCGGGATCCCGACGTGTCCCGGTCTACCTGACGCCGCGTCTGCCGTAGAGGCCCGCCGCCAGGGCCACCCCCAGACCGGCGAGCACCACTTGGATGACCAGTTCGATCCAGTCGATGCCGCGGGTGTCCGCGACGCCGACCGCGGCGGCGACCGCGGTGCCGATGAGGGCCGCGACGATGCCGATCACGATGGTGAGCCAGATGGGAATGCTCTGACGGCCCGGCACGACCAGCCGGCCGAGGACGCCGATGACAAGCCCGATGATGAGGGCGGAGATGATGCCGGTGACTTCCACGCTGCACGCTCCCGTTCTGCCGCGCCGGGTGTCGCCGCCCCTCGTGGGGGAAGGAGCGGCCCCCGGCCTGACAGCGCCATTGCTTCCCTGCCTCATCTCAAAGAAACCGGATGGCTCAGCCTGATATCGGTTCATGGCGGACAGGATCGACGGCTTTGTGCCGTTCACGGTGGTGACGGGACGGGCCGCCGATGCCTACACTGCGGGCACACCCCACGAACAGCAGACGCGAACGAACGGCGCACCGAACCCCTCCTCAGGAGCCCTTTGTGACCGTCAGACGAATCGTGCTGCACGCCCTGCTCGCCGTGACGACCGCGGCGACCGCGGCCTCACCGGCGTCCGCCACCGCCTTCACCCTGACCAGCACCGCCTTCACCGAGGGCGGCCTCATCCCGAAGGTGCACGAGTGCACCAGCGGCGGCCAGACCGACCCCGGCCGCCGCAACGAGTCCCCGCCCCTGACCTGGAACGGCGGCCCGGCCGGGACCCGCGGCTACGCCCTGGTCATGAGAGACCTCGACAACAACAACCTCATCCACTGGGTGATCTACGACATCCCGGCGGGCGTGACCTCGCTGCCGCAGAACGTCGAGCACGCCTACCGGCCGGCGACCCCCGCCGGAGCCCGGCAGGTCTACTACCGCGGCAGCGCGAGCCTGTACGGCTACCAGGGGCCGTGCTCGCCCTGGTCGGTCAACACCTACCAGTTCACCGTGCACGCCCTCGACCGGGCCATGCTGTCGGAACTGACGTCCTCCTCGTCCACGACGACCGCGGCGAGGGTGATCTCCGGCGCGTCCCTGGGGACGGCCGTGCTGTCCGGCGAGTCCTGACCCCTCGGGGATCAGGCGGAGGTCATCCGTCCCGCCGGCGGCTCGTGTCCGCGGGCGGGACGGGACCGCACGAAGGTCCGGATCCGTTCGGCGACGACGTCCGGGGCGTTCAGGTCGGGGGCGTTGTGGTCGAGCCCGGCGACGATCTCGTGGCAGGCGTCGGGCATGACGTGGGCCAGGCGGGCGAGCACGCCGGTGAGGTAGCCGGGGGACCTGCCGCCGCCGAGCAGCAGCGTCGGGGAGTCGACGCCCGTGTACCTGGCGCCGTCGGAGTCCAGGCGGAGGATCTCGCCGATCTCGGCCGGGGTCGTCGCCATCATCGCCCGCGCGTCCCGCCCTTCGGACCCGCGCAGCAGCAGGAACGCCAGCGCGTGGAACACCGGCGCCGGCGCGTCGCCGACGGGGGTCAGGCGGGTGCCCTTGAGGAAGGCCGCCATCGCCGCCGTGCGCCTGCCCTCCTCCAGCAGGCGGTTGAACGCCGGCACCCAGTGGGCGGGGAAGGAACCGTCGATGCTCACGCCGGGTTCGTGGACCATGAGCGCGTCCACCCGCCGGCGCAGCCCGAGGTGCAGGGCGACGAGGCCGCCGTAGCTGTGCCCGAAGACCAGGCGCGCACCCGTGTGGTTCATGACGGCGAGGGCGTCGTCGACCTCCGTCTCCACGCTGTAGGCCGGGCCCTGCGGGCCGCTGGAGCCGCGTCCGCGCCGTTCGATCACGTGCACGCTGTGTGCGCCGGACAGCTCCCGCGCCAGGGCCCCGTAGTGGTGGGCGCGCCGGTTGTTCCCGGGGATCACCAGCAGCCCGGGGCCTCGCCCGGCGCTGAGCAGGGCGATCGTCGTCCCGTCCCGCGAGGTCACTTCCGCCGGCTGCCACTGCGTCGCCATCCTGCCGCCCATCTCGTCCTGCCTTCACGTCGGTGGAGACAGCAGCATGGCCGCCCGCGCTGGTACCCGGCTGTCAGGACGCTGGCAGGTCAGCCGAGGGCGCGGTCGAGGTTGAAGGCGGCGCTGATCAGGGCCAGGTGGGTGAACGCCTGCGGGAAGTTGCCCTGCTGCTCGCCCGTACGGCCGATCTCCTCGGCGTACAGGCCGAGGTGGTTGGCGTAGGTCAGCATCTTCTCGAAGGCCAGGCGGGCCTCCTCCACCCGGCCGGCGCGGACCAGCGCCTCGACGTACCAGAAGGAGCAGATGGAGAACGTGCCCTCCTGTCCGCGCAGGCCGTCGGGGCTGGCGTCGGGGTCGTAGCGGTAGACCAGCGAGTCGGACACCAGGTCGGCGGTGAGCGCGTCGAGGGTGGACAGCCATTTCGGGTCGGTGGGCGAGACGAACTTGGCCAGCGGCATCATCAGCAGCGCCGCGTCGAGCACGTCGTCGTCCTCGTGCTGGACGAACGCCTGCCGCACGTCGGACCAGCCGTGGGCCATGATCTGCCGGTAGAGGTCGTCGCGGGCCGCGCGCCAGTGGGGGATGTCGGCGGGCAGGCCCCGGTGGGCGGCCATGCGCATGGCGCGTTCGATGGCGACCCAGCACATCAGCCGGGAGTACAGGAACTTCTTGCGCCCGCCCCTGGTCTCCCAGACGCCCTCGTCGGGCTGGTCCCAGTTGTCGCAGACCCAGTCGACCAGGGCGCAGACGGCGTTCCAGTGGTCGCTGGAGATGGGCTTGCCCCATTTGTCGTAGAGGTAGACGGAGTCGAGGAGGGCGCCGTAGATGTCGAGCTGGAGCTGGCCGGCGGCGGCGTTGCCGACGCGTACGGGGGCCGAGCCGCGGTAGCCCTCCAGGTGGTCGAGCTGCCGTTCGGGCAGGTCGGTGCGGCCGTCGATGCCGTACATGATCTGGAGGGGGCCGTTGGGTCCGGCGCCGCGCAGGCTGACGTACCGGGTCAGGAACGACATGAACGCCTCCGCCTCGCCGGTGAAGCCGAGCCGGAGCAGGGCGTAGACGCAGAAGGCGGCGTCGCGGATCCAGAGGTAGCGGTAGTCCCAGTTGCGCTCGCCGCCGATCAGCTCGGGCAGGCTGGTCGTCGGCGCGGCGACGATGGCGCCGGTCGGCGCGTACGTCAGCAGCTTGAGCGTCAGCGCCGAGCGGTGGACCATCTCCCGCCACCTGCCCCGGTAGCGGGAGGCCGACAGCCATTTGCGCCAGAACGTCACCGTGGCGGTCAGCTGCTCCTCCGCCTCGACGTGCGGGCACCCGAGCGGCGGGACCTCGGCCTCGACCCGGTCGAGCGCGAACACCTCCGACTCGCCCTCCGCGAGGGTGAAGGCCGCCCGCACGTCGCGGCCGTCGGACTCGACCGGCACGGTGGCGCTCAGCGCGAGCGTCAGGTGGGCCGACTCGAAGACGGTCAGGCCGTCGGCCTCGCGGACGGTGTGCGGGTCGGCGCCGTAGCCGAAGCGGGGGGCCACCCGCGCGTGGAAGGGCAGCGAGCCGCGCACGCAGAGCACCCGCCGGATCAGCCGCTGCCGTCCGCGGCCGCCCGGCTCGCCGATGATCGGCATGAAGTCCTGGATCTCGCCCACTCCGCTCTCGGTGAAGAAGCGGGTGATGAGCACGTTGGTGTCGGGGAAGTAGAACTGCTTGGTCCGCGCCGGCACGTCGGTGGCCAGCTCGAACGCCCCGCCCCGGTCGGCGTCGAGGATCGCGGCGAAGACGCTGGGCGAGTCGAAGGCCGGGCAGCAGTACCAGTCGATGGTCCCGTTGGTGCCGACGAGGGCCACGCTGCGCAGATCGCCGATGAGGCCGTGCTCGGCGATCGGCAGGTAGCGGTCACCGTCTGCTCCACCCATCGCAGCAGTTCTCCCAGGTCAGGGCGGTACTCAAACCTCGGGCACGGCTTCCTCCGCCGCGGCCAGGCGGCGGCGCAGGTAGGCGCGTCCGGGCTCGCTGGTGGCCACCCGCAGCGCCGTCCGGTACGCCTCGGCGGCCTCGGGCAGGCGGCCGAGCCGGTGCAGCAGGTCGGCGCGGGCCACCAGGTAGGGGTGGTAGTCGCGCAGCCGCCGCTCCCCCGCGAGCTCCTCCAGCAGTGCCAGCCCGGCCTGGGGCCCGTCGCGCATGGCCACGGCGACAGCCCGGTTCAGCGCCACCACCGGGGAGGGGTCGAGCGCGAGCAGCACGTCGTACAGGGCCACGATCTGCGGCCAGTCGGTCGTGGCCAGGTCGGGGGCCTCGTCGTGGAGCGCCGCGATCGCGGCCTGGACGGCGTACGGGCCCGGCGGGCCGCCGCTGAGCGCGGCCACCACCAGCGCCGCCCCCTCCTCGATCATGGCCCGGTCCCAGAGGCCGCGGTCCTGCTCGTCGAGCAGCACCGGCTCGCCCCCAGGCCCGGTACGGGCCTGGCGCCGCGCGTGCACCAGCAGCAGCAACGCCAGCAGCCCGGCGACCTCCCGCTCGGCGGGCAGCAGCCGGCGCAGGATCCGGGCCAGCCTGATCGCCTCCTCGGCCAGGTCGAGCCGCTGGAGGTGGGGGCCCGAGCTGGCCGCGTAGCCCTCGGTGAAGATCGAGTAGATGACCTGGAGCACGCCGGGAACCCGTTCCGGCAGCTCGTCGGCGTCGGGCACGCGGAACGGGACGCGCGCCTCCCGGATCTTCTTCTTGGCCCGGACGATGCGCTTGGCCATCGTCTGGGCCGGCACCAGGTAGGCCCGCGCCACCTCGGGGGTGGTCAGGCCGGCCAGGCAGCGCAACGTCAGCGCGCCCCGGTCCTCGGCGGGCAGCGCGGGGTGGGCGCAGGTGAAGAAGAGCCGCAGGCGTTCGTCGGGCAGGCCGCCGTCCTCGCCTGCGGGGGCCTCGGGGCCGGCCCGCTCGGCCTCGGCCGCCAGGACGGCCAGCCGGGTGGCGAGCGCCTGCTCGCGCCTGAGCCGGTCGACCGCCCTGCGCCGGGCCGTGGTCATCAGCCACGCGCCCGGATTGGGCGGCACGCCCTCGGCCGGCCAGTGTCTCAGCGCCGCCTCGACGGCGTCGGAGGTGACCTCCTCGGCCAGGTCGAGGTCGCCGAAGCGGCGGACGAGCGCGGCCAGCAACCGGCCGCGCTCCTCACGGAAGACGTCCTCGATCTCACGCACCGAAGACCCCGAAGCGCTCACGCACCGGAGAACTCACGCGTCGAAGTCGGCGACCGGGCGCACCACCACCGAGCCGCCGCCGCGCGCCCCCGGGCAGCGGACGGCCCAGTCGAGGGCGGCGTCGAGGTCGGGCACGTCGATCACGTAGAAGCCGCCCAGGACCTCGTGCGTCTCGGCGTACGGGCCGTCGGTCACGGTGGGCGTGCCGTCGCCGCCCACCCGGACGGTGGTGGCGGTCACCAGGTCGGCCAGCGACTCGCCGGAGACCAGGACGCCCGCCTCCCGGACGGACTTGTCGTAGGCCACCCACTCCTGGAAGTCGCCCGGCTCCTGCTCGTCGGAGGTGCCGGAGTTGATCAGCAGCATGTACTTCACGGTGTTCCCTTTCCGCGGTCGGCGTACGGCGGGGCCGCCGTACGCCATCACCACGAACGGGACCCGCCCGGATGGACATGTCGCGGCGATGAGTTTTCCGACGGCGGCCGGTCATTGCCGGGACACGTCACTTCAGGAGGACCGATGAGCGTACTGGAACAGCGGCTGCGGGGTGTGCTGGGCGGGTTCGTGGAGCGGGGCGAGGTGCCGGGGCTGGTGGGTGTGCTGTTCACGCAGGTGGCCATGACCTCGCCGGTGCCGCCCAAGGTCTTCGAGGATTTCTGGACCGTGACGTACACCTCGATCGACCAGCACCTCACCCCATTTTCCGGCAGATAAGGTGGGTATGCGGCGCTTCGGGGGATTTCGCCGCTCACCAGCATGAGGGGGACGGGTGGCGGAGTCGTTCGGCACGATGCTGAGGAGCCTGAGACACGCCGCCGGGCTGACCATCGAGGAGCTCTCCCACGCCTCCGGCGTCAGCGTGCGGGCCATCGGCGACATGGAGCGCGGCGCCAGCCGGGGCCCCCAGCGGCGCACCGTCGAGGCCCTGGCCGAGGCGCTGCGGCTGGACGAGCCGCGGCGGACGGCGCTGTCGGACGCCGCCCGCGCCGGCCGTCCCCGCCAGGAGGCCGCCGCGCCGGGCGCCTGCGAGCCGCCCCGCGGCGTGGGCGACTTCACCGGCCGGGAACGGGAGCTGGACCTGCTGCGCGACCTGGCCGCCCGGACGGCCGAGGACGCGCCCGCCGTAGTCGCCGCCGTCTCGGGGACCGCCGGCATCGGCAAGACCGCGCTGGCCGTACGCGCCGCCGCGCACCTGGCCGACCTGTTCCCCGACGGCCGCTTCTACCTGGACCTGCGCGGCATGGACCCGGTCCCGCTGGACCCGGGCACGGCGCTGTCCAGGCTGCTCAACGCCCTGGGCGTGGCCGAGCGACGCATCCCGGCCGACGAGGAGGACCGCGCCGGCCACTACCGCGCCCTGCTGCGCGAACGGCGCTGCCTGGTCATCCTGGACAACGCCGCCCACGAGGCCCAGGTGCGCCCGTTGCTGCCCGCGGAGGGCCCGGCGATGACGCTGGTGACCAGCCGCCGCCCGCTGGCCGGGCTCGAAGGCGTCCACCAGCTGCCGCTGGCTCATCTGGCCGCCGGGGAGTCGGCCGCGCTGCTGCGCGCGATCGTCGGCGCCGAGCGTGCCGAGGCCGACCCGGACGGGGTGGCACTGGTGGCCGACCTGTGCGGAAACCTGCCGCTGGCGCTGCGCATCGCCGGCAACCGGCTGCAGAGCAGGCCCGGCTGGACCCCCGGGAATCTGGCCGCCCGCCTCGGCGACGAGGGACGCCGGGTGGAGTCGCTGGCCGCCGGCGACCTGTCGGTGGCGGCGGCCTTCGCGCTGTCGTACCGGCAGCTCTCGGCGCCCGCGCGGCGTGCCTTCCGCCGTCTGGCGCTGGCCGCCGCGCCGGACTTCGGGGTGCCGATGACGGCGGTCCTCGCCGAGCTCGGCCCGGACGACGCCGAGGACGCCCTGGAGGAGCTGGTCGACCTGGGGCTGCTGCAGTCGCCGTACCCCGGCCGCTACCGCTTCCACGATCTCGTACGGCTGTTCGCCCGCGCCCGGCTGTCCGACGAGGAGTCCATGTCGGCTCAGCGGCAGGCGCGGCGGCGGATGGACGACTGGCTGCTGGAGGTGGCAACCGTCGCCGGACGCTGGTTCGAGCCGGACTACGGCGCGCCGCCGCCCGGCTGGAGCTCGCTGGTCGAGCTGGACAGCGCCCGGCAGGCGCAGGAATGGCTCCAGGCCGAGGGCACGGCATGGCTGGCGGCGCTGCGGCAGGCGGCCCGCGTCGGCGAGCACGCGCGGGTCGTCGAGGTGGCCGAGGCCATGCACTGGTTCTCCGATCTGTGGATGCACTGGGGACACTGGCCCGAGGTGTTCGAGCTGTCGTCCGCGGCCGCCCGCGCGACGGGCGACCGCGCGCAGGAGGCGGTGCACCTCAACTACCTGTCCTGGGCGCGGACGTACTGCCAGGGCCGGTACGCCGAGGGCGAGCGCACCGCGCTGCGCGCGCTGGAGCTGGCCCGCGAGGTCGGCGACGTGCGCCAGCAGGGCTGGGCCCTGACCTACGCCACCTGGGCGCTGTGGGGGCGCGACGACCGGCCCGCCCTGGAGACCGGCCTGGAGCACGCGCGGCGGGCGGCGGAGTGCTTCCGCCTGGCCGGCGACCCGGAAGGGTACGCCCAGGCCGTGCTCAGCGTCGGGAACGGCCTGCGCAGGCTCGGCCGCATCGAGGAGGCCGTACGGCACGGGCTGGAGGTGCTGGAACGGCTGCGCGACCCGGCGTTCGGCGGCACGCCGGTCATCGTCGCCCACGCCGTCGGCGCGGCACTGGACCTGCTGAGCGACGGCTACTTCGCGCTCGGCCGCTGGCAGGAGGCCGCCGACCACTATCGCGAGGCGCTGGTCGAGCTGCGCAAGCGTCCGATCAACCGGGCCACGGCCCATACGCTGACGAACCTGGGCCGGGCGCTGGTCGAGCTGGGACGGCTGGAGGAGGCCCGCGAGGCGTTCCAGGAGGCCAAGGAGCTGTACGAAGCCTCCGCCGACACCGTCCGCGCCGCCCGCGTGGCCGCCGAGCTCGCCCGGCTCAGCCCGGTCGCGACCCCGGGGGCCACCGGCTGAACCAGGCCGGGCGCGCGCCGGTCAGGGCTCCACGAAGCGTTCGACGAAGGTCAGGGCGGTGCCGCAGACCTCGCGCCAGCCGCTGTCCACGGTCATCGAGTGTCCGCGCCCCGGCAGCTCGACGATCTCGGTCAGGTGGTGCCGGTTGCGCGCCTGGCGCAGGTAGGAGGCGTGCGCGGCGGCCCACGGGACCGTGCGGTCCATCTCGCCGGAGATCAGCAGCAGCGGCCCCCGGTCCGGCGCCGTGCCGTCGAGGCTCCACGGGTCGGCCGCCTCCCCCGCCGGGACGGCGTACGTCTCGTACAGCCGCCTGGCCTCCTCCTCCCCGACGGCGTTGGCCACGGCGTGCCGGAACCGCCCGTACGTGAGCGTCCCGCGGAACGGCGCCGGGCTGATCGCCACGCAGGCGCAGGCCAGCCCGCGCCCGGCGAGGATCTGCGCGACCAGGCCGCCGGCGGCGTGGCCGACGACGGCGGGCCGGCGGGTCAGCCCGCCGACCAGCCCCGCGAAGTGCCCCGCCGCCTCGCCGTCCGCCGGCCAGGCCGGGATCACGGGGACGAACCCCGCCTGCCCGAACACCTCGGCCCAGGGCTCCCAGCTCTCGGCCAGCAGCCACGGGTCGTGCACGAAGACGACCGGGACCCGGCCGGTGGCGTTGGCGTGGCGTACCTGGTCGAGGTCGTAGGCGGAGGACATGGCGCGGCGGGTCAGCTCTCGTGCAGGGCCCGGCGCAGCGTGCCCACGGCCAGCTCGATCGCCGACTCGGCCGCGTACGTGCCGCGCAGCGCGTTGAGCATGACGAAGTCGTGGATGATGCCCTGGTAACGCACGGCGGTCACGGGCACCCCGGCCTCGCGCAGCTTGGCGGCGTACGCCTCGCCCTCGTCCCGCAGCACGTCCGCCTCGCCGGTGATGACCAGCGCCGGCGGCAGGCCGGTCAGCTCCTCGACGGTGGCCCGCAGGGGGGACGCGGTGATCTCGGCGCGCTCGGCGGCCGAGGTCGTGTACTGGTCCCAGAACCACTGCATGCCGTCGCGGCGCAGGAAGTAGCCCTCGGCGAACTGCCGGTAGGAGCCGGTGTCGAAGGAGGCGTCGGTCACCGGGTAGAAGAGCACCTGGCCGCGCAGCGACAGCCCGCCGCGCTGCTTGGCCATGATGGTGAGCGCGGCGGTCATGTTGCCGCCGACGGAGTCGCCGGCCACCGCCAGGCGCGTGGCGTCCAGGCCCTTGGAGGCGCCGTCGGTGACGATCCAGCGGGCGACCGTCCAGTTCTGCTCGATGGCGACCGGGTAGCGGTGCTCGGGCGACAGGTCGTACTCGGGGAAGACCACGGCGGCGCCGGCGCCGGTCGCCAGCTCGCGGACCAGCCGGTCGTGGGTGTGGGCGTTGCCGAAGACCCAGCCCGCGCCGTGGATGTAGATGATCACGGGAAGGTCGCCGGTGCTGCCGGCGGGCCGCACGATGCGGGCCCTGACCTCGCCGGTGGGGCCGCCGGGGACCGTCACCCACTCCTCGTCCACGGCGGGCAGCTCGACCGGGCCGGACTGGACCTCGTTCACGGCCTTGCGGCCCTCCTCCGGCGGGAGCTGGAACAGGTACGGCGGCTCGGCGGTGGCCTCGGCGAACGCCTGGGCGGCGGGTTCCAGGACAGGCTTGATCATGATCACTCCAGGAAGAAGGGGCGGGAAGCAGGGGGGCCGTCATCCATCAAAGCGACCGTCCCGGGGAAAGACGAGGCGGAACCACAGGCAGAAGTACGTTTCCGCCTCGTGCGCGCGAGCGGCCGGGCTGTTGGATCGCTACCGGGGCCGACCGGTCCCCTTTGCCCAGAGAAGGAGCCTTTCCCATGACGGAGAGCATCACCCCGACGGTCGTCCTCGTGCACGGCGCGTTCGCCGACGCGGCGAGCTGGACCGGCGTCATCGCCGAGCTCCAGCGGGACGGCATCCCCGTGGTCGCGCCGCCCAACCCGCTGCGCGGCCTGGCCTCCGACGCCGCCTACGTCGCCTCCGTGGCGGCCCAGATCGACGGCCCGGTCGTGCTGGTCGGCCACTCGTACGGCGGCGCGATCATCACCGTGGCCGGCACGGCGGACAACGTCGTCGGCCTCGTCTACGTCGCCGCGTACGTCCTGGAGGAGGGCGAGAGCCTGGCCGAGCTCCAGGGACGCTTCCCCGAGCCGCCGCTCGGCGCGAGCCTGCGGCAGGCGTCCTACCCGCTGGCCGGCGGCGGCACCGCCGTGGAGCTCACCATCGCCGCCGACGCCTTCCCCGAGGTCTTCGCCGCGGACGTGCCCGCCGACGTCACCCGCGTCCTGGCGGTGGCGCAGCGGCCGCTGGCGGCCGGGGCGTTCACCGAGCCGGCGGCCACGACGGCCTGGCGGGCCAAGCCGTCGTGGGCCGTCGTCGCGGACGCCGACCAGGCCATCAACCCCGACGTGCAGCGGTTCGGCGCCGAGCGGGCCGGCGCGACCGCCGTCGAGGTCGCGGGCGCCTCGCACGCGGTCGCGGTGTCCCGGCCGAAGGAGGTCGCCGACGTGATCCGCGCGGCCGTCCGCGCCACCTCCTGACGGCAGCCAAGGCCGCCAGGAGGCGGGTGGAGGCCGGGTGGTCAGGACTGCTTGCCGAGGCCCTGGAAGCGGCTCTCGATGAAGTCGCCCCAGGTGGAGTTCAGCGTCATCAGCTCGCCGTCCACCATCTTCCACTGGCGGGCCTTGTGCTGCGGGTAGGCGAAGAGCACGGACGACAGGCGCTCGTAGCCGGCGGGCATCGGCCTGGTGTGCACCCGGTGCGTGGACGGCCGGAACCGCCCGTCGGAGGCGCTGGTGAGCATCCGGCCGATGTTGCAGAGCACGACGTCGGTCCCGGCGATCACCGGCTCGACCCAGGTGCCGTCGTGCAGCACGTACTGCAGGCCCTGGTCGGACGGGGGAAGCTGGAGGCCGAGCATCTGGATGCCGGAGTGCTCGTGGGCCAGCACCTGGCGGTCGCCCACGTCCCGGTAGTGGATCACCCGCAGGTTCGTCGCGTCGTGCGACAGGTCCAGCTCGGGCGTGCCCGGCGGCATCATCCCCCGGACGACCTCGCCGAAGAGCGAGATCAGCCGGAAGGCGATGTCGAACACCTCGGCGGCGCGGGTGCCGAACGCCGGGAAGGCCCGCAGCACGTCACCCGCCCCGGGCGGCTGGTCGCCGATCATGGCGCCGCTGACGTGGATGAACTCCTTCGGGTCGGGCACGCCGTTGGCCAGGCGCGGGATCTCCGAGTTGTACGGGAAGAACCCGTGCGTGCCGCCGACGGCGAGCTGCGGGACGACGTCGTAGGCGTAGTCGGACAGGGCGGGCCCGGTCGCCCGGCAGGCCGCGGCGAAGTCGTTCATCATGGCCGCGACGCGCTCGCCGATGCCGGGCACCTCCGCGGCCATGAAGCCCCATCCGGTCAGCTGTGACCTGATGGCGTCGGTGGCGGCGGCCATGTCCGCCTCGATGTCGTGCAGCCTGACGACGGGAGCGCGGCCGCTGAGTTCCATGAGAGGGACGTCCATTGTCACTCCGTTTCTCGATGACCGATCGGGATGGTTCGTCGTACGTGCTACGTGCCGGTGCTGCTCAGGTGGCTCGGGATGCGGGCGGCGGGGTCGAGGCCGAGACGCTGGGCGACCAGGGCGACCTCGGTGCGGTTGGAGCAGTTGAACTTGACGAGCAGGTTCGAGATGTGGCGCTTGACGCCGTGGATGGAGATGCCCATCGCGCGGGCGATCTGGTGGTTGCTCATGCCGCGCAGCAGCAGCGCCAGGACCATGTGCTCGCGTTCGGTCAGGCGTCCGAGCAGGTCGGGGCCGCCTCTGGACGGGGCGGGCGCGTCGCCGCGCAGCAGCCGATCGAAGGTGCCCGACAAGCCCGCGACATTGATCTCGTCCCACAGCAGGCAACCGGCCAGGCCGTACCGCTGGGCGACGCAGGGCGCGAGCTCCTCCCCCTGCCGCACCATGGCCAGGATGCGCGGGCGGGCCCGGCAGGGGCGTCCGCCGAGCACGTCCGCCAGGACGGCGAGCGGGATCACCGCCACGTCGAAGTCCTCGCCGGCCAGCAGCAGCCTGGCCTCCGCCGAGCTGCGCACGACCGCGACCCCGGCCACGTTCGACACCTTCATCAGCAGCGGCGGGAGCCCGTAGAAGGAGACCTCGTCCTCGGCGAGCCAGAAGACGGACAGCCTGGAGCACCTCGCACGGAGGCTGGAAGGGGAGGCCGGGATCGGCTGGCCGGCCTCCAGCGTGATGGCACTCATCGCATGATCCTCTCTGCGTCGGCGAACGGCGGTCGGTCGGTACGCGGCGGCGGCTCTATCGGTCGTGGGGACTCGTCAGTCCCGGCGTCTCACCAGGTGGAAGGAGAAGTCGGTGCCCCTGTGGTAGTCCTGCGAATACAGCAGCGGCCGTCCGGCGCTGTCGTGGTGGGTCTGGAGCAGCAGCAGCCAGGCGCCGCCGTCCTCGGGGGTGCCGATGCGCTCGGCCTGGGCGTGGCTGAGGGTCACCGCCCTGACCTGGGCGACGGCGTAGGCGATGGTGTGGCCGTACTCGGTGAGGAGCTGGAACAGCGACCCCGTCCAGTCCACCTCGTCCATGGGGCGGCCGATGAGCGAGCGCGGGAACAGGTCGATCGAGTACAGCAGCGCGTCGTCCCGGTGCCGGCGCAGGCGTTCCAACCGGACGATGGCCTCGCCGGGCGGGAGTTGCAGCAGCTCGCGCTGGTGGCGGTCCGGCTCGGTGGCCACGACGTCGAGGACGGTGTTGTCGGCCGTGAACCCCCGGCTGGCCAGCATCTCGGTCACGCCTTCGAGGCGGGTCAGCGGCCGGTCCAGGCTGGGCTGGGTGGTGAGGTAGCGGCCGTCGCCGTGCCTGGCCTGGATGAGCCCTTCCTGCTCCAGGAGCTTGAACGCCTCCCTGATGCTGGTGCGCCCGACGTCGAACAGGGTCATGAGCTCGTTCTCCGACGGCAGCCTGTCACCGGGGCGCAACCCCTGTTCGACGATCAGGGCGTGCAGCCGGTCACGGATCTGGATGGCCAGGGTGGGATGACGTCGTGTCACGCGGGTCTCTCCTGCACGGACGGACCGCGGAGCGGGGCGATGCCGAGCTCGGCGGCCGATGGGTAGCTGGGGGCACAGAACCGGCGCGTGACCGAGACGGTCGCCACCTGGCAGGCGAGCCGGACGCCGCGCACCAGGCCCGCGCCGGCGCAGAGGGCGGCCGCCAGGGCGCCGGTGAAGGCGTCACCCGCGCCGGTGGTGTCCACAACGCGCACGCTGGGGACGTCGATCAGCATAGTGCCGCCGTCGTCGGCGATCTCGGCGCCGTGCTCGCCGCGGGTGACGACGACGGCGCGTCCCCTGGTCCGGCCGCGCAGGTCGTCCAGGTCGCCGGGGGTCGGCCCGGCCAGGGCGGCCAGCTCGCCCTCGTTGAGCACCAGCAGGTCGGCCCGGGCCAGCAGCTCCTTCCCGGTCCCTTCGCGGAACGGGCCCGCCGGGCTGGGGTTGAGCAGGACGCGCACGCCCGCCGGGGCGGCCGTCGCGGCGGCGTAGGAGATCTCCAGCGGGATCTCGCCCTGGAGGACGAGCACGGACCCGGTGGGCAGTCCGGCGGCGACGGCGGCCGCCTGGGCGGGCGGCAGCAGGTCGGCGGCCCCCGGCCAGGTCATCACCATCTGCCTGCCGCCGGAGTCGACGTAGACGAAGCTGCGCCCGGTCGCCACGCCGACGGCCGTGGTGCAGTCGCCGACCTCGATGCCCTCGGCGCGCAGCTCGGCCAGCGCCACCGGCCGGGCGGCGTCGTCGCCGAGGCAGCCGACGAACCGGGCCGGTGCGCCCAGCCGCGCGGCGGCCACGGCCACGTTCGCGGCCTTGCCGCCGTGCGCGGTGGCGTAGTCGGCGGCGTTGACGCTCTCGCCCGGCTCCGGCAGGTGGTCGCCGAACATGTACAGGTCGACGATGTAGGCGCCGATCGCGACGACGGTCACGAGCCCAGCCCCAGGGCGCAGGGCGCGATGCTGTCGGCGTCGACGGTCACGCGCACGTCGGGGTGGCGGTGCGCGAAGGTGACCGGGAGCAGCACGTCCGGCTCGGTGGTGAGCAGGAGGACCCGGACGATGTAGCGCTTCCAGGCGCCGCCGTCGGTGACGAGGTGCAGCCGGCGGGCGGAGAGGATCTCCGACATGCCGACGGTGATCGCCATGCGCGGGATCGCCTGCGTGTAGCCGCCGGTCACACGGTGGGAGTGGGCCACGATCGTGTCGTCGAGCAAGGGGACGACGCGCGTGGTCGAGGCGGCGAACTCCTCGGCGGTGTACTGGTGCCAGCGCGTGGACGGCGGCTCGTTGAAGGCCAGGTGCCCCCGGTAGCCGAAGCCCGCGTAGCAGGTGTCGGCGCCGCCCGCGCCGCGCAGGCGCTCGCCGAACGCGTCGGGGTCGAACACGTCGGGGAAGACGACGTTGTCGGGGTGGGGCCGCAGGTCGGGGTCGAGGAGCTGGTAGAGGTTGCGGTCGCAGTAGCCGCGGAAGCTGAAGGGATGCGAGGGGTCCACCGGCCGGCCCTGCCAGTCGAGGAACTCGTCCATGTGGAAGGCGAAGACGTCGGCCCAGCTGATGCGCTCCTCGTTGCAGATGCGCGCGAGGATCGGGTACTGCGCCTTCGGTCCCACGGGCAGGATCCAGCGGGTGGGCTCGCCGCGCATGTTGCGGGCGCGTAACTCGTCGGCCATCTCGCGGGCCAGCCGGTAGTAGAGCTCGGTCGTGTCGGGGTAGACGGTCAGCGGGTGGCGGGCGATGGCCGCCACGTCCTCGGCGGGCATGGACAACAGCTCGTCGGTCAACTCGGCCGACGTGCGGGGATAGGGGTAGTCGAGGTGCCTCGCGCTGGCGGTGGTCACGTCACTCCTCACTCACAAGCTGCGGGAGAGCAGGAATCGGGACAGGACGTTGCGGGTGATTCGCCTGATGTCACCGTCACAGCAGGCGAGACTGGTCACCCAGTTGACGGATCCGGCGGCGAAGACCGCGCCGCCTGATCCGAGCCGTCGCAGGGTCATGTCGGCGCGTACGGTCTCCGCGCCGGTTCCGGCCTCCTCGGTAGGGGGCCGGTAGTGGTGGCTGTGGCCGCCCGCGGAGGTCGCGAGCAGCAGGGTGTCCGGTGGGGTGCCGAGCTCGGGCGCGGCCCGGTCGATCTCGTCCCCGGCCGCCCCGCCGAGCGCGAGCCCGCAGCAGCCCACCGGGTCGGTCCCGACGCCCTCGAAGACCCAGGACGCCTCCTCCCGGTGGCTGTCGGGCAGCCGGGTGTACCCGGGGGCGGGCCCCCACCCCTGGGCGGCGAAGCCGACGCCGAGCAACTCCTGCGGCGCGAGGCCGCGGTGCCGCCAGAGGCCGCCCGGCTCGCCGGTGGAGGTCAGCACGTCCTCGCCGGGCTCGTCGTCCCACCAGTCGCCGACGTGGCCGCGGCGGACCTCGATGGCGTGCGGGTGACGGGGGTCGACGCCGGTCACCCAGTAGAACCCGTTGCCGCCCAGGTACATGAGCCGGCCGCCGCCCGACACGTACGCGCCGAAGGCCGCGCGGCCGGGGGCGGTGACGTACTCGGGGTGGCTGCCGGTCAGGACGACGCGGTAGGCGGACAGCAGGTCGGCGCCGCCTTCGTGCACGTCCTCGTCGGCCAGCACGTCGAAGGCGAACCCCGCCGAACGCAGCCAGCGCAGCAGCAGCAGGTCGGCGGCGAAGTGGCGTGGCGCGCCGGTCATCCACCAGCGGTAGCCGGGGGTGAGGTTGAGCACCGGGCGGAGCCTGGAGGAGTGGGTGACGTGACCGCCCTCTCTCCGCTGGTCGTACAGGGACAGGCCGAGCTCGCGGTGCTCGTTGAGGTAGGCGTCCACCGGGGAGAGCGTGATCACGCGGTCGGTGACCCGCTTGTAGTCCCCGAAGTACTCGGCCTCGCTGGACTGCCGGTGGTTGGCGTAGGCGAGGTAGGTGAACGTGGGCAGGACGACCGCGACCGCGCTCCTGCGCGTCCCGTCCGGGCGCACCACCACGGGGAGGACGCACGACTGGCCCCGGGTGCGCAGGCGCACGCCGAGCACGGTGGAGCCGGCGTCCTCGGGGACGGTCAGCTCGCACGTCACCGGCCAGCGGGCGTCGTCGAGGTCCTCCGGGCTGACCTGGAGCGCGGTGCGGGCGACGCCTCCCGGCCCGATCAGCCCGGCGAGCGGCCGGTTGACGGCGTTCGCGTGGCGCCCGTTCCCGCTGACGTCCGGGACGACGGGGGCGCCGGGCCCGGCGGAGGGGTCCCAGAGGGCCAGCAGGTCGGGGCCGAGGTGTTTGACCAGCTCGGGAGCGGTGGTCAGGTCGCGCAGCGGGGCGTGTCCCGGGGCGGTGAGCAGGCCGTCCGTCACCATCGGGAGGGCGATCCGGCCCGCGTACGGGTGCTCGTCGCCGGCCCCGATCCGCAGCTCGCCGGACGTGGACGGCAGCGGCAGGCGGGCCCGGCCGGCGCTCACGCCCGGGGTGCGGAAGTCGTTCAGGTGCAGGACGGTCATCAGCGGCGCCGCGTCCCACGCCACGGCCAGCAGCGACCACTCCCCCGCCGGGACGGCCGCGCGCAGGCGGCAGCCCATGCTCCCGGACGGCGTCAGCACGGTCGCCTCCGGCCGGCCCTCCTCGTCGAGCGCCAGCAGCAGCCGCCAGCCGGAGGCGCCCAGACGGGCCACGACCTGGCGCGCCCCGAGCCGCTTGGGACGGATCCACAGGGCCAGGCCGCCCCTGGGAGGCGTCGGCACCGAGGCCGCCTCCAGCCGGGAGCCGGGCCGCAGCGGCCGGGGCTCGATCGTCACGGGCACGGCCGGGGTCAGGTCGCCCTCCCGCACGAGGTCCACGAGGGCGACGTCCGCCTCCCCGGACGGGCCCGAGGCGTGCACGGTCAGCCGCTCGCCGGGGGCGGCCGACCAGCGGTCGGCGTACCCCATCAGGCGAGGCTCCCGGTCGATGGCCATCACGCGTCTCCTCGCCGGTAGGGGATGCCGACGTAGGCCGGCATGCGGAGCCGTTGGGCGACCGTGACCAGCACCAGGAGCGTGGTGAGGTACGGCGTGGCGTACACGAGCTGGGTGGGGACCGAGTCGGTGCCCTGGAAGAGCGCGAAGGCGGCGGCGCCGAGCAGCGCCAGCGTCGCGGCCGGGCGCAGCCGCGTGCGGACGAGCACGATCGCCGCGACCCAGGCCAGCACGGCCCCGAGGAGCAGCAGCACGTGCACCGCGCTCGCCTGGCGCAGTTGCAGCGCGTCGGCGTAGCCGAACAGCAGGGCACCCGCCGCCGTACCGGTCGGGCGCCAGTTGCCGAAGATCATGGCGGCCAGCCCGATGAAGCCCCGGCCGCCGGTCTGGCCCTCGCGGTAGACGGTCGAGGAGACGGTGACCAGGTAGGCCCCGCCGAGCCCGGCCAGCCCGCCGGAGACCAGCACGCCGTAGTACCGCATCCGCAGCACCGGGACGCCGAGCGAGTCCGCCGCCGCGGGATGCTCGCCCGCCGAACGCAGCCGCAGCCCGAACGCGGTCCGCCAGAGCAGCACGAAACTCAGCGGGACCAGCGCGACGGCGACCACGGTCAGCAGCGAGACCTCGTGCAGGAACCCCCGCACGATCCCGGCGAGGTCGGACACCAGGAAGAACCGGCCGCGCTCCAGCCCGCCCAGGAGATCGGGCGAGCCCCCGCCGCCCGCCAGGACGGGCACGCTCACCGTGCCGATCGACCCGCGCACCGGCGGCGACTGGGTGGCCCCCGCCCCCGGCAGGCCGCTGAAGGCGATGACCGACATGAACCGGGCCACGCCCACGGCCAGGATGTTGATCGCGATGCCGCAGACGACCTGGTCGACCCCGAACGTCACGGTGACGACCGCGTGCAGCAGCCCCGCGGCGACCCCGCCGAGCGTGCCGACCAGCACCCCGGCCCAGACGCCGTACGCGTACCCGGCCCAGGCGCCGCAGACCGTCCCGATGATCATCATGCCCTCGATGCCGAGGTTGGCGACGCCCGCGCGCTCGCTCCACAGGCCGCTGAGCCCGGCGAGCCCGATGGGGACCGCCAGCCGCAGCGCCGCCCCCATGACGCCCGACCCGGTGAGCTCGTCGGCGCCGGTGAACACCCTGACCGCCGACATCGCCAGCAGCAGGACGAGCGCGGCCTGCCACCACCGGTACCGTGCCGCGCTCACGCGGACGGCTCCAGCGCGGGGGCGGCCTGTTCCCGTACGAGCCGCTCGGCGCGTCTGCGTTCCACGCGCCGCGCCACCTCGTAGGCGACCACGACGCTGAGCACGATGACGCCCTGCATGATCGTGACGATCTCCTTGGGGATGCCCTCGATGTCGAGGATCAGCGCCGACCGTTCCAGGAACCCGAAGAGCAGGGCGGCCAGTGCGATGCCCACCGGCGTGTTGCGGCCGAGCAGGGCCACGGCGATCCCGGTGAAGCCCGCGCCGGAGGGGAAGTCCATGCCGTACCGGTAGGTCTGGCCCAGCAGGTCGGGCAGCCCGGCCAGGCCCGCCAGGCCGCCGGACAACAACATCGTCACCAGGATCATCCGGCGCGGGTCGATGCCCTGGACGCGCGCCGCCACCGGGTTCAGGCCGCCGGCCTTCAGCTCGTAGCCGTAGCGGGTGCGGGTGAGCATCAGGTGCACGGCCACCCCCAGCACGACCGCGGCGAGCGCGGCCGAGCCGAGCTGGTCGCCCGAGGGCAGCGTGAGCTGGGGCAGCCGGGCCGACGGCGGCAGCTCCGGCGTCGAACCGGAGGTGCTGCCGGCGGCGAAGACCTCGGCCAGCAGGTAGGCGACGACGGCGGTGGCGACGTAGTTCAGCAGCAGCGTGGACAGCACCTCGGAGACGCCGCGCCACACATTGAGCACCGCGGCGATCCCCGCCCACAGGGCCCCGGCCAGCACGGCGACCAGGCAGACGAACGCCAGGTGCAGCGGGCCCGGCAGCCGCACGGCCGTCCCGGCGACCGCCGCGAACAGCGCGGCCACGTGGTACTGGCCCTCGACCCCGATGTTGAACAGCTTCATCCGGAAGGTGACGGCCACGGCGAGGGCGGCGAAGAAGTAGACGGCCGCCCGGTTCACCGCCGAGACGAGCGAGTCCGGCCGGACCCCGAACTCCAGCATCGTCAGGTACGTCCGCCCCGGCGCGGCCCCCACCGCGGCCAGCAGCGCGGTGGCGACCGTGAGCGCGATCAGCAGCGCGAGCGCCGGCACGGCGAGCACGCCCACCGCCTCCCGGCCCGCCGCCCGCGCCCGGCTCACCGGCTCTCCGCCGGCCTGACGGGCACCTTGATCTGGCCCGAGACGATCTGCTTGCGCAGCTCCTCCAGCCGCGGCTGGATGTCGGCGAGCTCGCCGCCGCTGGTGGCGTAGCCGACGCCGCCCTCCTTGAGCCCGAACTCGCGCACCCCGGCGATCGGCCGGCCCGCCGCCGCGTCCCGGACGATGCTCAGCACCGCGACGTCGAGCTGCTTGGTGGCGCTGGTGAGGATCACCCCGGCGAGCCCCGGATCGACCGTCTTCCGCTGGTCGACGTCGACGCCGATCGCCCACTTGCCGGCCGCCTTGGCCGCCTGGAAGACGCCGAGCCCGGACGCGCCGGCGGCGTGGTAGACGACGTCGGCGCCGCCGTCGTACATGCCGCGGGCCGCCTCCTGGGCCTTGTCGGGCGCGGAGAAGCCGCTGAAGTCGGGCGGCTGGGACATGAACACGCTGGAGAGCTGGATCGCGGGTTTCACCGCGCGGGCGCCGGCCTCGTACCCGGCGAGGAACTTCTCCTGCGGCGGCGTCTGCACCCCGCCGACGAAGCCGATCCTCCCGGTGGCGGACTTGAGCGCGGCCGCCGCGCCGACCAGGTAGCTGGCCTGCTCCTCGCGGAACACCACGTTGGTGACGTTGGGCAGCTTCACGGTGGCGTCGTCGATGATGACGAACTGGGTGCGGGGGAAGGCGGGGGCGACCTTCGCCAGCGGCTGGGCGTAGAAGAAGCCGACGGCCAGCACCGGGTTGTGGCCGGTCTGGGCCAGCAGCCGCAGGATCTCCTCCAGGTCGGACCCGGCGGCGTTGGGGCTGAGCTCCTTGGCGGTGACGCCCAGCTCGGCCTTCGCGCGGTCGACGCCGGCCCCCACCGAGTCGTTGAAGGACCTGTCTCCGCGTCCGCCGCGGCTGAAGGCGACGCCGACCGAGGTGGCGCCCTTCGTCCCGGCGGCGGGGCCGCCGGCGGAGTCGACGGCGGTGCAGGCGGCGAGCGAGCACAGCGCCGCGCAGAGGGCGACGACGCGGACGAGCACAGGGGCAGCGGCTAATCGGGGCACTGGGGCACCTCTCAGACGGGACGCCCGCGCCTGGCGCGGGCCCTGGCGGCCTGCCTCCGCAGGCCGATCCTGGCCGGTGCGTTCCCGGCTCCAGCGCCCATCATGAATACTCGTCAGACAAGCGTCAATACTTCTCTGAGAAATCGGCCATGGCGTGCCTTTCCAGCCACGCGGCCACCCCGTCGTCGTCGTTGGAGAAGGTCACCTCGCCGACCGCGCCGAGCACGGCGGGGTGGGCGTTGGCGACCGCCACCGCGGTTCCGGCCCAGGTCAGCATGGGGAGGTCGTTCGGCATGTCGCCGAAGGCGATCACGTCGGCGCTGCCGAGGCCGAGCCGGGCCGCCATCGACTTCAGGGCCGCCGCCTTGGTGACGCCGGCCCGCATCACCTCGCAGAACACGTCCGCCGAGATGGTGACCTCGCAGCCGGTCAGGATCCCTCGCACGGTCTCGTAGTACTGGCGGGCGGCCCCTTCGAGCTGGACCATGAGCTTGCCGACGTCGTGCCGGCCGATCTCGCCCTCCAGGCGGGGGACGCGCCGGGCGTCGCGGGCCAGCGGCTCGGGCAGGTGGAAGGCGTCCTCCAGCAGCAGCTCAAGGCGGCACTCGGCGCCCAGGCGCACGCCGGGGAAGCGGTCGCGCAGCACCGACAGCGCCGCGGCGAGCGGCTGCCGGTCCAGCGGGCGGAAGTCGACCACCTCCTCGCTGCCGAAGTCGAAGGTGATCGAGCCGTTCCCGCAGACGGCGACGGCCGCGTGGTCCAGGGCCGCGGCCACCGGACGGGTGTCGCGCACCGGCCGGGCGGTCGCGATGACGAACACGTGCCCGGCGGCGCGGGCGCGGCGCACGGCCGTCCTGGTGCGCTCCGAGACCTGGCCGCGGGAGTCCAGGAGCGTCCCGTCGAGGTCGCACACGATCATCCGCCGGCTCACGCGGTGACGTCCTTCCCGACGCCCGACCCGATGACGTCGAGCGCCCCGGCGGCCAGGAGGCCGCCGATGGTCTCGGCCAGGCCGCGCCGGGCGGCCAGCCCCTGCACGACCACCAGGCCCTCGGTCAGGCCGGTGCCGGCCCGCCAGGACCGCTCCGGCATCGACCCGGCCACGCGCGGCAGGTCGCGCGGGGAGGTGCGCACGGTCAGCAGCACGTGCGCCGCTCCCCCGTCCACCGAGGTGAGCAGCCGGGCGATCCGCTGGATGGCGGCGCGTCTGCCGGCGTCCCGCCAGGCGGCCGGGCTCGCGACGAGGTGCGGGGAGCACGTCCGTAACGTGGCGATGACCCGCAGGTCGTGGTCGTCGAGGGCGGAGCCGGGCCCGTCGGCCTCGACGACGGCGTCGGCCAGCTCGGGGACCTTGGCCTCCGTGGCCCCGAAGGACGGGACGATCCGTACGGGCAGCGGCACGCTCTGGAAGAACTGCCTGACGATCTTCGGGTACTCGGTGGCGATCCGGGCTCCGACCGGCAGGCCGGCGGCGTCCACGGCGGGATGCCCGTCGGGGACGGCGAGCACGAGCCGCCAGGGGGGCACGCACCCGCTCACCTCGACGAGCTCGACCTTCGCGCCGGTCTCCTCGATCCAGTCGGTGCCGGTCACACCGAAGTCGAAGACGCCTCTCTCCACGGCGAGCGGGATCTCCCGCGGTTTGTGGAAGACCACCTCGACGCCGCCGTCGTAGGCGATGGCGGCCCGGTAGCCGCGCTCGGACGGGCGGCGCACCTCCAGCCCGGCGGCGGCGAAGAGGTCGAGGACGGGACGCTCCAGGAACGTGCCCTTGGGCAGCGCGAGCGAGACCATGCAGTCCTCCTCGGAACAGGGGGACCGGCCCCCGGCGACTGGGCGTGCGGCGCGCACCGGCAAGCGTCCCCGTCCGGCCGGGCGGCGGCAAGTGAACCATGGTGGTGGCCGAAGGTTGACTTCGATTTCTGACCATTGTTGGCGATGATGGAAAAGGGGGGTACACGGGAGAGGAAACGACGAGTGTCCACATGCCTGACCCTCCTGCCCGCCGTCGACGTGCGCGGCGGCCGGGCCGTCCGCCTGGTGCGCGGCGAGTCCGGATCCGAGACCTGGTACGGCGACCCGCTCGACGCGGCGCTGGCCTGGCAGGACGCGGGCGCCGACTGGGTGCACCTGGTGGACCTCGACGCCGCCTTCGGCACCGGCTCCAACCGGGCCCGCCTCGCCGAGGTCGTCGGCGCCCTGGACATCCCGGTCGAGCTGTGCGGCGGCGTGCGCGACGACGCGGGCCTGGCCGCCGCGCTGGCGACCGGCTGCGGCCGGGTGGTGCTCGGCACGGGCGCGCTGGAACGTCCGGCGTGGGTGGCCGAGGTCATCGCCCGGCACGGCGACCGGGTCGCCGTCGAGCTCGACGTCTGGGGCACCACCGTACGCAGCCACGGCTGGACCCGCGACGCCGGCGAGCTGTACGAGACCCTGGCCCGCCTGGACGCCGCCGGCTGCGCCCGGTACGTCGTCACCGACATCGCCAGGGACGGCACGCTCGGCGGCCCCAACCTCGACCTGCTGCGCAAGGTGTGCGCCGCCACCGGCAGCCCCGTCGTGGCCTCCGGCGGCATCTCCTGCCTGGACGACCTGCGCGCCATCTCCTCCCTGACCTCGCTGGGCGTCGAGGGCGCGGTGGTCGGCAAGGCGCTGTACGCCGGCAGGTTCACCCTGCGCCAGGCCCTGGACGCGGTACGCAAGCCGGAGCCCTAACCCGGCCGCATGGCCAGCGCGCGCAGGGCCAGCTCGACCATGCCGGAGCCGGGGGAATCGGCGGCCAGGCGGCGCAGGGCGTCGCCGTCCAGCCAGCGGGACTCCTCGAACTTGTCCTGTTCGATCCGGGGCCGGGTCAGGTCGCCCTCGACCGTGGCCAGCACGTCGATCTCGCGCCGGAGGCCGCCGTCGCCGCCGGTCCAGTCGAAGACGTCCACCAGGCCGCCCACCCGCAGCAGCCGCCAGCCGGTCTCCTCCTCGATCTCCCTGGCCAGCGCCGCGCACAACGTCTCGTCCTGCTCGACGTGCCCGCCGACGATGTCCCAGCAGCCGGGGAAGAGCCGCACGTGGGCCGCCCGCCGCTGCAGGAACACCTCGCCGCCCGGGTTGACCAGCACCGCGCCCACCACGCAGCGCACGCCCGCCGCGGACGCCTCCCGCTGGATCGGCTCGAACTCCGGCGGATGGGGTGCGCAGGTCATGCGGTCTCCTGGTGGGCGTAGTAGGTGGCGTAGAGCGCGGCGAACGGGCCGTCGCGGCGCAGCAGCTCGTCGAACCGGCCCTGCTCGGCGATCCTCCCGCCGTGCAGCACCAGAACGCGGTCGGCGCGCCGGATGGTGGACAGCCGGTGGGCGATCACCAGGACCGTGCGGTCGGCGCACAGGCGCGACAGGGCGTCCTGGATGCCGCGTTCGGTCAGCGGGTCGACGCTGGCGGTCGGCTCGTCCAGCAGCAGGATGTCCGGTTCGCGGACGAACATGCGGGCCAGGGCGATGAGCTGCCGCTGCCCGACCGACACGCCCTGACCGCCCGCGGCCAGGCGGTCGTCCAGGGACATCGGCATGCTGCGGTCCCACACGCGGTGGCCGATCCGCTCGATGGCCCGTACGACGTCGTCGCGGCCGGCGCCGGGGCGGCCGTAGGCGATGTTCTCGGCGAGCGTGCCGGCGAAGATGAACGGGTGCTGCGGGACGACCCCCACCCGCCGCCGGTAGGCCCGCAGGTCGAGGCCGCGGATGTCCCGGCCGTCGACCAGCAGCTCGCCGCCCTGGAAGTCGTAGGCACGGGCGATCAGCTTGGCCAGCGTGGACTTGCCGCCGCCGGTGTGCCCGACGACCGCCACCGTCTCGCGGGCCGCGACGCGCACGTCGAAGTCGCGGAACACGGTGGCGCCGGAGCCGTACCGGAAGTGCAGGCCGCGGGCCTCGATCGCGCCGGTCAGCCCGGTCACCGGCGCGTTCCCGCTCTGGACGACGGCATGATCGCTGTCGATCAGCGCGAACACCCGCTCGGCGGCGGCCAGCCCCTGCTGGAACAGGCTCCAGAACGAGGCGGCCTGGGTGACCGGCTGCCAGAGCATGCCGAGCGCCTGGAGGGCGAAGTACCACTCGCCCGCCGAAAGCCTGCCGAACACCGCGAACCGCCCGCCCTGGTACAGCACGACCGCCGTGGCCAGCCCGGCCAGCAACGTCAGGACCGGCAGGATGACCGCGTAGATGAGGCCCTGCCGGACGTAGACGCGGTACGACAGCCGGTTGACGTCGTCGAAGTCGCCATGGACGGCCTGCTCGCGGCCGAAGCTCTTGGCGACCGCGATGCCGAGCATGGTCTCGTGCACGTTGGCGTTGACCTTGGCCATCACCCGCCGCGTGGCCGCCGCCGCCGTACGGGCCACCCGGCGGAAGGCCAGGGCCGTGCCCAGCAGGAACGGTAGCGCGGCCACGATGACCAGGCCGAGGCCGGGGTCGATCCAGAACACCACGCCGCCGAGCAGCACCACCAGGAAGAGCTGGCTGATCAGGTTCAGGGTGAGGGTGAGCACCGAGCCGAAGCCCTCGGTGTCGCCGGTGACCCGGCTGAGCACCTTGCCGACCGAGTTCTCGTCGTAGAAGGCGACGTCCTTGGCGAGCGCGGCGTCGGCGGCCTCGCACTGCAACCGGTACACCATGCCGCCGACCAGCCGGGCGGTGATCGCCTGGCGGGCCCAGTTCATCGCCCAGGCCAGCACCGCCGCCGCGACCACGAACAGGCACAGCAGCAGGCCGGGGCCGCTGCCGCCGCCGGCCTGGTCGATCAGGCGGGAGACGACCACCGGCACCGAGGCGGTCAGCAGCACCGAGCCCGCGACGAGCAGGGCCGAGCCGATCATGCCGGCGCGGTGGGCGCGCAGCTGGCGCAGGATGCGGGCCAGCAGGCGGCGGTTGCCGTACACGCGGTCGTAGGCGTCGGCGTGCAGGCCGGCGAACAGGTCGCTCACGGCCGCCGCCGATCCTGGGCGTCATCCACTGTAGATCTCCCGGTAGAGCGCGCAGCGCGCCATCAGTTCGTCGTGCGAGCCCTGGTCGACGACCTGGCCGCCGTCCAGCAGCAGGATGACGTCGGCGCGGCGGATCTGGCCGGGGCGGTGCGAGACCAGCACCGTCGTGCGGCCCGCCGTCGCACGTTCGACGGCCTCGGTGATGGCCGATTCGGTACGGGCGTCCACCGCGCTGGTCGCGTCGTCGAGGGTGAGGATGCGCGGGTCGGTCAGCAGGGCCCTGGCGATGGCCAGCCGTTGCCGCTGCCCGCCGGACAACGTCGTGCCGCCCTCGTTGAGCACGGTGTCGTAGCCGTCGGCCATTCCCTGGACGAACTCGTCCGCGCACGCCTGCTTGGCGACGCGCAGGACGTCCTCGTACCCGGCGGCGTGCGGCGCGCCGAAGGCGACGTTGTCCAGCACGCTCTTGGAGAACAGGAAGATCTCCTGGTCCACGTGGCCGATCTGGCGGCGCAGCGCGCCCGGCTCCCACTCGCGCACGTCACGCCCGTCGATCAGCACGCGGCCCTCGGTGGCGTCGTACATGCGGTTGACCAGTTTGATCAGCATGCTCTTGCCGCTGCCGGTGGGGCCGACGACGGCCAGGGTGCGGCCGGCGGGCAGGTGGAAGGAGACCTCGCGCAGGATGTCCCTGCCCTCGTGGCGGAGCGAGACCCGGTCGAAGGTGATCGAGCCCTCGACATCCGCCGTCGTGCCGCGTGTGTCCTCGCGCTCGCCGGGGGCGCCGTCGATGATCTCCCGCATGCGCGCGGCGGCGGCGAAGCCCTCCTGGATCACCGGCACGGCCTGCTCGGACATGGTGACGGGCTGCGCGAACAGCAGCAGCCAGCCGAGGTAGGTCACCACCTGGGACAGCGCCAGCTCCCCCTGCGAGTAGAGGTAGAGGGAGTGCAGGGAGCCGGTCACCATGGCCAGCGCGAAGCTCAGCGCGGGCAGGTAGACCGCCTGCGCCCGGCCGCGCCGGACGAAGGCGTCCCGGTAGGCGGCGGCGGCCGACCGCAGGGCGCGCCGCTCGAAGTCCTCCTGCGTGGCGGCCTTGACGGTGGCGATGCCCGACAGCGTGGTGGAGAAGCGTTCGTTGAGGTCGGCGAAGGTCTCGCGGGTGCGCATGACCAGCGGGTAGAGCCGGCGCAGGTGGTAGCGCAGCGCGTAGGCGAACACCAGCACCAGCACGCCGGGGGCCAGCAGCAGCCGCGGGTCCAGCGAGGCGATGAACAGGATCGGCACCAGCAGGGCCAGGACGCCGTTGGCGGCGGTGGCCGCCCCCGGGCTGAGCATGTAGTCGACGAGCCTGGCGTCGTTGATCGCGCGGGCCAGGATGTCGCCGATGCGCTGCTGGTCGTGGAAGGCCATGCGCTTGGTCAGCAGGCTGCGGTACAGCTCGTCGCGTACGTCCCGTTTGACGCGCTGGGCGACGACCTCCATCGAGCCGTTCGACAGCAGGTCGGCGACGAACCGGCCGGCCGCCAGCAGCGCGGCCGTCAGCGCCGCCACCCCGACCGCGCCGAGGTCGTGCCGGGGGCCGGTGGCCTCGGCGAACGCCGTGCCGATCTGGACGGGCACGAGCGTGGAGCACAGGCTCGCCGCCACGGCCGCCAGGGTGAACAGCAGCAGCGAGAGCCGGTGCCGGCCCAGATGACCGGCCACCCACCGGCCCACCCCCCGTGACGCGACCGGCCGCCCCTCGCGCGTGCCTGGGCCGGTCCGCCGGTCGGCCTGATCGTGCGACGCGACCGGCCGCCCGCCCGCGGCCGGTCGCGCCCGTTCAGTCATGCCTCCCCCTCCTCGTCAACGGCCCCCGCCTAGGCCGAGGCCCGGACGGAGCCGGTCAGCAGGCCGAAGCCGTTCGTCGCGGCCGTGTTCAGCTCCGCCATCACCCGGTCGCACAGGGCGGAGGCGGCCAGCGCGTCGGAGACCGACGGCACGCCCTTGACCGCGGGACGTGCGCCCGTGCGGGCCTCGGCCGACCGCTGCGCGCAGACGTCCACGAACGCCTGGAGCTCGGGCCCGAAACCGCTGCGCGCCCACCCGTGGTCCAGGTTGCGGGTGCTGTGCAGCTCCTGGCCGTACGGCACGCCGTCGGACAGTTCGAGCGTCACCCGCTCCAGCGACGGCGCGCTGTACCGGCTGCCGTCCATACCCTGCACGGTGACGCCCACCATGAACCGCTTGACGTGGTTGCCCATGCGCAGCGTGGACAGCGAGCCGTCGTGGTGCCGCAGGAACAGGTTGACCTGGAACCGGTCGGCGTCACTGGCGATGGCGTGCGCGTCCACCTGGACGACCGGCGACGGCACGAACCAGCGGGCCAGGTCGAGGGCGTGCACCCCGTTGTGCCGGATCCACGCCTCCAGGGTGGTGTCCACCCCCCACTGCGGCGCGGACGGGTGGCGGCTGTAGAAGTCGATGGTCACCGAGCACGGCGTGGCCCGGATCTCCTCGCTCAACTCGTGCAGCCGTTGCAGCGTCTCGGCGTAGCGGAAGTTGAAGCCCACCTGGACGTGCCGCCCGGTGCGCCGCACCACGTGCTCCAGGTCCTGGAGCGAGGGCGTGGACGGCCCGGCCGGCTTCTCGACGAAACAGTCGACCCCGCGCTCGGCGAGCTGCCGGACCAGCAGGTACGACGGCTCCGGCGGGACGGCCAGCACGGCGGCGTCCACCATCTCCAGGTCGAGCTCGTCCACCGACGAGACGCAGGTCGCGCCGCCGGCCAGCGACTGCACGTCGGCGGCCAGCGACAGGTCGGGGTCGACGCAGGCCACGACCTGGTGGCCGCGGATGCGTTGCAGGAACGGGAAGAGGTTCTGCTGCATCTGGCGGCCGCAGCCGACCAGGGCGAGCCGGAGGAGGTCAGCCACGGCCGGCCTCCGCGGGCGCGCTCCACGCCTCGAACGCCTGCCGCGCCCGGTCGCGCAGGTCGTCCCAGTCGAGGTCGCGGTGGGCCAGGCACACGAAGGACGGGTGCCCTTCGAGCAGCAGGATGCCGACCCCGGCGAGCTCGGCCAGCAGCGACTCGCGCCGCTCCTTGTCGCCCAGCAGCCCCACGTCGTGGTAGACCAGCTCGAACATGCCGCCGCCGAGCACCGGACGGGCGCCGACCAGGGCCTCGACCCCGGCGTCCGCGGCGCCCGCGGTGAAGGCGGCGGCCACCTGCGTGCCGATCCGCCCGATCTCCGTCCAGCCGTCGGGCGAGTCTCCGACGGGCTTCTCCAGGACGTCGCGGGTGGCCAGCGCGGCGTAGACGGCGATCATCTCCTTGGAGAAGGTGCCGCTCAGCCGGGCCTTCTCGGCCAGCGCGAGCAGGTCCGCGTCACCGGCCAGGATGCTCAGCGGGGCGCCGTTGGCCAGCGCCTTGCCGATCACGATCAGGTCGGAGCCGAGGGCGTTGTCGTGGTCGTAGCCGAGTGCCGAGATCCGGCCGCCGGTCTTGGTCTCGTCGAAGACGGTGAGCAGCCCGGCCTCGCGGCACATGGCGACGGCCTGGCGCAGCACGTCGGCCGTGGTGAAGGAGGCCAGGTACGCGTCGAAGACGAAGCAGCCCAGCCGGCCGCGGTGCCGTTCCAGCAGCTCGGCCAGGGATTCGAGGCGCAGGTCCACCCAGTTGGCCACCGGCTCGGAGTCGCCGACGCCGCGCATGGCGTCGGTGTAGCGGAGCTTGTCCCGCAGCGGCGAGTGCAGCGGCTCGTGCCACTTGAGCGAGTCGGCGATCTGGGCGTCGTGCCAACCGACATAGCCGCTGCGGATGACGCCGAGCCTGCCGGTGCGCATCGCGGCCAGCCGGAAGGCGGCGGTGACGGCCTCGGAGGCGGTCTTGAAGAACGCGCCGCGGTCGCCGGGCCGCTCGCCGAGCAGCCTGTTCAGGTATTCCTGGTGGAACGTGGTGTAGCCCGGCAGCATGACGCCGTTGCCGAGATAACCGCAGAGAATTTCGTTGAACTGGGCGTCCGCGTGGCCGATTATCACTGGCCCATAACCCATGACGAAATCGATGTACGGTACGCCGTTCGCGTCGGACACCTCGCCCCGCCGCCCCCGCGAGAACAAGAGCTGCTGCCCCGCCGACCTGAACTTTCGCGTGATCTTCGAGTGAGCTATGCGCTCATATTCCGACAACGATCCTCCCCCCATTGGGATTTGAATTAAGATCGGAATTCTCAATTTCAGAAGACAGTACCGTCCGGTCGCCGGGACCCGTCAAGTACTCTTTCTTCCAGGACCCCGGGCACGGTCGGACGACATATCAAGACCGCGAGACGGACGTCAAGTGCTCCTTTTTCCAGGGTCACGCCGCCTTGACAATCAGGTGCCCGCAATATCAAGTTGTGTGGGCCATTGTCGGCGGATGGAGGCCACGTGGATAACGGAACCGAACCGGGAAGTCCGGCCGGCCGCGGAGAGCCGGATATCGTCGGGCGCAGTAAGCGTCTGTGGCTGCTGCCGGAGGGGCGCTGCCTGGTGCAGATAATCCCCAGCCTGCGCAGTTTCACGTACCACCGCGATGAAATCGTCGAACGCACCGGGCCGCTCCGGCTCGATTTCTACGAAAGGGCGGCGGCCCGGCTGGCCGACGCCGGGGTGCCGTGCGCGTTCCGGGAACGGGTCTCGGCCGACTCGTACGTGGCCGACTACTGCCCGGCGCCGCCGTTCGAGGTGATCGTGAAGAACCGGGCCACGGGATCGACCACCCGCAAATACCCCGGCCTGTTCGAGGACGGCGCCCCGCTGCCGCGCCCGGTCGTGAAGTTCGACTACCGGACCGACCCCGAGGACCAGCCGATCGGCGAGGACTACCTGCGGGCGCTCGACCTGCCGGTGGAGGAGATGCGCGAGCTGTCCCTCGCCGTCAACGACGTGCTGCGGTCCTGGCTGCGCCCGCTGGAGGTGTGGGACTTCTGCCTCATCTTCGGTCAGACCGCCGACGGCGGCCTGACCGTCATCTCCGAGATCTCCCAGGACTGCATGCGCCTGCGCCACCAGGACGGCTCCCCGCTGGACAAGGACCTGTTCCGGGACGGCGTGGCCGGCGAGGAGATCGTGAACCAGTGGAGCCGCGTCCTCGATGTCATCACATGAGACCCCGGCCGCGCTGGTCACCGGCAGCAACCGGGGCAGCGGGCTGGCCATCGCCGAGGAGTTGCGCGAGCGCGGCTACCGCGTCTTCTCCCTGAACCGCTCGCTCGCCGGCGAGGACTGGCTCGGCGAGCACAAGTGCGACCTGTCGGACCCCGCGCAGATCGCGGAGGCGACCGCCCAGGTGCTCGGCGCGGCGGGCCGGCTCGACGTCTGCGTGTCCAACGCGGTGGACCGGGTGCTCGACCCGATCGCCGACCTGCGCGGGGAGGACTGGGAGCGGCTGGTCGCGATCAACCTGAGCGCCTGCTTCCACCTGCTCAAGGCCGTCCTGCCGGCGTTGCGGGCCGCCCGCGGGATGTTCGTCGCCATGGGCAGCCACGCCGGGACCCGGTACTTCGAGGGCGGGGCCGCCTACAGTGCCACCAAGGCCGGGCTGAAGGCGCTGGTCGAGACGCTGTTGCTGGAGGAGCGGCGCAACGGGGTGCGGGCCTGCCTGGTCTCGCCGGGCGCCATCGCCAACCTCGACGGCGACGGGTCGCCGCACAAGATGAGCACCCGGTCGGTGGCCCGCTGCGTGGGCACCATCGTCGGCTCCTGGCCGGACGACCTCGTGGTGGGCGAGATCGAGGTGCGGCCGTCCAGCCTGCCCGAGCCGCCCGTCGTCGGCATCGACCGGCTGCTGCACGTGTGACCCCGCGCCCCCCTCGTCGCCGCCGTGCTCGCAAGGAGGAACCATGATCTCGCTCGCCCTGCCGAAGGGGTCGCTGGAGCGGCGGGCCCTGGAGCTCTTCGCGACCGCGGGGCTCCCCGTACGGCGGCGCTCCGAACGCTCCTACCGCGGCACGGTGGACCACTCCGGCGTGTCGCACGTGGCCTTCTACAAGCCGCGCGAGATCCCCCTGGTCGTCGGGGACGGCACCTTCGACCTCGGGCTGACCGGCGCCGACTGGGTGGAGGAGAGCGGGGCCGAGGTCGAGGTGGTGGAGTCGTTCGACTACTCCAGGAACACCGAGCGGCCGTGGCGGCTGGTGCTCGCGGTGCCGTCCGGCCACCCCGCCCGCAGCGCGGCCGACCTGGACGACGGGGTCAGGGTGGCCACCGAGTACCCGAACATCGGCCGCCGCTTCTTCCGTGAGGCGGGACGGCGGGCCGAGGTGGTCGTGTCCTACGGCGCGACCGAGGCCAAGATCCCCGAGCTGGCCGACGCCTTGATGGACGTCGTGGAGACCGGCCACTCGCTCCGCCAGAACGACCTGCGCGTCATCGAGACCGTCCGGACCTGCGGCGCGCAGCTCGTCGCCAACCCGGCCGCCTACGCCGACCCGGCCAGGCGCGACGTGATCAGGAACGTCGCCCTGCTGCTGCGCGCCGCCTGGGTGGGCCCGGCCCACGTGCTGCTGACGGTCCGCGCCCCCGCCGACCGGCTGGCCGAGGTGGTGCCCGCGATGCCGGGCCGGTCCTGGCGCTCGGGCCCCGACCTGGCCGACGGCGCCATGGTCGTCGTCCAGGGCGTCCTGCCCAGGCGGGACGTGCCCGAGACGATCGACGCGCTGCTGTCGGCCGGGGCCGTCGACGTCACCGAGTCGGCCATCGGCATCCTCGCCACGGGAGAAGCGGGTTGATCGAGGCCGCCGGCATGGCGAAGATCGGACGTGGGAACCCTGGCCCGCGGAACGCAGTGCGAAGGAGACTCATGGACCCCCGGTCGGCGGCGAAGATCACGGAGGCGTCCCCGCCACGCTCCCCCTGGCTGACGATCCTCGTCGTCTACGTCGGCGGGGTCGTCGCCGCGATGAGCCTCGGCAAGTTCTCCTCGGTCGGACCGGCGGTGGCCGCCCAGCTCGGGCTGTCGCTGTCGGAGCTGGGCTGGGTGATCTCGGCGGTGGTCGGCGTCGGGGCCGCGGTCGGCCTGCCGGCGGGCTACCTCGTCCGCCGCTTCGGCACCGGGCGGTCGCTGGTCACCGGGCTGGCCCTGATCGCGGCGGCGGGCGCGGCGAGCATGGCCGCCGACGACTTCGCCTGGCTGCTCATCGCCCGCGGCGTCGAGGGCGTCGGCTACGTCCTGGTCACCATCTCCTGCCCGGCGCTGATCCTGCGCCTGGCCCAGGAGCGCGACCGGGGCACCGCCCTGTCGGTGTGGGCGACGTTCGTCCCGGTCGGGCTGGGGGCCAGCACGCTGGCCGGCGGCGCGGCCGGCGACGCGCTGGGGTGGCGCGGCTGGACCGGGCTGATCGCCGGGCTGACGCTGCTGACCGCGGTGGTGACGTGGGCGCGGCTGCCGCGCGGCGGCGCGGCGCAGGCCGCCGGGCCGGTCCCCCGGGCGCGGGCGCTGGCCTGGCCGGGCGTGCTCGCCGCGGCCTTCTGCCTGACCGCGCTGGTGACCATCCCGGTGATCGTGCTCCTGCCCACCCTGCTCATCGAGCAGTACGGCCGCTCGGCCGCCGCCGCGGGCGCGCTGACCTCGGTGATCTCGCTGCTCGGCGTGGCCGGCGGGCTGGCGGTGGGCGTCCTGCTGCGCAGGGGCGTACGGGTCGGTGTGCTGGCCCTGTCGGGGTTCCTCGTCGTGCCGGCCGCCTGGATCCTGTACTCCGGCGGCTCCGCCGCGGGCGCGCTCACCGGCGCCGGCGTCATCTCCATGGAGAACGGCTTCCTGGGCGCCCTCGTCTTCGCCGCGCTCCCCCTGATCCTGGAACGCCTCGACCACGCCGACGTCGGCAACGGCGTCATCGCCCAGGCCGGCAGCCTCGGCTCCCTGCTCGGCCCCCCGCTGTTCGGCCTGGTGGCGAGCGATTTCGGCTACCCGGCACTGATCCCCGTCATCGCCGTCGGCATCGTCGCCGCCGTCGGCGCCCTGCTGCTGATCGGCCGGCGGGCGGCAGGGCCGCTCCCGGCCGCGGACTGAGCCGGCCGCCGGAGCCGGCGAAGGGCCGGGCAGCCCATCGCGGAGTACGCAGGAAGGTGCGACCATGCGCGGAGACGACCCGCTCGACGACACCGAACAGGCCCTGCTGCCCCTCCCGGCCCGGGGCCTGGCGGTCGCGCTGCTGCTGATCGCCGTGGCCGGCGTGTCGCTCCTGCTCGTGTTCGGGCCGGGCGCGCAGGAACCGGGGCATCCGGCGGCGCCGGCCGCGCACGCCGGAGTGCCGCCCGCCCAGTCGATCCTGCGCCTGTTCCTCGCGGTGGCGGTCATCGGCGGGCTGGCCTCGCTGGGCGGCGTCCTGGCGCGCCGGGCGGGCCAGCCGTCCGTGGTGGGGCAGATGGTGGCGGGGCTGCTGCTCGGGCCGTCGGCGCTGGGCTCGCTGGCGCCGGGGGTGTCCGCGCTGATCCTGCCCGGCTGGGTGGCGCCGCAGCTCGAACTGCTGGCCCAGACCGGGCTGGCGATCTTCATGTTCACGGTGGGACGGGAGTTCGACCCGGCCGCCCTCGGCCGGCAGCGCACGGTCGTGGGCGTCGCCGCGCTGGCCATGATGGCCGTGCCCTTCGCCTTGGGGACCGTCGCGGCGCTCCCGTTCGCCGACGCGCTGGCCGGGCCGTCGGCGTCGGGCACGGCGTTCGTGCTGTTCGTCGGGACCGCGCTCAGCGTCACCGCGTTCCCCGTGCTGGCCAGGATCCTCCAGGAGGCCGGGCTGACCGTCACCCGGCTGGGCTCGCTGGCGATCCTCTGCGCGGGGCTGGCCGACGTGCTCGCCTGGTGCGCGCTGGCCGCGGTGATCGCCCTGGCCCACGCCGGCTCCCCGGCGGGCGTGCTGACCTCGCTGGCGCTGGCCGCCGCCCTGGTGCTCGCCGTGACCCTCGTCGTACGTCCCGCGCTCGCCGCCCTGGCGGCCCGGCACGCCGACCGGCGGCTGCCCGCCCCCGCCGCGCTCGCGCTCGTCCTGGGCCTGATCTTCGCCCTGGCCGCGGCGACCGACGCCATCGGCGTGCACGCGATCTTCGGGGCGCTGCTGGCGGGGGTCGCCTTCCCCCGGGAGGCGCCCGTGCTCGGCGCGGTGCCCGAACGCCTCGGCTCGCTCAACCGCGCGATGCTGCTGCCGGTGTTCTTCGCCTCGATCGGGCTGCGCACCGACGTGCACCTGGCCTTCGGCCACCCGGCGGTGCTGCTGGGCGGGGCGGTGCTGCTGGTGGCCGCCGTCCTCGGCAAGCTGGGGGCGGCCGGGGTGATCGCCTGGGCGGGCGGCATGCCGGGACGGCTCGCGCTCGGGCTCGGCGTGCTGATGAACGCCCGCGGCGTCACCGAGATCGTCGTGCTGAGCACCGGGCTCGGCATGGGGCTGATCGCGCCCGGCACGTTCACGGTGCTCGTGCTGATGGCCCTGGTCACCACCATGATGACGGCGCCGGCCCTGCGCCGGCTCGGCCTCTACGCCCCGGCCAGGGCCGAGCCGCGGACGCCGCAACCGGCCTGAACCGGCCACCGTGTCGGGCAGCGGCGGCTACCCGGCCCTCCGAACTGCGGTGAGCACCAGGACGTCGTAGTGGACGGTGAAGGCGCCGCCGACCGCGTCGATCGCGGCCCCGACGCCCTCCAGCAGTTCGCGGCGCCGCTCCGGCGGCAACCCGGTGGCCGGGCCGTGCGTGGGCACCTGCTCCAGCCACTCGTCCCGGGTGTAGACGCGCTCCCATGCGTACTGCCGGCGCTCGGGCTCGCCGAACGCGTCCGCCGCGCGCACGCCGTCGGTGATCTTGTCGAGCAGCGACGAGTACAGGTCCACCGCCGGACCGGCCTGGCCGAGCGCCGGCAGGTCGGGCAGGATGCGGCGGTAGACCTCGGCGAAGGCGTCGCGCAGGACGTCCGGGGGCTGGAAGACGTTCCAGAACAGCGCCAGCACGCCGCCGGGCCGCAGCACCCGGGCCGCCTTGTCCGCGCCCGCGACCGGGTCGATCCAGTGCCAGGTCTGGCCGGCGACGACCGCGTCGAACGTGCGCCCGGCCGGGTCCCAGGACTCGAAGGCGGACACCTCCACCTCGATGCCGTCGCGCCGGGCCAGCTCGGCCATGCGGGCGTCGACGTCCACGCCGGACACCCTGCAGCCGGCCGCCTGGAACTGGCGGGCCGCGATGCCGGTGCCGATGCCGACGTCGAGGACGTCCGGGCCGGGGGCGGCGGCGGCGATCCCGGCGATCATCTCCTCGGGGTAGCGGGGGCGGGTGCGGTCGTAGCGGTCGGCGTCCGCGCCGAAGGACTCGGCCATCCCCCGGTGGCGGTGCGGCTCGTTCTCGGAGCTGTTAGTGGGCATGCGCCCACTCTAGTGGGCATGTGCCCACTCGTCTACGCTGAACGGGATTCGTGAACGAAGGAGACCGGCCCGGTGCCCACAGGCGTAGCCCTCCGCGACGTCCGCGAGCAGCTCTTCGACGCCGCCGAGCGCGTCCTGCTCCGAGACGGCCCCAACGCTCTGACCAGCCGGGCGGTCACCACCGAGGCGGGCTGCGCCAAGGGCGTGCTCCACCGCCACTTCGCCGACTTCGACGCCTTCCTCGCCGACCTGGTGACCGACCGCATCCGCCGCGTCGAGGCCCAGTCCGCCGCCCTGCGCGAGAGCGCCGGCACCGGCACCGTCGCCGGGAACCTCACCCTCGCGCTGCTGGAACTGTTCGGGTCGGTCGCCGTGGCCGTCGTCGGCCTCGTCATCTCCCGCGACGGCCTGCGCGCCCGCCTGCGCCAGGCTGGGTCGTCGGGCATCCCGCTCCTGGCCGAGGCCACGACCATGATCGCCGCCTACCTGACCGCCGAGCGCGAGATGGGCCGCATCGCGGTCGACGCCGACGTCGACGCCCTCGCGCTCACCCTGATCGGCAGCGGCCACCTGCTGTTCGCCGGCAGCGAGGGCGACCCGCCCGGCGCCACCGCCGTCGAGTGGATCGTGACCACGGCCATCGCCGACGCGGTACAACGCCGCCCGCTCTGACCCGTCACGGGCAGGGCGTCCTGTGTGGGGAGGTGAGCCACTCGTCCCCGGAAGCCTGGACCCGGGCGGGCGTGGCCCGCTGAAGGATCTTGGGGCTACGATCTCCCACATAGCCCCTTTCGTCCGGAAGGCGTCGCGATGAGCGAACGTTCGCTGAACACTGATGTTCCGAGCCCCGCCCGCATCTACGACCTGTGGCTGGGCGGCAAGGACAACTACGAGATCGACCGGATGGTGAGCGCGCAGATCCTGGCCGCCGTGCCCGACCTGCCGGTGCTGGCCCGTACGAACCGGGAGTTCCTCGGCCGCACGGTGCGGTACATGGCCGGAGAGGCGGGCATCCGGCAGTTCCTGGACATCGGCACCGGCATCCCCACGGCCGACAACACCCACCAGGTCGCCCAGGCGGTCGCCCCCGACAGCCACGTCGTGTACGTCGACAACGACCCCATGGTCCTGGCCCACGCGCGGGCGCTGCTGCGGGCCGCTCCCGCGGGCACGACCGCCTTCATCGACGCCGACCTGCGCGAGCCCAACAAGATCCTGGCCGCCGCCGCCGAGCATCTCGACTTCGACCGGCCGATCGGGCTGACCCTGCTCGGCGTCGTGGACTTCATCCCCGACACCGGACAGGCCCGCTCGATCATCGCCGAACTGCTGGCCGCGATGGCGCCGGGCAGCCATCTGGCCGTCTCCCACGGGCTCGTCGGCAGGCAGCTCGAAGAGGGCGTCCGCCACTGGAACGAGAGCGGCGGCGCGCCCATGACGCTGCGCACCCTGGACGAGGTCACGAGCTTCTTCGACGGGCTGGAGCTGCTGGAGCCGGGCGTGGTGGCGCTGCCGCGCTGGCGTCCCGTCCCCGAGACGTTGTACGCCGACCGCGAGGCCGTCTACTACGCGGGCGTCGGCCGCAAGGGCTGATCTTCCCCGGATTCGTACCGGTCCGGTGGATGCCGCCTTCCGGACCGGCGTACGCCGCCTGGCGGGCGCGCGTACCCTGAGTCCCCGATCGACTTCGCTGGGTGACGGGATGCGGTGCGGGATGGACGACGGGTTCGGCGCGGGGCTGGGGAGCGAGCGGGACCGGTGCGCGCGGGATCCGTGCCCCTGGCCCTCCGGGCCGTTCACGGCCGGGGACGCCAGGTGGCTCTTCGGGCGTGAGCGGGTGGTGTCGGAGCTGGTGGGGCTGCTCTCGGCCCCCGGCCGTCCCGGCCATCCCGTGGTGCTGACCGGGGCGGCCGGGGTCGGGAAGACGTCGGTGCTGGCGGCCGGGCTGGTGCCGGCCGTCCTGGAAGGGGCGCTGCCGGGGGGCGGCACCGGGGTGTTGTGGCGTTCGCCGGGCTCGCCGGTCGGGGGCGGCGGGCGGCCGGTGGAGTCGTGCGCGCTGTTGGTGGTCGACCGGTTCGAGGAGCTGTTCACGGCTCGGGCCGAAAGCGAGCGGGCGGCGTACGTCGAGGAGCTGTGCCGGCTCGCGGCGGGCGGGCTGCCGGTGGTGATCGGGATGCGGGCCGGCTGCTACGAGCGGTGCCTGGGGTTTCCACCGCTGGTGGAGGCGCTGCGGGCACGGTCGCTGCCGCTCGGCCCGATGACCGGCGCCGAGCTGCGCCGCGCGATCACCGGACCGGCCCGGGTCGCGGGCCTGTCCCTGGAGCCGGGGCTGACCGAGACGATCCTGCACGACCTGGGGGCCCGCGACGACGCCCCGGCGGCGGCCGACGCGCTGCCCCGCCTCTCCCACGCGATGCGCGCCACCTGGCACCACCGCGACGGCGACACCCTCACCCGCCACGCCTACCACCCCACCACCACCGCACCACCACCGCCGACTGCCGACGACGCCCTCTCCGCAACGGCGCGGCCCACCGAAGGCTTTCTCGTGGAGGCGTCCCCGGCCCTGGAGGGGGGTGGGGGCGGGGAACCGTCGGGTCGGGTGCCTGGTTCGCCCGCCCGCGGCGGGGGGTGTCCGGTCCGGCGGAGGGTGCGGGGGCTGGTGGTGGCGTTGGTGGTGCTGGTCGTGGTCGCCGGGGTGGGGGCCGGGCTGGCGTGGCAGAAGAGCGGCCGGGCGAGCGACGCCCGCGTCACCGCGCTCGCCGAACGGGCCGCCGCCCAGGCGCGGGCGCTGCGGACGACGGACCCGGCGCTGGCGATGCAGGTGGCGGTGGCCGCCCAGGGCCTGGCCGACACCCCGGGCACCCGAGGCACGCTGCTCGACACCGCCGAGCCGTACGCCACCCGGCTGCGCTCCACCGGCGACCGCCTGCGCGCGATCGCCTACAGCCAGGACCACGCCCTGCTCGCGACCGGCGCCGACAACGGCGTGGTCGAGCTGTGGGACGCCGCCGACTCGCGCCGCCGCACCCCGCTCGCCACCCTGCCGCGCACCGCCGGGCCGGTCGGCGCTCTCGCCTTCCGCCCGTCCGGCGGGGACCGCGTCCTGCTGGCGGCCACCCGGGACGGCGTCGAGGTGTGGAACGTCGTGGACCCGGCCCGCCCCCGGCACGTCGCCGCCCTGCCCGGCGCGTCCACGGCCGCGTTCACCCCGGACGGCCGCACGGTGCTCGCCGCCGCGGCGCACGGCGTCCGGCGGTGGCGGCTGGCCGGCCGGCCGGTCCCCCTGCCCCCGGTACGCACGTCCGCCCAGGTCACCCGCTTCGCCGTCGGCGACGACGCGGTGGTCACCGGCCACGACGACGGCAGCGTGCGCCTGTGGGACCCGGCGGCCCCCGCCTCCCCCACCGACACGATCGCGACCGGCCTCCAGGACGCCCCCGCCGCGCTCGCGATCAGCCCCGACGGCAGCGCGCTGGCCTGGTCCGCCCCCGACCGCGGCACCTGGCTCTGCCGCCTGGACGCTCGGCGCTGCCACCGTCCCACCCGGTACGGCGACCCCGCCGGCGCCCTGGCCTTCAGCCCGGACGGCACCGTCCTGGCCGCCGCGGGCGACGACCGCACGGTCCGGCTGTGGAGCCTGGCCACCCGCGCGGAGGTCACCTCGTTCCCGCATCCCGACCGCGTGCTCGGCCTCGCCTTCACCGCCGACGGTCAGGCGCTGGCCACCGGGTCCGCGGCCGGCGCCTTCTACCAGTGGCGCCATCCGGTACGCGTGCCCGCCCCGGTGACCGAGCTGGCCCTGAGCCGGGACCGGACGCTGATGGCCACGACCGGCGCGCGCGGCGGCGCGCTGTGGGACGTCCGCGACCCCCGGCACCGCGTGCTGCTGTCACGCTGGAACGTTCCACGGACCGCCGGTCTGGCCCTGAGCGGCGACGCCCGCCGCCTGGCCACCGTCGAGCGCGGCGTGGCCGTGACCGTGTGGGACATCCGCGACCCCTACCGCCCGGCCCGGCACGTCCGGCTGCCGGTGCGCGGCCTGGCGGTCGCCGCGCTCAGCCCCGACGGCCGCACCCTGGCGACGGGCGACCACGGCGGGCGGCTGCTGCTCTGGGACGTCACCGGCCCCCCGCGCCGCCTGGCCGCCCGCGACGGCTTCGGCGACGTCGGCGCGCTCGACTTCAGCCCCGACGGCGGCCGGCTGGCCAGCGGTGGCGCCGACCGCGGCGTACGGCTGTGGGACGTGCGCCGCCGCGCCCTCGACCAGGTCGCCCACCACGAGGAGCACGCCGACGCGGTGGCCGCCGTGCGCTTCGGCCCCAAGGGCGACGTGCTGGTCAGCACCGGCCACGACCGGACCGCCCGGGTCTGGAGGATCGCCGACCTCCGCCGCGTTCCCCGTCCGGCGGTCCTGCGCGGGCACGACGACACCGTCCGGATCGCCGGGTTCAGCCCCGACGGCGCCGCCCTGGCCACCACGGACGCCTCCCGCACCACCCGCGTGTGGGACCTGCGGTCCCGCCGGCCGATCGCCGTGCTGTCCCATCCCGACCTCGGGACCGTCCTGTACGCCGACGACCACACCCTCGTCTCGGCCGCCGGCCACGACCTGCGGCTGTGGGACCTGCGGCCGGAGGCGGTGGCGGCGGTGGTCTGCGAGGCCGCCGGGATGCCGCTCACGCGGGCCGAGTGGCGGCGGTACTTCGACGACCTGCCCTACCGTCCGCCCTGCCGGTGACCCCGTGGCAGGGCGGTGACAGAGATCCGGCAGCGGCCGCTGGCACGGTCGCCCCATGACAGACAGGACGAACGTGCTCATCGTCGGCGCCGGGCCCACCGGCCTCACCCTCGCCGTGGAGCTGGCCAGGCGCGGGATCGCGCACCGCGTCGTCGAGCGGGCGGCGGCGCCCTCGGCGGGCTCCAAGGGCAAGGGCCTGCAACCGCGCACGCAGGAGATCTTCGACGATCTCGGGATCATCGACCGGGTCCTGGCCGGGACGACGCCCTACCCGCCCATCCGGGTCAGGATCGGGCGGCTGCCGGTCTACCAGGGCCGCATGCACAGGCCGGCGGCGGCGAGCGACGAGGTGCCGTACCCGATGGTGCGGATGCACCCGCAGTGGCGCACCGAGGCGGTGCTGCGGGAGCGGCTGGCCGAGCTGGGCGGCGAGGTCGAGCACGGCGTCGAGCTGACCGGCTTCGCGCAGGACGCGGAGGGCGTGACGGCCCGGCTCGGCACCGGCGCGACGCTGCGGGCCGGATACCTGGTCGCCGCCGACGGCGGCCGCAGCACGGTACGCAAGGCGCTCGGCGTCGGCTTCACCGGCGAGACCCGCGAGGAGGAGCGCATGGCCCTCGGGGACGTGCGCGTCGAGGGACTGGACCGGGAGCACATCCACGCCTGGGTGCGGCCGGGCAGGGGGATGGTGGCGCTCTACCCCATGGCCGGCACCGACTGCTTCCAGTTCATGGCGCCGCTGAGGCCGGGCGCGACGCCGGACCTGACGCCGGCCGGCTTCCAGCGGCTCTTCGCCGAACGCTCGATGCTGCGCAGTGCCCATGGTGTCCGCATCACCGAGCTGCTGTGGTCCTCCCTCTACCGGGTCAACATCCGGCTGGCCGACGCCTACCGCGCCGGACGCGTCCTCCTGGCCGGGGACGCCGCCCACGTGCACTCCCCGGCGGGCGGCCAGGGGCTCAACACCGGCGTCCAGGACGCCCACAACCTGGGCTGGAAGCTCGCCCGCACGCTGACCGGCGGGCCGGCGTCGCTGCTGGACACCTACGAGGAGGAGCGCCGCCCGGTCGCCGCCCGCGTGCTCGGCCTCAGCACGGACCTGCACGACAGGAAGTCGTACAAGCGGGACGAGGAGACCTACCAGCTCCAGGTCGGCTACCGGGGCGGCTCGCTGGCCCGCGCGGGCGGCGAACGGGTGCCCGACGGGCCGCTGCGGCTGGCCGACGGCTCCCGGGCGCGCATGTTCGACCTGCTGCGCGGCCCGCACTTCACGCTGCTGTCACCGGACCCGGCGCCCCGCGTGCCGGGCGGGCCCGAGGTGCGGGCGTACGCCCCGGCCGAGCCGTACGGCGGGGTGCGGCACACGCTCGTGCGCCCGGACGGCCACGTCGGGATCGCCACGGACTCCGCCGCCGAGCTGGCCGGCTACCTGACGCTGGTGTGAGCCCCCGGCCGGCGCGATCATCCGCAGACGGGCCGGTAGGGCAGCGCGGGCACGTACGTCCGCCATTCCCGCTCGGTCAGCGCCCGCCCGGCGCGGGCGCAGACCGTCCGCGCCACCAGTTCGGCGACGGCCGGGACGCGTCCGATGGTCCCGCCGGCGTCCACCGTCAGGACGTGCGACCCGTCGGGGGTGAAGGCGACCGACAGCAGCTCGCCCTCGTCGCGGTCGAGGCCGCCGCCCGGGTCCGCGGACAGCCCGAGGTCGACGCCGGTCCTCGGGTCGATCAGGCGGACGCGGCCCTGCCCGGCGTCGGCCGCGACCAGGTCCTCGACCGGCGAGTACGCCGCCGTCCCGGCGAAGGAGAACCCCTCGGTGTCCTCGACCAGCCGCCGGCCGCCCGCGTCCCACGTGCTCAGCCGCCCGCGCGAGTCGAACACGACCACCCCGTCCCCCGCGTGGGTGAAGCGCACCCAGGCGCCCAGGACGTCCTTGCCGAAGACGCCGAACGGCGAGCCCGCGGCCCGGCCGTCCGATGCCCGCAGCAGGCGGACGTCCAGGCCGGTCACCGCCAGCCGCCCGCCGTCGGGCGCGAACGCCAGGTCTACGACCCCTCTCACGCGCGTGCTCCACAGGCGGCGGCGGGCCCGCCAGTCCCAGAGCTCGACCGCGTCCTCGCCGTTTCCGGGGCCGTCGAGCACGAGCGCGAGCCGGCCGCCGTCGGGGCTGAAGCGGACGAGCTCGGGCTGTGCCTTCCCGATCCCGGCAGGGAAGCCGCCCACGGGCTTCCGCGTCGTGGTGTCCAGGACGGTGACGTCGTGGCCGGACGCCAGCGCGACGTCGTGCCCGTCGCGGCTGAAGCCGAGCGCCTGCGCGGCGGGCAGGCGGCCGGACGTGCCGCCCTGGACCTGGCGCAGCGTGCCGTCCACGACGAGGTGCAGCCCGTCCTCGCCGAGGTCGGCCCGCTCGTACGGCGGCCCTTCGCTCGGCTCGTTCAGCAGGTCGGCGACGTCCACGGCGAACACCTGGTCGCCGACGAGGTAGCGGAAGGTCGTACCGTCGAAGGCGGCGGCCGGACGGGTGCCCGCCTCGCCGTCGCCGCGCACCGGGACGACGCTGAGCAGGTGGCTGTCGGGCAGGCGCCAGAACTGCACGGTGGCGTCGGTGACGGTGGCCAGCAGCCGTCCGCCGCGGTCGAAGACGGGATCGCCCTTGTTCCAGGCGCCTTCCGTGCCCTCGCCGATCTCCTCCGTCCAGCCCTCCTTCGTCTGGGTCAGGGTCAGGGTGCCATCGCCCGACGTGGCCAGCCACCGGCCGTCGGGGCTCAGCGTGCCGCGCCTGGCGGCGGGGTCGGCGGCGTCGGCGACGGTCCACTGCTCGCTGTTGTCCGGCTCGACGATCACCTTGCGGCCCTCGTGCCGGCGGACGGCGTTCTCCCAGCCTTCGACCAGGTCCTTGACCCGGTTGACCGGCCAGGTTCCGACCGGCCGGCCGATCCGGGCGTCCCAGGCGCGGGCGCGGCTCTCGGTGGCGGCGACCAGCGTGCGGCCCGAGGGGGACAGCCCGATGTCGGACACCGGGCCGCCGCCGAGCCCCAGGCCGGAGATCAGCGCGGTGCGGCGGCCCGTGCGCACGTCCCACAGCCGCGCCTGGTCCTGGCCGACGCTGAGCAGCGTGTGCCCGTCGGCGCCCAGCGCCCGCAGGGTGCTGCGGGCGGCGGCGGGGTCGCGGAACATGCCGCGCTCGCGCTGCGCGAGCGCGGCGGTCATCGCCGCCCTGGCCTGCGGCGTGGGCCGCAGCCGCCAGGCGGCCACGGCGAGCAGCCCGGCGAGCACGGGATCGCTGCGCCTGGTCGCCTCGGCGCGGGCGGCCAGGCGGGTGGACTCCGACGTCATCAGGCGGTCCTGCAACTCGTCGGCGCGGGCGGCGGCGAGCCTGCTCTGCTGGATCGCCAGGCCGCCCGCGACCAGCGCGACGACCAGCAGCCCCGCCAGGCTCAGCGTCAGGAGCCGGGCGCGGCGGGCCCGCCGCTTGGCCAGCCGCGCCGACGACTCCAGGAACTCGCGCTCGGCCTGGGACAGCCTGATGTCGCGGCGGGCGGTCGCGGCCCAGCTCAGGGCGTCGTCGAGCATCGTGCCGTGGAACAGGCCGCCGTCCCTGCGGCCGCCCTCGTCCCAGCGCCGGACGGCGGCCAGGATCGGGCCGTGGACGACCAGCCCCTCCTTGTTGGCCTCGATCCAGCGGCGCAGCCGCGGCCAGGCGTGCGGCAGGGCCGGGCGGGCGAGCCAGACCTCGCGCCCGTCGCGGCCCAGCAGGTACGCGAACACCTCCAGGATCCTGGTGACCGCCGGCGTCTCGGCCGCCGGCCTGCCGGCGACCAGCTCGTCCAGGGCGGCCTTCCGGGTGGCCAGCTCGCCCTGCGCGTCCACGGTGAACAGGCGCAGGAACACCTCGGGCGCCAGCTCCCGTTCCGCCGGGGCGAGCAGCGCGTAGGAGTCCTCGGCCAGCGTGCCGAGCGCCGGGTCCGCGGCGGCCTCGGCGACGCGGGCGGCCTGTCGCCCGCGTTCGAGCAGCCGCGCGGTGTCGAGCCCGCCGTCCCCGCTGACCAGCGCGAGCAGGAGCTGACGGGCTTCGGGACGCCGGCCGGGCTCCTTGCTCAGGGCCGCCGACACCAGCGGGCGCAGCGAGTCCGGCAGCGCGGCCAGGTCGGGCGTGACCGACAGCACCCGGTGCATCACCCCGCCCAGGCTCTCGGCCTCGAACGGGTCGGCGCCCGTGGCCGCGTACAGGACGACGCAGCCCCAGGCGAACACGTCCGCGGGGGCGCCGGCCCGCTGCCCGCCGAACACCTCGGGCGCCATGTACGTCGGCGTGCCGGTCACCAGGCCGGTCGCGGTCAGCGACATCTCGGCCGTCCGCGCGATGCCGAAGTCGATGACCCGCGGGCCGTCCGGGCCCAGCAGCACGTTGTCCGGTTTGAGGTCGCGGTGCACCACGCCGGCCTCGTGGATGGCGGTGAGCGCCGTCGCCACCGCCGTGGCCAGTCGGTGCAGGTCGCCGCCCGCGAAGCGGCGTCCGGCGGCGATCGCCTGGCGCAGGCTGGGCCCAGCGACGTACTCGCTGACGATGTAGGGACGCGGGCCGTCCAGCTCGGCGGCGAGCACGCGAGCCGTGCAGAACGAGGCGACCCGCCCGGCCGCCTCGGCCTCCTTGGCCAGCCGTCCGGCCTCGTCGCCGTGCAGCACCTTGATCGCGACCCGGACGCCGTCCTCGGCGTAGGCCTCGTAGACGACGCCCTGGCCGCCGGCGCCCAGCCGTCCGGCGAGCCAGTAGCCGCCCAGGCGCTGGGGATCGTCGGCGGTCAGCACGTTCACGGACGGTTGGATGCGGTGATCGTCCGGAAAGTTGCGACCATTTTTCCCGATTTATCGGGCCTTGACATTCCCTCGATGACAGGACCTAAGATCGCCGCCGTGCTCATGACCTTGACGCTCAGCGCGGCGCTCGTCCTCACCGGAACCCCCGCGCAGGCCACCAAATCCGTGTCGTTCCAGGGCTTCACCATCCAGGTACCGGTCTCATGGAAGGTGAAGAAGGACCCGGTCGGAGGGCTCGACGTGGTCACCGGCGCCTGCTCGAAGCAGGCGATGGAATGCCCCGGTTTCTCCATCGGCGGCCGGCAGGCCATCGCCTACGCCTCCGAGGGCGGCCCCTACCGGGCGGGGCAGCCGTACCACCCCAGCAGCGGGGTCATGGAGTGCGTTCCCGACAAACGTTACGTGGAGGGCGTCGCGCCCCTGAAGCCCTCGCGCGCCGCGACCGTACAGGTGGGGAAGGGGCATCCGGCCCGCTTCACCGAGTGGAAGCTGACCTGCCAGACGAAGACCAGCAAGCCGACCTCGGTGGCCTACACCCAGCGCATCTGGTACCTGCGCAAGGAGAAGGTGCTCGTCGTCGACCAGTGGAAGACCCCCGGGCTCGGGGACATCCTGGCCAAGGCCGTCTGGCGGTGACCCGGTTGCCCGCGCGCCCTGCGGGCAGGAGATCGTCATGCGCAGCAAGCGGCTCTCGACCAACGAGGAGCAGACGTACGCGGTCGTCCTCGACCCCGGCGACGAGGTGGTCCGGAGCCTGACGGAGTGGGCGGCCGGCAACGGCATCCGCGCCGCCCGCCTGACCCGCACAGACCCGGCCCGCCGGCCGGTGGCCGGTCCGGTAGTGGCCGGTCCAGGGGCGGCCCGGCGGTCACTCGAAGTCGTCCGGGTTCAGTTCCTTGAGGCGTTCGAAGCGCTCGCGCTCCTCGTCGTAGGGCTCGTCGTTCTCGGGGCCTTCGAGGTCGGCCGCGGGCGTCTCCTGGTCCTCGGACTCTTTGCGTCGCATCGTCATCCCCCCTCAGGAAGACGAGGCGCGGGGCTCCCCCGCGCCCACCCCTCCGGCTACCCCTCCGACCTGCGGGCAAACGGGCGCCGACATCGGATGTTGACCGGCTCTTGTGCAGGCTCGTGGGGGCCCTTGGCGCGTCCATGGGGAGGTTTCCGGGCGATTGTTCCGCCTTTCTGAGGAGATGTACGTGCCCACCAAACGTTCCACCAAGCCGACCCGGTCGAAGCCCGACAGCCAGCCGTGGCTGCACGTGAACGGCGTGGAGATCCAGGAGTACGGCACCGTGCGGATGTTCCCGCTCGGCCTCTCCCGCGACGCGCGCGAGTACTCCTGCCAGCGCCTCAACCAGATCCTGGCCGACACCCAGATCCTCTACAGCCTCTACAAGAAACACCACTGGCTGATGCGCGGCCCGACCTTCTACCAGCTCCACCTGCTGCTGGACAAGCACGCCTCGGAGCAGATCGCGCTGGTGGACGAGATGGCCGAGCGCGTGCAGACCCTCGGCGGCGTCGCGGTGGGCGACCCGCGCCACGTGGCCGAGATCACCGTGATCCCGCGCCCGCCGAACGGCTGCGAGGAGGTGCCGGCCATGCTCTCGCGCCTGATCGAGGCGCACGAGACCATCCTGGTGGCCGCCCACGACGCGGCCAACCGGGCGCAGGAGATGGGCGACGACGGCACCAACGACCTGCTGGTCTCCGACGTCATCAGGACGAACGAGCTGCAGACCTGGTTCCTGATCGAGCACCTGGTGGACACCCCGCTGGTGGAGAAGCCGGACAGGTGACCGGGGGCCGGGCCCGGTAAGCCGGGACTCGATCGCAGGTGAAGGAAATGTCTGGATTTAGGTGGACATCGCCGTACGGGCGTAACAGTTCATTCCGGGCGCGGTAAGGCACCGCATCGAGCCTGCGCCCCCGGGTACGGGAGGAATCGCGGGCCCTCAGGCCCGCCGGCGACCCGCCAGAGCGCGCCGCCACGAAAGCGCGCCTCACCAGCGGGACGCCCCCTGACCAGGGCCGGCCCCGACCGGGCCGCCCTGACGGGGGCTACTTCTGACCGGGAGCGACGGAGAACGACATGACCGAACCGCTGACCTCACGGCCCGCCCCCGCACACGGCGTCGCGGGACGGGAGCGGCGGCCATGAGCCTGTCGGACCGCGAACGCCGCATCCTGGCCGAGATCGAGCAGGATCTGCGCTGGCAGGACCGCGACTTCGCCTGCCGCATCGACGCGCTCAACGCCAAACCGGCCCGCCGCCGCCGCTGTCCGGTGACGCGACGGGAGATGGCCTTCATCCTGATCATCGTGGTCGCGATGACGCTGCTGTCGGCGGTCGTGTTCGTGGCGGCGGGCCGTCCGCGCACCCCGCCCGCGCCGCGCCCCACGCGCGAGGTGGTGACCACCTCGCCACAGGTCACCCACCATTGAGCGGGTGATCGACGGCGGAGCCGCTCAGGACGGCGGCGGGGCGACCGAGGCGCGGGTGACCAGCCGCGAGCGCAGCGTGTGCACGTCGTGCCGCGGCTCGCCGCCGTCGAGCACGTCGAGCAGCACCTCCGCCGCCTTCGCGCCGAGCTGGTGGACCGGCTGCTCGATCATCGTCAGCGGCGGGTCCATGACCGCCGCCCACGCGCTGTCGTCGAAGCCGATGAGCGAGATGTCGGCCGGATAGGACAGCCCGGCGGCGCGTACGGCCCGCAGCGCCCCGGTCACGGCGTCGGTCTCGGTGCAGAACAGGGCGGTGGTGCGGTCGGGCAGCGCCAGCATCCGGGCCACCTCCTGGGTGGCCCACTCCTCGGTCTTCGGGCCGGTCATGACCAGCTCGGGGTCGAAGGGGATGCGGGCGTCGTCGAGCGCGTCGAGGTAGCCGCGCAGGCGCTCGCCGTCGGTCCACACGTTGCGCGCCTTCTCCAGCAGCGCCCGCCTGGTCACGGGCGGGTCGACCGAGGACGGCCCCCACACGAACCCGATGCGCCGGTGGCCGGCCGCGATCATCACCTCGACCGCCTCGCGGGCCGCGCCGCGGTTGTCGATGACGACCGTGTCGAGGTCGAGCGGCGTGACCGCGCGGTCGACGAGCACGATCGGGATGCCCCGGCCCATGGCCGCCCTGATGTGCTTGACCTCGTCGCGCCCCACGGCCGCGGAGGCGATGATCACGCCGTCGACCCGCTTGTCGATGAGCACGTCGGTGGCCGCCACCTCCTCGTCGAGCCGCTCGTACGTGCTCAGCACGATCGTGTCGAACCCGCGGGCGCGCGAGGCGTCGGAGATGCCGCGCAGGACGCCCGCGAAGAACGGGTTGCCGATGTCGGCCAGGATCACGCCGAGGGTGTGACTGACCCCGGTGGACATGCTGCGGGCCAGGGCGTTGGCGCGGTAGCCGAGCTTCTCGGCCGCCGCCAGCACCCGTTCGCGCAGCTCGGGGCTGACGTAGCCGTAGCCGCCGAGGGTGCGGGCCGCGGTGGCGCGGCCGACGCCGGCCTCGGCGGCCACCTCCGAGATCGTCGGCCGGCCCGACTGGCTCCGGTCGGCTGCCATCGAACGGGTTCCTCGTTTCTGGGGGGTCGCGGGCACGCCCATGCTAGTCGCGCGGGGCGGGCCTGCCGAAGCCGAACGCGCCTTCGACGAAGCACTGCTCGTAGGCGGTCTCCGCACCGGCCAGCAGCGCCCGCTCGATCCTGCCGCGGCCGGGCGCCACGCCCTTGCGCCAGCCGTCGCGCAGCAGCGAGACGGCGAACCCGGCCAGGAACGCGTCCCCGCAGCCCATGGTGTCGACGATCTTGCCCGGGTCCTCGACCAGCCGGGCGGGGGCGGCGACCAGGTCGCGGCCGTCGTAGGCCATCGCGCCGTCCACGCCCCTGGTGCCGAGGGCCAGGCGGGCGCCGCTCGCCACCACCCGGGCCAGCAGGTCGCGGGTGCCCGCCTCGTCCAGGTGGGAGCAGGACGACAGCACCAGGTCGGCGTGCGGGCAGACGCGGTCCAGGTAGGCGGGGGCGCGGTAGTCGTCCTCGCTGGACAGGTCGAAGCTGACCAGGGGACGCAGGCCGGCGAGCCCGGCCAGCTCGTCCTCGCTGCCGGAGTAGACGCTGGAGTGCACCAGGTCGAACGAGCCGGCGTAGGCCAGCAGGTCGCCGGCCAGCGACAGCGGCTCGCGCACGGTGACGCCGCCGCCGTTCCAGCCCAGGAAGACCCGGTCGCCGTCGTCGACGCGCAGCCGGGAGACGCCGCTCTCGCCGGGACGCACCACGCAACGGTCGACGGCGACGCCCTGCGCGGCGACGGCCTCGCGCAGGAAGCCGCCGAGGTCGTCGTCGCCGAAGACCCCGAGGTAGGCGGCCTCGACGCCGAGGCGGCCCGCGTAGACGGCGACGTTCACGCTGTTGCCGCCCGGATAGTCGATGCCCCGATCGACGAACCGGTCGACGATGTTGTCGCCGAAGCCGAGGACTCTCATGTTTCTCCTGTGCCGGGGGTTCGGGGTGGGCAGGCCGTGGCCGCTCCCGTCCCGGCGGGCGGGAGCGGGAGCGGGGTGGCGGTGGCCTAGTAGTCCATGACCCGGTAGTAGCGGCGCAGGTCGAGCGAGTGGTCGCGGACCCGTTCCAGGTGCTTGCTGACCCGGCCCATCACCGTGTCGAGCACGAGCGGCGCGAGCAGGCCGCGGAACTCGGGGCTGATGCCGTCGAGCGGGTAGTCGCGGGTGTCGAAGACGGTGACGTCCTTGGAGACGCGCCGGGCGAACGCCTCCGCGCGGTCGGTGAGCGGGCGGGTCTCGTCCTCGCCCTGGAAGATCAGCACGCTCGTGTCCTCCTCCAGCAGCTCCAGCGAGCCGTGGAAGAACTCGGCGCTGTGCACCCTGGTGGTGCGCAGCCACTGCATCTCCTCAAGGATGCACATCGAGTACAGGTAGGTGAATCCCCACAGGTTCCCGCCGCCGATGAGGAAGTGGTAGCCGGTGTCCTTGTGGGCCTCGGCGAAGGCGGACGCCACCGGATCGGCCTGCCGGGCGACCTCCAGCAGCACGCCGGGCAGCCCGGCCAGCTCGCCGGCCAGCTTCTCGTAGCCCTCGAACTCGCCGCGGCGCGACAGCAGGCGACCCATGAACAGCAACATCTGCTGGTCGAACGGCCATGCCTTCGGCTCGGAGACGAGCACGGCGTCCACGGCCTTGGCGATCGGCGAGTCGGGGTAGCCGGTGAAGCCGACCGTGTAGGCGCCCTTGTCCTTGACGTACTCGATCGCGCGCAGGCTGTCCTCGGTGGTGCCGGAGACCGAGGTGAAGATCGCGACCGTGCGCTCGCCGAGGCGGGCGTCGCCGGAGACGACCAGCTCGGCCGCGACGGCGGCGCGGACGTCGAGCGTCGAGCTCCGCCTGGCCAGGTGCTCGTAGGGCCACATCTGGGCGTACGTGCCGCCGGCGCCGACGAGCAGGAGGGTGTCGAACCCCTGGTCCACGAGCCGATCGACGAGTTCCTCGATCTGGGGGCGCAGGGCCACGGTGCTGGCCAGCTGCGACAGGAATTCCGGCTCGTTGAATCCGAGCATCTTCGCGTCCTTTCGGGAATGCTTGCGGGCCGGCGCCGCCCAGCGGCCTGATACCGGTATCACGCGGAGGTCACGGTGGCACAGGATCCGGCCACGCGTCAACACCCCGCCTGCGAGAACCCGAAGTGGCCTGCTGTTTCACCTCGGCGAAAAGCCCGCCGGGAGCCGCCTGGAAAGAAAATCTTCCTCTGCGCTCTGGTACCGGTATCAGTTCATCTGTACAGTCAGCCAACACCCCCACCGCGGACCGGCAGGTCCCCCTCTCCCTCCGAGAGAAAGGAAGCCCATGCGCCCTCGCGCAATGACGTCGTTCGCGGCGCTCCTCGGGACGCTCGCCCTGGCCGGCTGTTCCGGCGGCGGCGACGGAGCGGCCAAGGCCCCCGCCGCCGACCTGTCCGCCACGCCCGACTTCTCCGGCACGCTGAGCGTCCTCACGAAGTTCGCCGGCGACCCGCTGCAGCCGTACTTCGAGGACCTGGCCGCGGCGTACCAGAAGAAGCACCCGGGAGTGAAGGTCGAGCTCATCCAGGAGACCGACCAGAGCGTCAAGGACAAGACCAAGACGCTGACCGCCTCCGACGCGCTGCCCGACGTCTTCTTCACCTGGAGCGGCAACTGGGCGGAGAACTTCGTGCGCGGCGGCCGGGCCGCCGACCTGAGCAAGGTGATCGGCCCCGGCACCGAGTGGGGCGGCACGTTCAGCCCCGGCTCCCTGTCGGCCTTCGCCTACGACGGCAAGTACTACGGCATCCCGCTGTACGGCAACGGCAAGTTCATGGGCTACAACAAGACCGCCTTCGACAAGGCCGGCGTCAAGGTGCCCGGCACGTTCGAGGAACTGGTCGGGAGCTGCGCGGCGCTGCGCAAGGCGGGCTACGAGCCGATCGCCTTCGGCAACAAGGACGGCTGGCCCGCCCTGCACTACCTCCAGCAGCTCTTCGCCTACGACGTGCCGGCCGACGTCCTGCAGGCCGACTTCAGCCCGAAGACGGCCAAGCTCGACAACCCGGGCTACGTGACCGCGCTCAACCGGTTCAAGACCCTGGTCGACACCTGCACCGACACCGGCAAGGGCACCAACGGCGTGCTCTACAGCTCGGCCCAGCAGGCCTTCCACGACGGCAAGGCGGCCATGTACTACCAGGAGGTCCTGGAGTTCGACAACGCCACCGACAAGAACGGCCTCAAGGCGGACGACTTCGGCATCTTCCAGCTCCCGGTCCCCCAGAACGCGGCCGGCGACCCGAAGACGATCGAGGGCGCGCCCGAGGGCTACCTGATCAACGCCAGGTCGCCGCGGGCCGCGCTGGCCGTCGACTTCATGAAGTTCGTGACCTCCACGCAGAACGCCAGGACCCTGTCGGCGCCCCCGTACGGGCAGCCCAGCACGGTCGTCGGCGCGGTCACCGCCGAGACCTCCAGCAAGGCCGTCTACGAGGGCATGGAGCAGGTCAACAAGGCGCCGCGGCTGGCCGCGTGGCTCGACACCGTCACCGTGCCCGAGGTCGCCGACGCCTGGCTGGCCGGCGGCGAGGCGCTGATCAGCGGCGGCTCGACCCCCGACAAGGTGCTGGCGAGCGTCCGCGAGGCGTCGGAGTCGGCGAAGTAGGCCGGGCGGCCGGAGGGAGAGCATGCCGGTGCGTGCCATACGTCAACGGGCGCTCGGCCTGGCGTGGGTGGCCCCCGCGCTCGCGCTGGTCGTGGTGTTCGTCTACCTGCCGCTGGTGCAGAACTTCCAGTTCAGCACCCTCAAGTGGGACATCTACAGCGGCACCCAGGAGTACGTCGGGCTCGACAACTACCGCAAGCTGGTCGACGACCCGGTCTTCTGGTCCTCGCTGGGCAACAACGTCCTGTACGCGGTGGTCTCGATCGTCTTCCAGGTGTTCGGCGCGCTGCTGCTGGCCGCGCTGATCGAGGGCGTGCGCAGCGAGCGGTGGCAGCGCGGCCTGCGGGCGGTCTACTTCATCCCGTCGGCGATCTCCATGACCGTCGCCGGCCTGCTCTTCTACTTCATCTACGAGCCCAACCTGGGCCCGCTCAACCACCTGCTCAGGGCGATCGGCCTGGACGGCCTGGCCCAGGCGTGGCTGGGCCAGGAGAGCACCGCCATGTCGGCGATCATCGCGATGAGCCAGTGGCAGGGATTCGGCTACTCGACGCTGCTGTTCGCCGTCGCGATCCAGCGCATCCCCCGCGAGATCTACGGCGCCGCCGCCATCGACGGCACCGGCCCGGTCCGGCGGTTCTTCCACGTGACCGTGCCGCTCGTGCGCGAGATGACCGGGCTGATGATGATGGTCACCGTCTCGGGCGCCTTCCAGGTGTTCAACGAGGTCATGGTGATGACCAGCGGCGGCCCCGACAACTCCAGCCAGGTCCTGGGCACCTGGCTCTACCGCAGCGGCTTCGTGCGCAACAACTTCGGCTACGCCGCCGCCATCGCGACAGTGATCTTCGTCATCACGCTCGGCATCGCCGTGGGACAGATGTGGGTCACCCGTAGGAGAAGGGTGGAATGGTGAGTCGCCGTGGCTTTCTCGGCGTGATCGCGCGCGTGTTCCTCTGGGCGTTCCTGCTCTGTCTCGCGGTGGTCGTGCTCTATCCCCTGCTGTGGATGGTGCTCAACGGGTTCAAGTCCAACAGCGAGCTGTTCGGCAACCCGTTCGCGCTGCCGTCGAGCTGGAGCTTCGAGAGCTACCAGAAGGCGTGGAACCGGGGGGTGAGCGACTACCTGACGACGAGTGTGCTGGTCACGCTCACCTCCACGGTCGCCACCGTGTTCGTCAGCGCGTGGGCGGCCTACGGGCTGACCCGGGTGAACCTCCCGTTGAACCGGTTCGTCACGATGGGCATCCTGGGCGGGCTCATGCTCGCGCCGACCGTGGCGCTCGTGCCGCTGGTCAAGATGTTCCAGGCCATGGGGCTGTACAACAGCTTCTGGGCGCTGCTGATCCTCTACACCGCGTTCCGCGTCCCGTTCACGACGTTCCTCATCCGGGCGTACATGATCGACCTGCCCCGCGAGGTGGACGAGGCCGCCGAGATGGACGGCTGCGGCCGGTGGACCGCGTTCTGGCGGATCATCCTGCCGATGTGCAAGCCGATCCTCACCTCGACCGTGCTGCTGCACATCCTGTTCGCCTGGAACGAGTACCTGTTCGCGATGGTCTTCACCAGCGGCGCCGGCGTGCAGACGCTGCCGGTCGGCCTGACCAGCCTGATGAGCAAGCACGGCACGGACTTCCCCGTCGTCTTCGCCGGGATGGTGATCGCGGCGCTGCCCGTGGTGCTGCTGTTCTTCCTAGGCCAGCGCTACATCGTCAAGGGCCTCGCCGACGGGGTCGGGAAGTGAGTCTGATGTCTTTGTCACTGCGGCAGGTCACCGGTTCCAACTTCGCCTACCAGCACCTGCCCTTCGACCGCTTCCTCGACGACGCCGCCGCGCTCGGGCGCGAGCAGCTGGAACTGTGGGGCGTCGCGCCGCAGCTGCACGTCCCGTGGCTGAGCGACGCCGAGGCGCGGGCGATCCGCCGGAGCGCCGCCGGGCGCGGGCTCACCGTCCGCTGCTTGACGCCCGAGCAGGTGGCCTACCCCGTCAACCTGGCCTCGCCGGACGGCCGGCTGCGGGCCGGGAGCGTGGCGATGTTCCGCCGGGCCGCCGAACTGGCCGCCGAGCTGGGGGCCGAGCTGCTGCTGCTGACCCCCGGCCGGGGCTTCGAGGACGAGCCGGTCGCCGGCGCCTGGCGGCGCTCGGCCGACGCGATCGGCGAGATCTGCGCGTACGCCGGGACGCTCGGCGTGTCGTGCGTGCTGGAGGCGTTGCAGCGGGTGGAGTCCAACCTGGTCAACGACGCGCCCACACTGGCCCGCATGATCGACGAGGTGGGCGCCCCCAACCTGGGCGCGGTGCTGGACACCGTGGCGATGGCGGCGGCCGGGGAGTGCGTGGACGACTACTTCGACGCCCTCGGCGACCGGGTCAGGCACGTGCACCTGGTCGACGGCTCCCCCACCGGGCACCTGGCCTGGGGCGACGGCGAGCTGCCGCTCGCCGCGTACCTGGCGGCGCTGGACCGCAGGGGATACCGGGGAGCGATGACGTTCGAGCTGTTCGGGGCCGGGGACTACGCCTTCGACCCGCGTCCCGTGGTGGAGCGCTGCCTGGCCTCCGTACAGGCAGCGCTCCCGGGAGCCTCATAGCCCGCCGGCGGCTCCGGGCAGGACCAGCTGTCCCCTGGACCGGCCGGGATACTTGGCCACCGGCCTGGCCCGGCCGGTGCGGACGTCCACCGCGTACGCCCGGGTGTCCGGCCCGACCCCGACGGCGAGCGTGACCTCCGACGGGCTCTGCCAGATCGTCGCGTCGTCGATGCCCGCCCTCTTCGGCAGGCCCTTCACGGAGACCTTCCGCAGAGTGCGGCCGGTCCTGGTGTCGAGCACGGTGAGCCTGCGGGTGGCGTACTCGGGCTGGGTCTTCTTGCCGGGCGGGAACTCGAAGGCGACCACCGTGCGGCCGTCCGGGGCGAGCTCGCTGAACATGATGAAGACGCCGTCGAAGCGCACCGGCCTGCCGCCGCCGGTGACCGGCATGAACAGCAGGTCGGTCCTGCGGTAGCGGACCAGCTCGGCGACGCCGTCCTTGATGGCGACCGGCTCGTACACGCCGGGGACGGGCACCGTCCCGCCGGTCCGCACGTCGATCAGCAGGCCGGGGTCCTTGGTGCCCTCGCGCGGGTCGAAGGCCAGGTGGCGGCCGTCGTCGGAGACCACCAGCATGGAGCCGACGCCGAGGCGTTCCTCCTTCACCTTCGCGGCGGAGACCGTCTCCACGCCGGTCACCATGTCGCGGACGACGTGCGCCTCCGCGTCTTTGTCGTAGTAGGCGAACATGCGCCCGTCGCGGCTGACGGCGACGGGCACACGGTGGTTCCGGGCGGTCGTCCCGAGCGCCTGGGGCACCCGGTACGTCTTGCCGGCGCTCGTGACCACCCGCCACTCGTCCGGCACGCAGTCGGGCAGCGGGTCCTTTCCCTTGGGGGGCAGGCAGGTCTCCAGGTAGGCGTGGCTGAGCGTCCCCACCTTGCCCGCCGGCAGCACGGGCACTGGTGCCTCCTGCGGCGCGGCGGCCGGCGTCCGCCGCGGCCCGGCCATCAGCACGGTCGCCGTCACCCCGGCCAGCACCGCGATCGTCGCGACCGCCGCCAGCGTCGCCGTGGACCGTCGCCTGCGCCGGTGCCCGACCATCGCCAGGTCGGCCAGGTCGGCCAGGTTCGCCGGGGGAGCCTCCTCGGCCAAGCCGTTCAGTGCGTCACGCAGTCTGGTCATCGGGCCGCCTCCTGAGCGATTCGCGAGTCCATGAGGTCGGGAGCGAGTTCGCGCAGGCGCGCCAGCGCGTGGTGGGTCTGGCTCTTCACCGTGCCGACCGCGCAGCCGAGCACGTCGGCGGTCTGGGCCTCGGTGAGGTCCTCCCAGAAACGCAGGACGATCACCGCCCGCTGCTTGCGCGTCAGCTTGCCCAGCGCCTGCCGCAGCATGATCCGGTCGAGCGCGTCGTCGTCGTAGGTGACCGCGCGCTCGGGCGGGTCGGCGCTGGGCAGCTCGGGGTCCGGCCGGCGCCGCCACGAGATGTACTGGTTGACCAGCGCCTTACGCGTGTACGCCTCGGGGTTGCCCTCGCGCGCCAGCTTGTGCCAGTGCCGCACGACCTTGACCAGCACGCTCTGGAGCAGGTCCTCGGCCAGGTGGGGGTCGCCCACGAGGAGGTAGGCGGTCCGCATCAGCGCCTGTTGCCGGGCGATGACGAACTCGCGGAAGCCGTCGTGAGCGTCCAATGTGGTGTTCTCCCTTCGCCCGTTCCCAACGCGGCCGGCCGGGCGGAGGGTTGCAGGGTTCGTCCCGGAATTTTCTGCGAAATCACCGGGCCCGCTGGGCGGGACGGCGTCCCCAGGTGGCCCAGCGCCACAGCCACTCCAGCGGGCCGAAGCGGTACCGGCGCAGCCAGAGGGTGGACCACACCCACTGGACGGCCAGGATGACGGCGGCGATCCCCACGATCGTGCCCAGCGACCAGTATTCCGACCGGCCGCCGACCACCTTGCCGATGACCAGGACCAGGGCGGTGGCGCTCAGGTAGTTGGTCAGCGCCATGCGGCCCAGCGGGGCGAAGACGGCCCGCAGCAGCGGGCGCACCGGGGTCCTGAGCAGGACGAGCAGGACGCACACGTACAGGCCGGCCATGAGCAGGCCGGACGTGGCCATCGGCAGGGGGACGCCCGATGCGCCCGCCTGCCACGACAGGGCCGGGACGGTGGCCGCGGCGAAGAGCAGGGCCAGGAGCGCCGGGACGCGGGTGGAGCTCTCGATCCGGTCGATCACGCCGTACCTGGTGAGGGCCGAGCCCAGCAGGAACAGGCCGGGGACCAGCATCGTGCCGCCGCTGAAGACGACCATCGCCGCGACGACGAGCACGGCGGCGAGCCCCGCCACCGCCCAGCGCGGCAGCCACGTCGAGGGCAGCAGCACCACCAGGCCGACGACCGCGTAGACGGTCAGGATGTCGCCGCGCCACAGCAGGAACATGTGGACCAGGCCCATGCAGGCCAGCAGGAGGAGCCTGCGCAGCAGCAGCGCCCGCGGGTGGGGGACGCGGGCCGAGGCGGAGTCCAGCAGCAGCGAGAACCCGACGCCGAACAGCAGCGAGAAGATCGGGAAGAAGCGCTGCTCGACGAGCAGGCCCAGCCAGCGGGCGGTGTCGTCGAGCACCACCTCCTGCTGGGTGACCGCCTCGATGCCGACGTGCGAGATCGGCTGGACGTTGGCGAGCAGGATCCCGCACAGGGCGAACCCGCGCACGACGTCGAGCGCGATGATGCGCGACCGCCGGGGAGCGGCGGGCGGTGTTTCGTCATGGGGCAGGGGGTGGGCGGGCCGCGTGTCGTCGTAGGGCATGGGGCCTCATCCTGCGGCGGGCGGCGGGGCGCCGGGAGGGTCGAAAGCAGGGTTCGGACCGCCGCGACCGTACTTTCGGCCGGTGTGCCGGGCGGACCCGCCTCCCTAGCCTGGATGTCGTGAACATGCGGAACGAGGCTGCGCCCGCCTGCGTGGCCCGGTTGGTGTGAACGTGCGGGACGGGGCTGCGCCCGCCTGGCCGGGCGGACGGGCCGCGGCCGTGTCGGCGGAGGTCGCGCTGGGGGGCGCGGCCGTCGCCGTGCTGGTCTTCTGGGCCGGCCTGATCGCCGACAGCTGGGGCGGCGGCTACTGGGTGCTCGACTGCGCGGCGGGGGCGGCGGTGTGCGCGCTGGCCCTGGCGCGCCGCCTCGCCCCTGCCTGGACGGCCGCGGCCGGGCTGGCGGTCGCGGTGGCGGCCGTCCTGGCCGCCGCGTGGGCCGACCTGCCGAACGAGCCGGGGCCGGCCATGGCGCTGGGCCTGTCCGTGCTGGTCGGATCGGCGGTCAGGACGCTTCCCGCGCGGCCCGCGTGCGCCGTCGCGGCCGGTGGGCTCGCGGTGGCCGCCGCGAGCGTGCCTGCCGCGCACAACTCCTCCGTGGTGGCGCTCAACGTGGCCGGCTGGCTGGCCGCCCTGGCCGTCGGCGGCGGCCTGAGGCTGCTGGCCGGGCGCCGCCTGGCGGTCGCCGAGCGCGTACGCCACGACGAGCGCCGCAGGCTGGCCAGGGAGCTGCACGACGTGGCCGCGCACCACATGACCGGCATCGTCCTCCAGGCCCAGGCCGCCCGGCTGCTGGCCCGCAGGGGGTCCGGCCCGCTGGAGGAGTCCCTGGAGGACATCGAGGACGCGAGCACCGGGGCCCTGGCCGCGCTGCGCCGCGTCGTCGGCCTGCTCCGCGACTCCGCCGACGACGTCCCCGGCCCGCCCGGACGTCTCACCGACCTGGTCGGCCGCTTCGACGGCCCGCCCGTGACCCTGCGCGGCCCCGGCGAGGCGGAGAGCTGGCCGCCGGAGGTGACCAGCACCGTCTACCGGATCGTCCAGGAGTCGCTGACCAACGTCGCCCGGCACGCCCCCCGCGCCCGCGCGGTCACCGTCGACGTCACCGTTGAGGTCACCGGCGGGGAAGGCGCGGTCGTGGTCGAGGTCGCCGACGACGCCCCGCCGGTGACGACGTCCCGGAACCGCGGCGGCTACGGCCTGCTCGGCATGCGCGAACGCGTCGAGGCCCTGGACGGCACCCTGCGTGCGGGCCCCCGGCCGGAGGGCGGCTGGTCGGTCCGCGCCACCCTGCCTCTCACGGGGCCCCTTACGGGGCCCCTGGGGGGGCGGCGATGACGATCGGCGTGCTGCTGGCCGACGACCAGGCGATGGTCCGCCGGGGCCTGCGGCTGATCCTGGAGGACCAGCCCGACATCCGCGTGGTGGCCGAGGCCCGGGACGGCGAGGAGGCCGTGGAGCTGGCCCGGCGGCTGCGCCCCGACGTGTGCCTGGTGGACATCCTCATGCCCGGCATGGACGGCATCGCGGTCACCCGTGCCCTGGCCGGCGCCGGCGTGCCCGACCCGCTGACCGTGGTCGTGGTCACCACGTTCGACCTCGACGAGTACGTCTACGACGCGCTGCGCGGCGGCGCGGCCGGCTTCGTGCTGAAGGACGCCGGCCCGGCCCTGCTCGCCGAGGCCGTCCGGGCGGCCAGCACCGGGGACGCGCTGATCTCGCCGTCGATCACCCCGCGCCTGCTGGGCCGGCTGGCCGGACGGGCGCCGCGCGCGAAGGGCGCCGTGCACCCGCTGTCGGAACGGGAGACCGACGTGGTGCGCGCCGTGGCCGCCGGACGCACCAACCAGGAGATCGCCGCGTCCCTGCACATCTCGCTGAGCACGGTGAAGGGCCACATCTCGGCCGTCCTGGACAAGCTGGGCGTACGCAACCGGGTCGAGATCATCGCGTGGGCCTGGGAGAACCGGGTGGCGGGCTAGCTCCGGGGTACGGCACTCAGCGCGTCTCGTCGCCCAGCCGGACGCTCGCGCGGGCGATGTCGGCCAGCGTGATGTCGGCCAGCATCATCTCCTCGTGGTCGCGCAGCGCGCTCCACACCTCGGCGAGCGGGCTGGCGACCCCGGGATACCCCCCGTGGTCGCCGCCCTCGGAGACGCCCTCGACGATCACCACGATGTCCGCGAGGGTGATCTCGCCGGCGGGCCTGGCCAGCCAGTAGCCGCCGTCGGGGCCACGCTGGCTGTGCAGCAGCCCCGCCCGGCGCAGTTGCAGCAGGATGTTGTCGAGGAACTTGCGGGGGATGCCCTGGGCCGTGGCGATCTTCTCGGCGGGCATGGGGCCCGGCGGCGCCGCGGCCAGCTCGGCCGCGGCACGCAGGGCGTACTGGGTTCTGGCGGAGATCCGCATGACCGTCTACTGCTCAGGCGCTCACCTGGTGCAGGCCCCATCGGCGGCGCAACGCGTCGTCCGCCAGGCCGAAGACGCGGTCCACCACGATGCCGATGACCAGGATGACGATCATGGTGGCGAGCAGGCCGGGCGAGTCGGCCAGCTCGCGGGCGTAGTGGAGCTGCTCGCCCAGCGAAGCCTGGTTGGCGATGATGACCAGCAGCTCACCGGCCATCAGCGAGCGCCAGGCGAACGCCCAGCCCTGCTTGAGCCCGGCCAGGAACGACGGCAGCGAGGCCGGCAGGATGACGTGCCGGTAGAGCGCGATCCGGCGGAAGCCGAGCATGTGCCCGGCGCGCAGCAGGATCGGCGGCGTGTAGTCCACCCCGGTGATCAGGCCGTTGGCGATGGACGGCGCCGCGCCCAGCACCACCACGAACAGGATCGCGCTCTCCGACAGCCCGAACAGCAGGATGGCCAGCGGGAACCAGGCGATGGACGGCATCGTCTGGAGCCCGGTGATCAGCGAGCCCGTGGCGCGGCGCAGCGGCCCGATCCGCGAGACCAGCGCGCCGACGACCAGTCCGACGGCGATGGCCAGGGCGAACCCGGTGACCGCGCGGCGCATGGTGACCGTCAGCGCGGTGTAGAACTCGGGGTCGCCGAGGCGGTGCCCGAGTTCGGAGAGCGTGGTGACCGGGCCGGCGAAGACGTACTCGGGCCACCAGCCCGCCCACACCACCGCCTGCCAGACGGCCAGCACGATGACCACGGCCGAGGCGATCGGCCACAGCCCCGCCCACAGCCGGGAGGCCAGGCCGGCGCGGTGGCCGGTGCCCAGCTCCAGCGCGTCGAGCCCGGCGAGCTGCTGGGCGTGGGTGTCCGTCGTCGTCATGCGGGCTCCTCCTGACGGGCGTGGCGCAGGACCTCCTGGCGGAGGCGGCCGGTGATCTCCCCCGCCAGCTCGGCCACCTCGCCCGAGTCGGTACGGCGGGGCCGCGGCAGCTCGACGGGGAAGTCCTCCACCACCCGCCCCGGCCGGCTGGACAGCAGGACGACCCGGTCGCCGAGCCGTACGGCCTCGCGCACGTTGTGGGTGACGAACAGGACCGACAGGGAGCGTTCCCGCCAGATGCGTTCGAGCTCGTCGTGCAGCAGGTCGCGGGTCATGGCGTCCAGGGCGCCGAAGGGCTCGTCCATCAGCAGCACGTCGGCGTCCTGGGCGAGTGCCCTGGCCAGGGCGACGCGCTGGCGCATGCCGCCGGACAGCTCGTGCGGCCGCTTCTTGCCGAACCCGCCCAGGTGGACGATGTCGAGGAACTCGGCGGCCCGGTCCCGGCGTTCCTGCTTGCCCACGCCCTTGGCGCGCAGCGCCATCTCGACGTTGGCCGAGACGGTCAGCCAGGGGAACAGCGCGGGCTCCTGGAACATCAGCGCGACGCGGCTGTCGTCCACGTCGATGCGGCCGGCCGAGACCCGGTCGAGCCCGGCCACCAGCGACAGCAGCGTGCTCTTGCCGCACCCGGACGCGCCGAGCAGGCAGACGAACTCGCCGGGGGCCACCGACAGCGAGACCTGGTCGAGGGCCTGCAGGGCCGTCCGGCCCTGACCGTAGAGCTTGGAGACGGCCTCCAGCCTGACCGCGGGGCTCTGCCCCTCGACCCGGCCGGTGGCCTGCTCCGTGAGCGGAGCGGACATCGCGTGCGCCTCCTACTTGTCGGAAATGGCCTGCTGGCCCTTGGCGGCGAGGACCTCGTTGAGGACCGTGAGGTCGTAGATGCCGTTCAGGTCGACCGGGTCGAGGAGGCCGACCTTCGTCGCGTGCTCGGCGCTGCCCACCAGCGACGAGGCGATCGGGTCGTTGGTGAAGGTGATGTTCTTGAACGCGCTGTCCAGCACCTCGGGCTTGAGCGGCTTGCCGGTCAGCTTCTGCAGGGCGGCGTTGGCGGTCTGCGCGGCGCCGGCCGGGTCCTTGGCGATGACGTCGTTGGCCTCGACGTGCGCCTCGATCAGCTTCTTGAGCAGGTCGGGGTGCTCCTTGGCCCACTCCTGGCGGACGATGAGGTGGGTGATCACGAACTGCTTGTTCGGCCACAGGTCGCGCTCGTCGACCAGCACCTTGCCGCCGCTCTCCTTGATCAGGCGGCTGGCGAACGGCTCGGGCACCCAGGCCCCGTCGATGTCGCCGGTGGCGAAGGTCTGGATGGTCTGGGAGTTCTCCTGGGGCACGATCGAGACCTCGCCACCGCCCTTGGTGTCGGTCTTGATGCCCTTCTCGGTCAGCCAGTAGCGCAGCGCGACGTCCTGGGTGTTGCCGAGCTGCGGGGTGGCGATCTTCTTGCCCTTGAGGTCCTCCACCGAGTTGATCCCGGGCTTGACCACGAGGAACACGCCGCCGGACGCCGCGCCGGCGACGATCTTGATGGCCTGGCCCTTCGACTTCGACCAGGCGTTGATGGCCGGGTTGGGGCCGACGTAGGTGGCGTCGATGGCGCCGGAGAACACGGCCTCGATCGCGGCCGGGCCGGCGTTGAACGTGCTGGTCTTGGGCGCGGTGCCGAGGTGCTTGGCGTAGATGCCCTTCTCCACGCCGACCAGGGCGGTGGCGTGGGTGATGTTGGGGAAGAAGCCGAGACGCACCTGCGTCGTGCCGGCTCCCCCGCTCTTCGCGCCGCTGTCCGCAGGGCTGCCGCTGCCCCCACAGGCGGCCGCCATGGTCGTGAGCGCCAGGGCGGCCAGGGTGGCCACCGATACGCGAACCCTGCGAGCGTTCATCTCTTCTCCCTATTTCCCACTTATTTAGTGGCTTTAGAGTGTTTATAGGAGCAAGAGAGGGCGCCCGTCAATCCCACGCTGGGTCACAGACTCTTCACAAAAGGCAGCGGGCCGCGCTCCGGACGGTCGTCCGGGTCGAACCGCGGGGTGTAGCCGCCGGCCAGGTACAGGGCGACGGCCTCGGGCTGGCGGGGGCCGGTGCTCAGGTGGATCCGCAGGTAGCCGCGGCGGGCGGCCTCGCGTTCCAGCTCGCGTACGACCACCGCGCCCAGGCCGCGCCTGCGGTGGCCGGGATGCGTCCACACCCGCTTCAGCTCGGCCGTGTGCGCGTCGTAGCGGCGGAACGCGCCCCCCGCCACGGTCTCGCCGCCCACCACCAGGACGAGGAAGGCCCCGTCCGGCGGCGCGAACTCCTCGGCGGGGTACCGGCCCAGCTCGTCATTGGCGCCGTACCGGCTCGTGTACTCCAGCGCGAGGTCCGCCAGCAGCGGCCGGACGGCGGGATCGTCCGGCGCGACCAGGCGGACCTCGAAGGCGGGCGCGCTCAACCGTTCTGCCTCGGCAGGCCAGGCGGGTTGACCCTGGACTCGGGGACCGCCTCGTTGCCCAGCCCCCACCGGTCGAGCACCTGCCGGTACGTGCCGTTCCCGATCACCGTGTTCAGCGCGTCGTGGACCGGCCCGACCAGGCCGTTGCCCTTCTTCGTCATCGCCGCGATGAGCCCCTGCAGGCCCGGCCCGGCGCCCGAGGCGGTGCCCACGATCCTGGAACCGCCGCTGACCGCGATGTTGTAGGCGATGGACGGATTGGGGCCGAAATACGCCTGCACCCGCCCCGACCGCAGAGCGAGCAGCACGTCGCCGTACTTCTGGTAGTAGAGGATCTCGACCGGTTTCAGGCCTGCCCTGCGGTTCCGGGCGTCCCAGTCGAGCAGGATCTTCTCCTGGTTGGTACCCGGTCCGACCGAGACACGCAGCCCGGCCACGTCGGCCGGCTGGGAGATCTTCCTGATCGGACTGGACGCGGGCACCTGCCAGCCGAGCTGGTCGATCCGGTACGTCGCGAAGTCGTAGACGTCCTTGCGCTCCTCGGTGACGGTGACGTTGTTGAGCACGACCTCGTACTTGCCGGACCTGGCGCCGAGGAACAGGTTCTCCCAGGACGAGCTCTCCGGGGCCAGTTCGAGGCCGAGCACGTCGGCCACCAGCTGGGCGAGGTCGGTCTCCACGCCGATCAGCGTGGTGTCGTCACTGGCCGGGAAGACCAGCGGCGGCGAGCCCTGGCCGCTGAAGCCGACGGTGAGCCGGCCGTCCCGGGCGATCTCGGCGGGCACCCGGGCGGCGATGCCCGCGACCTTGCCGGTGCGCACCCGCTTCTGGTCGGGGCCGGTGTCGATGACGCGGCCGGCGCCCGCGGGGGCGGCGGCCCCCGGGCCGGCCTTCGGGACGAGCGCGGGCTCGGCCGCGCAGGCGGTGACGGTGGCGGTGGCGGACAGGAGCAGCAGAAGGGCGGGCACGGCGATCAGACGCATGAGGGTTCCTTGTGATCAGAGGACCTTGCCGAGGAAGGCGCGCGTGCGCGCGTGGCGCGGGGCGTCGAGGACCTGCGCGGCCGGGCCCCGCTCGACGATGCGGCCTTCGTCCATGAACACGACGGTGTCGGCCACCTCCCGGGCGAAGCCGACCTCGTGCGTGACGACGATCATGGTGGTGCCGCTGCGGGCCAGGTCCTTCATGACCTCCAGGACCTCGCCGACGAGCTCGGGGTCGAGGGCGGAGGTGGGCTCGTCGAACAGCACCACCTTGGGCTCCAGGGCCAGCGCCCTGGCGATGGCGACGCGCTGCTGCTGGCCGCCGGAGAGCGTGCGCGGGTAGGCCGCCGCCTTGTCGGCAAGCCCGACCCGGTCGAGCAGGCGGGCGGTCAGCTCGGCCACCTCGCCGCGCGGCCGGCGCCGGGCCGACAGCGGCGCCTCGGCCACGTTCTGGCTGACGGTCAGGTGCGGGAAGAGGTTGAAGTTCTGGAAGACGAAGCCGATGCTGGTGCGCTGGCGGAGGATCTCGCGTTCGGGCAGCTCGTACAGCCTGTCGCCGGCCCGCCGGTAGCCCAGCAGCTCGCCGTCGACCGTGACCGTCCCGCGTTCCACCTTCTCCAGGTGGTTGATCACGCGGAGCAGGGTGGACTTGCCCGAGCCGGACGGGCCGAGCACCACCGCCACCTCGCCCTGCCGTACGCGCAGGTCGATGCCCTTGAGGACGTGCAGCGCGCCGAAGCTCTTGTGCACCCCGGCCAGTTCCACCATCATGAGCGGCCCCTGCCGTAGTGGCGTTCCAGGAAGTGCTGGACGACCGAGAGCGTGGTGGTCAGGACGAAGTACCAGACGGTCGCGACCAGCAGCAGCGCCATCACCCTGCCGTTGCGGTTGTAGATCACCTGCACCTGGTAGAACAGCTCGGGCAGGGCCATGATGTAGACCACCGAGGTGCCCTTGACCAGGCCGACGATCTCGTTCCCGGCGTTCGGCACGATCGTCCGCATGGCCTGCGGAAGGATGATCCGGAACATCCGGCGGACCCTCGGGATGCCCAGCGCCGCCGCGGCCAGGCGCTGCCCCGGATCGACCGACAGCAGGCCGCCGCGGACGATCTCGGCGGCGTAGGCGGCCTGGTGCAGCGCCAGCCCGAGCGCGGCGGCGGTGACCGGCCCGATCAGGTCCATCGTGCCGACGTCGAAGAAGGCGGGCCCGAACGGCACCCCGAACGACAACCTCGGGTACAGCAGCGCCAGGTTGTACCAGAACAGCAGTTGCAGGATCAGCGGCACCGAGCGGAACAACCACACGTACCCCCACGCCACCGACGACAGCAGCCGGTTGGACGACAGGCGCATGAGGGCGAGCAGGGTGCCGAGCCCGAACCCGAGCCCGATGCCCAGCCCGGTCAGCTCCAGCGTCAGCAGCACCGAGCGCACGACCGAGGGCGCGAACAGGTACGTCCCGACGACGTCCCAATCCCACGCCGGGTTGGTGACCAGGGCGTTGGCCGCCATCGCCAGCAGCACCAGCACACCGAGCGCGGCCGCCGCCCGTAACGGGTGGCGGGCGGTCACGACCTTCGGCGCGGCCTCCTGCGGCCCGGCGGCGGGCACGGCCGCGGCCGTGTCATGCAGCGTCATGGTCCGCACGCCCGGCTTCGCCGCGGTCGGTGCGCGCGGCGTCGCGTCTGGCCACTTCCGCGCGGACGAGCGGGATGACGTGCCGGCCGAAGTCGACGGCGTCGTCCAGGATCGCGTAGCCGCGCGCCGAGAGGATCTCCACGCCCAGGTCGTAGTAGTCGAGCAGGGCCCGCGCCACCGTCTCCGGGGTGCCGACGAGGGCGGTGGAGTTGCCCGCGCCGCCGGTGGCCGCCGCGGTGGGCGTCCACAGGGCGCGGTCGTGCCGCTCACCCCTGGCGGCCACCTCCAGCAGCCGCCGCGACCCGGCGTTCTGCGGCGGGCCCGACGGACGCCGCCGCGGGTTCGCCCCGCCCTGTCGCAGCTCGCCCAGGATCCGGTGCGCCTTCTCCCAGGCCAGTTCCTCGGTGGGCGCGATGATCGGCCGGAAGGCCACCTGGATGCGCGGCACGTCGGCCCGCCCGGCCGCGCGGGCTGCCTCCTTGACCGAGGCGATCTGCTGCGCGGTCTCGGCCAGCGGCTCGCCCCACAGGCAGTAGACGTCGGCCTCGGCCCCGCCCGCCGCGTACGCCGCGGGCGACGAGCCGCCGAAGGAGACCTGGGGCCGCGGCCGCTGGACCGGGAAGACGTCGGAGACGAAGTCCCTGAAGGAGTAGTGGGCGCCCTCGTGGTCGAACGGCTCCCTGGAGGTCCACCCCTTCTTGACGATCCGGATGTACTCCCCGGTCCTGGCGTACCGCTCGTCCTTGGTCAGGCGGTCGCCCTCCCTGCCCTGCTCGTGGTCGTTGCCGCCGGTGATGAAGTGCACGGTCAGGCGGCCGTCGCTGATCTGGTCGAGGGTGGCGAAGGTCTTGAGCGCGTACGTCGGGTAGGACACGTTCGGCCGGTGGGCCAGCAGGATCCCCAGGTCCTCGACCCTGCTCGCGACGTACGCGGCCACCTGGGCCGGGTCGGGCGAGCCGGAGCCGTAGGCGAACAGCACCCGGTCCCAGCCGTGCTCCTGGTGGGCCCGCGCGAGCCGGAGCGTGTACTGCTTGTCGAAGGACGGGCCCGAGCGGGGTGAGGTCTCCGAGCCGTCGTTGGTGCCGCCGATACCGAGAAACTCCACAGGCATGCCGAGTCCTTTCTGGCGTCCGTGAAACGTCTTTCAGCCCAGCACGGTGATCGCATTCCGTCAAGCCCTACCAATTTAGTTGGTTTTTATCTACGGTGGAGGCGTACGGAAGGAAGGACACCATGCCGACCCTGCCATCCCTGACCATCACCCCCGTGGCCGGCCGTTTAGGAGCCGAGATCACCGGTGTGCGGCTCGCCCCCGACCTGCGCCCCGATGTCGTGGCCGAGCTCCGCCAGGCCCTCCTCACCCACAAAGTGATCTTCCTGCGCGGCCAGGAGCACCTCGACGAGCAGGGCCAGGTGGGCTTCGCCCGGCTGCTCGGCGAGCCGACCGCCGCCCACCCGACCGTGCCCGCGCTGCACGGCAACGCCCACATCCTGGACCTCGACTACAGCAACGGCCACAAGGTCGACCGCTGGCACACCGACGTGACCTTCGTGGACCGGCCGCCGCTCGCCTCGGTGCTGCGCGCGGTCGTCGTGCCGGAGGCCGGCGGCGACACGTTGTGGGCCAACACCGTCAGCGCGTACGACAATCTGCCCGCCGAGCTGCGCGACCTGCTCGACCGGCTGCGCGCCGTGCACACCAACCAGTACGACTACGTCCGCGCCGCCACCGTCGACGAGCGGGCCCGCGAGCACGCCGAGGCGTTCACCTCCACCCTGTTCGAGACCGAGCACCCGGTCGTGCGCGTGCATCCGGAGACCGGCGAGCGCTCGATCCTGCTCGGCGACTTCGCCAAGCGGCTGAGCGGCCTGTCGGGGCACACGTCCGGCTCGATCATCCGGCTGGTCCAGGAGCACGTCACCGAGGTGGAGAACACCGTGCGCTGGCGCTGGTCGCCCGGCGACGTGGCGATCTGGGACAACCGGGCCACCCAGCACCGCGTGGTGCACGACTTCGGCGACCGTCCCCGCCGCCTGCACCGGGTCACGATCGCCGGCGACCTGCCGGTGGGCGTGGACGGCCGGACCAGCACCGCACTGAGCGGCGACGCCGCGACCTACTCGCCGATCGCCGCCTGACCCTCCCCGGGGCCGCCCCGGCCACGAACGTCGCCGTGGCCGGGGCCTCGCGGATCGGCCGAAGCCAGTGCGGGCGGGGTTGGCTGGGCCCCGCCCGCACGTCCCCCCGCGCGGGGGGGGGGGGGGCGGGGCGCGGGGGGGGGGGGGGGCGCCGCGGGGGGGGCGGGGGGGGGCCGGGGGCGGGGGGGGGGGCGGCCGGGGGGGGGGGGC